>CAYWWJ010000067.1:0-1500 GCA_964462055.1 uncultured Neisseria sp. | reverse complement strand
CGACAAGAGACCCCAGCAGTGCCAACAACATTATTACAGCCATGCGAGTCGTTAGAGACAATCACAGGAGCTAGGTTGGTTGATATAGTTGACACAGTGCTGAACAACTATCATGCATATTACAATTGTGCAGATAAAGTACAAGCATGGCAAGATTGGTATAGTAATATTAATAAAAAAGTGAGTTATGATGAGTAAACCGGAAATGGAAATTATCAGCAAAGGACAGGTATACTGTGTAGAAAAGCTCAAGTAGTTTTTTTGGGGTGGTAAGCAACTGCAATTAATTGTATAACTAAATGGATTTATTTGGAGTAAATAAATGACTAAATATAACGCAAAAAAAATTGAATACATGGGGATTAAATTCGATAGCCAAATGGAAGCAAATTATTATTTGTTCTTACTCACATGTTTTAATGCTGATGAAATTGAATTACAACCTAGATTTGATTTACAACCAGCTTTCATAAATAAGCATGGGGAATATAGGCGCAAAATTGAATACATTGCTGATTTTATGATTGATAATGTAGTTATAGATTGTAAAGGATTTACCACAGAAAGTTTTAAAATTAAAAAAAAATTATTTGAATTTAAATATCCAGACATACGCTTAATGCTTGTTACTCGTAGTCCAAAATGGACGGGTAAGCAGTGGATTGAATTAGATGAATTAACCAAATTAAGAAAACAAAGGAAAAGAGAAAATCATGAATATACGACTTGAAATAATTAAACAGCTAACTACAGCACAAAAAACATCGGCTGAAATAGCTGATGTCTTAGGCTTAACCCAAACAAGTATTATTAATTATTTAAGGGATTTAGTGGTACGCAAAGTGGTACAGAAACATAAGACATATTACTCATTAGCGCCATTAACCTGTGATTTAATCAGATTAGGAAAAAATTATGAATATCAATAATCGTTTAATACAATGGATACCAGCCATCAAGTTCAGAGAAATATATGGTTGGACTATCGATAAGTTCAACTCAGAGAATCGTAAATGGAAATTATACGATAAGCCAATTTTGAAAAAGAAAGGCAAAACTATTTATGTAAACTTAATTAACTTTGATGAATGGGTAGAAGATGAAGATTCAAAATAATGGAATTGAAATACGTGGTGATAAAATTCGCATTCATTTTAGTTATAAAGGCGAACGCTGTCGTGAAACATTATCTCTTGAATCAACTAAGGCTAATATTAAGCAAGCAACATTAATTCGTGCTGAGATTTTACTAAAAATACAGCGTAGTGAATTTAACTATAGCGAATTCTTCCCTGATTCCAAAAATGCAGATAAATTTAATGATAGCATACCAAAGCATAAGAAACATCGTTGTGATGAATTATTATCAAAGTTACTGGCAAATTATGAGCAAATGGTTGAGAATGGCAACATGTCACCATCAACACTTGTCGGTTATAGTAAATATATTAATGGTATTCTACTGCCATACTTTGGTAATTTCTACATTCATCAAATTAC
>CAYWWJ010000066.1:0-1634 GCA_964462055.1 uncultured Neisseria sp. | reverse complement strand
TAATATACAAAAGGTGAAATGTGAATTTACAGAAAAATTGTTGCTTTATCAATAAGAAAATTATGATTCAATTATTAGCAAAATTTTGCCAAAGTAAAATTGGATTACTATATTTTAAGTTATCCAACTTTGCTGCAGTTTATGTTTTTTCGTTGCTTGTTTTGTTTATGAGAATTTGGATGGCTAAAATATTTTGGTATTCTGGTTTAACTAAAATATCTAGTTTTGATTCCACGTTTTATTTATTTGAATATGAATATAAAGTACCATTGATTTCTCCTGAAATAGCAGCGTATCTAGCTACTACCATAGAACTATCAATGCCAAGTTTTTTAGTTCTTGGTTTGTTTTCAAGATTAGCTTGTTTGCCATTAATAGCAATGACTTTAGTAATTCAACTGACTTATTTGGAACTACTAGAACATTTATACTGGTTATTTTTGCTATTCACAGTATTACTTTATGGACCAGGCAAATTATCTCTGGACCACTTATTCTACTCCAAAACACACACTAAAAATTCATATCAATAGTTATGACAAAGAATTATTGATATTTCAGGTTTATTGTGCAAGAATTCTATGTGCTCTTACTCATCAAACAACCAATATATAGGGATAATTATGAAAAAAAATATTCTACTAATTACCGCGCTTCCAATTATACTTTCCAGTATTTTAACCGCTCAAGCAGCTGAACAAAGCACTGCTAATGTCAGCATCACTAACTCTGGTGTAAGCGCTGCTCCAACTGCTCCAACCCCAGAAATTGTTAAAGAAGTGACAATTTCTGATTCATGGGCAAGGAAATCAATTTCACCAAATAATAATTCAGCAGCTTATATGAAGATTAGTAATCCTACTGATAAAGATATAGTTATAATTGGAGCATCAGCTTCAGAAACAGCAAATAATGTTGAGCTACACAAAAGTTTTGTAGATGAAAAAGGTGTGAGCAGAATGACATCTATTGATAAAATCGTCGTGCCAGCTAAAACCGATATAGAATTAGCACCTGGAGCAATTCATGTTATGCTTTTTGATTTGAAAAAATCTTTAAATACTGGAGATAAATTTAATATTGAAATAAAAATTGAAGGCAAAACTCCAATAGTAGTGCAAACAGAAGTAAAGTAGTATTGAGCTGTTATATCATCACTTTTAGAGCCTAGGGATTTTAATAGTTCTCTGGGCTCTTTTACAAATATTGTAAGTATGGTTAGTTGGGGATTTTGCCTGCCATTCAAGGCACAATTTCTTTACCCAACTAGCTTGGCTTCTGCTTGCGTCATTCAACCAATTACCCACAGATAATTGTACATATTTTGATTCGTCAGATTTCATAGGCTCTATAATTCCAAGACCAAGCCACGGCTCTTCTTTGAACTCTACAATATGCTTGCACCAAACACCACGTGGCCTACTGAGTTCTGAAGCAAAACGCCTTAAGTTAGGAGATTGACACGTAAAATCAATAAGATATGGTATATTTTTAGGTAAATTTTTAGCAAAGTCTGGTCTTATTGCAAGCCATGCCCATTCTCTTACTCCAGAATTCTGATCCTCAGCAAGTCTTGTCATTAAAATAAAAGAAATCCCCGCCGCAAGCAGCGGGGTATTTTAGAAGAAAGCTAA
>CAYWWJ010000065.1:0-1844 GCA_964462055.1 uncultured Neisseria sp. | reverse complement strand
CTATTAGTAAAGCAAATTTTTACCCATTACTCAATAAAATATTTAAGCTCCCAGATCAGAGTAGCAAGGATGTTGATAAGTTAACAGCAGAAGTAGGTTTTTGGAAGGGAGATAATAGAAAAATATCTTTCATTCCTTATAAATAGTCTGCATTTTGATGATAAAACTAGGCAATTCTTGTTCTTGCTTTCTTCCAATATCTGGGGAGCAAACTCCCAACGATCATACCAACCGTTGACATACCTAAACCAAGAAGTTGTGGTGGAATATACTCATAATCAAGGATGGTTAATATTGCCCAAGTTCCTACTCCTAAAATTATAGAAGTTATTGCCCCTTGATTATTTGCTTTGCTCCAATAAACTCCAAAAGTCAAAGGTACAAATGCACCACATAATGTCACTAAATAGGCCCCTTTGATTATCTCTAATATAGTAACTCCAGCACTCACATTTAAATAGGAATAACAATACACCAAGAACCCGAAAAAAAACACTCCAATTCTGGATGCTAATACTATACCCTTGTCTGTAAGTTTTAAAGATTCTTTAAGAATATTTTCTGCAAATAAAGAAGATGGTGCAAGTAAAGTACCAGATGCTGTAGACATGATGGCCGAAAGTAGTGCTCCAAAGAATAGCACTTGTAAGAAGACAGGAGTTTCATTAAAAATATAATCTACCAGAATTCTTTGCTGATCCCCTCCAGATGTTAGAGTTTCCTCAAAAATACTTGGTTTCATTAATGAAATTCCATATGTGATAAAAATTGGCACAAAGCAAAACATTATGTATACAATACCACCAATTGTCGATCCAAGAACAGCTGTCCTTTCATCTTTAGCAGCCATGACCCTCTGAAAAACATCTTGCTGTGGCACGGAGCCCAGAGCTAAGGTCAAAAATGTTGCGACAAATTCAAGTGTATCATGAAAATTTGTTTCTGGCCAAAAATCAAACTTATTATTTGCAGCAGCAGTTTGTATAATTGCAGTAGCACCGCCATCAAAACGACTTGCTACTAAAACTGCAACAGCAAGTAATCCAATTACAATCGATATCATTTGAATAAAATCCATAATCACCAAAGATTTCATTCCTCCAGTAATAGTATAAATCATTACTATTGAAAGGCCAATAAACATAGCAAGTTCAAAAGATATAGCATCGTTAAATACTAATTTTATTACCAACCCAAGAGCTACTATTTGAGCCGACATCCAGCCCAAATAACTTGCACATATTGATAAAGATACTAATAGCTCAACTAATCTACTATATCTTTGTCTATAAAAATCACCAATAGTCACGAGTTTCATACGGTAAAGTCTTGCAGCGTAGAAAACACCTACTATTATCAAACAAAATCCAGTGCCAATTGGTTCAGCTATTGTACCTCGTAGACCATCATTAATAAAAACAGGAGGAATACCAACAACAGATTCTGAACCAAACCAAGTAGCAAACACCGTAGTAATTGTCATGTACAGTGGTATGGATCTACCAGCTAGAATATAATCAGTAGAATTTCTTACTCCTATACTAGAATATAATCCAATTGCAATTGAAAAAACCATGTATAAAGCTATAAAAAGTATTAACATAATGGCTCGTTGCTAAATGTTGCTAAGCATAGAAATATAAAAAATTCACTATACGTTTTTTTTATTTTATTTCAAGTGTAAATCTAAACAATTGGTTAATTTTTTTGAAATCTAACACCGCTATTTCTTCGTCACAACAGCATATAGCTTTATTAGCTTTAGTTTTGTATATTATTTTCAATAAAGTATAAAATGCCAGTTTCGTATTAGAAGATCATAAATCTTGGAGTTGAAGTAGAGA
>CAYWWJ010000064.1:0-1900 GCA_964462055.1 uncultured Neisseria sp. | reverse complement strand
AGTTAGCTTTCTTCTAAAATACCCCGCTGCTTGCGGCGGGGATTTCTTTTATTCTAAATTTCATGCAATTGCCCTGCGTTCCACCTAGAGTAAAAGCATTAGGGGTTTCATCATTTATGACAAAGATTTTTAGATCTTGTATCCCAGAAACTGTTTTCAGAGGTGCAATTACTAAATTTATAGTTTCTTCAATTTCTGAGTCCCTTATTATATTTGCATAACTATTATTAAATGAGAATAATATTAAAAAAATAGTAACAAATAATTTTTGTATCATAAGGTCTACCAACTGATTTTCTTCAAAGATGTGTTTTTATAAAATATTCAAGGGTAATTAATATATTATGCGCGTAATCAGGTAACTACTAAACTTAATAACTAAAATTCCTAGATTTCTAGCACAATGCTAACAAGGTTTTATAAAATTATAAATAACTACATGTAAATAATCATAAAACGACTTGAATAAATTTATTACTTGATGCAAATTACAATCAGTAGTTTTAAAACAGAGGGGAATATGTCCAAATTAGCTATTATAACTGGTGGGATAAGAGGTATCGGAGCAGCTGTTTCTATAGCTCTAAAAGAGCAAGGATATGATGTTGTAGCAAATTACGAGCAAAATCATCAACTTGCAGAAGAATTTTCTAAAAAACACGGAATTAAAACCGTTTCTTGGAATGTAGCAGATTTTGAAGACTATAAAAAAAATGTTGCAAAAATTGAAAAAGATCTTGGGAAACATGTATCTGTTTTAATTAATAATGCTGGTATTACACAAGATGCCATGATGCATAAAATGGAGTTATTGCAATGGCGTCAATTAATAGATGTCAATTTATCTTCTTGCTTTAATATGTGCAAATCAGTTATTGATAATATGAGAAGCAATCAGTTTGGTAGAATAATTAGTATCAGCTCTATAAATGCACAAGCTGGGCAAATCGGACAAACTAATTATAGTGCATCTAAAGCTGGTATTATAGGTTTTACTAAAGCTTTAGCTAGAGAGTCTGCTTCTAAAGGAATAACGGTGAATTGTGTTGCCCCTGGTTATATCGATACAGATATGATGAAAACGATACCTAGTGCAGTTCTGGAAACGATTATTAATTCTACACCAGTTAAAAGACTTGGATCGCCAGAAGAAGTGGCAAGAGCCGTTATGTTTCTCATCGATGATAAATCAGGATTTATCACTGGCGAAACTTTATCTATTAATGGTGGGTGTCATATGAGCTAAGATTTAATAATTATTTAACTATTAAATCTTCTAATTTCAATTTCAAGAAGAATTTAACGTCATACTCTTCTTGTCTCGTTAATCAAGAATTACCAATAGGTTAATTTATTGCCACCAAGTTTGGAACAACTATAATTTTTTAAATTTATAGTTGTTTTTTTATTTACATATAAGTTATAATCGAATCAAAACGTAAAATTGAAACAATAAGAGGTTTATTTAGATCATGTCTTTGGATTTATTTATAGTTATGGCATTTTTGATTGCTAATTTAATATTTGGTATTTTTTCTGGGCTTGGTATAAAAAATATTAAAGGATACGCTCTTGGAGGGAGGAATTTTGCTACTTCAACTATTGTTGCAACTATTGCTGCGACTTGGATTGGCGGCTCTAACTTCAGTATAACGATAGCTGAAACTCATAAACAAGGTATTTTTTTTCTTGTGTGTAGCCTAGCAGAAGCCGTGTCTTTTTGGTTGATTGCTTATTTTTATGCGCCTCGCATGGGAGAGTTCTTGGGAAAATTGTCAGTAGCTGATGCCATGCATGATATATACCAGAGTAGATATGTCCGAGGTATAATTGCTATATTTAGTACGGTTCCTGCTGTAGGTAGAGTTGCTATGCAATTTTTAGTATTGCAAGCCATATT
>CAYWWJ010000063.1:0-2136 GCA_964462055.1 uncultured Neisseria sp. | reverse complement strand
GAGAGCATAACAAAACGTGGGGTCACTTGATAAAGTAAGCATAATTTGATTATAATTGTCAGTAGTTATTTGTTTCTGGCAATTTATTATGAAAACGTACATTGTTAAAATAGCTTTACGTGGTGTGAGCCCAATGATATGGAGACGTATACGTATTCCAGGAGCTATTTCATTAGCTACCTTTCATAAGATTATTCAATTATCTTTTGGTTGGGATGATGAGTACTTACATCAATTTCATATTTATGGTAAAGATTATGGGATTTGGTATGATGGTGGAATGGGTTTTGCTGATAATGCATATAAAGTTTATTTGGATGATTTTGGATTTGATATCGGTGACAAATTTGCCTATGAGTATAATTTTTTTGAACACCATATTCATGATATCCGTATTGAAAATATTGTAGAATTATCTTCTAGGAAAATCAAGCAAATATTTTGTGTGAGTGGAGCTGGAATGCCAGGCTTTACTACATACGATGTGTATCATATCCAAAATGAACTCATTAAAACTATTACTAGGATACCAACAGCAACTAAAGTTGAAGAACAACCAATTTTAGATCGTTTGCGTAAATTATTTAAACAATTAGATATAGTTAAATTTAACCGTAAAAAATCAAATTCTGATTTGGCCGAAATAGGTGTATAATATCTCTAGATATTGTTATTATTTTCGTAGGAGAGGTATCATGCGCTTTAAAATACAAATGGTTATAGAGGATGAGCAAGGTCAAACTAAAATACAGGAAATAGTAGGTTTAGAAAAATCTGATGAAACAAATGATGTGGTTGGCTTATCACTATCTGAATCCAAAGATATTTTAACTAAGTTACAAAAAGTAATTGTTGTAGAACAAGCTAACAATTATGTTATAAAACATAAAAACTGTCCACATTGTCATCAACCACGAACTTCCAAAGGTTATCACATCATTCAATACCGAACATTATTTGGAATAATCTCAATTCCTGGTTTAAGGGTAAATCAATGTCATTGCTATGAGTTTAGTGCTGCAACAGTTAGCCTTTTAAAGGATTGGCTACCAGAACATACTAGCCCAGAATTACAATATATTGAAACTAAGTGGAGTTCTTTAATGGCATATGGTCAGACAGTAAAGCTATTGCATGATGTATTACCAATTAGCGTAACTGAAAATGCAACAACAATTAGACGTAATTTATTAAAGATAGCTAAGCGTTGTGAATTAGAGCTGGAAGGTAAACCAGAATATCTAGCTGGTTGTCCTAGAGATTGGGGTAATTTGTCTAAACCAGATAAACCATTTACTGTAGGGTTAGACGGTGGATATGTAAGAAATTGGAATGAAAAGAAAACTAATTTTGAAGTAATTGCTGGTAAATCATTATCTAAATCAAAACCCAATAAACGCTTTGGATTTGTTCAGACTATGGAGAAAAAACCACGACGTAGACTAATGTATTTCTTGTCAAAGCAAGGAATGCAAGCTAATCAACAAGTTACATTTTTATCCGATGGTGCAGATAATTTGAGGGATCTGCAATATCGGATGTATCCAGAAGCAGAACATGTTTTAGATTGGTTTCATATCACCATGCGGATGACGGTATTAACCCAGTTTGCTAAAGGAATGATACACTCAGATCCAGCTCAGGGTCGGGAGGTAATAAAAAATTTAACCAGCAGTAAATGGTATTTATGGCATGGTAACGTAGAAAAATCACTTAGTTGTTTGGAAGATTGTTGGTTGATATTGACTAATGAAGATGATGAAAAGATTGCTTATACGAATAAACAAAAATTTATTAACCAATTAGAAGAGATGGATACTTACATTACTAATAACCAGCATTTGATTCCTAACTATGGCGAGAAATGGCGGTATGGTGAGACTATCTCTACCGCATTTGTTGAGTCAACAGTTAATGAAGTTATTGCCAAGCGGATGGTTAAAAAGCAACAAATGCAGTGGACTCCTACCGGAGCACATTATTTAATCCAAACCCGAACAGAGGTGCTTAATAATGATTTACATAAACATTTTGCTAAGTGGTATCCGAGATATGATTTTGGTCAACAGGAGCAGGAAAAAATTGGGAAAGCGGCTTGATTTTTATAGCAAACCCCACGTTTTGTTATGCTCTCCA
>CAYWWJ010000062.1:0-2446 GCA_964462055.1 uncultured Neisseria sp. | reverse complement strand
TAACACTACAAGTAAAGCATCAAGTTTATATCGTTGCGTAGCTAATGAAAGTATGGTGTTTACAGATGTTTCTGGTGCAAGTTCATGTGCAGCAATTGATATTGACAGTTCTGCAGGTCAAGATTCAAGTGGTAATGCAAGTTGGTTATATGCGCATGATGTAACGGTAAGTGGTAATTTTTTATACGTACTATCTGTGACTAGTGGTGGATCATCTTGGATACAAGCTTGCCCAATCAATCAATCAACATTTAGTATTGACCCATGCATTACAGTTTATAACGCCAGTACTTATATTGCAACGTCTATTACTTCGGCAACATTTAACGATAGTGCTTATTTATATGTAAGCAACTCAAATAGCGAAATACGCAAATTAGCCATAAATACTAGCAATGGAACACTAACTGACAATGGCGATATCCTAAACAATAATACAGGTTCAAAATCTATTTATATCAAATCTCTAACTTTTAACGATGATACAAAAACTCTGTATTATATGGCTGACTACATAACAACATCAAAATATGAAGATAACATAGGTTACTGCCCAATATCAATAACTGATGGATCCGTGACTGGAGGATGCACATCATCTGGTAATAACTCATATGCAACTTATGTCACCAATACCGACTCTGGTAGTATAGAGTTTTATAACTCTAATTTATACATAACATTACCAGGATTTGGCAATATAGATTACTTTACAAACATATACTCAACTCCAGATAATTATTTATATTCTTCAACCAAGGTTCCTGAGGGTCTTAAAATCACTAAAAACGGCAATGATACATTCTTATATATCATGAATAAAAATAATGATATTCAAGTATGTGATTTAACGTCTTCACCAACGTCTGGAACGAATTGTGTTGCAACAAATTCTGGATTAACAACTACTTATAGAATGGCAATCTATGGCAAAAATTAAACTAAGTAAATTCAATAGAGTAGCCATTATCATATGTGGTTCTTCTATTGTATGACATATAACAGTTTGTATTATTTATGATAATTATTTAAATAATAATACATCTTGCATTAACAATTTACTGTAGCTTTATTGTACAATAAATCAAAAATATATTATTAAAAAGGTTATAACTTAAAATGAAAATACGCAATCTATTTCTTTCTTTTATTTTTTTATGTGGAATGTTATTGAGCTCATGTAATGGTGATAGTAGCGATAACAGCGCTACCACTAGCGCATCTAGTAGTACTGATGCAACGAGTACAAGTATTGCTAAAACATATACAATTCGCATAGATTCGTCATTATCAAGTATTCAATTTTATGTAAATAATCAGCCATTATCTTGTGTGAATAATATATGTAAACTTACAACTAATCAATCACAAATTGTTATTAGTGATAAAGATGGTGTATTTGTTGCTGCGGCTTTATTAAATCCGAAAGCAAGGACATTGGTCAATGCAACATCTACTGGACACTATCTATTTGACCAAATATTAGCTAAAAGTTCAAATGATAAAAAACAATTATTAAGGCAAATTTCTCATGTCTTTAATTTGTCTGGTAATAAAAATTTCTTGCAAGCATATCAATATCTTGGACTTTATTATACACAGTTGTATCAAAGTAATCAAACAATAAGTTTTTACGATAACATACAAAATGTTATTACAAATAATAGCCAAATACAAGTTTCTAAGCCTAAAATTATAAAACAAGCAAAAACTGATATAACTGAAGATGTTGTTACGGATTTTATTGTAGATACAGAATATTATTTAGATGATTGTTTAATAGTTAGTCCATTAATTAGTTTATTTGCATCTGGCACTGATGGTTATGAGCAAGAAGAATTAACAGCAATTCAAGACGACATCGACATTATTAATCAAAATATGATAGAACTCCAATCTTCAATTGACGAGTTAGAAGGAGAGTTTGAAGCTTTCCAAACAGAATATGAAACAAACATAAGCAGTCAAGCTGAAAATGATATTTATGCTTTAATGAATAGTATTGATGGCTATTATAACAGCTATATTAATGTCATCAGCGATACTGGATCAAACAATCTTAACGATTATCTTACGACTACGTCTGCTTTTAAAACTATGCATAATTTACTTGATGCAACCACAATGAGTAATATTGCTACATATATGAAAGAAATTGCAGATCAAAATGGTAGTGATAATACTGAATATTTATATAAATTACTGACATCTGAAATGCGTTATCCAAGTTTTCAAGTTCCTTATGCAGAAGGAAGCGGCATGCTTGATTTAGTCTCAGAACAAAATGATTTTGATAATACAGAAGTAAATATCATATTGACTATAGCTAAAACACAGCAGGAAGCATATATTCTTGAATTGGCTGCTGCAGATATAGACTACAATTATGCATCAGATCCTAAAAATACAGAAGGCTCAATTCCAATTGATGAAGAGCTTAACTTAG
>CAYWWJ010000061.1:0-3036 GCA_964462055.1 uncultured Neisseria sp. | reverse complement strand
TCTATTAAATTATCGTGGTATTATCAAATAAATTTTTCATGCAATTGCCCTGATAGCTTGAGTTAGTTGATTAGAACTAACAATAGTCGAATCGGTATATTTCATTTTTCCAGCTATTGCTTGTTTAAAAAGAGCTATAGTTTTTACAGAATTTGCTTCCCCTGAATTATATATAAAACCTATAGTTTTTATATCAGGTAACAATTCTTGAATGAGCTTTATCTCTTCATAAATTAAAGGAGAATCGATTGTACCAGTAATGTTCTCAATTGGTTGTTCAAGATACTGTACTAAACCAGCTGCAACTGGATCAGTTACCGATGAGAATACCACTGGGATATTAGTATCTCTAACTGAATTTATCACTGATTGTGCCGAAGGAGTGGAAATTGGAATAATCACATCGGGGTTTATGGATATAAATTTCTTAGCAATCAAAATTGCATTTGGAATACTATTTTGTGCACACTGGTCTATAATTTTTAAATTCTGATCCACAATATAGCCGTGTTCCGATAAAACATCTAAAACTCCACGTTTTGCTTCCTCTAGCGAAGGATGTTCAACTATTTGAGTTATAGCAACAACTTTTTGATTGTCTGTAGCTATTACTGAATTTATTAATAAAGCTAACGTAATAAAACAAGATGAAAGAAATTTTCTTAATAAATTACTTGAGAATAATTTTTGTTTTAGATCGCTTCGGAATATTGAGATTTTAATTTGTTGCATGATATTTTTTTGTTTGATAACTTAACTATATTTTGAAATGAATAACTGGCCGTAGAGCAAGCACCAGAGAGCGTGACAAATCCATGATATGAGCAATAGCCCATAAATCGGAAATAGTTCTTAATCACGCTTATTGTTAAAGTCATTTCTATATATAATTAAATATCAAAAGATATACGCAAGCTTGCTGATACTATAAATTCAGCAGTTGGTCAAGAATATCATTTAGATAAACTACTAACACCAGTCACTAGAATGGAATAAACAGATAATTTCGTCAAATTAGTTAGTCTGCATTAGATACAACATAGAAATTAATAACTACTGCTTTTTCTGATTCTTTTGGTTTTTATAAAGCTCAACATTGCTATTGCAAACAACCCTATTATTGCAACTATTATTGCAGTTGGAATAATAGTGATACTTTTTACAAATGCATCAGTACTATATTGCCTTACACCCTCGGAGATTTCACCATCCCACATACTATCTAACGTCAATCCTATTGAATTATGAAAGAACCAACCAAAAGCCATAATAATCATATTAGCAACTGCCCCAGCCATACCACTTCTTTCTTCTGAAACGAAAGTAGCAATTTTAGAAAGCATTACTACCTGATAAGCTGAAAAAATACCAATAATAATACATACATAATCTAAACTATTAATACTAGCTACTCCACTTAGGATATAAGCAAAACAGGCAATCAATGCCAATCCAGAAGCTATTGTCACTCCAAAATAATAACCTGTCTTGTCAGCTATATAAGGTAACAAAATGCAACCAGCACTCATTCCAAGCAGTATGGATAAAGTCAAAGCATCAGCAGATATTTTATCTATATTATAAACATTTATTAAAAACGCACTTCCCCAAGCGTCGGCAAAACCTTCCATAGGACCAACCATTAAGCCAGCAAACAAACTAGTAAAAAGTAGCTTGTAATTAAATATAACAGACTTAATATCAGAAAAAACATTACGTTCCGATACTTCTTCTGTTGATTTTGGCATGATACAATAAGTAAACACAGCAAGCGCCAATCCAGAATACAACAAAATATTTAAAGTTGTCTCGAGTCCTATATTCAAAATAATGGGTACAATTAAATTTCCTAGATATACAGCTATAATTAATGCTACTGAAACCATTAATCCAAGCATCATTGTAAATTTAGCAGGGTACAAAATTCTAAATATTTGTAATGCACCAAGAGCAGCTGCCGAGGAACCAACGCCTGTAAGAAGCCTGCCAATTAATGCACTATCCCAGCCCATGGGATAAATTAGCGGCACAAGTCCTAAGGTTGTTAAGGTTATACATATTGGTAATATACTTCTTGCCCCAAATCTTGTAATAGCTACTCCTATTGGAATATGAAGAACAATATAACCAATATAATAAATACCTGAAAACGAACCAAATTCAGTCGCCCTAATGTCAAAATTAGACATTACATCTTGACGAATAATATTAGGTAATGATCTGAGTACACACTGATAACAATAAAAAACTGTTATGCAAAGCCATATTAAAAATGATACGATGCTAGTTTTCTCTTCTTTTTCCACAATATTTTATTTGATAAATCTTTTACAAACTCTCCACTCTAAGACGCTAATCTTTTTCCTAAACAAAAAATAAGCATTTCTCAATATCATGTTTCATCTTGAAATACAACTTCAATTTAAGTTTTTTACAAATTTTTCAAAGTTACTAAATCTCCAGTAGCAATTGCATTTACGTTCTCCGTAATTTTTTCTATAGACCAATTCCACCAGGCTAATTGCATTAAGAAGTCTATAGTTTGTTCATCGAATCTTTTTCTTATTAGTGTTGCTGGATTCCCCCCAACAACCGAGTAAGGCTCGATATTTTTGGTAACTAATGCATTGGTACCAATAATAGCACCATGGCCAATTTTAATACTTGGCATAATAGTACTTGAGTTACCAAACCATACATCATTGCCAATTACCGTGTCCCCTTTACTTACGGCATTCATCGGAGCACTTTTCCAACTTTTTCCAAAAACTTCAAAAGGATAAGTCGAAACACCATCCATCGCATGATTTGCTCCATTCATAATAAAACGAGTCCCACTGGCAATTTGACAGAATTTGCCAATAATTAGCTTATCCTTCATAAAATCAAAAAGGTACAATACGTTTTTTTCAAAATTATATACATTTTCCACATCATCATAATAAGTATAATCGCCAACGATAATCTGTGGATTATTAATAATATGCTAGTGTAACATTCTTTCTGTACTTTCGTTTTAAATCAGTAGCAAAATAT
>CAYWWJ010000060.1:0-3282 GCA_964462055.1 uncultured Neisseria sp. | reverse complement strand
CAGTTGGTAGAGCCCCGGATTGTGATTCCGGTTGTCGTGGGTTCGAGCCCCATCATCCACCCCATATCTTTAATTCTTGCATTGTTAACGTTATAAATTCAATAATTAATTGTATTTAATTTTGGTGGCTACACATTTTACTACCAGTGGAAACCTTTTGCCAGAATTCCACCAAGAACAACTACTACGCCAATGCCAGTCCAAACAATATCTGCTTTTATTATTAAATTTCTATTTTTCATTATTAAGAGAGCCCTCAAAAAAATTAGTGAGGATTTGCATGTGATCAACTGAATACAAAAATGGTGCATGTCCTGCATTGGCAATAGTCACGCTTGCAACATCTTTTCTATTCTCACACATTTTATTTACCGTTGCAACGCTGAGTAAATCAGAGCGTTCTCCACGAATTATTAACGTTGGCAAATTGATAATCTGGTTCCAAACAGGCCACAGCATAATGTTTTGCGCCATCATATTATGGTTTACATTTGCATTCATTTTAAAATTTGCAGTTCCATAATTCATACTCAAATTAATATTCGTAGTTAAACTATTTAAATCTGCAATGTTTATATCAGGCTTAAAAACATCATTTATTTGAAATAACAATGCCAATGTTTTTGCAATATTAGGATCTCGCTTTGCTTCATATTTGCCATTTGCATTTTTCTGATAGCTATTCTGCGCCATTTCTTGCCATATATGATCAGGTAAATCGCCAAAATCTTTGCTGGTATTAATCAAACTAACCTTGGCGTCTGATAACGTATCAAAATATGGTTGTTCATTGCTATAGCCCATGATTCGTGATAACCCAGCAAGCTCAATTTCTCCACCAATATCATTTAATACCAAGCGCCTAAATGGATGATTTGGTAGCGCAGCAATTCCCATGCCGATAATTCCACCCATCGATGTACCAATGAAATCGATATTTTTTAAGCCAAGTGTATGAATTAGATTCAGTGTATCGGCAATATACGCAGGAATATTATACCCAGTATAATTAATCACATTGGCGCTTAATCCACGACCAACAATATCTGGACAAACTACATAATAGCCAAGGCTTGCGGCATATGCACCAACGTAATCCCAATCGCGACTATTGCGATTTAATCCGTGAATGCACATCATATGCTTTGTCGCGGTATCTGGATTACCCCAAGCGCTGTAATACATACGATAATGTTCACCATTGCTATTGATGCAATTTATGTAATTGATTTGTGGGTAAGTTTGCATATTCTTTTCCTAAAAATATACCGCAGTCCTTATTTTTACTGAATATTTAACTAAATAGGATAACTTCATAATTTTTTAGTGAATGATGAAGAAATATAGAGTTTGTTAATGAAGAAAGCGTAATTTGGCAAACTGTTTGAGCGTTAGCAAGTTTTTGCCAAATAGCTTTAGAATTAATACAAACTCATATTTTGCAATCTTTGAACGCAAAAATTAGTAAGTTATCCTATGAGAGTGAATTCTAAAAATTGAGGACAATAGTAAATTATATTTTATTTCAATATAGTCTGAGTAGTTGCTTTCCAAGTATCTTTCAAACTAACTGTCCGATTAAACACCAAATTATCTTTTCTAAAATCCACTTTATCTGCCACAAAATAGCCGATGCGTTCAAATTGAAAGCGATCTTCTGGTTTGGCATCTAAAATTGCTGGTTCTGCAAATGCTTGGGTGATTTGCAATGAATTTGGGTTAATTAATTCTTTAAAATCAAAATCATCAGGTTGTTCTTTAGTTAATAATCTGTCATACAAACGAACTTCAACAGAAATAGATTTTGTAACCGAAACCCAATGAATTACGCCTTTTACCTTGCGACCTTCTGGATTTTTCCCCAAGGTTGCATGATCAATGCTACAATGCAATTCTACAATATTACCAGCATCATCTTTGATAATATTCTCACATTTCACGACATAGCTATGGCGTAGACGAACTTCTCCACCTAAAATAAGTCGTTGGAAACCTGCGATTGGTGTTTCTAAAAAATCGTCTGCTTCTATATATATTTCGCGACTAATTTCACATAAACGCGTGCCTAATTCTGGCTTATTCGGGTGGAATTGCGCCTCACGTGAACTGGTCACATTCTCATCGAAATTAGTTAATATCACTTTGATAGGTTTTAATACTGCCATGATTCGTGGTGCTACGTGCTCCAAATCATCGCGAATTGAGCTTTCCAGCAATGCCATATCAACAATATTTGGTGATTTGGAAATCCCACAACGATTGGCAAATAATCTAATTCCTGCAGGAGTGTAACCACGTCTACGCATGCCAGAAATAGTTGGCATTCGTGGGTCATCCCATCCCGAAACCAGATTCTCTGTCACCAATTGATTAAGTTTTCTCTTGCTGGTAAGCGTGTATTGTAGCTCTAACCGTGAAAATTCAATTTGTCTTGGGTGAGAAAGTAATAAGCCTGCGCGGTATAAATGTGACACAACCCAATCATATAATGGGCGGTGATCTTCAAACTCCAACGTACAACAAGAATGTGTAATTTCTTCTAATGCATCAGAAATACAATGCGTATAATCATACATCGGATAAATACACCATTTATCGCCAGTTTTTATATGATGTGCGCGCTTTATCCGATAAATCACAGGGTCGCGTAAATTTATATTTGGCGAACTCATATCAATTTTTAGGCGCAAAGTCTTGCTACCGTCAGCAAATTCACCAGCTTTCATTTTAGCGAATAAATCCAAGTTCTCCGCAATGCTTCTGTCTCTGTATGGACTATTTTTGCCAGCGCTAGTAAGATTACCACGATATTCACGCATTTGTTCGGGTGTTAAATCGCAAACATATGCTAAGTTTTGTTGAATAAACCAAGTCGCAAATTCATATAACTTATCGAAATAATTTGATGCATATTTTACTTCATCATTCCAGCTAAATCCAAGCCATTTAATATTGTCTATAATGCTTTGCGCGTATTCTTCGCTTTCTTTTTCTGGATTGGTATCGTCAAAGCGTAAATTACATTTGCCAGAAAAATCCTCAGCTAAACCAAAATTTAGGCAGATTGATTTGGCATGTCCTATGTGTAAATAACCATTTGGCTCTGGGGGGAATCTAGTAACAATGGTTTTATGTTTTCCTGTTTTTAAATCATCTTCGACTATATTTCGTATGAAATTTGATGTGGTAATTGTATCGTTCATTGTATTTCCTAAATATTTTTATTTGTTACTGCTTCTATGATAACTTGTCAACTATATTTTGCTAAATAGTTAAAAAAAT
>CAYWWJ010000059.1:0-3358 GCA_964462055.1 uncultured Neisseria sp. | reverse complement strand
TAAAAGCAGTATTGGGTATACGTAATCCATTTATTTGGACGCCGCAGCAATTATACAAATGTTTAAAACAAGCACAAAATGACAAACATTAATATCGATTATCACTAATGCAAAAAATAATAACACAGTGTTTATTGAGAGGAGCACCAAATTAAAGACAAAATACTTGATCGGATAAAAGCACATTGGCAAGAATACATCTGCAAGAAAACTACCATAATAGCATTAGTTATCATATACATGGAGATATTTCATTTTAATGCCATCGATGAGTTCTGGTCATCAATAGGCTCGCATACGCTTATTACCACTGCCATTGCCAATATTATTGTCGGATTTTTACTCGGAAGCAAAAAATGATAAATTCAAGAGATATCAACGAATTATTACCTGCAGTAAAAACTCTGTGTGAGCAATTTATCGCAAAATGTAAGCAGCAAAATATACACGTAATAATCACCTCAACCTATAGAGATTTCGAATCCCAAGACGCTTTATATGCGCAAGGTAGAACTACTCCTGGTAAAATAGTAACTAATGCTAAAGGTGGCCAATCGTTCCATAATTATAGAGTTGCATTTGATTTTGCGCCTATGGTTAACGGTAAAATATCGTGGAATGATACCCAGTTATTTACTAAATGTGGAGAAATTGGCGAATCAATTGGCTTGGAGTGGGCGGGTAGCTGGGTGAAGTTTAAGGAGTTAGCCCATCTACAATTGCGTGGTGTGACACTTAATGAATTAAAACGCAAAACATTGCTTGATAAAATACACTTAATATGTGTATAACTACATTGTGATTCAAGGTTCATAATAAATTTATTAGCAAAATCCCCGAATAATTCGGGGATTTTGCTAATAAATTATGATAGAATAGAGTACTGAGGGTCAGAATTAGGAATTAAAAAATAGTATATCGCTGAGGGACCTAAAGAACTTGGACTTAGGTTTAGTTCGGCGTAGGTTGCTATTTAAGTTTAATTGTTAATAATTTTTTGGGAGTTTATATCATGAAAAAGGTATTTTTGGTGGCGTTGATGGCAATGATGTCGACAGCTGTTTTAGCTGACTACATAACCCCAGAGGGTAATGTCGAGATAGCCACAGGTATTTATGCAAGAGCATCGGCAGCTAAAGAAATAAAAGATTTAGGGATTACGGAATATGTAATTAAACTGTATAACAAAGATATAAGCGTGAGGCGTTCTAATATTAGTACGATAGAGGATGCAAATGGTTGTATAGAACTTCTTGTCAACACTGAAGGAGGTAAGAAGAATTTCATAGAGCAAATTATTTATAATAAAAAGGAGTGCTCAAAATGATAAAAAATCTTAGATTACTAATTATAGCGTTAATGTCGTCGCCGTTTTCTTTTGCTAATGGACAACAGATAGATCTAGATAGGGGGATTTATTTTTGTACAAAAGATATAGATATGATGCAGTCAAGTCCAGCATCAGTCACCGGCAGTAACCTCGACAATGAAGGTAAACTTAATCTGCAAGCTTACTATCCGCTAAAGAATAATCAGCATAATACTCTCAATTTGCGACATTGTTTTGTGGTATTTGGTGATTTAGTTAAACGAGATGATTCTAAGTTATACCTAGCAGATGTAAAGCCATACGGTTATGGTGTTGATAGATAATCGTGGTTCCCTTAGTTCAGCCCAATACTATTCTAAGAATGGAGGTACGTATGTGAAAACTGGTTTGGAAAATAAAGTTGTTTCTTGTGTTCCCATTGTTATACAATCAGAATTAAAAAGTGGTAAAAAAATTTCCCATATATGGGGAGATTTAACAGATGCGATGCGTGAAGAAGCAAAGAAACAGCCTTATAACATGGCAGGCCATAATTGTTGCTCAGTTGCACATAAAGCTGTTGCAGCAATATACGATGGTGATTTATCAACAATAGGCGTAAACGTAAACGATTTTAATCTGTGTGGTTTAGGCATCACTTGGGGATATAGCTTAGGTAAAATAACGGATAGCATTGGTTTAAGCCTTAATTCATCTTCAGGTTTCCTTAATAGTAGTCTAGTTACTGTTGAAAATTTTTCTTGCACTTCTTCTGAAGAAAGTGATAAGGAAAAAGAGGATATATAGAAGTTTAGATTTTATCTGACAGTTATACTGCTGATAGCTTTTGTAAAATTACTCAAGCTATCAGACTGCTTTTCTGTGGTACCACACAACTTTTTCTCAGATTGCATTATATTTGTGCACCAACCTATTAGACTTAATTATCGTAATAGATTATAATTTATTTATAAATCATTTTGCCATAGAATTGACATAAGAAATAATTAATACTACAATAGCCCAAATTTAGCCCAGAATATGGTATAATCACGAAATTATTGAGGTAAAACAGTGGTGTGGTTATAGATTCAATTCCCGCCACTTCCACCATTTTGTGTTTTCTAAATCATCAATTATCACTATATATACCAATGCTTTGTGTCATATTATTAATAAGTTATAAAACCGTAAATATGTAGTTAAATAGTGGTATAATGTCATAGCAATGACCCAAATTTGACCCAAATTAATAATTCCCCTTAAAGCCGAGTTTGTTATTAGGTATCCAGCGCCCATATACGCTAAATATCATATTTACATCCACATGACCCATTTGTTGTGCAACCAATAGCGAGTTTTCTCCATTAGATAATAACATTGATGCATAAGTATGACGCATTTGATATGGATTTCTATACTCAACTCCAGCAACTAACAATATTCTACGCCAAGCCTCAGCTACTTTGTTACTATTTGCCCATGCTTTATTAGTATTTGGATTATGAAATACTTCTTTGTCTTTGCCTGTTATCATAAATTGTGATAGTAACGCCTCTCTAGCTTTGGGCAATAAATATAATTCACGTTTTCCGGCTTTGGTTTTAGTTTTCTCTTTTATAGTTCCAACAACTTTAGCACGTTTGATTGTAGCTATTCCAGCATTAAAATCTATAACATCCCATTGTAATGCAATTAATTCACTTATGCGTAATCCAGACCAAAATCCAAATTGTATAAGATTACGTAGTTGTCCAGTAGTTGTATCAAGTATTGCCTGTATTTCATCAGCAGTAAATGGCTTCACAACATAATCTGATTTAGTTGCATTGACTCTTAATAGCCTATCAAGTCCTAACTTTTTGAGTGGATCACTCTCAATTAATCCATCGTTTAAAGCATCTGAAAACAATGCTCGCATAATGATTAATGCATTTTGAATAGTCTTTGCAGTTGCACCAATGCTTTCAATCCATGATTTTATCTCAGCAGGCGTAATTTGATGAATGTAGAAATTACCAAAGTATGGCAGTAGAATACCATTAATAT
>CAYWWJ010000058.1:0-3472 GCA_964462055.1 uncultured Neisseria sp. | reverse complement strand
TGGAAAATAATATGAAAAAATTAATTCTTTCTTCTTTGTTAATTGCTGGCGCTGCATTTGGTGCCGGAGTTTTAGCTTTACCAATTATAGCTGCAGGACCTGGGCTAGTTAATACGCTAATTTTTATTACCATTACTTTTGTTATATCTTATTATATTGCTATAATTAGTATTGATGTTTATTCCAGATATGATGATCATAATGTAAATGCTTCAACAGTTGCCTTTACTTTTTTTGGGCGTAAAGGTTATTGGTTTTCTAATATTTGCAATCTTTTTGGAATGGGCGCTTGCGCTGCTGCTTATATTAATGCTGGTGGCGAGCTATTGAATAATATTTTATTGCCATTGATTGGTATAAATGCTTCAACACAAATTGGGGTTACGATATTCTGTTTATTATTTTTACCTACATTTATTGTAGGTTTAGGTTTAGTCAGTCGATTAAATAGTATTATTTTTATAATCAAATTTGCATGTATTGGTCTAGTAATTATTTTAGGCATAAAGTTTATTGATCATAAAATTTTTGAGGTAATGCCATCGGCTTATAAATATCTAGGAACTGGAGCTAGTACGATGTTTTGTATTTGGGCGATGCATATGGTATTACCGCTAGTTCTTAAAATCAATGATTGGAATAAAAAAAGAGCTAAAATTGCGATTCTGATTGGAATGGTATTTCCCATGTTTATATATATTGGATGGTTATTTTTAATTTTTTCATTGGCTAGCCGTAATGATATTCTAAAACTACACACAGTTAGTGATCTACTGCAGTTTACTATTATAAAACCAAGTGTACCAGCTATAATTAGCAGCCTAATCCATGTTTTTGCGAGCATCACCGTTCTAACAGCTTTTTTCTCTGTTGGATTTTCACTAGTTGCATTCATTATTGATGCACTAAAATGGCATAATACAGCAAAAAGTAGGCTATATGCAACATGTTTGGGATTTATTATTCCTATACTTATTGCTATCTCCTTTCCTAACGCATTTATTACAATCTATCAACATTCAAATATATTTATAATTTCAGCAGCATTAATCCCAGTAGCCGCTGCTTACGCCTATAATAAACTTAATAAATTAACTACGACTACTCATTCCATTGTTATACTTCTTGGCATTTTAATAATTTTAATACAAATTTTAAATGATTTTGAACTTTTGCCAGTTTTTGCTAGTTGTTGAAACTAAGCTTAGCCGCAGTATTTGTGTGGTTACCCACATACAATCGTTATTTTACCGAAATTGTTTTTAGTGTAATTATATCATCAATGTCAAATAAGTAACAAACATTATTTATTTGACAAATTGTTGTTGATAATAGTATAATATTAGGCTATTAGGAGTTTATTTATATGAAAAAATTTAAGCCGAGGAACTATATTGCATTGGCATTGCTGCAAAGAAATGGCTCAGGTGCGCATGACAAAAGCCATAAGGCAAAACGCAATGCAGAAAAAAGAGAGTTAATAAAAGAATTAAAAAAACCATCTGTGAAAATAGATGGTTTTTTGTTAATATAATTAAATAATCTAATGATAAAAAGAGAAAAGGTTGCATATGGAAATTCATAACAATATTGTAGCAATTGCAAGTGGTAATTCTTATGCTGGTGTCGGAATAATTCGTATATCTGGTAATAATTTACTTAATTTGGCAAAGCAAATTACGAATAAGATTAATTTTAAGCCTCGTTATGCATTGTATTGTGATTTTATTGCATCTGATGCAAGTGTGATCGATTCTGGAATAATTTTATATTTCCCAGCGCCACATTCATTTACTGGCGAGGATGTATTGGAGTTGCAAGGACATGGAAGTCCGATGGTATTACAAATGTTGTTGAAGCGCTGTATAGAACTTGGTTGTAGGTTAGCATTAGCAGGGGAGTTTAGTCGAAGGGCATATATTAACAATAAAATTGATCTGGTGCAAGCTGAAAGTATTGCTGATTTGATTCATGCTGAAAGTGAAGCTGTTGCAAAAAGTGCGATTCGTTCTTTGCAGGGTAAATTTTCTAGCTATATAAATGAAATTAATCAACAATTAATTGATTTACGGATGTTTGTTGAAGCAAGCCTTGATTTTCCAGAAGAAGATATCGAATTTATTGCTAATGCAAAAATTAAATACAAATTAGAGTTGTTGCAACAAGAGATATATAAGCTTTTGTCATCGACAAAACAAGGCGTTGTATTAAATAATGGGGCAAATATTGTCATAATTGGGCGCCCAAATGTAGGTAAATCAAGTTTATTAAATGCATTAGCCAATGAAGATATTGCAATTGTAACCGCAGTTGCCGGAACTACACGCGATGTTAGAAAAGAGAAAATCATGTTAAATGGAATTCCTTTTAATATTGTGGATACAGCTGGCATTAGAGACACAACCGATGAAGTTGAGGAAATTGGTATAAAGCGCGCGTATAATGCATTGTCAACAGCTGATTTGTGCTTGGTTTTGCTGGATAATAGTATTGGGATAACTAGAGAAGATAATGATATATTAGCTAAATTACCCGCAAATATTCCAATATTATTTGTGCATAATAAAATTGATTTAACTGGTATAACGGCAAAAACCGAAAATCAAGATGGCGTAACGCATATTTATTTGTCTGCGAAAATAAATTCAGGAATAGATATTTTACGGAATAGCATATTACAATTGGTCGGATTTAATCCAACAATAGTAAGTAGCGACACTTTTTTAGCTAGAACTAGGCATTTAGTCGCAATTACTAAAGCAGTTTCACATATTGACGACGCATTTAGCAATTGGCATAATTTGGAATTAATCGCCGAGGAATTGCGTTATGCGCATATGAATTTGTCATCTGTAACAGGCGAATTTACCGCCGATGATCTACTTGGCGAAATATTCTCGCGCTTTTGTATCGGTAAGTAATACATTTACTTATTTAGATCATACTATCCACTATAATTTAATACATCGCTACTCTGAAAATTTTGAGAAAATAATTTCAACAATATTAACCTATTTTAAGTAAATACAGATATCACTATTATTTCTATAATAGTGATATCTGTATTTACTTAAAAAATTCATCTTATATTTCTAAGATTAAATTAATTTGCAGATAATTTACTACATCATATTGAAATTATTTTGTATTTATATGTTGTATAATTTCAGTAAAAAATTATATAAATTGCAAGATCTATAATTCGTATAAAAACATTTAAAATCAATGTTGTATATGTTTATTATGATGTGCATTGATGTAATAAAAATTATTAATTAGACTGATTGTTATACTATATTGTATTAATACCACACAAAAATGTTATAGACAAATAACTTTATAATGTCGTACAATTCTCCTTATGGCTCAGGTGGCGTAATTTATGATTGTAAAGTGATTAGTATATACGTGACTTGATATTGTGTCACAATGTGACAATTATATAAAAAGGAGATTCATCATGGTTGGTTCT
>CAYWWJ010000057.1:0-3632 GCA_964462055.1 uncultured Neisseria sp. | reverse complement strand
TAATGTAGACCTAAAATTAGCAGCATAATTCAACAAAATATTTAAGCTCCCAACAACTAAATCACTATAATTAAATTTGATCGCTGATAATAATTTAACCAGCTAAATTTTGCAACCTTTTGTTGCAAAAACATACGGGATAATTATATATTACGATTTTGTAACAAAAAATAACATTTATTGTATTTACTAGAATCTTGCTTCTAGTATTCTTAACATCAATTTATATAATAAGAATTTAGTTTTTGACATGCCCACAAGACGTTTTTATAAAAATCTAGGACCATTTAAATTAGAAGAAATTGCCCCTATTATTGGCGCAAGCGTGCCAGATAATCAAAGTGGCATTTTAATACATAATGTAAAATCCTTAAAAGAAGCAACTGATACTGATATAACCTTCCTAAGTAACAAAAAATATATCTCTGAAGTTGCAAATTGCAAAGCCGCTGCATGCCTTGTGCCTTTAGATTTTGTAGCAAACCCTACTAGTAATATTGTTTTACTTAAAGTGCCAAATCCTTATTATTCTTATGCACTAATAATAGATTTGTTTTATACCTCTGCAAAAAAAACAAGGGAATGGATAGCACCTTCTGCTTTTATAGCTAAATCTGCCAAAATTGGTAAAAATTGTTATATAGGCCATAACGTTGTAATAGAAGAGAATACTGAAATAGGGGATGACTGCATTATTGAATCAGGTAGTTTGATCGACTACGGTGTTAAGGTCGGTAATAGAGCTAGAATTGACTCTAGCGTATCTATTTCTTACTCAATATTAGGTGATGATGTAGTTATATTATCTGGTGCTAGAATTGGACAAGATGGTTTTGGATTTGCGACGAGTCAAGGAGTACATAAAAAAATATACCACACTGGAGCGGTATTAATTGGTAATAATGTTGAGATAGGGGCTAATTCAACTATTGACCGTGGCTCTATGAATGACACAATAATTGAAGATTTATGCAGGATAGATAATCTGGTTCAGATAGGTCATAATGCTCATATAAAAAAAGGTACAATTTTAGTAGCACAAGTTGGGATTGCTGGGAGTAGTGTTATTGGTTCTTACTGCGCACTCGGAGGGCAAGTAGGCGTCGCTGGCCATATTACTATTACAGACAACGTACAAATTGCTGGCCAAGGTGGGGTAATTCAGGATATAAAAGAACCAGGCATTATGGGAGGAACTCCTGCAGTTCCAATAAGGGACTGGCATAAACAAATCATAATGTTAAGAAAATTAATTAATGAAAAAAAGAAATGAGTACAAAAGAAAATACATCAATGGATATAAATGAAATAATGTCAATAATACCTCATCGATATCCTTTTTTATTGGTTGATAGGATTACGGAAATAGAGGTAGGAAAATCGATAATTGGAATCAAGAACGTAACTGCTAATGAACCACAGTTTACTGGGCATTTTCCTTCAAGACCTATTATGCCAGGCGTTTTAATTATCGAAGCAATGGCACAGTTATCAGCGGTATTAGTTGCTAAATCAATGGATAGCACTGAAGATAAAGAAGTGTTTTTTATGTCTATTGATGAATCGAAATTTAGAAAAGTGGTTGAACCTGGTGATTGTTTGGTCATGTATTCCAGTATAATTCAAAATCGAGGGTCTGTTTGGAAATTTAAAGCTCGGGCAGAAGTAAACGATAAAATTGCTTCAGAAGCTACTTTCACTGCAATGGTTAAAGATAAAGGTTAAACTGAATGATTCACAAAAGTGCTATAGTCAGCAAGAGTGCTAAAATCGGAACAAATGTAAGAATAGGTCCATTTTGCATTATTGGTGATAAGGTTGTTATTGGCAATAATGTAGAAATAAAATCGCACGTTGTGATAGAAGGTAGGGTTACGATTGGCGAGGGAACGATTATCTATCCTTTTGCGTCATTATGTTATCCGCAAACCTTGAAATATCAAGGAGAAGATTCTGAAATTATAATTGGTAAAAACAATACCATTCGTGAATATGTAACAATACAACACGGAACCCAAGATGGTTCAATGCGTACCATAATAGGCGATAATTGCTTATTTATGGTAGGAGTACACATTGCTCACAATTGCACCGTTGGTAATAATGTCATTTTTGCAAATTACGTTAGCCTTGCTGGTCATGTTGAGGTTGGCGATTTTGCGATTATTGGAGGGTTATCTGCTGTGCAACAATTTGTAAGAGTTGGACCTCACACAATGATAGGCGGAGTATCTGCGGTAGTTAGGGATCTTGTGCCTTATGGTCTTGCAACGAGCGACAGGGCTCATCTTGAAGGTCCTAATTTAGTTGGCATGAATAGACGCGGTTTTGATAAAAAACAATCTCTAGAAGCAACCAAAGTAATAAAGGAAATATTTGATGAAAAATCTAAAAATGTTTTCACTAAACGTATAGAAATAGCTAAAGAAAAATATCCACAAAATAAAATTGTGCAAGAAATAGTAGAATTTCTTCTCGCTGACAAAAATAGGAGTTTTTGTGCTTTCAAATAAAGAAGAAAATCTTAACACACCTCCAAACCTTGGAATTATTGCGGGAGGAGGACTACTTCCATCAGAAATAGCAAGCTTGCATCAGAAGCTCGGTGGCAAGGTTTTTATCGCAGCTCTTGAAGGAGAAGCTGATATTTCATCAATTACTAGCTATACGTACAAACAATTTCCCGTGGGCTCAGTCGGAGCGTTGCTAGAGTATTTTATTGAAAACAACGTAAAAGATGTAATTATTATCGGCGCTATAACAAGACCTGATTTAAAATCAATTAAAGTTGATGTGAGTGGCTCTTTTTTAATAGCAAAAATTTTAAAAGAAAAATTTTTGGGTGACGACACTACCCTGAAAATAATATCTAATTTTATCGAATCAAAAGGTTTTAAAGTTATATCACCTACAAAATTATTAGAATTAAGTAATTATGATGGATTTCATAAAACTAATGCTACACCTTCGAAGCAAGATAAAATAGATACTGAGCTAGGTATAAAAACTCTCAAATCCCTTAGTAATCTTGATATTGGTCAATCAGTTATTGTCTCAGATGGTTATGTACTCGGTATTGAGGCAGCAGAAGGAACTGATAATCTAATTAGGCGCTGTGAATCTCTTAGAAAAAATAACAAAGGTGGTGTTTTAGTTAAAATGGCAAAATTAGGTCAGGATATGCGCCTTGATTTACCCACAATCGGCCCTGATACTATTTTCTACCTTGCAAAACACGGCTACAATGGTCTTGCCATGGAAAAAGCAAGTGTAATTATTGTTAAGCCGACAGAAACTATAGACTTAGTCAATAAAAGCGGCTTATTTATAAGTTATATATAGATTAGTTAATATCACCTAAACAAGAGTTGCTAACCGCCTCTCTATAAAAAAGCATCTGACAACACTTTCTTGCATAAAATTTACAATACCAAGGGTGTGAATTAATTTCGCTTGACAACCGATGGTTACGTTAACTACACTGAGAAAAAATTAATAATGAGGAAGAAGCTTATGAAAATAATTAGTGAAAGTGGTGAGCAAAGTAGACAACAACATATTCAAGTATATATGCAGAGTTGATAAAGCAACAATTTTTCTGTAAATTCACATTTCACCTTTTGTATATTACG
>CAYWWJ010000056.1:0-3650 GCA_964462055.1 uncultured Neisseria sp. | reverse complement strand
TTTGATATTTTTTTAACTATTTAGCAAAATATAGTTGACAAGTTATCATAGAAAATATAGTTGACAAGTTATCATAGAAGTAGTTAAGCATAAGTATGTAGAAACTTGCTAAGTTTATGATCTTATTATGCATTACAGGAATATTTAGTAAAGAAGTGACGGTTTTATTGGTAAAATTAGTTTGTGATTTACGATTAAAGTAAATATTAATTAAAAATTTATGATACAATACTGCCCGGAATTTCTCAAGTATTATTTAGAATTTGCTTGGTATTTGTGATGTTCTACATACATTTATATATATTTTTAAAAGGTTGGATTTTTATGAAAAAATTATTATTATCAAGTTTTTTAATTGCGATAACTTCTGCTTCATTTGCAAGTGGGTTTGGAAGTTTAACTAATGCTGCGAATAATCCAGATACTATGAAATGCATGAATAGTTGTGACGCTGGAGTTTTATTGAAATCTATTGGTAAAAATGATTCTGATGCAGGTAAATTATCAAAAACAGCGTGTAATGTTGCTTGTGTTGACAGCTGCTTTTCTGGACAATTAGTTAGTGGCACAAAAACTGAAGAAGCTGCAATTGCATGTAAGGACAGTTTAAACAAAACATTTTCTGCTAAATAAGTGCTTGCTTAGTTTTATTTTTGAGGTTTTATCAATTTTGGTTAAGCCTCATTGTTGTTAATGTTTCAAAGTGCGTACAATAGATTTAACACGATTGTACGGCATTCTGTGCTTATCTATTGCATATTTCCGAAGGTTGAATCAATCAAGAAATTTGTGGTTATAATCTAGCTACACGGCATAAAAGACTTTTTCAGTAGCTGTATTTTTAGTCATTGCAAATAATATTTACAATTAATTAACGCCAAAATTTAATATGAGGTATCAAACATAATGCAACATACAAAAAATCAACACTATGTCCCACGATTCTTATTACGCGGGTTTATAAATGAACAGGAAAATGAAACCATAAATATTTATGATATGATACAACAAAAATATCGACAGGCTAATATAAAAAATGTATTTTCTGAAAACTATACTTACGGCAAAGATAGTATTATAGATAATAATGTTAATAATCCAATTGAGATTAATATCGCACCAGTAATTAATCTGATTAGAAGCCATAATTTTGATGATATAAATAAAGAAAAAAATAATATTATTCAGTTTTTATGCCATCAATTATCAAGAACAAGAAAATCTGGCAGTGAGATTGAAGAATTCGTCCAAAAAAATTTACAAAAATTATTACGTAAGGTACTTAAAAATAAATTTCCTGATGAAGAGACTGAAGACTATGGTTGCAACTTAACTAAAGAATATAAACAAGAGCTATTATCATCTAGAACAGCCGATGGAGTTCTGCATTCAATGTTAATGAATGATCTAAATATACACGTTTTAGTAAATAAGACAGATATTGAATTCATTATTTCAGATCAACCTTCTGTACACTATAATTGGTTCTATAAAGATTTGAACGATCCTCTCGCAACCTGTCTATTTACGAAAGGGACACAAATATTTTGCCCAATATCAAAAGCAATATATTTATGTGCTTACGACCCTAAAATATATAAATATGGCACAAAATCCTCAAATATTAGCTATATTGATTTAAAATGTGAACAAGACATTATTTGGCTTAATGATTTACAGGTGCGATCAAGTTTAAGGTTTATTGGTTTCTCCTCACAAAACATGCGTAACCATATTAATAAATTAGTCTTGAGTACACCTAAAAATATATTGAGTCAAGTGGTAATCAATAGTAATGATTTAATTCGTACATTATCTACTTGTATTAAAAATAATATTATTCAAATTACAAATGAAGAGATAGCATCTCTTAAAATAATACTACAAAATGATAAAAATCTGTTAAATTACAGTATATTATTGACTAACCTACAATTATCTAATTTTAAAGATCATAAAAAAATATTGACTGAATTATTGCAGGATAAATATTTTATAAAATACGATAATGAGCAAATACAAGTAAATGCACGAGTATTTACCATAATTAAAAATAAACCATCATTTTTTAAAATTTTAGATAAAGCAAAACAATTTTTAAATTCCACTGAATTTAGAAATATTGATTCTGTAAGTAATTATATGTATTGGCTAGATCAAAATAAAATTGAGTCCGGTGTAAATAAAAAATCAGGAATAATAAAATAGCGTATAAAAATTATGCTACATTCTGCTACCTCAGCCGTGTTACAATACATAATTCATAATATTATTAAAATGAAATTATATAGGGGAATTTAATGGTACATATATTGTCATTATCAAAGATTATAATACTTATTAAAAGGATAAAATTATGAATAAAATTACTTCGCTATTTCTCATTATGCTAGCTTGCATAAAATTAAGCTATGCCAATGATGTTACGCCGATAGCGCATTTCAATAGCGCCAAATATCTGGGAACATGGTATGAAATTGCCAGACTTCCTAACAGATTTGAAAATAAATGCGTTGTGCCTATTACGGCTAATTATTCAATCAATCCCGACAATAGCAATCAACTTATCGTGGTGAATCAATGTAACACTAAAGAGAATACTCCCGATATTGCAACTGGTGTTGCATCATTTGTTGAATCGGCAGATATTGGCAAGTTGAAGGTGACATTTTTACCCAAATGGTTAAGATGGTTGCCATTTGGTTATGGGGATTATTGGGTTTTATATACCGATTACGACACCGTGGCTGTTATTGGCAGTCCTGACCATAAATATTTTTGGATATTGGCGCGCTCAAAAGACTTAAATCGTGAAATTTTAGATAAAGCACTTTTAGTGGCTAAAAATCAAGGTTTTGATATAACGCAATTAATTTTTAATTACAAATCAGAACAATCGCTAGATGAATCAAAAATCCAATAATGGCTATCCCTTTTTTTTCAGTGAAATAATTGTGATTTGTATAGTCGGCAATAATTGCGGTAACTTGCTACTACAGAATGAGTTTTGCATTTATTATGCATAACGCATGCTAGGTTTAACTGTGATTTTTTCTTGAATATGAAATTGGTTGCGGGGGCTGGATTTGAACCAACGACCTTCGGGTTATGAGCCCGACGAGCTACCAAGCTGCTCCACCCCGCGATTGATGAGGTAGTTATAATACCAAATCTTGGTATGCTTTGTCAAATATAAATAAATTTAATTTTTTTGCATGTTTGTCATTTTGTTATAACTTATTGTATTGTAATGATATTAATTATTATTTGCATTGGTATATTTATTTTAAAAATCATAAATGTCTACACCAGTCATCACTTTTTATTGAGTGTTTCAATAAAAAAGGATAAGTTACTAATTTTTTTAGTGAATGATGAAGAAATGTATAGTTTGTTAATGAAGAAAGCGTAATTTGGCAAACTGTTTGAGCGTTAGCGAGTTTTTGCCAAATAGCTTTCGAATTATTACAAACTCAAATTTCGTAATCTTTGAACGTAAAAATTAGTAACTTATCCTATGAAGAGTATAATTGAACAAGTGAGGGCTGAAGTAGTTTTTGGTCTCATGAATCTATGCAATATGCTATAATTTAGCTTGTGCGACAAGAGTCACCTGCTTAAATGAGTTGTCTTACTCTATGAGATAAGAC
>CAYWWJ010000055.1:0-3795 GCA_964462055.1 uncultured Neisseria sp. | reverse complement strand
ATTGGGAAAGCGGCTTGATTTTTATAGCAAACCCCACGTTTTGTTATGCTCTCCACAAATCACAAAACTGGCAACATGAAAAAGAAATAAGATTATGGAAACATAACGTATTTGAGTTTGATTTATTATCTTCAGCAGATAGTCATTTAAATTATAGGTCACTAACTAATGAAGATTCTATTGCTATTGCGGATGAAGCAAAAAATCAGTATATGAAATTAAAAGATGATAACAAATTATGTGAAAAATTTGCACCTACTAATTGTATTATTTTAAGATGGAATTGTCCTCTAACTGATAAAAATATTTTAAAATTAATTGATTATGCAAATAATCAAAAACCACGCATTAAGATTGTGCAGTTGACTAAAAAAATTCATTATGATGTCAGTGAATTTGAGAAAACTACTACGGGCTAGATTAAAGATCAAAGTGCAACTTTTACATATTTTGGTGTAGTACCTGCTGAAGCTCCAGCTTTAGCGTATTTCATGTTTTTGGAAAAAATTGGGCTTGTTTATGTTTCTCAATTAGAAGGTCATACATGCTTATGAACTATATATTTTTGTATAACGTTATATATATAAAATCTGATTTTTTAAAATTAAAAAAACTAGCACTAAATGCCAGGTTTATTCTTATAGGTAGTAGGTACTGCTTGGAAAAATTAAGTGATAACAATAAAAATAGTTTTGACAATGTTCATCAAATCTCTCGTGATTTTCATGAAATTAACTACAATGAAGTAGAACAGATTATAAAGCAGTATATTGATCAATATGGGGCAGACAACATAAGAATTTTAACTAATGAGGATAGTACTCAGTTAGTATGTGCCAAGCTACGTGAAATTTATCATATTGTAGGGCATCATACTGATATATTACTTCCCTTTGTCAATAAGGTTGTTTCTAAAAATTTAATAAAAAAAAGTAACCTTATAAACTTACCTAAATTTACTCAGTTTGATAAATTATCATATGATAAGCATAGATATATATACTTAAATTCCATAATTGATAACCTTGGTGGTTTTCCACTTTTTGCAAAACCAATAGACTTAGTTAGTAGCGTTGAAACTTGCCGTATTGATAGCTTTAATGATTTAGAAAAATTTGCTAATCATGCCTTATCACATAATTATAATTTTGAAATTGATGAATTCATTGATGGTGAATTATTTCATTGTGATGCAATGATAATCAATAATGTAGTTGAATTTTTTATGGTAGGTAAATGTAGTTTTGCATTAGCAAGGTTTTTTGAAGGTAAACCAGTAGGTAGCATTCCAATTATTGATACTGAATTATTTGCTAAAATAAAGGATTTTAGCAATGAAATATTTAAAATCTTAAATTGCCCAAATGGAGCATATCATTTAGAATTATTTTTACAAAGAAATACAAATGAACTCGTTTTTCTTGAGATAGCAGCTAGAACAGGTGGAGCATTAATTACTAACGTATACGAAAAAGTATTCGGTATAAATATTGAAGAAATCAATTATTTAATACAAATGGAATTAATTGATAAGCTGATCATAAATAAGCAAAACATTTATGCTGGTTTTTTAAATTTTCCATATACAGAAGGTACAGTACAAAAAATAAATAAACCCCACGTTACTATTAATCATGAATTTATTGAATTTTCTAAGCCAAATGATAAATTAGCTCAAGCTAAAAACTTATTAGATATTTCTTGCAGTATAATATTTTGGGATAAGGATTATAACTTAGTATCTAAACACTTTGATACCCTTAAAAATTATCAGCCACTTGTATTAAAATTAGAATAATTAAAATACTGTGTGCTCCGTGTTTGTACATCTTGTATCTATGGTGATTACTTAATCCTACATTATACTAAAAGTATTCACCTAAAGGCGATGGCTTTTTTCCATCACACCCAATAGCGTAAATTTATTGGCTTTATTGTTTTAGGTTGTGTAGAGGCTGTAGTCGCAATTTAAATAAACTCCAGCCTCTATATGGGTCATATAGTAACCGCCCTATAAAATATCACGGGAATAGCCCCGAGATTTTCTCTATGCAGTTAAAATACTCTCAGCCATAAAAGGAATCATTTTTAAAGCAGTAGCTTTTTCAATTAATTGGCCTACATTATACACATCAAATTTAGGATATAATTGTTTGTTTATAAAGGCAGCAATTGTTGATGCACTAATAGTCTTTTTATATATTTTAGATAAAATTAAACCTATTTCTTTAGGCGATTTTCCAATAGACAAGAAATACAGTATTTCTACTTCTCGTGTTGTTAGATTTATAGAAGTTTTCTCATGAGGGGCTATTATATTAGTTCTAGATGTTTTTTCATTTAACAGTTCTAATTGATATGCTTTTATATTCCGCTGTATTTCATCAATAAAAGAATTGAATTTATTATGTTCAAAAATAATAGCCTTCTGTATATCAACTTCTTTTTGCATCACCGATTTCTGTTGCTCTATTTCTAATTTGGATCTTATTTCTCTATCTTCAGCCAACTGAGTAATTTCAATTGCCGTTCCTAATAATCCGATAACTTTGTGATCTTTATCAAAAATTGGTTGTTTTGTAGATAGGTAAACTTTTTTCCCATAAGGGGTGATGATTACTTCTTCAAGAATTACAGGCTTCTTATCGTTCATTATTTTATTATCATTGTCATCAATTAATTTTGCTGAATTCTGGTCTTTTAATAATTGGAAAATTGTTTTACCTATAAGTTCATCAGGAGAATCAAGACCAAAGGCCTTTGCTTGATTTAAATTGCTACCGCAATATTTTCCCTTAACATCTTTCCAGAATAAAAAAGGTAATGATTCAAATAACAAATCAAAAATTTCAACACGATTGTTTAAATTCATAGATAATTCTCCTACAAAATAAAGAACACAGGTAAGAAGCTGTAATTACATCAAAATGGAAAATTTTGCAAAAATTTAACTTTTTAACATACTAACAACCTAATAAACACAAAGCGTCATAAAGTCTGTGTACTTCTCAGTATAAAACTAATTCTTTATCATTGGTTATGAAATTTTTAACTCGGCCTATATAATAAATCACTTCTAAATTGTAATTCCTTTAAACAATTATCAAGAAAAACCCCCACAAGATGTAAGTCATAACAGTCCATTTTGTGTATAAATAAAATTGACAATTTACTATTCATCATCAGTGTGATATATATTACCAGGCACTGAGGAATTAGATGACGAATACAATAAATCATCGTCATCTTGATCATCACTATTTTTTGTGAGTTTACCATTTGTAACTAAATTCTTTAAGAAACCCATGGTCAATACAACACAAAATAAACATATCACTGCTAAAATACTAGCATTTATATTATTTAAAATCCAAGCAAAACACTTTAGAATAATTACAGTAAATTCCATAATACTACACCTTAACTCAATTATATGTGAATATTATACCATGCCCATGTTTTAAACCATTATTTTTTCTTTTCATTTATCTGACCGTAACCACTAGCCCCCATTGATACACCTTTCTCTTTCACCAAATCAACTGCATTATCTTGCGCATTTTTAACACCATCTTTAATAGAATCAATAGTATTACTCATAGATCCATTAATTGTAGCTTTTGCGCTTATTACCTTATCTAATATATTGTTATCTGCATTTAATATAGTATCAACCTGTTGTCTACCTTGCTCTATAACAACATCAATTGGATGATTTTTAAAATAGTCTATCCCTTGGTTTGCTCTATCATATACTGGATTACCCATACTTACGATAGATGTGTTATCACTTTG
>CAYWWJ010000054.1:0-4156 GCA_964462055.1 uncultured Neisseria sp. | reverse complement strand
AAATTTAATCAATATTCAATTATTTAATTGAGGAGGTTATCATACCATCTCAGCCATAACTTTTTAATTTTACTCAGATATCTGATAGGATAAATTATAATTTTTACGTTCAAAGATTCCAAAATATGAGCTTGTATTAATTCGAAATCTATTTGGCAAAAACTCGCTAGCGCTCAAACAGTTTGCCAAATTACGCTTTCTTCATTAACAAACTCTATATTTCTCCATCATTCACTAAAAAATTAGTAATTTATCCTATCTCATTGAAACAGTCACTAAAAAATGAAGAACAAATCAAATACTTTGAATATTATAGCAAAGCCTGATAAATAAGATTCACAATTGTAAAATACTTACCAGTGGCATATTCATTACCTTGAAATTGTTTGTTGACAAACTTGGTATGAACTTTATTGGTCAATAAAATAATCGCCAAATTATGTTCCCGATCAATCAATGTAAGCGTTCCAGTGAATCCAGCATGACCTACGGTTGTACTTGGCGCATATTCCCCAAATGGAGCATAACGCTTTTTGCTACCAGCAATTCGCCAACCTAATGCGTAAGTATCATCACGTAAATTTACGCGAGTAAATTGATCTTCGACTTTTTCATCCCAAAGTGTTACGTTATTGTATTTGCCATTATTTAGCATAAATTCCACAAGAACCGCCAAATCGCTTGCAGTTGAAAAAAGCCCCGCGTGACCAGCAACTCCATTCATCGAATAATATGAATTCTCATCATGAACTTGACATTTCAACGTATAATTCCGCACATTGGGAAACACGATTTGGTGATCGCGCGTATTACCATCCAATTCCGTAGCTGCACAATCATTACCCGCCACACCATGCTGTTCTGGGTTAAACATCGTATTTTTAAGACCCAATGGCTTATAAATTGTATTATAGACATATTGATCTAATCTTTGGTGCGTAATTTTTTCTACCAAAATTCCCAAAAGCATAAAATCAACATCGCTATAAACAGGCTTTTCCCCACGAGCATTCACAAATGGAATACGCGTCAGAATAATATCAATCGTTGATTCGCGATTCTGCGAATACAAGCCTGAGCCATATTCACTAATTTTTACTGGATTATAAAATTGCGGACTTGGCATATATCCAGCATCATGCATTAGTAAATCTTTTACGAGCCGTGTATTTCTACATTGTGGAATACGATTCGCATCACAACCACGATATTCTGGAATATAATAACTAACAGGCTTATTTATATCTAACTTACCCTCATAAACCAAATGCATTATTGCATAATTAGTTGCGTACATTTTAGTATTAGACGCCAAATCAAATATCGTTTGTAGCTCCATTGATTCTGGGTTAATTAATTGATCACCAGATTGATTATAACGATATTTATAGCCATACGCAGAATTTTTCACAATCTTACCATCTTTTATGATTAGAAGTACAGCGCCAGGAAACCCAGCGGCAACATCAGATTCGATTTGTTTATCCACCGCGTAAAATATATTCACACTAGTGATCAATCCATAACCACGATGATATAGAATCTCTGCTGGATATGCTGAATTTGGAATATCGACAGGCAATTTACCGGTTGCATTACTAAATCCAAAAATAACGCGAGTTAATGCTGGCATCATTGGCCCACGATAATATCCATTACTCTCTGAAGTATTGATATAACCGAGACTATTGTAGCTAGCAAGCATAACATCTGCAACATTTTTATAATTTGGCAAATCATACGGAGCTAATAAACTAATAAAGATAGTTTTCTTTTGACGTGATTTGGCATATTGTAGTATCTTATACGCAAATTGCGCATTACTCAGCGAAGACGATATTTTATTGGAACCTGAAGATAATGAATTAAACGAGATTAAATTTCCCGTGCTATCGCTAGCAATCGCCATATCGGAACTTTTGGTGCTATTTCCAACAATGACAATATCGGCCTTATTTACCGCAGTTTTTTCTTTAGCCAAATTTGTATCGCCAATTGTAGCGGAACTAATTTTTAGATCTTTGGGAAGCAATTTTTCTTGTTGTAGGAATTTAATCTGCTCTATAATGCCAAGTTGCTGTTCGGTCGATGGCATAACAATGTGAATACGAGCACCAGACAGCAGCTTGATTGGCACAACATTATGATTATTTTGCACCAATGTAACCGCAGCATTCGCAACATTATTCTCTAAAATACGTTGGTTTTTATTCGCCAAGGTTTGTTCTGCGTCAGTAATTTTTTGCGGCAAAGTCCTTGTATCGGGATTATATAATTTTAATTTCAGTTTTAATTTAATTAATCTAAGCACCGATTTATTCAGCTCATCTTCTGAAATAACGTTGTTTTTTACCGCAGATTCAAGTTGCGTCATCAAATTATTAACCTTGTTCACATCGCTAGGTTGCAAAATAGTCACAGGCATCAACGCTATATCAACACCAGCCTGAAATGCTTTTATCGTAGCGTCTGTTGAATTAAAATTCTGCGAAATCGCCCCCATATCAAGAGCATCCGTAATAGTCACACCTTTATAACCAAGCTTATTTCTCAATATATTATGTTGTATTTTATATGATAATGTTGCTGGCGTAATGATATTTTTCCCGCTTTTGCTTGCGTAAATCACACTATCGTCCAAGGCAGGATATTGTATATGCGCCGTCATTATCATATCGGGTGAGGAGTTTTTAATGATACTTTCAAATGGATATAAATCGATTTGCCACGCCAGTTCTAAATTATGCGAAACAACCGGCAAACCAATGTGACTATCTGCCGCAGTATCACCGTGTCCAGGAAAATGTTTCAACGTCGAGGCAATTCCCTGTTCTTGCATTGCACGGCTAAACTCCAAGCCTAATTCGGCCACTAATTTAGGATCATCAGAAAAAGAACGAACGTTAATCACTGGATTAAGCGGGTTAGAATTAACATCAACATCTGGCGCAAAATTAGTATTAATTCCAACAGCTTTTAAGTTAATTGCGGTGGTTTTACCTACTTCACCGCTGTATGATTTACCTTTATTACCCAAAGATGCAGCAGCAATTGCCATATTTCCAGGGAATGTAACACTTGATTCTCGAGGTAAGCGCGCAACAATTCCACCTTCTTGATCCGTCGCAATCAACAACGGTGGTTCATTTGCAACACGCATCGTTTGTTGAAGAGTATCCGTTAGCGTAACAATTTGTGGAATAGTCTTTAAATTATTCGCGAATAAAATTACCCCGCCAATTTGATTTTGCGTCAGAATTTGCTGCATCTCGGAGTTTACGCTCAACACATCATTTTTACATGATCCACTACGTGGCATAGTGTTGCAATAATATCTGAAATCAAGCATTAATTTTTGACCAAGCTTTTCACGTAAACTCATATTATTTACAATATTTTGCGCTTGTATATCGACAGTATCTGCTTGTTTATTAACGAGCTTTGATGGCAATTTCGCACATCCATATAGAGTAATAACCATAATAAAAATAGCTGTGCATATATTATTTTTCATTTATATTTTCTTATAATTTACAATTACACGAATTACAATAATGCTGATTATCCATCACATCGCTACCATTTATATGCAAATAGCCACTAAATCGAGTTTTGTCGCAAGCAGCTGAATGCACAAAATATAAACCACGTTGACCATCAGAATTAAATGGTTTACCGCATGCCACAACATCGCTACCGAGTGGATAATTATGCCTCATATTCTCAGTAATACCAATATCTTTATTGGTTATCGCTTGTGTTGATGTTATCCACGTATAAAACAAATTATCCATCACAATTTTATATTCATTACCGTCTGTACCACGGATAAAAAAATTAGTATGCGTAAGTAAATAATTATCTGTGCTGGACTTATGTGATTTTACAAATTTGAATACAGGCTCACCAGCTTGTTGAATGATTTTACCAGCAACCAAAGTACATTCCTGCGAATGATTAGCGCTTCTGGCGAATGATTGCGCAATTAAACTAAAACTTAAAATAAATAATATCAATTTCTGCACTTATATACCTACCAATTCCAGCACTCACTTTTTACTGAATATTTAAACGAAAGTAGAATAACTTACTAATTTTTTCAGTGAATGATGGAAAAATATAGAGTTTGTTAATGAAGAAAGCGTAATTTGGCAAA
>CAYWWJ010000053.1:0-4675 GCA_964462055.1 uncultured Neisseria sp. | reverse complement strand
TAATGGGTTACAGGTTAGTTTTAATGTAATGTATAGCATTGCAAAAAATATCAATGGCATCGTAGCCATGTCGTTTTTTATCATATTGTAGAAATATTGCTTTATTTTATTCATTATAGACAAATTCTTGTATAAAATGTAATATGATGGCGAATATTATTTATTGTAATACTCTCAATAAAAATTAGTGCGCTAGTTTATGACGTTTTTAGTCGGTTTATCAATAATTTACTTTTTATCTTTAAAAAAGTTGACACAGAGAAGGCATATATTGTCATTATAGTAATATTTATACTTAAACTATGCATAATTAAAAACCATGCGTCAGGTTCATTTTTTAGCATTTGATAATCCAGAATGATATTATGAAATGTGAGTGTAATTATGACGCTAATTACAGTCGATAGGAAAAAACTTTTTATTTTAGTGTAGAGTGTTGAAAATATTAGTAATTCTGCAATTGCTGTAATAGTAGATGCTAATAATCCATGATAAAAAAGCCTCCAAACGTCAATGCCAATTGTATTAATTGCAGTGGTTTTAATTAACTCAGTACTTGTCATAACTTGCGGTATATCAATTGTGGAGATAAAGTGCCACGCAAATGAAAATATTCCATCGCAAAGTATTCCCGTTAATACAATAAATATGGCAGAGCGTCTATTTGAAATCAATACAATTAAGTCACTAATTACATATATCAATGGGTACGTTAATGCGGATGATACAACTTTTAAATCATAATTTATAAACCAGAAATGAATTTCTATTTGTCGAAAGAATAATGGGTTACAGGTTAGTTTTAATGTAATGTATAGCATTGCAAAAAATATCAATTACAATGTTGTCATATCATCCTTTATCATATTATATAAATATTGTTTTACTTTGTATAAAAAGTGTTAATTATAGTCTATTTATCGTGCTATCAAATGCAGTAAGCCAGTATTATATACGATTTGAGGTTTATTTGTTGTGACTTTTTTCACTTTTTTAGAAAAATATTGTTATGAACCATGACTTGCATATGATAAAATGCTACCTGTGCGATTTGTATTTATTATAATGACAGGCTTTACAGCTAAATATCTTAATGATTTATATAGGATTGTTAAGTTTAGTTATGCAGATATTTAAGAGTATATATTTTCTAATAGAATTGCTGATTAAAAAACATAAAATGACTAAATATAGTTTATATAGCATTAATCATGCTAATTACATGGTAACAGTTACTGATAACATAAAACAAATTCAATTCGAAATAGCTATTAGTGATTTATATTTTAATACTAATATTTTGCATAATTTGCATCCATCTGAGGCGTATAGAATTAGTCGTGAATATAATACATTTAAAAAGAAGTGCGATGAGTCGAATTTTCATAATGCTAACTAGTGGCATTATCAAGTTTTTAGTTACTAAACATAAGTATCAAATTGAGGATGTACTTGAATATAGCGATGTTATTCTAATTCGGTATTTTGCAGTTGGTACTAGGATTGTTTGGGTGAAATCAATCAATGAAATTATTAAAAATCGTGCGATATTAAATAATTTTTCTGCGCAAGATGCTTCTAAATTGGGTGATTTGTTTAAAGGATGACTTAAATGAATTTAGCCATAAAACTATCAAACTTAATGACTATTTCGGGTGTATCTGAAATAGAGCTGGCTAATGCCATTGGTATGGATAGATCCACGTTTAATAAAATATTGAATGGTAAAACCCCTAATCCAAGACTGGATACGGTAAAAGCATTATCAAAATATTTTAATATCAATATAGATGAATTGGTAAATGATTCTTATGAACATTACGATACGGGTTTGAATACTGCACATATTTTACAGAAGTTAATTTATGCGCATGGAAATCTGTCATTATCAGTTCTTGCTGAAAAAATGGGTATAGCTAAATCAATATTAAGCAAAATTTTAAACAATAAAGTTGCAAATCCACAGCCTTCAACACTACAGCAAATTGCAAGCTATTTTAATATTAGTGTGGCGCAATTAACTGGTGCAGTTGAAATATCAAAGCCACAATCACGGGCATTACGAGTTCAAGCATTAGCTATTGTTGATATAAATAATGTGATTAATTTTAAGCGCAGTGTACTTGGTAATAATGTTGTCAAATATGTGAATATTGCGTTAGAAATATCATTTAGCGGAGGATTTTTGTTACGTATTTCTGATGATGTATATTATCCAGAATTTACCTCTCCTTGTCATCTTGTAGTTACCAATGATTTGCCAACGATAAATAAATGCTTTGTAGTGGCAAAGAATAGAAATAAATGTACAATTTTTAAATACACTAAAGAAAATGATTGTATTAGTTTGCAAGAAATTGGTTCAAATATTATTCAACATTTATCTCAAGAAGAATTTACAAGCGTGTTCATTGGGTCAATAACCCAAACAATATTTGGTGATATTCGTTGATTATATTAGGAAAAAAAATTATTATAGCCAATTACATCTCTCTTCTAAATCTGTGACAAATTTCTTAAATAGAAACAAGTTTCTGCAATTTATAATTCATCGGCATTGGTGGAATACTATTAGTTTACCTATGGTTTAATGGTAAATCAGACTTTGGGAACTAATAAATTCTGAGAAATAGTTTGCTTTTTTGTTTCTTTTTGTGATATAATTCTTAACTTAGAAACGGCGATGTATAAATGGTTGCTACTTATTTAATTGATTACTTTGCGCTTGTTCGAGTATAGCTAATTCGAAACGGTTATTGCATAAATTTATGAGACGCTATAAATATGACTATAACTAAAGCTGTTGCAATAATCGTTTCGGGTTTGCTATATTTGCTTGGATTAGGAACTATATTTGAATAAGGACTTCTATTTTACCTTAAACAAGTGATGGAAGATGTTGCTCGACTTTTGTGCTTTTTGACACAGTTCTTAGTAGTATTGCGCCAATCTAATTTTAGCAAGCCAAGCTTAATCTGGTAGCGTTTTAATATTTGTAAAACCTTGTTGTTGATATAAATCACGAACTGATGGTTCTTAATAATAGCCTTGTTAGATTAAAATACACCAGCCTAAAACCAAGTGATTTTTGCTATTTGCGATAATTTCACGAATGCAATCTAACCCATCATTGAAGTCAGTTAATGTATGTTGCGGTTCTGCACGTAAATCGGCTAAATGGTTGTCATTATTTGCAATATATGGTGGATTACTCACAATCAAATTATATTTTGTACCGCTATGGCAATAATTTTTACTTTATACAGAATTAATTGGTTTGGTAAAGATTCTTAACTATGGCTTAATATAATTTAACGTGAAACAATTTAGTGCGATTTTAGAGGAGAGACTCACAATGGCAAAGACAATAAATCAACAATCAATACAAAACGCTACAGTGAGAAATTTTACCAGCAGTTCTCAACCATTTTTCACGCAAATACAAATTGATGAAGATATACAGCTATTAATTATAGAACCAAGCAATGCAAATGAGTTGTATCAAATTATTGATGTAAATCGTGAATATTTTGGTCAATATATGGATTGGGTGAGGTTTAATCAATCTACTGAGGATGTATCTAGTTTTATAAATAATGCAATTATCAATTATGATAGCAATAAAGAATATACATTCACAATCCAAACTAATGCGATAATTATCGACACATTTACGATTAGAAATAAAGGTAATTCTGAAGTAGAAATTGGTTATTGGCTAGACCCCGCATATTCTGGTCGAGGTATAATAACTAAAACATTAAACAGGGTATCAAAAATATTGCTAGAACAAATGAATATCGTCAGTATTTATGTGAAATGCGCGGTATTTAATACAAAAAGCAATATGGTACCACAAAGAGCTGGTTTTACTCATGTTGGCGTGTTAGAAAATGCGGAGCCAGTAAATGGGCGATTCTATGATCAAAACGTATACGTGCTACGCAGATAATTTAAATTCATTGCTAAGAATCATGTTTTTTTGAGCGTCAGTTATGATTGTGAATCGGTATAAACACGGTTACAGCCAGTCTTATCAATGATATATTCGGCATTACAACTTTCGCATTTAGTGATTTTCTCATTTGGATGTGGTTTCAATGTAACACCACATTGGCACATATAGCCGATTTTCTTTGCAGGAACTCCCACCATAATTGCATATGCCGCAACATCAGATTTTATGACCGCACCTGCGCCAATAAAGGCGTATTCACCAATAATTACTCCACAAACTATCGTTGCATTTGCGCCAATTGTAGCTCCTCGTTTAACTAATGTTTTGCGATATTCATGTTTACGCACTATGCTGCTACGTGGATTATATACATTGGTAAATACCATTGATGGACCGCAAAATACATCATCTTCCAGATATACGGCATCGTAAACCGATACATTATTTTGAATTTTGCAATTATTGCCGATTTTAACGTCATTACCGATGAATACATTCTGTCCCAAGGAGCAATTATTGCCGATTGTAGCGTCACCGCAAATGTGGCTAAAATGCCATATCTTAGTGTTATCGCCAATTGTTGCACCTGTATCGATAATCGCTGTTTCATGCGCGGTATATGTCATATTAATGCCTTTTTTATGAGTATATTAATCAGATTCTATTCGGATAAGCCACTGGCGTTACCGCCAGTCACTCTCCTAAGAACAGTGCTTG
>CAYWWJ010000052.1:0-6083 GCA_964462055.1 uncultured Neisseria sp. | reverse complement strand
TTATGACAAGTACTGAGTTAATTAAAACCACTGCAATTAATACAATTGGCATTGATGTTTGGCGGCTATTTTATCATGGATTATTAGCCTCTACTATTACAGCGGTTGCAGAATTACTAATATTTTCAACACTCTACACTAAAATCAAAAGTTTTTTTATATCAACTGTAACTAGCGTCATAATTACACTCACATTTCATAATATCATTATGGATTACCAAATGCTAAAAAATGAACCTGATACATGGTTTTTAGTCATAAATGCTTTAAGCGTAAATATTATTATAATGATAATTTATGCCTTCTCTGTGTCAACTTTTTTAAAGATAAATGCTTTAAGCGTAAATATTATTATAATGATAATTTATGCCTTCTCTGTGTCAACTTTTTTAAAGATAAAAAGTAAATTATTGATAAACCGACTAAAAACGTCATAAACTAACAACCAGTGTTATTTCAGGGGTAAATGGGCGAATAAAAGTGAAAAAAGTCACAACATATGAGCTTTAAATCATATATAATATTGCCTTGTTGTACTTACCAAACAATCAACTCCAACTAATTATTGTCATATTAGTTAATATTTTTAAGGCTAAATAAATGAGTGGCATCACATTCGAACAAGTAAAAAATAACATTATAGCATCACGAACATTAACAGAAGATAATCTACGCAAACAATTAGCATATTTATATAGAATATTTCATTATTATGAGTGGTGTGATTTACTAGTAACACACTTATCAGTACGCATACCAAATGAAAATTCATTATTAATTTTACCATTTGGATTAGCATTTGATGAGATAACCCCTGACAACCTAATTAAAGTAGATTTTGATGGTAACATAATAGATAGTAAATTTGGGTTTCAAATCAACCAAAATGGTACCTCTGTACACCGTGCAATATATCGCAATTTTTCTGAAATTAATTGTATTTTACATACTCATTCAACATATGGCGTAACAGTATCTAATTTAGAAGAAAACTTACTTTTACTTGATCAAATATCTATGATGTTTCATGACAAAATTGGCTATCATGATTTTGAAACTTTATTTATAAACAATAATGAACAAGAACAATTAATTCATGATATGAATGATAAATATTCAATGATTTTAAAAAATCATGGATTAATTACAGCTGGAAAAAGTATCGTTGAAGCTTTTTGGTTTCATTATTATTTAGAAGCCACATGTAAGTTGCATGTATTAACTAGATCATCTGGTTCGGTAATCAAATCACCTTCTCTTACAACAATAAAAAACACTGCAGATAAATATGATTTTTGGCGAAATAATAATGAGCATATAAGTGTCAGTGATAGCGAATTATTATTTGATGCAGCTAAACGCAAAATTGGGTACATTTTTAAATAAGTTATTGTGAATTCTTATATACAAGAATCTAACTGCAATGAATAAAGTAAAACAATATTTATATAATATGATAAAAGATGATATTGCAACATTATCATTGATATTTTTTGCAATGCTATACATTACCTTAAAACTAACCTGTAATCCATTATTTTTTCGACAAATAGAAATTCATTTCTGGTTTATAGATTATGATTTAAAAATTGTATCATCCGCATTAACGTACCCATTGATATATGTAATTAGTGACTTAATTGTATTGATTTCAAATAGACGTTATGCCATATTTGTTATATTTACAGGGATAGTTTGCAGTGGAGTATTTTCATTTGCGTGGCACTTTATCTCTACAGTTAATATACCGAAAGTTATGACAAGTACGGAGTTAGTTAAAGCCAATGCAATTAATATAATTGGCATTGATATGTGGAAATTGTTTTGTCATGGATTATTAGCCTCTACGATTGCATCAATTGCTGAATTATTAATATTTTCAGCATTATACACCAAAATAAAAAATTTTTTTATTTCAACTATAATTAGCATCATAGTTACGCTCACATTTCATAATACAATTATAGATTACCAAATGCTAAAAAATGAACCTGATGTATGGCTTTTAATTATACATAGTTTAAGTATAAACATTACTATAATGATCATATATGCGTTAACTGTATCAATTTTTCTTAAAATAAAAAGTAAATTATTGATAACACGACTCAGAACTTCATAAACTAATGCACTAATTTTTATAGAAAGCATAAAATGAAAACTGTTGTTATTTCAGGTGGATCATCAGGTATTGGTGAGGCTATTATCCACAAGTTTCTTGCGCATGATTATATTGTGTATAATCTTGATATTAAAGACAACGGCAAATTAGCTATACACCAAAATTATAAATATATCCAGACTGATGCTTCCAAAGATGAAGAAGTGCAATCTGCAATTAATTTAATTGTGTCAAAGCATAGTTTTATTGATATTGTGATCGCTAATGCTGGAAAACACTTATCAGCTAATATTGAAACAACAACAAATGAACAACTTTACGAAATACTAAATTTAAACCTCTTGGGTGCATATTGGTTAATTAAACACACCATTCCACATATGAAAACTAATGGTGGTTCAATAATAACAATTGGCTCAGATCAATCAAGTATCGCAAAAGAAAATTCTGTGGTGTATGGAATGACCAAATCCGCATTAGCACATTTAACAAAAAGTACCGCACTAGATTATGCTAAATTTAATATTAGAGCTAACTGTATTGGCGTAGGGACAATTAACACACCTTTATATCAAGCCGCAATTAAAAAATACTCCCAACGTTCAGGGATTGCATTAGAAACTATTGAACAAAATGAAGCAACCGAACAACCGATTGGTCGGATTGGATACGCGTCAGAAGTGGCTGAATTAGCTTATTTCTTAGCGCAAGACAATGTTAGCTATATTACTGGAGCATTAATCCCCATTGATGGCGGATATATCATACAATAACTTTTCCATCATGGAGTAATTATGCAATTTATTGATACACATATTCATCTATGGAGCTTAGATAACAAAATAAATGAGTGGGTAACAAATAGCAATAACAATAGATTAATTCGTGACTATACATTAGATGATTATTTATCTACACACAAATCAGCAGCAGGAATAATTACTGTTGAAGCAGCAGACGGCGCTTCTAGCTTAATTGAAGCCAAATGGATTTATGAGCATACAAAATCTAAACTACCAAACATTAAGCATATTACATATATAGATATGACGCAAGATTCTACACAATTTGAAGTAGAGTTATCTAAATTTAAGCAATATGAGTTTGTTATCGGGTTTAGAGATATTATGTCGTTTTCTAAAACTAGCAATTATTCGCCATGTAGTTCTGATATAACAACAGATAAGACCAAATTAGAGAATTTTGCGCATAATTTAGTCTGTTTAGCGCAACATAACTATATTTTTAATTGCCAAATGTATCCATATCAGTTATTGCGAATTAAGGATATTATTAAAAATAGCAATGTAAAATGTATAATAGATCATTGTGGATTACCAGATTTTTCTAATACTGAAAATAAAAATGAATGGGTAACTATGTTGCATGAATATAACAACGTCGCTAAGTTTAAAGTATCGGGTTTAGATATAAACAATAACCAAAATAATATGCTAGAAATTTGTCAAATCTTATTTAAAATAATATCAATAGAAAACTTATTTATAGGTTCCAATTTTCCTGTTAGTCCACCAAAAATTATGAATGACTTGATTGATATTATCTCAAAATTACTACCAAAAGATGATTTATATAATGTGTTAATAAATAATGCCAATCGCTTTATAAATTAGACTTTTACATGATAAAATGGCTATATTTAACTAATTTAAAATTGAAAACGTATTTATCATGATATAAACCAAATGTGGTAAAATAACGCCCTATATCTTAAGTATTCACCAATGATATTTGTACCAGATACTAAGCATTTATATAGAAGATTAAATGTTCGAGAATGTGCCAGAATTCAGACATTTCCAGATAATTTTAAATTTATATATAAAAACATTGCCGATGGCTACAAAATGGTTGATAATGCTGTTCCCGTAAAATTAGCTCAAATAATTGCAACAGAAATAAAACAAGATTTATCAAACATCAATAATATTAACAATAACAAAACAAATAAATTACTGTAAAAGACAAACGATCACCCAACTTAAGGTGTATTGGTTTAGATTAAATCTGACATTTATTAATAAAAATGAGGTAAAATACAGGATAAAAATTATTTATCCCCATCAAATACCAGCAAAATTTATTAATGTTAAGAAATTTTTAGGAAATGTGTAAAATGTCATTTGTAAAATTAGATAATTTAAATTTTTATTATGAAGTAGCTGGCAATGGAACTCCACTTGTACTGATTGCTGGATTGTCTTGTGATAGTAGCCACTGGAACTTAATAAAAAATATACTTGCACAACAATTTGAGGTTATATGCTTGGATAATCGTAGTGTTGGAAGGTCTCAAACCCCTACATCAGGTTATACTATTTCGGATATGGCTTTAGATGTAGTAAAGTTATTAAACCATTTAGGTATAGAAAAAGCTCATATTTTAGGGCATTCTATGGGAGGAGCAATTGCTCAAACCATAGCTTATAAAAATCCCCAGTTAGTAAATAAATTAATTATTAGTAATTCTTTTGTACAAATCAAATGTCGTTCTCTCATATTCCTAGAAAATTTAGCTAAAATGTATTTAAATAATTTTTCTTTAGAAGAAACTGTACCAATTAATGCGCCTTGGGTATTTTCTGATCAATACTTAAATCAAAAGAATATAATAGACGAGCTTATAAATTCTGGAAAATCTTACTTATATCAACAGACTGCGCAAGGCTTTAAGCAACAGGTTGAAGCAATTGCAAAATTTAACTCTACTGATTGGATTAATCAAATTATTGCCCCAACACTTATTATTGCGGGCAAAAATGATTATTTAACTCCATCCGATGACTCAGAATATATGCACAAAAATATTAATAATTCACAATTAATAATACAACCTGGCGCTCATGTTCCTATGTTTGAAATAGCGGAACAGTTCTTAAATGATATACTTCCTTTCCTAAATAAGTAATTAAATTCTTGGTAATGAAACCATCTTTGACAAAATAGGCTGTAACCATGTTTAGTATTCAAGAAATTATCGCAAACGACAAGCGATTACCCAAGCTTGAAATAAAATTAATTCTGCAACATATATTAAACAAAAACGCAGTACAATTAATTACTCACGATAATTATAAATTAACTGACGGCGAATATTCTCAGTTAAATCAATTAGTTGCAAAAAGACAAGCTGGAACTCCAATAGCCTATATTATTGGTCACAAGGAATTTTATTCACGAGAATTTCGAGTAAATGAGCACACATTAGTGCCACGTCCTGAAACTGAACTATTAATTGATACGGCGCTACAACTAGCAAAGCCTAGCGATCGTATTTTAGATGCAGGAACTGGTAGCGGTTGTATTGCAATTACGTTAAAGCTAGAATCACCAACGCTTATTGTCGATGCTCTGGATAATTACCCAGCAACATTAGATATTGCAGAAGAAAATGCACTAAAATTGGGGGCGCAGATTAATTTTATATACAGCAATTGGTTTGAAGAAATTACTAAAAAATATAATTTAATTGTGAGTAATCCGCCGTATATTGCGAATAATGACAATCATTTAGCAAATTTGTGTGCAGAACCGCAACATGCATTAACCGATTTCAATGATGGGCTAAATTGTATTCGTGAGATTATCGCAAATAGCAAAAATCACTTGATTTTGGGTGGGTATATTTTAATTGAGCATGGCTACGATCAAGGACAAGCAATTCGTGATCTGTATCAACAACAAGGTTTTGCAAATATTAAAACGCTACAAGATTACGCGGGGCTTGATAGAATTACATTGGCGCAGTATTTATAAATACTATTAACCGTTGATTTTGTGAAGTTACTTAGTAGTGATGTTTACAATATACAGAATAAATTAATTTTTACCGATTTTGTGGTAACTCATGAGGGAAAAATTAATTTATTCTGTATATGAAATATGTTGCTAAGATGGTATGATAACCTCCTCAATTAAATAATTGAATATTGATTAAATT
>CAYWWJ010000051.1:0-6095 GCA_964462055.1 uncultured Neisseria sp. | reverse complement strand
AAAATTTAATCAATATTCAATTATTTAATTGAGGAGGTTATCATACCATCTCAATTTTATGCCAAATCTAACGAAAAAGCTAAAAAAGATGCATTGGCAATGATTGAATAGCGCGCTATTTTAGTGCAATGATTCCTTTAGTTGCTCTAATTCTTTCTCACTTAAGTGAGTAGCCTTTTTAATTGTATCAATGTCAACACCTGACTTTAGCAAGTTTTTTGCAATTTCTTTTTCAGCTTCTTGCCTGCCTTTTTGTAGTAATGTTTCAGTGTGAGTCATAACCATCTCCCTATAATCTGGTATTTTGTTAATAACTGCATCGCTTAATTCAAGCAATTCGTCATTTTCTCTGTTAGTTGATAAGTAAGTATATGCAGTTTTAAATAAAAAATCACTTAAATTATCCTCATGTCCAGCAACTAATGCCGATATTATATAACTCATAACCATCTTAATATCACGAACATGAACCGTTTTTGCTAATGTTTCTAAAACAGCCAACTTACCGCCATGGCGCAATATTTCGTTATTATCTGTAACCGTTAAATCTACTAACTTAAACTTCCCAAGCTGTACTCTCTCAAATAATTCACGTGATTCGAACAGCTCGGCTATATCAACGCTATGCGGATAAGGCGTCGCTACTCCATTATAGAAAACTATAGGCGCCACTAATGGGAGCAATAACTTTCCATCCTTTTCGTCACTGTATTTATTCAGATGATCTTGCATTATTGCCACTTGATATTTTAAAATCCTAAATGGCATCAATTCAACTGGTGTACTTTGGTGTTCAATCAATGTATAAACATATATAAAATTTGTTTTATCTTTTAATTCAATTCGATAGGTAACATCAGAACAAAGCATTTTTAAATCTTCATCAATATAGCTAGTTGGTACAATCTGCAGTGTGGCAAAATCACAAACACTTTGAACCTCAGCGGTAAGATGTGTTTCTAGAAATTCACGCGCCACATCAGGATCATTTAAAAATCCTTTTACTAACGCATCATGTCTTTGCGGTATATTGGTTTTCATATTCTCTTTTGTAACTATTATGCTAATTGTGCACCTTATAGGTATTATACCACAAATATCACTAATGGTATTAATATTTCACTTTCAAATTAGCCTAGATATGTAGTAAAACTCATCAGTATTTTTTTGATTAACAGTTACTTTTGATACTTTCAATTTCTCATCTCATAATCATCGGTGCCTGATAATTGTGGATGGAATGCAATCGTTTCTCATTGTAATATTTAAAATTTATGCACCAATTGCTTGTGTATTGTCCTAATCTAAGGGCGCATTATAAGCGTGTTATAGATAAATTTAGATGTGCGAATAAAAATCACAGGCAATAATGACATTCTATACGCCAAATAAAATTATTGTAATACAAAACTATCTAGTTATTTTCAAATTATCCAGCAGATTGCTGACCAATTATTGGGGAACACATACCAGACCACCGATAACTATAATACTCCGATCTTTTCGTAGAATTTTTTTATATAATTATTGTATAATTGAAAAGTTCAGGTTGTATAAAATTTCTAGGTACTTAATAATAAAATATTATCTTAAGGCTTTTGATGAAAAACCGTGCAACGAAGTTTAATCGTGAATAAGTACATTATCGGTTCTTCCACTTGACCCGTTAAACCGAATTAAAAACTTTTATTTTAGAGATAAACAAATGACACAATATAGTCCATACGATTTTCATTGCCACGGAATAGGCAAATTTGATTTTACTCATCCATCTGATATTGTGCTAGAACAAATTCAGAGCTCATTATACACCGAAAATGTAAATTCAATTATTACAATCTATTTATTAAGAGATAACATAGATGATTTTGAGAATTTTATCGCAGTTTATCATGATGGCGAACTAAACGGTAAATATCCAAACATTGTTGGAATTGCGTTAGAAGGACCATTTCTATCAAGTATCGGTGGAACGCCACGAGTAGGATGCTGGACTCCAACAATAAATGAATGGTTACGCTTATTTAAACTTGGTCACAGTGGATTAATTTATATCGTTATATCACCAGATGCCGATATCCCACCAGAAGACATATATCCACCTGATATGATATGGATTATTGATAATATGCTCAATAATGGTGTAATTCCTGCATTAGGTCATTTCCAAAAAGATAACCCAGTTGCATCAGCAGAAAAAACTAGACTAATTTTAGAACATGTTAAAAACAATTATGCTATTCCAATTGTTACAGACCACTTATTTAATGATATGCCATTAAATTTTAAAAAAGCGTGGAGAACATTTGACGAATTACAAAATAGAACAAAAGAACTGCAAGAAATCCTAGATGCTAACTGGACTGTCAACAATATGTATGAAAGTCTTGGTGCTGTCCCTGCAACAATAATTGAATATGCGTTGCAAGGAGTTGTAAAAGTATGCTTAAACTTTGATGGTAAACATGTCGATATCGAAATATGTAAAAAGGCAATTGATTTAATTGGCTCAGAAAACCTACTATTAATGACTGACAGAATTCAAAGTAAAGTATTAGGTGGACAATATTTAATAGAAAAATTTAATAACACACTACTCTACCAATCTGAAGGCATCGTTGCAGGGGGTTCACAATCAGTTATGCGATTAATAGCAAATATGATGCAATGCCATATTGCCTCATCAGATATTCATAACATTGCATTCAAAACTCCATTTGACTTCCTCAACACAATACATAATTATAAAAACTCAATTATGGTCTAAGGCTAAAGATCGTGTCGTGATCCGTTATTTCAAGGCATCTAAACAGAAAAATCTTTAATATTTTCATCCTGACTTCGCCACTTTTTCAAATTAAATTAAGCTAAGTCATTGACATATTGCGTAATAACATAGATCGTGAACACGCTATATCATGAGTCGTAAAGGAAATTGCTGGGATAATGCTGTAGCTGAAAATTTAGTACTACAGCAAAAATTAAGGCAAACAGGGGTACCTTTAGATATGCTGTAAAATCCAACGAACTTATTTTTTCTTAATTTAACTTGTTTAACTTCTCAGTCAGATTTTCAAATTTCAAATTGCCTGTTCCAAAAACACATGTTTCTGAGACGCACTAATTATGTCATCTAATAACCCTAAAAAGTGTTAAAATATTGTCTCTAAACTAGTGTCAAAATATCTTTTCTCAAAATATACAGACAATCATGTTTTTGGTACACTTAAAAAGGATAAGGCACTTTAATAATAACGATGTTTGAAGGAATCAAAATGTCCAAACAATTAATATTTTACACTAATCCAATGTCACGTGGACGCATTGTCAGATGGATGTTAGAGGAAATCGGAGTGCAATATGAAACAAATATTCTAAACTATGGTACAACAATGAAAGATGCGGAATATTTAACAATAAATCCCATGGGTAAAGTGCCAGCAATTAAGCATGGTAATATTGTAGTTACTGAGACTGCGGCAATTTGTGCTTATTTAGCAGAAACTTTCCATGAAGCTAAATTGATGCCAGTAAATGATGAAGAACGTGCTTTGTACTACAGATGGTTGTTCTTTGTTGCTGGTCCTGTTGTAGAAGCATTGGATATAAAAACTCTTAACCCTCTTATAACTCCTGAATTAAAGAAATCACTGGGCTGTGGTAATCCACAAGATACATTTGATATACTAGCAAAAACAGTAAGCAATTCAACTTATATTGTTGGCGATAGATTCACTGCAGCAGACGTATATATTGCTTCTTATATTAGTTTTTGCATGCATATTGGTGAATTAGAAAAGCGCCCAGAGTTTGTTGCATATTGCGATAGAGCCTGCAATCGCCCAGCTAGGTTACGAGCTATTGATATTGACAACGCATTGTAACATAAAAGAAACGTATATTTGAGGTGAATAATTTATGAAATTTGGATATGCACGAGTATCAAAAAATGATCAAAGCCTTGCCATTCAAATTCAAAAACTAACGGATGCTGGGTGCGAAGAAATTTTTAAAGAAAAAATTTCTGGAGCAAAAGATGATAGGCCACAATTACAGGCCTTGCTTGGCAAACTTCGTAAAGGTGATATTGTTTATGTTGTTCGGTTAGATCGTATGGGGCGCAGGATGATTAAGCTAATTGAACTAATTAATGAGTTTAAATCAAAAGGAATAGAGTTTGTGTCTTTAGAAAACAATATTGATACGACTACAGCTATTGGGATGTTACTTTTTAATATTTGTGCAGCATTTTCAGAAATGGAACGCGAACTAATTCGAGAGAGGGTAAAAGCAGGAGTTGATGCTGCTTTGGAACATGGTAGAAAAGGTGGGCGCCCTAGAGTGCTTACACCGGCAAAAGAGGCAGTTCTTAGAGCTTTAGTTAAAGCAGGAAATATGTCAGTTAAACAAATTTGTACCACTGTTGCTATTAGCCGGGCAGCTTATTATCGCGCCATTAATGCTTTAGAAAACGTATGACAAACTTAAAAATTACTAGCTTCTTGTCTGAAGATCAACGACAACAGCTAAATCAGTTTCCTGAAACAATTGAGCAAAATGATTTAATTCAATATTTTTTGCTTTCGGATTGTGATTTGGAAATTATTCCAGTACGAAGCCATGCTTACTCAAGGCTTGGGTTCGCACTATCACTATGTGCCCTAAGATTTTTAGGCTTTATTCCTGATGAACTGGTGGGTACACCGGAAATAATAACTGCATTTATTTTAAAACAGCTTGGCTTGCATGAAATACCAGCTGATTTCAATCTGTATGGGACACGTGCACAAACTAGATCTGACCATGTTTTGAGTATTGAAAAATATTTAGGATTTCGTAGACTTGATGGTACGGAACGTGAATTATTAAATGATTGGTTATTGTCTCAAGCAATGGAACACGACAGACCGATACTATTGCTGCGAGCAGCAATAGATAAGCTTAAGCGTGATAGAATTACTCGTCCACCATTAGCTTTCCTTGAGCGTTTAGTTGGATCAGTTCGAGATCAAGCTAGGAAAAAAACGTATCAACTATTATCAGGTGTTATTTCTAATGAGCGAAAAGTATTGTTGGACGACATGCTTAAGATTGATAAAACTAAAGGAAAAACCATATTAACTTGGCTTAGACAAAGAGCAGTTTCACATTCTCCAGAATCAATTTGTCAAACATTAGAAAAAATTGATTTTTTGGAAGTAGCTGGGGTTTCACTATGGGACATGTCCATGGTTAATTTCAATAGATTAAAATTTTTAAGCAGATTAGCCCAAAGCTCAACAAATCAAGCTTTACAGCGCTCTATTCCTGAAAGACGGTACCCAATCTTAGTTGCTTTTATGTTTCAAGCATTAGAGGAGCTAATTGATGAGGTGATAGAATTATTTGACCAGTCTATAAGCCAAACCTACACCAGAGCAAAAAATAGCCTAAAAAAGCATCAGGAACAAGTGCAAGAAGACATAAATGAAAAAGTCCGAATGTTAAAAACAATTGGCTCTATTATTTTAGATGAAAATATTGCCGATCCTCAATTACGTCAGGAATTATATGGGCGGGTTTCATATAATAAATTGCGATTAGCGATTGATGATTGTAATAAGTTAATGCGTCCTGAACATGATAAAGGCTTAGATTATTTTGCTAACCGTTTTAGTTATTTACGTCAATACACACCTTTATTCTTGCGGCAATTGCAATTTAAGTCGCTGCAAGATGATGACCCGGTACTCAAAGCTATTGAAGTAATAAAAGAAATGAATTTAGCAGCAATAAGAAAAGTTCCAAAAGATGCCCCAACCGCTTTTATTAATTCATCTTGGCGGCAATATGTGTTCAATGATAATAAAATTGAGCTTTCTTATTATGAATTATGTACTTTATGGGAATTAAGAAATTGCTTGCGGTCTAGTGATATTTGGGTTAGTGGCGGTCGTCGTTACAATAATCCTGAGCATTATTTGATTCCCAAGCCGATATGGCCGGAAATGAAAAAAGAAATTTGCAATTTGTTACAAATTCCACAAATATTTGAACATAGTGTGTAATAATATCGAAAGTGACCACTAAATTGCATTTAAAAAGACCAGTTATTT
>CAYWWJ010000050.1:5027-6185 GCA_964462055.1 uncultured Neisseria sp. | reverse complement strand
ATAAAGCTTAAGCTTTTCAGACGCTTTTTTATTTTTTGCTACAGACGATAGTATAGCATAATTCATCAAATAGCATGAAATTATTTTATATAAAGAAAGACTAAAAGTGGATATTAATAAAATTAGACGAAATAATTTATGGAAAATAGTAAATGAAAAGTATAAAAATTTAAATAGATTCACATCAGAACTAAATCTTGGGCATGGTAATATTTATAACGTAATTAAAGGACACAGAAATTTTGGTGAGCGTCTCGCAAGAAATTTAGAAATTCAAATAGGTATAGAACCATTTTCTTTAGACAAATCAGGTAATGAGTTTGAGCCAGTAAAAATGGTATTAGTAAAGCAATATGCAGTAAAAGCATGTGCTGGTGATGGTTATGAAGTATTTCTTGAAGATGAAATAGAGCCGGTGTCAATACCAATAGAGGTATTGGAACGTAAAGGTTTTAAATCAAAAGACGTATATGTCATCAAGGTCATAGGTTTAAGCATGATACCAACATTCTATGAAGATGACTATATATTCATACATGGTATAGTTGATGACATAAAAAACTATAATATATATTTAATCCAGTATGATAATATGTTGGTTATTAAGCGTGTAGAAAAAATAGGAAATATTATCACACTTAAGGCGGATAATCAAGATAAACTAAAATATCCTGACATTGTTGCACGTGAAAATGTGCAGTTTAAAATAATGGGACATATATTTTATAAAATGGGAGATTTCTAAGAGTAGTAAAATAGATTACTTTCCAATGATTTAATAGCCACGAGAGTGGCTATTTTCATTACTAAAGCTCACACCTTCCATTTTAATTAAGTACAGAATCTTAAAAGAAATCAGACATTTTTTAGATTTAAGTATAATATCGAACTAATAATGCGCAGACTCTATAACCAATGAAACCCTTTTGCTAAAACGCCTAAAAAGAATATGCTAAAAGTTCCCATTAGTAATAACATTTGATTCTTTGCCTTTTCTATTTTTAATTCAACCTGATTAAGTCTATTATTAACTTCAATAAATTGAGTATCAATTATAGCAAATTTATTGTAAGTTTCAGCTTTAAACTTTGCCATATCACCGCGTAGTTCTGCTATATTATTACAGACTTCAGCTTTAAACTGTGCCATATCATCGCG
>CAYWWJ010000050.1:0-4927 GCA_964462055.1 uncultured Neisseria sp. | reverse complement strand
TATTTCAGCTTTAAACTGTGCCATATCATCGCGTATTTCAGCTTTAAACTGTGCCATATCATCGCGTATTTCAGCTTTAAACTGTGCCGCATCATCGTGTATTTCAGTTCTAAGTCCACGTATCTCAGTCCTGAGTTGCGCAATATCATCACGCGTAGCTGAGTGCATCAAAATATCTAATAATTTTTCATTACTAATAGTGATTTGTATATCATTGTTCATATCTTCCAACCTATGGATAAGCTTTATTGATTTTAAAAAGCATTATTTAATTATTCATCCTATCATATACGTACATATTTTTTTAAGTCTTCAATTTTTAAATCACATGCATGCATAGTAAAATTTCCTATCATAATCTAAACAGTGAATTATAACACACTATACATTAAATATGTTACGAATTTTAAAAATAATTAAAATATTTTTACATCAATAAAACTATTGCGATTACTATATTAATATGTATTTTATAATAACTATTCCACAAAATTTAATCAAAAAACATGAAATATATTTGACATTTATTCATCATATATGACATAATACCATCAGCAAGCAAAAAAAGTTCATCTCAAAGACCAGTTTAGATTATACCATAACTTGTTAGCCGATACGCACTAAAATGTGATGATGGTGGACGCCTCGGGCTCGTTGAAAGAATGCGGATAGAGTAGGCAAGATTAGATTAATACTATTGCATACTTATACAAAATTATGAGTATGCAAAGTGAACTAATTTTTTAAAGAAAGAAATAAAATGATAATTTTAGCAGGGCTATTATGTTGGGTAATCTATTGTATCATTTGTTCTATGTTTGATGTAATGTTACCATCAGGCAATCACGGAGCTAAATTATTTTTATCATCTCTTATTACTTTGCTAGTTCTTGGGGTGCTTTATTATTCTGGCTGCTACCATATTTTTATTGTTTTTGTAAACCACCACTTACCAATTTTATTTAGATCCATGATGTGCCTTTTTTAAAAGTTGGTTTATTTGTTTGATACCATTATTATAACTAACTTAAAGGCGCATCATAAATTTTATTTAAGGAGAACTATCATGAACGATAAGCAATGCTATTATTGCCTTGAGTATGGATGTGATGATGAGTACGCTCCAGATGAACTTATACGAGTTAATCTTAACGAAGATGAAACCGTACAATGTTGCCAATGGTGCTATGATGCTTTAGTCAACGCACAAGATGACTATTACGCATGCCATAGCGTCGCAAAGTTAAATTACATTAGGAAAGTACATTATTTTCGCCATATGTAAACAATTGTACATATTGACTAAAAAATTAATTTTTAAGATACTATCATGATTACATCATTCAATAAACATGGTTATACACATATGTTTTCACTTTATAATCATTATTATTTGTGGAGATATAGTATTCAACAATCAGCATTAAAAAGTTATTACTATGTATCACTTGAACAATTGAGTAAGCATAGTGTAGCAAAATTAGACTGTGTTGCAACTTCGAAAGAACAAGCATTGCAGCTTATTAATTTTCATTTAGCATATTTGCTTGAAAGCTTTAGAACAACATATGATGATGCAAAACTTAGTGGTGTCCCCTGCATTTGTTGTCGTAGTATTTTTGAAAATGACAATGATTTTAAATATAGTGAAGAGGAAATAGACTATATATGTGAGGAATGTTACACAGCAAAGCAAGAAGGCCTGATTAAAGAAGAGTCAACGCAAGAAACTCAATATACCCCAATGCATTATGTGCATTGTGTATTGTAAGTGAATAACAACTTTAAGAAAGAATTATATCATGAATCATGATTTATCGGGTGTAATCGTTTTATTGGATACCGCAATTGAAAGATTGCAAGCATTAAAACAGGAATTAAACGATAGCTTATCTACTACTTATGATGAAGCTGTCTGTATTACTGGTGAGGAAGGTGAAGATATAGATTTAGAAAACACAGTAACTTAGCAAAATACTTTATAACTACATAAAGGAGTTTAAAAATGTTATATATAATGCTAATGAAATTTAATTTTTTAAATAACCGTACCCGCCAAAACTATTACACACACGGAGTAAATTACAGATTTATTCAATTTATTAACCGGAATCAAGGAGAATTCAAATGGCTATAACAATAATTGCCCCAAGCCAAGCAATCGAAGTTAAAAATCTTGTCATAACAATTGTGGCAAATCCAGGACTGGGTAAAACAACTTTAGGTTTTACTGCTAAGAATCCATTATTATTGGATTTTGATAATGGTAGCTATAGAGCAAAAAACAGAAAATCTAGTGTTAGCATAACAAAATGGCAAGATATTAGTACTGTGGTTGCCGAAGACTTAAAAGATTATGACACGGTAGTTATTGATGTGGTAGGTCGTGCACTTGAGATACTAGGCACATCGTTAATTGCCGATAATCCCAAATTAGGTAAAGCAGATGGTACATTATCGCTACAGGGGTTTGGCTCTCTTAGTTCTTCATTTAGAGCTTTTTTAGCTAAATTACGTAGCTTTGGTAAGGATATTGTATTATTATGTCATGCGAAAGAAGAGAAAAACGGCGATGATAATATGATAAGAATTGATGCTCAAGGCTCATCTAAACAAGAGATATTTAAGTGCAGCGACTTAATGGGAACTATTGAAATGACTAACGGCAAACGTACATTATCATTTAATCCAACTACTACAGCAATGGGTAAAAACTGTGCAGATATAGCAACACAAGAAATACCACATTATGAAAATAGTCCCACTTTTTTAGCTGATATTATTCAACAAGCAAAGAATAATATTAATGCTAAAAGTAAAGAAATGATTGCAACAGAAGAAAAATTTCAAGCAATGGTTGATTTAATTGATGCAATAAATACCGTTGATGGATTGAATGAAGCCAAGCAATACCCACTAATTTTAACTAATGATAAATTAAAAATATATTTAGTTAATCATGCTAAAAATCTGGGTTATTCAATTAAAAAGAGAGGTCAAGATTTTACTTTGATAAATGAGGAGGTGCAAAATGCTGGATGATTGGAAATGTAGATTCAGTACTCCATCACGCATTGATAACTTTGTAGCCTATAAGTCAGGTATTATGCCTTACGGTGATAATAAAGAATATACGACAGAGCAATACTGTAAAGAATTATTAAAATTAATTCCGCCATCCAAAAAGATAGAAGTAGGCACTATTTTGCATTCTGTTGTTGAAAATTCAGGATTCACGACATTGCCAGAAAAATTTACTCATGAAGGGTGGAATTTTGAAACACTTGCAGATATTGAGTTAGCAATGCCGGCACAACGAGAAATAAAGCTCAAGAAATCATTTAACGGAATTTGGTTATTTGGTAAAGTTGATGCTATATCCAGTACCCATGTACATGATTTAAAAGTCACATCAACTGTTGAGCTTGAAAAGTATTTTAATAGCTGGCAATGGAAAGTCTACTTATGCATGAGTAGATTAGATAATTTTGTTTATGATGTGTTACATGTTAAAATTGACGAAGATAATCATCATGTGCAGATTAAGGACTATCATAGGTTAGAATTGTACCGCTACGAAACCATGCAGGGCGAAGTTGAACGATGTTTAGTAGAGTATTGGGAAACTTTAGAATTGCTAAAACCTCAATTAATTGCAATGTCTTATGAAAACAAATTAGATAATATAATTAACGCTATAAGGAATAATTCAAGTGCAACCACACCTATATCAAATGTCTTTTACTAGAGAGACGTATTTAAAACATGGGCATTTAATGGAAGAGATGCTATTTTATAATCATCATCATCTTTTTACAATAGAATGGAATTATTTAAAACATCTTTTCTATAACGAGTTTAATTGCGTAGAGTTAATTAGCGTCGAATTTTTTTTAAGGCGCTTTTTAAAAGATGATTATAAGTATACAGCAGAATTCAAGTTGAGAATTAAAGAATTTCTTCACGATATTGAAAGTATACATATCCTAGGAAAAGGAAAGCAAAATGGATAAAGAAAAATTAGAAACTATATTAAAGCATAATAAAATCAAATATGAATTTGTTAATAATAAGGACTATATAACAGTCCATTCAAAAGATGATTCAATATTTTTTGCAACTAGGTACCCATCATTAATCAGAATGATTGAGGCTTTTTTAGATGTTGAGCTTAAAATGAAAGAAGCTTAGAATGAAAAGTAGTAAAGGCGGAATGCAATCTGTTGGATTACATAGCAATAAATACAATTGTAAATTTTGTGGACAAGGCTTTAGTGTAAAAATTGAATACACTAACATAACTATGTGTAAGCATATACTAAGAAAGTCTATTTTATTTTGTGATAGCATTGGCAATGTAAGAAAAAGAGCATCCAAACTAGGTTATGATCCCGCTGAATATTTCAAATAACAAGAAAGGTGGAACAAATGGAGAAATTACTTTATATAGTAATTGTCGTAACATTAATAATGCTATTTGCTATAATTTTTGGTTACTACCAAGGTGAAATGAAGCAACAAAACAACTACTATCAAGAATACAACAAAATACAGGCTGAAAACTTACAACTACGCCATCAAAAAGAGTTATTTAACATACAGCTTGAGTCGGCTATCAATGGGCAAAAAGTCATACGTGATGTGCGATATAAAATAATCAAACAGCAAATCAAGCCTATTCTAAATAGTGCCAATGATATTAACGTGGAAAGCGCAATTGCTATTTTAAATAATGGAGTTATAAAATAATATTTGTATGGAGATTTTCAAATGCAAGAATTACAACGAATATTGACAGTTACAACGATAATATTAATTGTCTTTATAGCAGTCTCCATATTCGGATGCGCCACTACAATACCAATAGCGCAACGACAAGAGACCCCAGCAGTGCCAACAACATTATTACAGCCATGCGAGTCGTTAG
>CAYWWJ010000049.1:0-6288 GCA_964462055.1 uncultured Neisseria sp. | reverse complement strand
ATAAAGCTTAAGCTTTTCAGACGCTTTTTTATTTTTTGCTACAGACGATAGTATAACATATTATTATAACAATTGTAATAATATTTTATGTGTAAGGTTAAATAGTGGGAAATTTAAATCAGGTGAGAATTAATAACTTAAAATTGCTAATATCTAAATATAAAAACCTTCTAGCATTTTCACGCCAGCATGGTATTGATTATGCTAGATTGCATATGTGTTTAAATGGAAAAAGAAATGCTAGTGAAAAACTTGTTCGAGATGTAGAAAGAAAACTTAATTTGGAGCTGGGGGTTCTTGATAAACATCAAGCATTAGAGATAAAGCCAGTAAAAATGGTATTAGTAAAGCAATATGCAGTAAAAGCATGTGCTGGTGATGGGATGGAAATATTACTTGAGGATGAAATAGAGCCAGTATCAATACCGATTAAGGTTTTACAGCAACGTGGATTGAAGCCACAGGATGTATTTGCAGTTGAGGTTATAGGTTCGTCCATGATGCCAACATATAATGAAGAGGATTATATATTTGTAAATAAGAATCATGGCAAGATTCTTAATTATAAAGCTTACTTGATAAAATACGACTATAAACTAATGATAAAAAGACTGGAAAAGGTAGGTAGTGTTATAACGTTAAAAGCAGATAATCCTAATAAAAATGAATATCCTGACATTATTGTACGTGAAGATATTCCATTTGAGATTTTGGGGCATATTTTCTATAAAATGGGCGAGTAATAGTAGCCACGAGAGTGGCTATTTTCATTACTAAAGTTCACACCTTCTATTTTATTAAGTACAGAATCCTAAAATAAATCAGACATTTTTTAGATTTAAGTATAATATCAAACTAATAATGCGCAGACTCTATAACCAATGAAACCCTTTGGCTAAAATACCTAAAAAGAATATGCTAAAAGTTCCCATTAGCAATAACATTTGATTCTTTGCCTTTTCTATTTTTAATTCAACCTGATTAAATCGATTATTAACTTCAATAAATTGAGTATCAATTGTAGCAAATTTATTGTAAGTTTCAGCTTTAAACTTTGCCATATCATCGCGTAGTTCCGCTTTAAACTTTGCTGTATCATCATGTATTTCAGTTCTAAGCCCACGTATCTCAGTCCTGAGCTGCGCAATATCATCACGCGTAGCTGAGTGCATCAAAATATCTAATAATTTTTCATTACTAATAGTGATTTGTATATCATTGTTCATATCTTCCAACCTATGGATGAGTTTTATTGATTTTAAAAAGCATTATTTAGTTATTTATCTTATCATATACGTACATATTTTTTAAGTCTTCAATTTTTAAATCAAATGCATGCATAGTAAAATTTCCTATCATAACTAAACAGTGAATTATAACACATTATACATTAAATATGTTGCAAATTTTAAAAATAATTAAAATATTTTTATATCTATAAAACCTATTGTAATTACTGTATTTTATACAATAATAAAATAATAATTTCATAAGATATTATTACAATTGCAATAAAATACTTGACAAATATTATTTTATATGTAATAATACCGTCAGCAAGTAAAAAAGTTCATCTCAACTAAAGCGTTAGCTGATGCACAAGATATTTATGATGAAAATATTAAGAATTTTCCAATTTGATAGCCTCAATTTGGCGGATCACTGCACGATCCTTAGTACCAGGCCTAAAGGAGATTATACCATAGCTTGTTAGCCGATACGCACTAAAATGTGATGATGGTGGACGCCTCGGGCTCGTTGAAAGAATGCGGATAGAGTAGGCAAGATTAGATTAATACTTTTACCATTTTGTGGAAATTAACGAGATTGCAAAGTGAATTAATTTTTAAGAAGTAATTCAATGACAAATGAACAATTATTATGCAAATTTCTAATAATATTATTTATCACAATAATGTTAGCAGCATGGTGTAATCTGAGAGTTAGAGATGTTATTGCTATTATACTTATATCAGGGATGTGGAATACTCATATTTCATGAAAATATAGTAACTTCACGGGCACAATCTTTATACTGTTTGGTGATGATAACAACATACTAATTGAAAATCGATTTAATTAATTTTTAAGGGGAGCTTAAAATGGAAAAACCATTTTCTAACGAAGTTGCAGAAAAGTATTTGACAACTAAAATAAATCTTTATTCAGAGTTGTTAATAAAAATTCAAACTAAAGAATATAGGCGTGATGACATAAAAACACTAATAGAAACAGTTGATGGTATGAAATACAATGTACCATTATGTTGTAACAGCAAATGGCTATAACAAAAGCCCCCCAATTCATTTTGGGGTGATGCTGCAATTACATTTGTCGTGGTTTAATATTGTAATGACTTCTTTTGTTATATATTTAATAACAGTATTTTTTAACCAAGTAAATGGCGCAATAAGCCACTTACCAATTTTGATATTTAAATTAATTAAATCCATGATGCGTCCTTTTCCTTTGAATAGTTATTTTAAAGTTTGATACCATTATTATAACTAACTTAAGGACGTATCATAAATCTAATTTAAAGAGAACTATCATGAATGATAAACAATGTTATTACTGTGTTGAGTGTGGATGTGATGATGAGTACGCTCCAGATGAGCTTATACGCGTTAATCTTAACGAAGATGAAACCGTACAATGTTGTCAATGGTGCTATGATGCTTTAGTCGACGCACAAGATGAAGATGACTATTACGCATGCCATAGTGTGGCAAAACTAAATAAAATTTGTTAGAAAAAAGGTACTATCATGATAACAACAATAAATAAACATGGTTACACGCATATATTTTCAGCTGCATATATTGAGCAAACATATAGATGGATGTATAGAATAAAGCCAAGATTCGATAATTACTTTAATGTGAGCTTAATTCAATTGAGTGCAATCAAGCATAAGTTCATGAATTTTGATTGTATAGCTTTTGATATGAAATCAGCAATTAGATTGATTAATTTCCATTTAGCATATTTATTAGATAGCTTCTCTACTACTTATGATGATGCAAAACTTAGTGGTGTCCCGTGCATTTGTTGTCGTAATATTTTTGAAAATGACAATGATTTTAAATATTGCGAAGATGCAAGAGACTATCTATGTGAGGAATGTTACACAGCAAAGCAAAAAGTTCTGGCTAAAGAAGAATCAATGCAAAAAACTCAATATACCCCAATGCATTATGTGCATTGTGTATTGTAAGTGTATAACAACTTTAGGAAAGAATTATATCATGAATCATGATTTATCGAGTGTAATCGTTTTATTGGATACCGCAATTGAAAAATTGCAAGCAATAAAACAGAAATCAAACCCAAACTTTATACAAATGCGCTTTAAATTCCCATCAAATCGAACTCGACAAAACCGCATCCAAAGACAATGTGACCTTATGCTTGCAGAGATTTTAGCAACTGAGCGAAGTTGGAATGATTTTAATTAATACTTTATGGAGTAAAAAAAATGACTATAACAATAATAGCACCAACAGACCCAATCGAAATTAAAAATCTTGTCATAACAATTGTGGCGAATCCGGGTCTAGGTAAAACAACATTAGGCTTTACAGCTAAAAAGCCTCTATTATTAGATTTTGATAATGGTAATTATCGGGCTAAAAACCGACAAGCATCTATAAGCGTGACTAGATGGCAAGATATTAGTGCTATGATTGCCGAAGACTTAAAAGATTATGACACGATAGTTATTGATGTTGTAGGTCGTGCACTTGAGATACTAGGTACATCATTAATTGCCTATAATCCCAAATTAGGTAAAGCAGACGGTACATTATCGCTACAAGGGTTTGGCGCACTGAGTGCATCATTTAAGGCATTCTTAGCTAAATTACGTAGCTTTGGTAAGGATATTGTGTTATTATGTCATGCTAAAGAAGAGAAAAACGGCGATGATAATATGATAAGAATTGATGCTCAAGGCTCATCTAAACAAGAGATATTTAAGTGCAGCGACTTAATGGGAACTATTGAAATGACTAACGGCAAACGTACATTATCATTTAATCCAACTACTACAGCAATGGGTAAAAACTGTGCAGATATAGCAACACAAGAAATACCACATTATGAAAATAGTCCCACTTTTTTAGCTGATATTATTCAACAAGCAAAGAATAATATTAATGCTAAAAGTAAAGAAATGATTGCAACAGAAGAAAAATTTCAAGCAATGGTTGATTTAATTGATGCAATAAATAGTGTTGATGGATTGAATGAAGCCAAGCAATATCCATTAATTTTAACTAATGATAAGCTCAAAATGTATTTAATCAATCATGCTAAAAAGCTGGGTTATTCAATTAAAAAGAAAGGTGAAAATTTTTCACCTATTGAGGAGCAAACTAATGAACCAAGATTGGCGATGTAAATTTTCTACTCCATCGCGTATTGATAACTTTGTAGCCTATAAATCAGGTGTAAACTGGAGAGGAGATGAATTTTTAACAGAACAATATTGTAAAGAGTTATTAAAATTAGTGCCAGCGTATAAAAAAATGGAAGTTGGTACAGCTTTACATTCAGTTATCGAAAATTCAGGATTTACGACACTACCGGCTAAATTCACTCATAACGGTTGGAATTTCGAAACATTCGCAGATATTGAATTAGCAATGCCGGCACAACGAGAAATAAAGCTCAAGAAATCATTTAACGGAATTTGGTTATTTGGTAAAGTTGATGCTATATCCAGTACCCATGTACATGATTTAAAAGTCACATCAACTGTTGAGCTTGAAAAGTATTTTAATAGCTGGCAATGGAAAGTCTACTTATGCATGAGTAGATTAGATAATTTTGTTTATGATGTGTTACATGTTAAAATTGACGAAGATAATCATCATGTGCAGATTAAGGACTATCATAGGTTAGAATTGTACCGCTACGAAACCATGCAGGGCGAAGTTGAACGATGTTTAGTAGAGTATTGGGAAACTTTAGAATTGCTAAAACCGCAACTAACTGCAATGTCTCATGAATATAAATTAGATAACGTTTTAACTAAACTATAACTAAGCTGTGGCAATTGGTCATGAATTCAATTTTATGGAAATTGAACATGGAAAATATTATAACTATTTATACCATGTCGTTGAAATCAACGATATGGTTCTGGAGGAAGTTTGTTATGATAAAAATTAAAAAGTTCAAATATAATAACACCAAAGTAAATATTACTTTTTTTAAAAGTTACCTAGATAGATATGGGAATACCAAAGAGAAAGAATATAAGTTAAAAAGTAATGATAAGCCCTTAAAGCAATTGGTTGATGCTCTTCAGGCGTTAAATAGTTATGTTCTATCAAGTGAACCGTTACAAGTTAAAGTAACCGGTATATCATACAGTAACATGGGTGTATGTTTAATTGTGCAGTATTCGTTGAGTAAAAGTAATGGAGTTATAAATAGAATTGAGGAATATTATAATGAACATGGTGATGCTGGACAATTAATGTCAAGTTATATGGCGCATGATATTAAAGAATTGGAGCAATTAATTATAAACTATGTAAATGGTGAACGAGTAAAAATACCAGATTAAGGATTAGAAATGAGTAAATATAGCACAAGTGTTGGCGGAATGTGTACGACATCCACACAGGTTAGTTTTTGTAAAGTATGTAACAAAAATTTCTTTTATGGGATTGAATTAAATAATGTGTGGTATTTTAAACATTGGACTAAAGCTGGGAATGTTCTATACTGTAGTACAAATGGAGTAAAGAGAAGTAAACACAAGCCTAATGAACTAATTGATATTTGAAAGGTTGTTAAAAAATGGAAAAATTACTTTATATAGTAATTAGTGTAGCATTAATGATAATATTTGCTACAATTTTTGGTTACCACCAAGGCAAAATGACACAACAGAATGAATATTACCAAGCCTATAATAAGATGCAAGCTGAAAACTTACAACTACGCCATCAAAAAGAGTTATTTAACATACAGCTTGAGTCGGCTATCAATGGGCAAAAAGTTATACGTGATGTACAGTATAAAGTAATTAAGCAACAAATTAGACCTACTCTTAATAGTAATAGGGATATAAGTATTGAGTCAGCAGTTACGATTTTAAATAATGGAATTAAACCATGATTGAAGAAATACGACGAATAACAATTATGTTGATGATTATTAGTATAGTATGCTTTGCATTAAATTTGGCAGCATGTGCTACACAAATACCAATTGCACAGCGACAAGAGACCCCAGCAGTGCCAACAACATTATTACAGCCATGCGAGTCGTTAG
>CAYWWJ010000048.1:0-9593 GCA_964462055.1 uncultured Neisseria sp. | reverse complement strand
TATAAAAATTTAATCAATATTCAATTATTTAATTGAGGAGGTTATCATACCATCTGAGCCTATATAATTATAACTTTATCGAAAAGCTTCTTATGTATATTTATACACAGCTAAGATTTGCTCCTCGTTCTAAATATATATGCTGGCAGTATAGTTAAATATTACCATCGGTGTAGTAACTTTTATTTTATTCTGTATATATGAGATAAGTTGCCAAGTAGTTACAAATTTTTTGAATCATGACATGCTCCAAAATTGTTATAATATTGAACTTGCGCTGTTGGCATCACTTTTGCATGAGTGGCTACTTTATTCTTAAGTATTAATTATAACAAATATTGTTGTACAATATTATATTTTAAAAAGAATTGGACGACTATGAAATATGTTTTTATCTCAGATTTGCATTTATCGCCAGATACCAAAGAAGCTAACACATTGTTTTATAGCCTTTTAAATCAGTGGAGAAATAATATTGATGCACTTTATATTCTTGGTGATTTTTTTGATTATTGGTTGGGTGACGATGATAGTAATGAATTTATCGAAGAAATGAAAACAAAATTAAATCAATTTACACAGCAAACTCCAATTTATTTTATTGTTGGTAATCATGATTTCACAATCGGTAAAAGATTTTGTCGTGAAACTGGCGTCAAATTAATTAAGGATTGTACAGTTCTAAAAACTGCTAAACATAATATTTTACTTAGTCATGGAGATGTATTTTGCACTCTAGATGTAGGTTATCAAAAGATGAAAAAGATTTTGCGCAATCGCTTCTTGTTATTTATATTGTTAAGATTACCAATTGCTTGGCGATATAAAATTAAACAGAAACTAGAAAATAAATCTGGTGAAGTATCAAATAATAAATCTAGAGAAATATTTAATGTAGTTGATACGACAGTTGCCGAATATTGTATAAAATACACTACAGATATTGTGATTCATGGGCACACGCATAATCCAGGTCAATACACCATAGATGTCGATGCTTTGGATATAAATGTTGCAACACTAAATTTGAATGCTAAAATGCCAAATCAAATTTTGCGTGTTGAAATACCAGATTGGTCTGATCATAAAATTGGCGGATATGTTTTATTAGATGGTGATAATTTTACTTTACAAATGCCGTAGTGATACTCAAACAGTTTCATCATACTTGAATTCTATTATGCTCTTAACCTATTCTTAATAGGTGTTGTCGCTTGTATAATCCAATTATTTTGAACTTGTTCGAGTATATTTAACAATCTTGATGGTATTTCCTACATATCAGCAGCTTCGACCGATGCAAGTGCTACGATATTAACAATTCTACGCACAGATGAAATCGGGCTGATAATATGCGCTGGTCTTCTAAGCCCCATTAGAATTGGTCCAACAGTAACGCCATCAGACGAAGATACACGTAACAGATTATACGATATATTTGCCGCTTCAATATTTGGCATAATTAGAATATTAGCTGGTCCTTTCAGGTCAGAATCTGGCATTACTTGATTACGAATAGCTGGCATAAGAGCAGCATCACCATGCATTTCGCCATCAATTTCTACACCATCAAGATGCGGCTTTGTAAGCTCCAGCACTTTGCGCATTTTGCAAGCGGTTGGGCTGCTCATATCGGATCCAAAACTGCTGTGCGATAACAATGCAACTCGTGGGCGAATTCCAAGTCTCTTCACCGTTTCTACTGCCATTAATGTAATTTTGGCTAATTCTTCGGCTGTTGGGTTATGGTTAATAAATGTGTCGGTTATAAATAAATTACCATGTGGCAGAATTAGTGCATTCATTGCGCCTGCAACTTTTTCTTCATTGTTGAAACCAATAATTTCTTTGATGTATGAATAATGATCGTGGAATTTACCGAATGTGCCACAAACAAGTGCGTCAGCTAATCCCTTACGGACATACATTGCGCCAATCAACGTTGTGTTGCGTGTTAATTCGCGACGCGCGTGCTCTTCTGTGACTCCATTGCGTTTTGTTAGCTGATAGTATTCTTGCCAAAACTCTTTAAAACGAGGATCCATTTCATTATTGACAATATTGACATCTGTACCGATTTTAATTCTTAACCCAAGTTTTTCAATCCGTTTTTCAATTATCCATTGGCGTCCAATTAATGTGATTTTAGCCGTTCCCAAGTCGATTATTTCTTGAGTTGCGCGTAATACACGCTCGTCTTCACCTTCGCATAACACCACATGTTTTGGAGATTTTTTCGCCATATTAAATACTGGACGCATGAACATATTTGATTTGTACATATAACGGTTTAGATCTGTCGTGTATGCATCTAAGTCATCGATTTTTCTAGTTGCAACGCCAGATTCGATCGCAGCTTTTACAACAGCTGGTGCAACAATTCGGATTAAGCGCGGATCTAACATACGTGGGATAATATAATCACGACCGAAGCGTAATTCTTCGCCACCATATGCATTAGCCACAATTTCATTTGGTTCTTGATATGCAAGTTCAGCAATTGCATATACTGTTGCAATCTTCATCGCTTCATTGATGCAAGTAGCGCCAACGTCTAATGCTCCTCGAAATAAATATGGAAAGCAAAGTGCGTTATTTACTTGATTTGGGTAATCGCTTCGACCTGTTGCAATAATTGCATCAGGTCTAACTTCACGAACTAATACTGGCATGATTTCAGGTGTTGGATTAGCCAGTGCAAACACCAGAGGATTTTTCGCCATTTTGAGCATCATTTCTTGTGTTGCGGTGCCTGGTCCTGAAACACCTAAAAATACATCGGCATTTTCCATTGCATCAAGCAGGGTGCGATATTTTGTATCTTGACAATACATTTGTTTTGTTATATCTAATTTTTCATCGCGACCTTTGTAAATTACACCTTTTGAATCACAAACATAAATGTGTTCTTTTTTTGCACCTAAGCTTACTAATAAATTCAGACAAGCAATTGCAGCAGCGCCAGCACCAGATACTACGATTTTTATATTTTCTAGTTTTTTATTGACTAATTTTAGACCATTAATAACGCCCGCAGCAACAACAATTGCTGTTCCGTGTTGATCGTCATGAAACACAGGAATTTTAAGTCTAGCTTTTAGTTTTTCTTCTATCATAAAGCATTCTGGTGCTTTTATGTCTTCCAGATTAATTCCACCAAATGTTGGTTCTAATGCTGCTACGACTTCGACAAATTTATCTACATCTGTTTCGTTTACTTCAATGTCAAATACATCAACGCCCGCGAATTTTTTAAATAAAATAGCTTTTCCTTCCATCACTGGCTTACCTGCCAATGCGCCAATATTTCCTAAGCCAAGAACCGCTGTTCCATTGGTGATTACAGCAACTAAATTACCCTTATTGGTGTATTCATATGCGGTTAATGGGTCTTTGTTAATTTCAATACAAGGTGCGGCAACACCTGGTGAATAAGCTAATGATAAATCGCGTCCTGTTGCAACAGGTTTTGTTGATACGACTTCAACTTTTCCAGGGTGAGGGTGTCGGTGATATTCCAATGCGTCAATTGTTAATTGCGGGTCTAATTTAAATTTTTCTGACATAATATTATTTGCTCCATAATTTTTTTGTTTAAGCGTATATTTTACTATTTTTTGAGATGTTCTATACAAATTTCTTGTGAAATGTGTTAAAATTATGCTTGCTATAATCGGATTTGAAAGTCTCCAGCTTGCGCGATTATAGTGTAATGTTGTTATAACAGCTAAACAGGAGGAATTAATCAGATACATATTCTTATCTACGTAATTTCTTTCTTAGCTTGTTATCAATTTTTTGTTTTTGAACCTTGGACTTTATCGTATTGATAAAAAAGCTCCTTATGTATTTTCATATACGTTGTTGTTTTTTTGTCAATATTTAGCTCCACGAATCAAATACTTCGAGTATATTTTTTGAGTATATTTAACTTAGAGGAGTTAAGAAATGAGTCATTATCTTTTTACATCAGAATCTGTATCTGAAGGTCATCCAGACAAGGTAGCTGACCAAATTTCTGATGCAATTTTAGATGCGATATTTACACAAGATAAACATGCACGTGTTGCTGCGGAAACATTAGTTAACACAGGTTTAGTTGTTTTGGCGGGCGAAATTACTACAACGGCGAATGTAAATTATATGCAAGTAGCAAGAGATGTAATTCGTGACATTGGTTATACGAGAAATGAATATGGATTTGCCGCAGATAGCTGCGCTGTTTTGGTGAATTATGACAAACAATCGCCAGATATTGCTCAGGGTGTGAATGAGGGGCAAGGACTTGATTTAGATCAAGGTGCTGGTGATCAGGGTTTAATGTTTGGTTATGCTTGCGATGAAACTGAAAGTCTTATGCCATTCCCGATTTATTATGCGCATCGTTTGGTGCAACAACAATCAATCGTGCGTAGAAGTGGTAAAATCGAATGGTTGCGCCCAGATGCAAAAGCGCAACTTACGGTGAAGTACGATAGTATAACGGGTAAGCCTATTGCGATTGATACAGTTGTATTATCCACTCAGCACGATCCAGAAGTTCATTATGCGCAATTAAAAGAGGCGGTAATTGAAGAAATTATTAAACCAATTATTCCTGCACATATGTTAAATAAAGATACAAAATATTTAATTAATCCAACTGGAACGTTTATAATTGGTGGGCCAATGGGGGATTGCGGTTTAACTGGACGGAAAATCATTGTAGATACATATGGTGGCGCAGCTCCTCATGGCGGTGGCGCATTCTCTGGTAAAGATCCGTCAAAAGTAGACAGATCTGCTGCATACGCGGCGCGTTATGTTGCGAAAAACATCGTAGCTAGTGGGCTTGCAAGTCAGGCACAAGTGCAAATTGCGTATGCAATTGGTGTTGCGCGACCAGTTGGTCTCAATGTGCATACATTTGGCACGGGTAAAATTGATGATCGAGCGATCGAAGCTTTGGTATTGAAGCATTTTGATTTGCGACCAAAGGGAATTATTCAGGAGCTAGATTTATTGCGACCAATTTATCGAAAAACTGCGGCATATGGACATTTTGGTCGCGAAAATGAAGGCTTTACGTGGGAAATGACCAATAAAGCAGAAGCTCTTGCGGCAGATATGTAGCACGTATTTCTTTCAAGTGGTGCCAAGCTTTGCTGCTTCAACTAAAATTGGCACCACCGATTTCAACCCTGAGACTATCATTTCAAATGCAATTGCAGCAATGATTAATCCCATTATTTTGGTTAGTACAATAATTCCAAGTTCACCAATAGCTTTAGCAATAAAGTTTGCTAATAGAAATACAATTACCACCGATACGCTTACTGTAAATAACACGGCGATGATTGCCAATTTACCTAAAACGGTATTCTCTTGTTGTCCATAAAGCATTACCATAACGATTGCTGCTGGACCTACAACCATTGGTAGGGCTAATGGACTGATTCCAAGAGTTCTGATTCTTCTATTTTTATATATGTTTTCATCTTGCTTATTTTCTGCGATTTTATTGTCTGGCTTTAAAATCATAGAAATACCAATTAACAAGACAATTATACCGCCTGCTAATTGTAAAGAATAGCTGTGAATCCCTAAACTATTCATCAACGGTTGTCCAAGAAACAAAAAGCAGACTAAAATGGTAAATATCGATGCTCCACAAACAACTGCAATACTTTTTTTATTTGCCTTACTTACTCCATTTGTGATGTCCAAATAAATTGTAATGGCGAGTATCGGATTCATTATACTAAATAATGAAATAAAAATCTGAAAATAATTTAACATAAAATTTCCTATAATATCATCTTAACCACATTCGCATCGTGTGAATGCGTAATTGTATCATTTGTTACTTCTATATTGATGTAATTTTTATTGGAATACGTTCTTGATCGGCAGTATAACATTGACAAATTAGCTTGATATAATTTGATTAATTTCATTATATTCTGTGGTATAACAGTTATTTTTGTGGTAAAATGTTCCGTGTGATAGTGTTATTTAATATAGTTATATTATACGAAATTAAAATAAAATGGAGCAAATCGAATATGTTAAAAATAAATAATGTGTTAATGTCTAATGGAACTCGTCAAAACTTAGAGTTTGTCAATCTTGCCAATAGTCACGATGGTATTATTGACGGTTCGGATTTATTAGCTTTGCCGGGGTTTGTCGATCCGCATGTGCATTTTCGTGTGCCAGGAATGGAAGATAAAGAAGACTGGCTACATGCAGCAAAAGCCGCATTTAAAGGTGGAATGACAACTGTATTTGATATGCCAAATACTAAGCCTGCAACAACAACTCAGGAGCGATTGGTTGCCAAATTCGCCGAAATTGATGCGCAACTTACTCAGGTTGGTGTGCCATTAAAATATAAATTATTTTTTGGGGCTGATAAGAATAATTTTCATCAAATTCCACTGGTAAAAAATAATATTGTTGGGATCAAAGTTTTTATGGGCTCCTCGACTGGCGAATTGCTTATGGATGACGAAAGTAGTTTGCACGCAATTTATGCATTAGCCAAGGCGCACAATTTGATAATTGCATTACACGCGGAAGATGAGCTTATCATAAAAGAGAATTCTGCGCGTTATAAAGATGCAACTGATTTCAAATATCACTCGATTATTCGTGATAAATCTGCAGCAATAAAAGCGGTGCATTTGGTAATTGAATTAAGTAAAATGTACGATGTTACTTCGTATATTTTGCATTTAAGTACCAAAGAAGAAATCGAATTAGTCGCCAAAGCTAAAGCCGATGGCGTGAGAGTATATGCAGAGACGTGTTGTCATTATTTGTTTTTAGATGATTCGTGCTATCATTTACTAAAAGGCAAAGCAAAAATGAATCCGCCATTACGTTCTAAGGAAGATCAAGAACATTTGTGGCAAGCTGTGCGTGATGGTGTAATTGATACAATCGCATCGGATCATGCGCCACATACATTAGCGGAAAAAGATCAACCACTATGCAAGTGTCCGTCTGGTGTTCCGGGGATTGAGACAACATTGCCACTGTTGCTAACGGCATATAAAGCTGGTAAAATTAGCTTGTCGCGAATAATTGATTTGTTGTATACCAATCCAGTACGGCTATTTAATTTACCGCATAATGACGATATGGTGTTGGTAAATATCAATCACTACAAGCAATTAGACGAATCGCAGCTCGCAACTAAGGCGCGGTGGTCGCCATTTGCTGGAATGAATTTAACTGGGTTTCCGTATTTTATTTATACCAATAATACATTGTTTGATGTGAGTAAATTATGATTTCACCACAGATGCTCGCTAAATTAGCTCATGATTATCAACATTTAATTAATCGTCTGCCTGTCAGATTGGCTGTGAAATTACATTCTTGGGGACGGTTAAAATTCATGCAACAATTGGCGTCACATCAGTCTGAGACGCAATTCATCCCACCACAGAATTTGGAAAAAACGCTGTGGGGAATTAAATTTCGCACGAATATATTAAATTCAGCTGGAATGTTTAAATCTGGCGAGTGTTATGATTTGATTGCGGCACAAGGTGCTGGCGGATATTTGGGTGGTACATCTACGCACAATATGCGAATGGGTAATTTGCGCAATGGAATTAAACAGCCGTTTATTAGTTTGGCAGATGCTAATCTGGCACTTAATTTTTTGGGGTTACCAAATCAGGGTGATAGAGTGCTTGTGGATAAGAGGATTACCGCTAATAAAATCGTTGGTTGTCCAATTGGTTGGAGTTTAATGAGATCACCAGATTTTGAGGATAGTGTCGCGTTGGACACATTAATTGAAAGTTTGCAATGGTATCAGGCGAAATCAGAAATTGATTTTATCGAAATCAACGAAAGTTGCCCAAATGCTGCACACAGTAGCGGAGATGTTTTTGATCGGTTAGAAATTATTGCAAGCCGATTTTTGCGTGAGCGAACACGTAATTTACCGATTATAGTTAAATTTTCCAATGATATTTTACCAGAACAGCTGAATGCGTTATTGGAACATTTGGTGAAACTTCGTTTTGATGGTGTAACGCTTGGGAATACGTCAACTAATTATGCGCAGTATGCTAATTTACCACGCGATAACGCCAAGAAATTGTACGACTATTTTACTAAGGAATTTGGTGGTGGCTTGAGTGGCAATATTCTGAAGCGGAATTCATTGCAATTATGTGAGTCTGCGGTCAAATATGTGCAACAGCTTAAACCAAATCACGAATTTCATGTAATTAGGAGCGGTGGAATTGACTGTGCGGAAGATTTATTTCAATCAGAGAGAGCTGGTGTTGCGCTTAATCAATGGTATACGGGGTATTTTAGTAATTATATAAAGCATGGCGATGATATATATGCTAACTTATTGCGTAGTTGAAGTAAAAACCAAAAATAATTTTATCATGATTTGTGTTGTTCTAGCGCCCACAAGACGTGTTCAACAACGAGTTCTGATGGGTAATTTATTCGTGATTGTAATGCATTAACCACTTCTGCAGAGGTTGGCGCATTACCGAGACCAACTGCAGTATTGCGCAACCACGAAACGTAACCAATTCGTAGTATTGCGCTTCCTTGCATGCGCAAATTGAATTCTTCTTCGCTCCATAAAAATAATTCAACTAGTGAGCTTTTGTCTAACTTATGTCGTGGCAAGAAATCCGCGTAGGTGGTTTGCTTGGCAAATTTATTCCATGGACATACTAATTGACAGTCATCACAACCATAAACTCGATTCCCCATGAGCTTTCTGAATTCGACAGGAATTGAGCCTTTGTTTTCAATAGTCAAATATGAAATACAGCGTGTTGCATCCAAGATATACGGCTCGGGAAATGCATTTGTCGGGCACGCAGTTAGGCATTTACTACATGATCCGCAATGTGCCGTTGTTGCTTTTCCAGTGATTAATGGTAGATTAGTAAAAATTTCGCCCAGAAAATATAAGCTTCCTTGCTGTTTATTAAGAAGTAATGTATTCTTACCTCTCCAGCCTAAGCCAGCATTTTTAGCCAGTTCAATTTCTAAAATTGGCGCTGAGTCGGTAAATGCTCGATATTTAAAGTCTATTTCACTGACTAATGTATTAATCCATTTTGCATATTGGTTTAATTGCTGTTTTACAACTTTATGATAATCTCGTCCGAGTGCGTAGCTGGAAATATAAGCAAGATTCTGGTCAGCAAGACGATCCTTGTGATATTGTACATCGTTGCTTAAATATGGTGCTTTAACACAAATAATTGACAACGTTCCCTCATGTAATAGCGCTGGGTCAAATCGCAAATTAGTATTTCGTTCTAGATAACTCATATCGCCATGAAAATGCTTATTTAGCCAATCAATAAAATGGCTTTGGGCTGTGGCATCGATTTTAATTGAGGCAATTGATGCTTCTAGAAAACCAAAATCAGTGGCTTTTTCTTTTATTTGCTGGGTTAATGTGGCATAATCTAACATATGCGCTTGCCTTTAAAAATTAATTAAACATGCAATATTGTACAGCAATTATATTTCTTGGAATACTTATTTTTTATGGTATAATCTAATCTGTGCGACAAGAGTCACCTGCTTAAATGAGTTGTCTTACTCTATGA
>CAYWWJ010000047.1:0-10662 GCA_964462055.1 uncultured Neisseria sp. | reverse complement strand
TTATTAAGTTAGCGGATGGGTTAAGCTTATTGCAAAATACATTTTCGCGCGCATCAAGCTTAGATGACGTCACTTCAATAATCACAGTTAGCAATGAGAAATTGCATTTCCGGATGCAAGATGAATATCAACAAGTAAATAAGAATAATATTCGCTGTGATTTTATTTTGGAGCCGTTTGGGCGAAATACGGCGCCAGCTGTTGCAACTAGTTGCATTTTTGCTAATCAAGAATATGACAAAGATGAGATATTATTAATTCTACCCGCAGATCATTTAATTAGCGATTTAGTTGCATTTAAGCAAGCAGTGGCAAATGCGGTTAAAATCGCGGATCTTGGCTATATAGTTACATTTGGCATTAATCCAGAATATCCAGAAACAGGCTATGGTTATATCGAAGCAGATAAAACTGTTGCGCTTGGTGATGGCTATAAAATAAAACGTTTCGTGGAAAAACCAGATTTGATAACGGCAAGTAAATACGTTGAGTCAGGTGATTATTTGTGGAATTCTGGAATGTTTTGTGGTAAAATTAGTACGTTTTTGGCAGAATTCACAACGCATGCAAATGGAATACTTGAGTCGTCTAATTTGTGCTTACTTAATTCTCCCGTCGATAAATTAAATCGTAGTAAAATAATTCATCTTGATCCAGATTATTTTATAAAAGCGGAAAATATTTCTATTGACTATGCGTTGTTAGAAAAAAGTGATAAAACGGCGATTGTGCCGTGTAGCATTGGCTGGTCAGATATTGGTTCATGGCAATCAATTGCACAGACATTGCCTTTGGATAAGCAAAATAATGCCATTATTGGTGAAAGCGTGCTACACAATGTGCACGATTGCTTAGTTTATTCGACTAGTCGAATTATTGCTGGTGTTGATATTAAAAATCTCATTATTGTAGATACGCCAGATGCCGTCTTGGTTGCGGATAAAAATAATTCACAAAGTGTTAAATATATTTTTGAAAGATTAAAACAAATGGAACATAAAACATCAGAATTACATCAAACAGTGCATAGACCTTGGGGTACTTATACTGTGCTTGAAGAAGGTCCTTTTTATAAAATCAAGCGCATTGAGGTTAAGCCAGGTGCAGCGTTGTCGTTACAAATGCATCATAAACGTAGCGAACATTGGATTGTTGTCGATGGTATTGCAACAGTTACGAATGGCGATAAGATTTTCGAATTATCCGCAAATCAATCAACGTATATAGAAAAAGAGCACCAGCATCGCCTTGAAAATAAGACTAACAATAATCTTATTTTGATCGAAGTACAATGTGGTAAATATCTTGGTGAAGATGATATTGTGCGTTTTGATGACAAATATGGACGCATTGAAAATAAATAATTTGTAACTACTTAACAATATCTCTCAATATACAGAATAAATTAATTTTTCCCTCATGAGTTATCACAAAATCGGTAAAAATTAATTTATTCTGTATATTGTAAACATCATTACTAAGTAATTACAATAAATTTTAGGGATAAAATCATGTTTAGTGTAGCAAAAACAATTTTAGATCAAGATCCAGAATTGGCAAAAATAATTGCGTTAGAATCGGTACGTCAAGAAGAGCATATTGAGCTTATTGCATCGGAAAATTACGTATCAAAAGCAGTTATGGAAGCGCAAGGTTCGGTACTTACCAACAAATACGCTGAAGGTTATCCACACAAGCGCTATTATGGCGGATGTATTTACGTGGATATGGCCGAAGAGTTGGCTATCTCACGCCTGAAGCAGATTTTTGGTGCGGAATATGCTAATGTACAGCCACATTCTGGCTCACAAGCCAATCAAGCTGTGTACTTTGCCGTTTTACAGCCGAATGACACCGTATTGGGAATGTCATTGGCACACGGTGGACATTTGACGCATGGTTCTCCAGTAAATTTATCGGGCAAATTATTTAATTTTGTCAGTTATGGATTAGATAAAAACGAAGCGATTGACTATGCGGAAGTAGAGCGTTTGGCAGTGGAACATAAGCCGAAATTGATTGTAGCTGGTGCTTCGGCATATTCTTTAGAAATTGATTTTGCTAAATTTCGTATGGTAGCTGATAAAGTTGGCGCATTATTGATGGTTGATATGGCGCATTATGCTGGTCTAATTGCTGCTGGCGTTTATCCAAATCCAGTGCCATATGCCGATTTTGTGACATCAACAACGCATAAAACTTTGCGTGGTCCGCGTGGCGGAATTATTCTGGCGAAGGCGATTCATGAGAAATTAATTAATTCATCGATATTTCCGGGCTTACAAGGTGGTCCATTAATGCACGTAATTGCAGCCAAAGCTGTGGCTTTTGGTGAGGCATTGCAACCAGATTTTAAAGATTATCAAATTCAAGTAAAGAAAAATGCTGTTGTGTTGGCTAACACATTAATCAAGCGTGGATTGCGCATAGTTTCGGGACGTACTGAATCGCATGTTATGTTGGTTGATTTACGCGCCAAAGGGATTACTGGTAAACTTGCTGAAGATGTTTTAGGGCAAGCAAATATTACGATTAATAAAAACTCAATTCCAAATGATCCAGAAAAACCTTTTGTAACCAGCGGGATTCGTCTTGGTACGCCAGCGATTACAACGCGTGGTTTTAAAGAGGCGGAATGTGAGTTATTGGCAAATATGATAGCCGATGTGCTAGAACACCCACAAGATGCGGGCGTTATTGCACGAGTGAAGCAGCAAGCGCTAGATTTATGTGCGAAATTCCCTGTTTATGGCTAATGTGTAATTACTTAACAGCGATAGTCTTCTAAAACATTGGGAAACCATGCAAAGAGGCGGAATTTTTGTTACGGTTACTCCTTTAGTATCGGTGCATAAATTATGTTAGAAATTATTAATGCTAAATACCTTCATGATAAAGTTATTGAAGTTGAGTTCAATAATGGTGAAGTCCACAAGATTGATTTTAGTGATAAATTAGCAAATGAACATAGAGAGATATTTAGATCTTTAAATAACCCTATAATTTTTGCTAATTTTACAGTTGATTATACGTTATCGTGGTTAGGTGGACAAATTGATATAGCTCCAGAGTATATTTATTTTTTAGCACATAAAAATGAAAGTAAATATCAAGAATTATACAAAGAGTGGGGATATGTATCATAGTTTAATTTGCACTGTACATTACAACAGTTTTTGGCTAACTGTCGCGGAAAAAATCTTGGTGGCAGTTAGAGCCAATATCCCCAATGTAGTGCAGCTTAAATTTAGAAAGCAGAACTAGTTTTTACAAAAATCCTCCGACTATCCCGATTATTAAGAGGTAACCCATATTGGGAAATGAGTATATAAAAAAACGTAATGTAAACGCTCAAAATTAAACTCATGCAATTATATGTTTTAAGTATAAAATTTTAAAGAAATATATAACGGTAAGTTGCATTTTATGCTGAAATTTGCCACTCATAAATTATATGGAAGTAACGAATAATGACAAAAATAGATAAAGTTATTAAAGAATTAGAAGATAAAAGAAATAGTTTATCAACAGATAGGTTAGACATGTCATTTGGCGAGATAATAAATATGTATGAACGTAATGAAATTATTATATCCCCCAGATTTCCAAAGACTATTTCGTTGGAATGTATATCAAAGAACCAGATTAATAGAGTCTATATTGATTGGTATTCCAATTCCTCCAATATTTGTAGCAGAAAATAAAGATGGTGTTTGGGAAGTAGTAGATGGCCTCCAAAGGTTATCAACCATACTTTCATTCATTGGGCTTCTAAAACCAAATCCTAATGGGTCTCCAAATGATAATAATAATTGGATAATGGATGAAGGAGATTTAATTAAAGAATTTGAGGGGTTAATATATTCTAATTTACCATTAAAATTACAACTTAATATTAAAAGAGCATCTTGTAGAGTGGAAATTATAAAGTGGAATAGCGACTTTGATATGCGTTACGAGTTGTTTAATAGATTAAATACTGGTGGATCGGAATTGACTGATCAGGAAATTAGAAATTGTATATTCAGAGGTGTTTCACAAGATTTTAATCAATTTCTTAAAGAAGTATCTCAAAATGTAGACTTTATTACTTTAATACAACCTACAGAAAACCAACTCCAAAAACTATATCTTGATGAATTAGTATTAAGATTTTGTTCAATGATAGATACAACAGAAACAATATCTGATAATTTATCAATACATATGACAAATTATATGAAGGAACATGTGAATAATGTTAATACTAATAAAATTGAAGAGTTAAAAAAGTTATTTAACCGCGTTATTAATATATTAAAACCATTAGGAAGCACTATATTTAGGGGTCGTAATAGTATCTTCTCTCCTAGCATTTATGATTGTGTAATGGTTGGAGTAGCCTCCTATATTGACGATTATGAAAAAATAAATGATTCCAAAAGAATTATAGAAATAAAAGATAACCTAATTGCCACTAAAGACTTTAGTGATGCTACTGGTAATTATACAACGAGTAAAGCAAGAATCAATAAACGTATAACATTAGCAAAAGAAAAATTTCAGATAGTATAACATGCTAATTGAAAACATATTGGAAGATGTGGAATGGCGCATCTATGAGCTAAGCAGGATTAAAACTATACCAATTAGATATAACTTTATCGAGGGCGACTCTAGTTATTTTTATCGGCTTAGTGTAGTATCCGTATATGCAATTTGGGAAGCGTTCATGCATAACGTCTCAGAGTCATATCTAAAATACCTAAATACTCTAGAATTAACCGCCTCTAATGTTGACATAAATGTTTTAACTTTTTATTTTGATTCAGTTTTAAATATGAAAGATGGAAAGACTCGGCATGATACAAAAAAGAAATTTGCAAAGAACATTTTATTCGTATCTAACAATAAATTATATTTTAATATCGAAAATGATTTCGTAAATAAATGGTTACTTAAATCTAATGTGAATTATGAAATATTAAAGGATATATTCTTGCACTTATCTTTTGATATTTCATCAGTTAATAAGCATAAAAATGCATTGAATAAGCTCATATATTTTAGAAATAAGATTGCCCATGGTGATAACGCAATTAGCGTTGGTAAAGAAGAAATACACTCCTTTATTGAAACGATTGAAAATATAATGTGGGATATCTTAATTATTCTAGAGAGTACACTAGAAGTCAAATCATATTGCAAATCCTCTGAATAATTGTGGGTAAATTAATTGTTAAAAATTAATAATAGCTGTAAAAATATGATTTCGGAAAAATCTGGGAGTTCAGTATGGCAATGGCATTAGGTTAAGCTTCAGTGCTAAAGTTGACCTTTGAATATTTGTAGAGTGATATAATTACGATTACTCCAAATTCAGTTGTTTGAAGAATTAGAGTAATATTTTGAAAAGTTTTTATATGAATCATTTGCCACTAATAACTATGGTTATCTACTATTAATCTCAACAGTTGCATATAGTGGATATTTTTTATTAGGTGTTTGAACAGATCGTTATGGAATATATTTCGTTCAATACCAATTATCAAAAAAATTATTTAAGGCTTGGCATGCTCATGCTATAGGATTTTTAATCTTCTCATTATTTTCAGTTTTAATAATTCAATCATTCAAATTATCAACTTGGCTTTGTTTAGGATTTCCAATAGCGGAATTATCTTAAATAATTATTATGTTATAATTTGTTTAACTCGTTGATTTTATTAATTAATAGGTAATTATTTATAAAAATTATTAAATAATTATTGATAAAATGAGGTGAATATAGTATAATTATGTTATAACAATTTATAGGGATTATAACATGTTACTTGAAATTAGGCAAATTGGAAATAGTGCAGGAGTAACAATTCCAAAAAGATTGCTTGCATCTGCTAATTTATCTATTGGTGATAAGGTGGAGGCGAGGAATGTTCTTAATGGAATAATCTTAGAGCCTACAAAATCACGAAAAAAATATAAAATTGAAGATTTATTGTTATTGTGTAACACAGAAAATATGGCTTTAGATGATGAAGACAAAGATTGGTTAGGGATGAAGTCTATTGGCGAGGAGTTGATAGGTGAGTAAAGTCTTACAGCGTGGAGATATTATTCATATAGATTTAGAGCCAACACTTGGAAAGGAGCAGAAAGGCAAGCGATATGCTTTAGTGCTTACTATTAAAGAATTTAATAGATTTGGAGTGGCGCTAATTGCTCCAATTACTACAGGTGGAAACTTTTCAAGAATGAATGGTTTTAGCGTACCGTTGTTGAGTGGAACACAAACAACTGGTGTGGTTTTATCAAATCAAATTAGGATGGTCGATTATGTTGAACGCAAATATAAAATAATTGAATCCTGCCCGATAGATATTCTTGAAGATGTTCTGGCAAAGGTACAATCATTGGTTGATTTTGATAGCTAATATTGGGTTTCATCGCATAGTGCAACAAGTAAAATCGCTTAAAGAAGCTATGAAAAAAGTTAACTACTCACCGTACTTCGCAGTAGCCTTGCATATATTTATGAGGATTGAACTCATGTTGTAAGGTTACGTGCGTAATATTGTATTTATCTCGTAACATCTTTTGGCAAGAAAGCAATGTTTGCTGCCAAGTATATGGGCTTTGTGCAACAACATGCGCGGATAATGCGGTGTTATTTGCCGACATATACCAAATATGTAGATCGTGTACATTTAGCACGCCATTAATCGCTTCTAACGAGCGACCAACTTCTTCGTAATCGATATTTTCTGGCACGCCAGCCATCAATACACGACTTGATTTTACTATTAAACGATAATTGGAGCTAATTAAGATAGTAATTACTATTAGCGATAAAATCGGGTCAATCAGGTTGAAGTCGGTGAAATAAATAACGATACCAGCGATAATTGCAATAGCAGAGCCGAGTAGATCGCCAAGTGCGTGGATTAATGCTGCTTTGGTATTTAATGAATTTGCATTTTTCGATAGAACCAATACGACTAATCCATTGACAAACATACCAACCGATGCTAAAATAAATAAGCCTGCGCCATGAACATCAACTGGTGCAAAAAATCTCGCCAGAACTTGCCAAATTAACCCAAGCGTTAGCACTGAGGTAAAAATGCAGTTTATCAGCGCGCCAAGAGCTTCTGCTTTACCGTAGCCGAATGAGAGATGCGTTGTTGCCGGTTTGCGACTTATTTTATTGGCAATATATGCGATAAATAATCCTGCAGCGTCGGTTAACATATGTACCGCATCGGCTTGCAATGCAATAGAATGAACCAAATATCCACCAATTCCCTCAACAATGGCAAAGCTAAATGTCAAGATCATGCACCAAAATAATACGCGACTACTAGTGTTTCGAGTGGATTGATTCTCCGTATTATACGTGCCAAGTTCATGACCAACATTGCTTTGATTATTATCTTCATGAGGCAATCCTAATTGATAATCGTCATGATCGAGGTAATTGCTGTGCTTATTTTTGCTCATTTTAACCTTCTTTAGCGTGATTGATTGTGTATTTAGGTATTTCTACCGTTATATCTTCATCGCTAATTTGTGCTTGGCAGGATAATCTCGACGTGGAGGTCAAACCCCATGCCATATCTAATAGATCCTCTTCTTTTTCGCTTATTTCGTTAAGTGAATTAAATCCAGCGCGCACTATAACGTGGCAAGTTGTGCATGCCGCGACCATATCGCATGCATGTTCGATTTCTATGTTGTTGTCAAGCAATTGTTGACAGATGCTAATGCCTGATTTTGCAGGGAATTCCGCGCCGTTGGGACATATTTCTGGGTGTGGTAAAATTTTTATTATTGGCATGTTTCTCTCTTCGTCGGTTGCAATTTATTAATAATATAGGTCCGATGTTGTGCTTTTGTAGTAGTTATTATAACACATTTTTCTTGACGAAGAAGTAGATAATCCTGAGCTATGATCTAAAGCTATTAAAACAAATTTGTGAATAAAAACGTAGGCTTTTCGTTACAAATTCCCTAATGTTGCTTTAAATACTACTGCATAATTTTGTCGTTGTTATATAATAAATTTTTCGTAATGCTTAATTTCGGGCGTTGATAAATTAGCCTTATCATACACATTTAATAATCAAAATACTGTAGCACTTCATCGCTAAATGAGCATGCAATATATCCAAAAAGTCAATATACATCATGCTTATACTAAGTATTTTATTTTTGATTTTTTTTTGACAACTTACAAATTATGGAGTATAATCATGCCAGCTAAGAAGAGTTGGTTTTTTAAAATTTAATGAAGATGAAGATAAAAGATGAAGCACAGAACAGAAATAAATTATTAACGACTAATTAATAATTTATCGTTCGCTAAAATCCTTTTTTTCCCCTGAAGGAGTTTAACTATGTTCTGCGCAAGTAATTATTTTAACAAAAAAATTGTTCTTTCATTAACTTTTTTTATCGCAATAGCTATATCCAATATACTAGATGATGATAATTGTATTGTCTTTAATGGTCTAGAACAAATAAATCATTTTACGGTTGAGTTCACAAGAATAATCCTTTTCATACAAGAAACATTACTGCTAGCTTTATTTAACATAGATTCCAATATTCTTCTTCAGCAATTCATATGTTCAATATTTCATGAAATACACAACAGCTATTTCAACGTAAAAATTAATCATCAATCTTCACAAAAAAATATTCCATTCAACTTTAATATCTCATATTATTATCAGAAACACTTGTTATTTAACTCTGAAAAACTTCTCATTCCATTCGTCTAAACACTCTTCTAACTTTATATTTACGGCGACAATTTTGTCGTAAATTAAATTGAACAAGTGTATAGCGCCAAACTATTCATAACAATATATGCTTTTTGTCTTTGAATTACCGATGCTTGCGTCTATGACTCAAATAATTTGAGTATAACAAAAATGCTTGTAATTACTCTGCAAATCATACTTTTTATTTTTAAGGAATTCTTATGGCTAATATAAAAAATATCGCTTTAATGATGCTGTCGTTACTGTTAATCGCTTGTGGCGGTGGGTCTGGTGGAGGTTCTAGTGGCGGAAGTACTACGACTAATTCTATATCTACCACTGAAACATATTCCATCGCTGGCAACGATATTAATTCAATCGACGCATTACATAATATTGGCGATGCATCTATTACAATGGCGCATAATAGTGCTACACCATTAATTATCCAAAGTATACAGCTTGATAACGAGTCGGATACCGTAAAATCAAGTTCAAGCTGTTTAAATAACACGCTTAAACAGAATGACACGTGTAATATTGACTTGGATATTCAAGGAATTCATTATTACAAAACCAATGTAACGATGACTATTAATACGAATAATGGCGTTAAAAAAATCGTATTGCCAATTTGGAATTATAATTATACCAACAATATAACCGATCAATCTAAGAAATTACAATTTTCAACAAGGATTTCATCACAACCAAACATACTTGGAGATATTAGTATAGATAAACTTGGAACTCAACCTATAACTATAACTAATGTTGAGAGTTCACCATTGTATTTGACGAACGTAAACTACAATGCTGTTATTTTGCAAGTTGATCAAGGAAGCATGCAACCAAATTATGTTGTATCTAATCTAAATACATGTGGTGGTAGGTTATTAAGTGGTGCCAGTTGTGAACTTTATGTGAGTTATAATGCTATTACAAATGGTAATCCCGTTGGTACAGATAAATTAGAAGTTTGGTATATGGGGGCTAGTGTTGCAAATAAAGTAAATGTAAGTAATGGCGTGAGAATACAAAATATTATGTCGATGAATTGTAATTCATTAGGTATTTGCCCAATATTTACAAAAACTATTTCTAATCATAAGCTAATTCTTAGTAGTATTATGATTGTGCCTCCAGAAGGTATTAATTCAACAACCAATACCGACAATGGATGTGTTGTAGGGTATAATTTTGAATCTGGTGGATGTAATTTTAAATTATCTCTTAAAAGCTATCCTGTTGGTTCACAGGTGGGCTATGTTAGTGTATATGCTCAATATTATGTAGATAGCTATCATACCATAACTTTTTATATAGGTGTTGATGGTTCTATAAATTTGGATAATACGCAAACCCAGCAATTCGAATTTATGACACCTCCGTTATATGCTAATTCATATTTTGATGACAATGGCGTGTTTGTTTCCAATGGTAAAATGATTACAATAACTAATCCTCGTAATAACACAAAAAACATGACTATACAAAAAATTGAGTTTATACCAGAATCTACAAATTATCAAGATATTGATAACAAGCTCCTGATTACGTCAGAAAGTGCAATTTCACAAGATAAATGTACTGGTACAACGCTAAAGCCAACAGATGATAAGTGTACATTATTTCTCGCAGCAGGCATGAATGCCTGGGGTAATATGGGGCAGTTAAAGATTGACTTTACTATTGATGGCAATGCACAGGTATTTACGATGATGACAACATTAGGTAAAGTGACAGAGACTAAACTTCATGTGTCTGTGGATAATCCCGACCCAAATAATGGCAATTTGGTAACAATTTGGAAATCAGGTGATGCTATACCAGATGTTATAAATGTAATAGCTTCATCAAAACGAGAGCATAACAAAACGTGGGGTCACTTGATAAAGTAAGCATAATTTGATTATAA
>CAYWWJ010000046.1:0-10784 GCA_964462055.1 uncultured Neisseria sp. | reverse complement strand
TATTTTTTTAACTATTTAGCAAAATATAGTTGACAAGTTATCATAGAAGCAGTAATGTGTTAGTTTATAAAGTAACTAGTCCTAATTTAGCTAAATCTAATTATCCACCTAATCAATATACTAATCACGCTTTTAATAATGATGAAACCAATCTCAAAACTGCATTATCACAACTTAGTGAATTATTAAAAGTATATCTTGAAAAAAACCAATCTGGAACAATTGAAGCCACTATTTCTGCGATACAAGCAACCGAGACAAATAATTCGGATGGCGCTCCAGACTCTGGGTTAGTTGGGGATATCTGTATTCAATATGGTGTCAATTGTTATGGAGATAATCAAGATACTGCTACATATGCAACATTAACTGACTCAGCATTAATTCTTGGCCCACAGGAAACAGATTTTATTGCGGGAGTAAATCATAGTGTGACTAATAACAACTCTTATTTATCAATCGGTATATATAACGCATCTAATCAATCGGGGATTGCAAGTAGTTCACAAACAAATAAGTCAGCGGTGGGGTTTAGTAGCGGTAATCTTAATGATTCAGCAAAAAATGTTTTAAATAAACTTGGGATTATTATTCCAGATTCTTATTCTGAATTATATGCTAATATCGATAAATTATTTGTAACTTTTATTTCACGTGATTGTAATAATCAAACAATTGCAGTAGCTAACGATTACTGTATAGATTTAATGGGAACATCCTTGTTACCAAGTTATACAACACCAATAACTATTTTCGAAAGAGCATATGTTCTTCCAGGCTATACTAGTGGAGCAAATGTTAATTACATAATTTACCCCAATATTATTGCCACAAAAAAAACCGTTGTTTATAAAAGATAAAGATAATTATATTGATTAATAATTGTGGATAAATCAATTCAAGCTTAGCGACCAATTGGATTTACCCACGATTTTACTCAATTCTTCCAAGCGATCAAAATCCAACATTGCGCGTTTTGCCACACTCAGACGACAGCGCGCAACGGAATTGCTATAACTCGCATGAATTCTAACGCTAATGCCAGAATCATTCTCCGCGAGCAAACAATTCTCCAAGCCATCTACATCAACATTCGGATCTAAAATCAAATTCATACCAGTTACCTTCGTTGCAATTGCCTCATCTAATGTATAAACATGCTTGCCAGTGAGCTTAATCTGCTCGCGAAATGAATCATACATAAGCTCGCCTTCAACGCAAATCATTGCATCTATTTTAATTAATTCTTTGTATTTCTCGGCATCAGCGTCAAATAATACAAATTCCAGCTCAGAACTCTCATCCTCTAAATTGACAAAAACAATTTTGCCACCTTTTTTCATTGGTCTTGAACCAATGTAATTAATAACGCCGCAAATCAACACCTTAGGCTTTTCTTTGCCATATGGGCGATTAATCAGCTCCTGCATTTCTTCATCTTCCAGCTTATATTTACTCAACGGAATAATGCCTAATTTCTTCACAATATCCTTATATTCATCAAATAAACTCGCTGTCAAATAATAGCCAATTGCCTGCTTCTCCAATGTCAGCTGTTCTTTCAAGCTAAATAACGGATAATCAACTAAATTAACCTCATGTAGCAATCCACTTTCGAGAATATCTTCATCATCAGCAAACAGATCAAACAACGAACCTTGATTGGCATTCTCACGCTCTTTATTGACAAATTCCAACACATTTTCAATATTGTAATACAATTTCGCACGATTAGCTTCCAAGGAATCAAATGCGCCAGCTTTAATTAGCCCTTCCAAGGTCTTTTTACTCAGCGCTTTTTTATCCATACGTCGACAAAAATCAACAAAACTAGTGAATTCACCACCACGTGCACGTTCATTCTCAATTAACTCAACAACACCAGCACCAATCCCCTTTATCGCGCCTAATGCATAGCGAATCGTCTGATTATCAATAGCTTTAAACCGATATACAGATTGATTAACATCTGGTGGTAACATAATCAAATCATTCTCTAAACAATCTTGGCAAAATTCATACAATTTATCGGTTTTATCCAACTCCGAAGATAATGTCGCAGCCATAAATGCGGTTTTATAATGATGCTTTAAATACGCTGTATGATATGACACAACAGCATATGCCGCGGTATGCGATTTATTAAAACCATATTCAGCGAATTTCGCCATCAAATCAAACAAATTTTCGGCTAATTTTACGTCATAACCACGCTGTTTCGCACCATCCATAAATAAATTTTTATGTTTCGCCATTTCTTCAGGCTTCTTTTTACCCATAGCGCGACGCAATAAATCGGCACCACCAAGCGTATAACCACCAATAGTCTGTGAAATTTGCATTACTTGTTCTTGATAAACGATCACCCCATAAGTTGGCTCTAAACATTCCTGCAGATCTGGGTGAAAATAATTGATATCCGCCTCGCCTTTTTTGCGTTTGATAAAATCATCAACCATTCCAGAACCAAGCGGGCCTGGGCGATACAATGCCAATACTGCAATAATATCATCAAATCTATCTGGTTCTAGCTTAACCAAAAGCCGACGCATTCCTTGCGACTCGAGCTGAAACACCGCGGTTGTATTCCCAGCTTGCATTAATTCATACACACCTTTGTCGGTAAAATCGTAATTCGACAAATTAACCTCAATGCCGTGCAATTCTTTGATATTCTCAACCGCTTCTTTAATAATCGTGAGATTTCGCAAACCTAAAAAGTCAAACTTAACTAAACCGATACTTTCCACATCATCTTTATCCAATTGCGATGTTTGCATTCCATCAGCTAAATATAGCGGACAAAAATCGCTTAATTTCCCAGGGGCGATTAAAACTCCAGCCGCGTGTTTGCCGACACTGCGCGGTAAATCTTCTAACTGCAAAGATAATTCCCACAAGCGTTTTACATCATAATCCGCATTGTCAATTTTTTGCTTCAGCTCGGGGAATTCTGCATATGCCTCAAGTAATGAATAGCTTTTTGCTGGCGTACTCATGATTAATTTAGTCAACGAATCACATAATCCATACGGCAAACCGAGTACACGCCCCACGTCTTTGATAACCGCCTTCGACGTCATCGTACCAAATGTTGCGATTTGTGCAACAGCATCGGCACCATATTTGTCTTTGACGTACTCAATCACCAATTCGCGCTTATCTTGGCAAAAATCAATATCAAAGTCAGGCATAGAAACCCGTTCAGGATTTAAGAATCGTTCAAAAAGTAAGCTATATCGCAACGGCTCAACGTCTGTAATACCCAGCGAAAACGCCACCAATGACCCCGCACCAGAACCACGTCCTGGACCAACGGGAACGTCATTCGCTTTTGCCCACATTATAAAATCTGCAACAATCAGAAAATAACCTGCAAAACCCATTTGAATTATCGTTTTAGTTTCAATTTCTAAGCGTTCACGAAAAATTGGCGCATGTTCTTTGTATTCATCGCTATCTATAACAAACATTTCAGCCAATCGTTTATCCAAACCAGATTTGGCTACAATCGACAAATAATCGTTTAGTGGAATGTTATCGGGCGTAGTAAAATTTGGCAAGAAATATTCACCAAGCGTGATTTCGACATTACAGCGCTTGGCAATTTCTACACTATTGGTAATTGCGCTTGGAATATCGCTGAATTTCTTCACCATTTGTGCTTGCGTCTGAAAATATTGATCATTCGCATATAGATTAACACGTTTTTCGTCGTCAATTCGCGCGCCTTGACCAACAGCAACACGCACTTCATGCGCGAAGTGATCACCAGCTTCGGCAAATTGAATCGGATGCGTTGCCACAACAGGCAAAATTAATTGCGAGGCAATATTTAACGTTGCGGTGAGTAATTTATCGACATCAGGACGATTAAACCGCTGTAATTCCAAATAATAGTTATCGGGAAACCATTGCGCCCACAATGCTGCTTTTGCCTCAGCCTCAACTAATTTACCCGCCAAAATTAATTTACCAATGTCACCGTCGATAAACCCCGACAATGCAATTAAATCGTGATTATGCGCGGTAAATAGCCACTCTTCTTTTATATATGCTATATCGCCAGTTTTATTACTCACATACGAGCGTGTAATTAGATCGCATAATTGTCGATAACCTACGATATTTTTTGCAATGAGAATTATCTTGTAACGCTCATCAATACCTTCAACGTATACTTCTGCAGAAATTATCGGCTTGATACCTTTGTTTCTACACGCCTTGTAAAATTTGACTAGCGCAAACATATTATGTAAATCAGATAGCCCAAGCGCCAACATGTTGTCTGACGTGGCTAATTTCACCGCGTCTTTAATGCGTAATATGCTATCGGTTATTGAATATTCACTGTGCAGACGAAGATGTACAAAATTTTGCATGCGTTGAGATTCCTAATAAGATTGAGTTTTCCAAGCGATAATTTTAACACAATAATGCAGAATACTAAGTAAAATCATAAATCAAGGTTTTATATGACACGGTTTGATTGATAAAACCTCATATAATTGAATACCACACAAAAATGTTATAGACAAATATGTGTCTTAAATACTACAATAACGACTTGTATACTCCAACAATTTTTTCATACTTGAATTCTACTGCGCTACCAACCTATTATTAATAGCTGTCGTTGCTTGTATAATTCAATTATTTTGAACTTATTTGAGTATACATAAATTTTTACCGAAGTCCTCACTTTTCATTGAGAGTTTAAATAAATAGGATAATTTACTAAAAGATTAGTTAGTTATCCTATAAAAGAAGAAATAAAACATGAGAACCGAGGTAAATTTTATAACTCAGCAAATGGTTATCTAACATTATTATATTAAACATATTTCTAGGAATTTTTAATGCCTTTTACAATCGAAACCAATCTTACTAGTCCTACAATAAAAAGCAGTATAACTATAACAAACAATACCACACCAATTAAAAAAATAAGAACCCAATTGAGAAATATAGCAATACAATATATTAATGAAGAAGAAAGCAAAGATAGACCAATAGAATATTTTAGCGTCGGAGAATATCGGAATTTTAATAATTTTAAATATACCATAAGACAGTTTATCTACCAATATAATGAAGAGGATGCAAAATTAATAAATGTAGTCCCAACAATGCAATCCCCAGAAATCGACCCGAAAGTATGTAAGATCTTAACGACAAATATAGATGGTTCTGATTGCTATATTATAAGTGAATTAGCCAAGTGGTGCAGCTTTGAGTTATATGCTTTTCCAGACGGGCTGAAGCATACTCAGGAAATCGCATTATATATTCAGGAAATTCATCATGTAACAAATACATTATGTCAAAACAGACTAGGTTATACGTTTTTTATAGATAGGAGTTTCGCTACAAAAGATGATAAAACTTACAAAGATACGAGAAAGTATGGCCCAGAAATGTTTGATATTACTAACAATGACTGTGTATCAGGAAAATATTTAGAGGGATGCTTTTACGGATTGAACATTGCGTTAACTAGTGAATTAAAATTTACAGAACGGCAAGATTTTCGAATCAATAATCTACAACTAAACAGCAATCAATTTATATATGGATTAACATGTGAACAAGAGCCTTATATGCATTATGATAATATATTGAAGTTTGAAAAAAACGAAGAAAGGCTCATTGACATAAAATACGGTGACATAATACATATCACTATAAATGGTAGCACTCAATATTTAGAATGTATTGATCCCCAAAAAAAGTTATTCTATTTGCTTACGCTTAGCCCAGCATATTCAACGTTTAGCCCTGAAGAAATAGCAATTCAATTCACAAAAGTTAATAAATTGATGCTATTTAATAACAACACCTCTCAAGCTATTAGCACATTTAAATTATTTAAAGAAATAGCTACGACTACTCAATCTAAAGAAAACATTCTAACAATACGTCACAAAACTATAGGACCTGAAGGTTATATTCATTTATATTATAACATTCCAAGATCCCTGGACTTATTAGAGAAATTTGAAGGCACAGTATATGAATACAGAGGCGAGAATTCAAGATATTATAATCCACAAAAAGTATTAAATCCGTGTTGCGAATTTGACTTCCAACGTGTTAGAGATGAATATAGAGAAAATGCATTCTATGGTGAACTATCTAATGTAGAATATGGTTTGTCAGTTTCATCAAGATATGCCTCAGAACTGCAAATTATGCAATTTTATACTAAACAACTAAATGATTTTCAGCAAGCATTTAGTCGAATTACCACAGAAAGACAAAAAATTGCAGTTATTATTACATTCACATCTATACTTGAGGCATGCCACTACTTTGAAAATGGCAATAACCGGCTATTTTGTCAAATTATTTTAAATAAACTTTTAATCGAAGCTGAATTACCGCCGTCAATTTTGCGTATTCCCAATGGCTTTTCTAGGTTTGTACTATGTAGTCTTCCTGAGACGTTACGATTTGGTGATGTATCTTTTGCTAATATAGACTTAGATGAATTAACTGATTCACTAGAAGTTGCAATTAATGCAGTAGTCGAAGGGCAACAATTTTATCAATATATACGAGAGCAATTTCAAGTTACAGAAGGAATAACACAAGAAACAAAATAATATAGTGAAGACAAATAGAAATATTACGATAAAAACTTAAGAAAAGGAAAATTGCGGTGCAAAGTGTGGCAAGTTTTACTTGCTACGAATAATTTCACATATGCCAGCATTAGTAAACCCGAGCACCGTGCTTTTTCGCCAATCATTAATTAGCAATGAACTTAACTTATTTATAATATTATCCTGCTGTTTTATAGACATGTTTTTCACAAAATCAATGAGAATTATTCCGCATAGATCCTGTAGTTTTATTGTGGCAACCAATTCTTCGCATAATAAATAATTCAACGTATAAAAATCGCTCTGGGTTTTGTCAGAATTTATATCAATCAAGTTTATCCCTGATAATTTATGGCAAATAAAATTTCCCCCATGCTTACTTACAATTTTTTGCTGCGAAGCTAGAGATTGGCGAACATCATTTTCATATAACGATGGCGTTAAATCAGGATCAAGATTCAAATTATCAATTTGCCACATATCAACATATGGCTTCAATTTCGCGAATACATCGGCATTATTGGTAAAAATAGATAACTCTGAAGAAAATTCCAAGCTTCGAACTAAACGGAAATAATCAGCCACTCCTGCAATAATATTACCAGTAGAGCCGCATTGTAATGCCAGATGAATCTTATTATCTTGCTCAACTAAAGAATTTATTTCAGCTTCAATTAAATTATAATTATTTGCTGCAACTTTATCGCAACTCGACCGAAAAATTAAGTGATGAATAGAATATTTTTGACTGATTTTAGCAAGATCCGTCTGATTCTTTAGCTGCTTAGAAAACGCATGCTTAACAGCACCATTACGTGGCTGATGAAGTAAAATCACGTAACGACCAACGTGTTTAATTTGAGAACTAAATTTGGGGAGCTTTTCGCCATCGCCACGCCAATTCATTTGACATAAAATCTGACTACCTGCCTGCAACTTATCCTTTGAATCTAAATTCAATAAGCCAGCGCTTTTATTTTGATAATTCACAAATGCTAAGTTATTTGCCGACATTACAGATTTTATCTTGGCTAAATAAATTGATTCCAACACTGCAACCGTTGATTCTTGCAATATATATTCCAACTCCATTGCTGCATTATACGCAAAAGTATATAATTTATCATTTTCTTCATAAATGCAAATTTTATTTAACATCTGAACCTTATTTTAAAATGTATCCGTTGATTTTTATATACATGAGTCATCACTTTTTAATTTACTCTTTTTATAGGACAAATTATTAATTTTTACGTTCATTAAAAAGTGAGGACGCATATTGTATATTGTATAACTTTTTGTAACTAATTAACAGTGATTGTTACAATATACAGAATAAATTAATTTTTACCGATTTTGTGATAACTCATGAGGGAAAAATTAATTTATTCTGTATATATAAGAGATGTTGTCAAATAAAAAATCAACCCACTAAGTATTTGCTTGAAAATAAGATTTTCAGATTAACAAGACTTATTCGAAAAATATTACAAAAAATTGTTGACAAGAACTACCAATTAATTGTATAATCCCTATCTCAAACATAAAGCAACGCCTCAATAGCTCAGACGGTTAGAGCGACGGACTGTTAATCCGCAGGTCGTAGGTTCGATTCCTACTTGAGGCGCCACTCCTTCTTTTATCACACGCTCATTCAAGCGTAAACATAACTCAACAAATTGCAACTTCACTAACTTATACACGTTAATTCACCCACAAGATTTTTACTCATTGCAAGCTTTATTTCAGCAATGTGCATTCCGCTAGATAACAATACATTTAACTTTGCTAATGCTGCCTCAGGCGTCATATCGCACCCGCTAACTATGCCAAATCCAGGTAATTTGCTATTTGCATATTCATTTGTTACACGTCCTTCAATAACCTGCGTAATATTCACGATAATCACACCTGCATTACTTGCCGCTCGCAAACCCTCCATGAATCGCACATTATGAATCGGAAAATTACCACTACCATAAGTTTGCAAAATAAGACCATCCAGCGATGTATTTAATAGCGTATCAGCGATAAACTCCGTTGTAAACGCAGGACGCAGACTTAAATCCAATACGCGAAATGATTTTAACTGTACTGGATAAAATTCGCATTCTTTGTATTTTAGCCAACGTTTTTTATGCCACTCTATATTTATACCAAATGTAGCCAATGGCTCTTCATCCACCGAATCAAACCCAAAAAACTTATTGGTGCTAATTTTTTGTGCACGAGATCCGCGCAATAACATATGATTAAACACAATTGCAACTTCGCACAAATCACTCTGCGTTGCGGCATATAACGCATCAGTGAGATTATTCCAGCCATCGCTACGCAAATGCACCAAAGGCAATTGTGCGCCAGTCAATATAACAGGCTTACCCAGACCACGCAAAGCAAATGACAGCACACTTGCCGTATACGCCATCGTATCCGTGCCATGAACAATCACAAAACCGTCAAAATCGTTGTAATTATTACTAATATCCGTTATCATTTGTTGCCAATGTTCTGTTGTTATGTCAGAAGAATCAATCAAATGCTTATATTCTATCAATTCAAGTGTAATATCCGTACTTTTTACCAAACGGTTAAGTTGCGATCTAAATAATTCTGGAGTAACATGTAGAACGCCATCAACATAATCCATACCGATCGTGCCACCAGTATACAAAATCAAAACTTTCTTAGCTTGTCTATTATTCACCATTAAAATAACACCTTTGCTAAACCCAAATAATTATGTGGCGTTAATTGTAATAGCTTATTTTTTTCATCTTCTGGCAAATCTAAGCTATTAATAAATTCCTTCATCATCACACCGTCTACTTTTTTGCCACGAGTTAAATCCTTCAGCTTTTCATAGGCATTTACAACGCCGCATTTACGCATTACAGTTTGAATTGGTTCGGCTAATAATTCCCAATTATTGTCCAGATCTGCATTTATCGCAGTAATATTAATCTCCAGCTTGTTTAGCCCCTTTAACAATGAATTATACGCCAATATACTGTAGCCAATTGCCACACCAAAATTGCGTTGCACCGTGGAATCAGTCAAATCGCGCTGTAGTCGCGAAATCGGTAGCTTTTCCGAAAAATGAGTCGCCAACGCATTTGCCAAACCGAAATTCCCCTCGGCATTTTCAAAATCAATCGGATTAACCTTATGTGGCATAGTTGAACTACCAGTCTCATGCGCATTTACCCGTTGCTTAAAATAATTAATCGAAATATAACTCCACATATCGCGCGATAAATCAATCAGAATTGTATTAATCCGACGTAAATTATCAAATAATTCAGCAACATAATCGTGCGGTTCGATTTGCGTGGTAAATGGATTAAACGTCAAACCAAGCCGATTCTCAACTAATTCGACGGCTAATTCGTTCCACTGGATATTCGGATAAGCAACTACATGCGCATTGTAATTACCCACCGCGCCGTTGATTTTCCCCAGAACATCTTGCGCTTTGAGTTGCTTTAGCTGTCTAGTTAAGCGATAAACTACATTGTAAATTTCTTTGCCCATTGTTGATGGCGTTGCAGGTTGCCCATGGGTGCGACACATAATCGAAACATCTCGATATTCATTAGCTAAATCAGCTAATTTGTTACTCAATATCTCCAATTGTGGCAATAATATTTTCCCACGAGCATCTTTTAACATCAATGCATAACTCAAATTGTTTATATCTTCAGAAGTGCAGGCAAAATGCACATATTCACGGTATTGATTAATCTTCGGATTAGACGCAATTTGCTCTTTAATGTAATATTCAACAGCCTTAACATCGTGATTGGTGGTAGTTTCCAACTTTTTTATTCGCTCGCAAGCCACAATATCAAAATTATCCGCAATCTTATCCAAGAATGTAATTTCATCTTTAGTTAAAATCGGCAAGCCAATTTCTGGAGTGGCAAATAGCAACTTCAACCATTCAATTTCTACTTTGACACGATATTTTACCAAGCCAAATTCTGACACAATGTGGTTTAATTCTTTTACTTTATCAAAATATCGTCCGTCTAATGGCGATATGGATAGACATCTATTCATTTATATACTTTCATAAATTTAATTCTTGATTTTTAATTAACTCTTTTCTTTTTATAGAAGACATTATAATTTTTACGTTCAAAGATTACAAAATATGAGTTTGTATTAATTCGAAAG
>CAYWWJ010000045.1:0-10865 GCA_964462055.1 uncultured Neisseria sp. | reverse complement strand
GTCGTAATCTGATGTTTATTCATCAATTTGTTTGCGGATCATTTCAACACGGGCTTTGATATTAGCATCTAAACCAGCACCATCAATAATGATCGTATTTTCTTTACCGATTTCAACGCGTTTAGCTTGACCTAGCATTGCTAATTCAGCTTTTTCTAAGCTTAGACCTACTTCTTCGGCAATTACTGTTGCATTAGTTAAAATTGCAATATCTTCCAACATTGCTTTGCGTCTGTCGCCAAACCCTGGGGCTTTAACTGCAACTGTTTTTAAAATTCCACGGATATTATTTACCACCAATGTTGCAAGCGCTTCGCCTTCCACATCTTCAGCAATAATCAATAATGGACGACCTGCTTTTGCTACTTGTTCTAGTATTGGTAATAAATCACGGATATTAGAGATTTTTTTGTCCACTAACAGAATGAATGGATTTTCTAACAATGCATTTTGTTTGTCTTGGTTATTGATAAAATATGGAGACAAATAACCTCTGTCAAATTGCATACCTTCAACGATGTCTAATTCGTTAGAAAGTCCGCTAGCTTCTTCTACAGTAATAACACCTTCTTTACCAACTTTGTCCATAGCTTTTGCAATTAATTCACCAATTTCTAGGTCACTATTAGCAGAAATCGAGCCAACTTGGGCAATTTCTTTTGATGTTGTGCATGGTTTTGCAATATTTTTTAGCTCAATCGTAAGTGCTTCAACAGCCTTGTCGATTCCGCGTTTTAAATCCATTGGATTCATACCTGCTGCAACAAATTTCATGCCTTCTTTTACGATAGATTGAGCAAGAACTGTTGCTGTTGTTGTTCCATCGCCTGCAACATCAGCTGTTTTTGATGCAACTTCTTTAACCATTTGTGCGCCCATGTTTTCGAACTTATCTTTCAGTTCGATTTCTTTTGCAACAGAAACGCCATCTTTTGTAATCAAAGGTGCGCCAAATGAACGCTCTAGCACTACATTACGACCTTTAGGCCCTAATGTTACTTTTACTGCATCAGCAAGAATGTTAACGCCGCGCACCATTTTGTCGCGAGCATCAATTCCAAATTTTACTTCTTTAGCTGCCATTTATTAAAACTCCTATAATTTATCAAGTTAAGCAATAATGCCAAAAATATCATCTTCGCGCATAACTAGAAGTTCTTTACCGTCTAGTTTTACGGATTGTCCAGCATATTTTCCAAAAATAACTTTGTCACCAACTTTTACGCTTGGTGTTATTTTTGTCCCGTTGTCTAAAGTTTTGCCATCACCAACTGCAACTACGATACCTGTATCAGGTTTTTCGGCTGCAGCGCCTGGTAATACGATTCCAGATGCGGTTTTTTCTTCTGCTTCTATGCGTTCAACAACAACGCGGTCTTGTAAAGGCTTAATTGATGCCATGAGTCCAAACTCCTCGAAAATAATAAAATTTACATTTAATAACCATATAAGTTTCTATATAGGACTAGTTTGTCATATTTCAAGACCTTTTTGTTTCATTTTGAGTACAATTAAGCTCAAAATAGTTAAAATGCTAATAATTAATCCAATTGCTAATGTTTTTTCTGGGTTAAATAAACTTATAAATGCAGTAATTATTGCGCCTAATGCGATTTGTACACTACTAAATAAGGCAGATGCCGTGCCAATATTGGTATCTATATGCATAAATGCTTGCGCGCTACTATTGGCAAATACAAATCCGCTACCAAAATAAAGCCCGCAAACAGCGATTAAATATGTAGTCATCGTCAAATAATTAATCAAATCAAGTATAACAAACATTACGCCCGCAGCAATTATTATGCCAATACCTATCAAGAGTAAATTATCCATAGTCATTTTATTGATTAGATGACCATTTACAAAGCATCCAGCCATGTATACAGTTGTGAGTAATAATGTTAACACGCCAAATTCCGCTGGGGATAAACCGAGTCTATCTTGTAATATAAAGCTTGTAATAGCTAAAAATGCCATAAATACGGCATAATTAAATGCAGAGATTATGTTATAGCGCATAAATGTATTATCTTTAAATAAAATAACGCAGGTGCTCAATAGATTGCTAAATTGCATTGGTGTTCGAATCAGTGTTTCATTGCCTTTATAGTTGTAGCATAAATACATTGCGTATAAATTATACACAAGAATTAATGCAAATACTATTCGCCAGCCAAAAAATTGTTGTAAAATTCCGCCGAGAAATGGAGCGATGTCAATCGCTAAAGAGATTGCAATTCCTAAATAAGATAAATATTTAGCTAATTCTTGACCGCTAAATCGATCACGAAGCGTTGCGCGTCCGAGGCTACCGATTCCGCTAAATCCAATGCCTTGTATTATTCGTCCAGCGATTAAACAATATATATTTGGCGCAATTAAACATAATACGCTACCAATAAGGCTAATGATGGTGCTGATTAGGAGAATTTTTCGGCGCCCAACATAATCTGATGCATAACCAAAAAATATACCAGGAATCGCCATACCACATAAAAATCCACTCATAGATAATTGGATTAAACTATGAGAAACATTAAAATCTTTGCCTATGTACGGCAATGACGGAATGTATATTTCTGCAGCCATTTGCCCTATCGTGCTAATGATTACTACAAATATTAGAAATTTTATTTTAGACATTTGTTTGGTGCTACCTTTATTTATAAAATATGTTGTTCGGCTAGTTTCAGTAATAATTCACGTGTTTGCTCAAATCCGATGCATGGATCCGTGATGGACAATCCATTCATATCAATATCATTGTGAATATCTTGTTGTCCTTCTTTTAGAAAACTCTCAATCATAAATCCTTTTACAAGAGTTTTTAGCTCTTGATGTTGTTTTATGTTTTGTAATATATCTAAAATTATTTCATCTTGCTTTAAATATTCTTTTTTGCCGTTAATTAAACAATTATCATGACTTACATCAATTATAATGGCTGGATTGATAATATTGTGTTTTTGCATGCGTTCTTTTGCTTCAAGAATGTGCTCTATCGAATAATTAGGTTTGCCGTTACCACCGCGCAAAACCAAATGCGCATATTGGTTGCCAGACGTTTCGACTTCAGCGCCATCAAATACAGCAACGTGTTTATGTTGAGCTGCAACAACACCATTTACTCCGATTTTAATTGAGCCATTGGTAGGGTTTTTTATACCTACAGGGCAATCCAGCGATGATGCAAATATTCTATGTTCCTGATCTTCGCTACTTCTGGCGCCTATTGCAACCCATGATAATAACTCGATAAAACTGCGGGTATTGTGTGTGAATAATGCTTCGTCGGCGATTGCCATTCCAAGCTCAACAACATTCACCATCATTTGACGTGTATAACGCATTCCCGCAGCGATATTGGGTGCTTGCTGTGGATTAGGCTGATTTAGTGCCCCCGACCAGCCAGTCCGTGTGCGCGGTTTTTGTATATATACGCGCATTACTAATTTTATTTTATGGCGGATTAATGGATTTATCTCCATTAATCTATGCGCATATTCGATTACTGCGGGTGCTGGCCATGCAGAACATGGTCCTACTATAACAAGCCGGCGATTATCATTTCCCGAAAGAATATCTCTTATTTCTTGCTGGTGTTGCTTTATATTGGTATATCCTTGTGATGACAAAGGAATTTCGTGCGTAATTTCTTCTGTTGTAGGTAACCTGTTCAATATTGTAAAAGCCATTTGCTGTAATCCATTCCTTATTTTGAAATCTGTTTAATTTATCAAAAATCATTGTTATTATTAGTGCCATAAATATGTGATTATAACATTTTTTATTGAGTGTGTGATATATACTATTTTTATTTTTTGTGGTTATTCTTGGATATTTATTTTAATGATAGAGTAGAGGAAGTCATGAGAATAAAATCTGACAACTTAAGTGATTTTACAAAAGTTGTCAGATAGATGGAGGCTGTTAGAATAAGTTTATTATTCTATTGTTTATATATGAATAGGCTACAAAATTTCGGATTCTTTATATTCTTTATATTCATCGTAGCCTTTGGTTTCATCTTGGCTTCCATCATCGCCATGTTTTGTTTCGAATCCATTTTGATCAAGATAATTGGTAGTGTTTTGTTTTGGATTTCTCATTTCTTCCATCTTCTGTTTCTCTAGATTCATTTTCTCTATAAATTGAGCAGAACCTTCAAACATTTCTAGCAAAGGTGTGTGCGTTATTTTGTTTTTTATGATTCTATTTGTATATTCAATTGGATTTGTAACCAATAATTCGAAGTCATTATGGTAATCAAGTTTGATATGTTCATTACAAAATTGCTTAATAAAAGGTCTATTTGTTTGAGCAACATTTACCTGTTCGGTTTTTTTATCATGCTTGTCAAGGTAAAAATTATATTTAGTGAGTTCTTTTAACATTGTTATAGCCATTGGTCTTTCAATTAAAGTGCTACCTATTATTTTTAGCTTTCTTGTGGTCTGTTCTTTATTGTTGGCAGGTTGACTCTTTAATTCTTCCGCAATTTTTATAAAATTATTTATTAATCTGATACATGAATACTTTTGTGTAATACGCCATATCGGAGATTTTAGTGTACATAGCTCATCAGTATCAAAAATTGCTAGAATTGTTTGACCCTCTTTATCTTTTGTAACTCCAATATTCTCCGGTTTTAAATCAAATAAATAATGGTCTTCATCTTCTAATATCTTAAGACCCCAGAGTATTGGAAAAAAATCCGTAACTTCTATTTTTATATGCTTTTTTCCTAGATGTTGGTTTTGTTTATTTCTATGTAAATCAATGCCAGCATTTCGAGCTAAATATTTATTGCCAGTTCTCAAGGATCCCACAAAATGATTGCTAATTCCAAGTCTTGTAAAAATATTTTTAATTTTAGCTCCATTGAATAATTTTTGTTGTGTTAGATGTTTTATATCTTCTAGAACAACTCTCTTTTTGCTTGTGAGAGTCAATCTTTTTTCTACTCCCTTATCACCTTCTTGTAGCATTTTATCGTGACGCCATTTGTCATGTTCATTCTGGTAAGGTATAAATTGTGACTTTTTTTCTTTCCATGTTCGGTTAATATTGTGCCGTGCGCTTTATATTCTTTTTTATGTTCGTCAGATTCCATTTTTTTAGTCAAATGTTCATGAAATTTTGTTCTTATTTTGGGTAGATTATATGCGAGCGTATATCCAGCCACTAGTTTCTTAAATTGAGTTATTTCCTCTTTAAGTGCAGGATCCACCTGTTCTTGCCAAATGATTTTTAAGGCTTTTGAATTAGATTGTAATTCCTTTAAAAAATCGTGGTCAATTTTGTGATAAGCGCTATCATCTATTTTCTTAAACTCTCTGTTACTAGGAGTTGAGCTTTTGAATTTGGGATATTGTTTTACTATTTTTATTACTTGTTGTATAGTATAGATTTTTTTACGTTGTGATTCTTCAGTGCCAACATCAAGTTGTTGTTTCATAAATTTTTGTAATTCTGAAATAGCCATCGTTGAAGCACCCAAGTCTTTTGTATTGATTTGAGCACCATAAACAAGATCACATAATTGTTTTATTTCATTTTCATTACTAATATCTACATGAATATAAAACATTCCACCTAGGATAGTTGGGTTTCCTATTTCTGAATTAAGCCAATCACATAGTGCTCTTGATATAAATAATTCACGTGGTTTGCGATTCCCATACGTAGTAGTACCAAATTCCTGAAGCATTTTTGTAAGGTTTGTTGGAATGCTTCTTTTTCCAAAAATATTCCAGTTCGAACTGGTATTTTTGGCTAATTCGAATATTTCTCTAGATGTGAGCAGTGTTGCATTAGTATTTCCAGTGCTTTGAGTTTTTTCATTATATGTAAGAATTGTTTTATTAATCTTATCGATTATATTGTTCAGGATGTTATTATCAGTTGAAAATGTGCGTTGATATTTAAAACGAACCATTAGCGATAGTAATTCAGTGATTATGCGCATTATTTCTTCATGTTCATTTATATTAAATTTATCAGTATTGTTCATGATATTTTCTAGCTTTTTTCTTGTAGCCTTTTTATTTTCTGGTGGAATATCACGTGACATCTGTTTATATTCATCTATGCTAGTTATGGTGTTATCTTCTAAACTCACATCACAATTGCTGAATCCTAGGTTAGTTATGCCTGTGTTTAGTACTTTATTTTTCTTTTGTTTCATCAAATGAATTTTGTATATTCGTGAAACTGTTTACGCTTGATATACTTGCCGGCATTATGTATTTCCTAATAAAATTATGTGTATTTATAATCCTAGATAAAGCAATTGCATTACGAAATTAGGGATTGCACTCCATTTAGATACTTTTCTACATCATAGGTGATATAAAAATGGAATTCACCAATTTGGTAAATTCATATTTGAAATAATTTAATATATAAATCAACGGGTTATCATTACCTAATAATTTCAACTGCTTTATTTAGGATAATTGTTTTTAATAGTGTAATTATACTACATTATTATTTAATTTGTATATAACATTTTTGTGTGGTGTTCAGATGATAGCATAAATGTATTACACTAAATTGTTTGATTTTATTGTGATTCAGTTGTAAATTTGGTGGTATAGCATAGCGTTAAAAATAATTTTTTTATGAATAAAAGCTACATTTATAATTAATTTATGCGCTATGGTCGTATTTAACAACTATGAATGAGTTTTACAGGAGTTATAAGTTTATTTTTATCGGGGCTATTCATGGAGGATTAAAATAGGGTATAATACTACTCTTGAATCTAATTTCTTGGGTATAAATTCAATCATTTCAAGTTCATATACTTGTCGCAATTTAAAATCCGAATAAATCAATGTTTAAGGCGTTTAAGTGTATGTTTTATAAGGATTTACTCTATCTGTAAATTCGAGTATTGTTGATCTATATGATTATTATGGGGTAATACATGAAAGCAAGTTTTTATACTAATGTTGATAAAATTATTGATGAAATCACAGTAAATAAATTATTAAAAAGCGAACGTATAATTGCAACTCCGCAATCACCGCAACTTAGATTAGCTAGCGGACAAGAGTTATTAAATTTTTGTGCAAATAATTATCTTGGTTTGGCGGATGATGCGGGATTAATTAAAATTGCTAAGGAAGAACTAGACAAACATGGCTACGGCGTTGCATCAGTGCGATTTATTTGTGGTACTCAATCAATTCATAAAGAATTAGAGGCGACGATTAGCGAATTTTTAGGATTTGAAGATACTATTTTATACAGCTCGTGTTTTGATGCGAATGGCGGACTATTTGAGACGCTACTTAGCGAAGAAGATGCAATTATTTCCGATGAATTAAATCACGCTTCGATAATTGATGGCATTCGTTTATGTAAGGCAAAACGGTTTCGCTACAAAAACAACAATATGCAAGATTTGGAGGCGCAATTAATTGATGCTGACAAATATGGCGCGCGGTTTAAATTAATCGCGACTGATGGCGTATTTTCTATGGATGGAATTATTGCCAATTTAAAAGCAATTTGCGATTTGGCAGATAAATACAACGCGCTGGTCATGGTTGACGATTCGCATGCAACTGGATTTGTGGGTAAACATGGGCGTGGCACCCCCGAATTTTGTGGTGTTGAGGGGCGTATTGATATAATGACAGGAACGCTTGGTAAAGGGTTGGGCGGTGCTTCTGGTGGTTATACTTCGGCGAAAGCCAATGTGATTAATTTATTGCGAAATAGATCACGCCCGTATCTGTTTTCAAATTCATTAGTGCCTGTGATTACGGCAACAACAATTAAAGTGATCGAAAAAGTAAAAACAGCGTATTCGCTTCGCGAGCAGTTGGAACGCAACAAAAAACAATTTCGCGAGGGTTTGTCTGCTGCTGGCTTTGATTTGGTACCAGGCGAACACCCGATTATTCCAGTTATGCTTTATGATGAAAAATTGGCGGTAGAATTTGCTGATAAATTACTAAATCATGGAATTTATGTTATTCCCTTTTCATTTCCCGTGGTACCAAAAGGTAAAGCGCGGATTCGTACACAAATGTCTGCGGCGCATACGTCAGAGCAAATTTCACTTGCGATTAAAGCTTTTATTGCCGTGGGTAAAGAGCTTGGCGTTATTTAAACTAAGAGAGGTACTGATAAATGAATATTCCAAAAACAATGAAGGTGTTGGCAAAATCTTACGCTAAAACAGGTATTTGGCTAGAAACTGCTACAACACCACAAATAAAAGAAGATGAAGTTCTAATTAAAATTAAAAAGACTGCAATCTGTGGTACCGATTTACATATTTATAAATGGGATGAGTGGGCGCAAAAGACGATTCCGGTACCGATGCATGTTGGTCACGAATTTGTCGGCGAAATCGTGCAAATTGGCGATAATGTCAAGCGTGAATTAAAAATTGGCGATAGAGTTTCAGGTGAGGGGCATATTGTTTGCGGTACTTGTCGAAATTGTCGTGCGGGACATGTGCATTTATGCCCCAATACGATTGGAGTTGGAGTGAATCGTCCAGGGGCTTTTGCTGAATATTTGGCTATTCCTGCGTTTAATGTATTTAAGTTACCCGATTATGTGTCGGATAATATTGCAAGTATGCTAGATCCGTTTGGTAATGCTGTACATACCGCGTTGTCATTTGATTTGGTTGGCGAAGATGTTTTGATTACAGGCGCTGGTCCAATTGGTTGTATGGCGGTTGCAATTTGCAAAAAAGTTGGCGCGAAAAATGTGGTGATTACAGATGTGAATGATTATCGTTTAGACTTAGCAAAGCAAATGGGCGCTGACGCCGTTGTAAATGTGGCTGACTGTAAGACTGCCGATGCGGTTGATGCAAAATTGCGTAATGTAATGCATAATATCGGTATGGAAGAAGGTTTCGATGTTGGTTTAGAAATGTCAGGTAATGAAATGGCAATCCATTCGATGGTTGACTTGATGATAAATGGCGGGAAAATCGCAATGCTTGGAATTAGTGGCAAAAATGTAGCGCTGGATTGGGATAAAGTTGTATTTAAGAGTTTATTGCTAAAAGGTGTGTATGGGCGTGAAATGTTTGAGACATGGTATAAAATGGTTTCATTAATCAAATCTGGATTGGATGTAAATAACATAATTACCAACGTATTACCAGTTGAAGATTTTCAGACTGGATTTGACCTAATGCTAGCTGGAAAATGTGGTAAAGTGATATTAGATTGGACAACATTAAGCAAATAAATCTGATATAATAATGGAATCTATGTCGCAGTCCTCACTTTTTAAATTTATAAAATAAGCTATAATAAGGCGAATTATGTCATTAAATACAGAACGACAAACATCAGTTCCACGCCCTATTATACAATGGATTTCAGATGCGTGGTTTTTAGCTAAACCGTACTGGATTAGCCGAGATAGATATATAGCAATTGCACTTATTTCAGGGGTTGTTATATTAAATTTACTCATGGTTTATTTGAGTGTGCAATTCAATTCTTAGTACAATTTATTCTATGATGCAATTCAAAAATACGATCGTATTGCTTTTTTCCATTTAATTGGTAAATGGAGTTGGTTAGCTATAACTTATGTTATATTTGCTGTGTTAGCTTTTTATTTGCGTAAGATGCTTGAAGTTAGATGGCGTAGGTGGCTTACTAAATATTATTTGGATATGTGGTTTAGTTCGGGTGCATATCACAAAAATAAATATTTAGAAAAACGCAGTGATAATCCAGATCAACGGATTAGTGAAGATATCAATAGTTTCTTGATTTTGCTTTTAGATTTATCGTTGGGTCTGATTACTTCCGTGGTAACATTAGTGTCGTTTGTAAGTATTTTGTGGAGCTTGTCAGGATCGTTAAAGTTTATAATTTTTGGGCACAATATTGCAATTACTGGATATATGGTGTGGGTGGCTTTGATTTATGCTGGAATCGGAACATATATTACATTTAAAATTGGTTATCCATTGGTTAAATTAGATTTTTATCAACAAGCTTACGAAGCTGATTTTCGTTTTAGTTTAACAAGGGTTCGGGAACACAGTGAAAATATAGCATTTTATAAAGGCGAGTCTCAAGAAAAACAAAATTTATTGATGCGTTATTCTAGTATCGTAAACAATTTTTTAGCCATAGTAATGCGGCAATTAAAAATTAGTATTTTTGGCATAGGTTATAATTTAATTGCCAATATATTTCCAATTATTGTATCTGCCCCACGTTATTTTGCCAAGGAAATACAGCTTGGTGGTTTAATGCAAATTGCCAATACATTTGGTAAAGTACAAGATGCATTATCTTATTTTATTCAAGCATTTACTTCATTGGCTGGTTGGCGTGCTACTATGGATCGGTTATGTGGTTTTCAATTATTAGCCAAACAATCTGTTGAATTAACAGGGTTAGATCAGCAAGTTGGCGAAAAATATCTTGAGTTGGATAATGTTAGTGTAATGTTGCCAAATGGCGATTTCTTGATACAAAATTTGACTTTGAGCCTAAATAAAGGCGAGAGTTTGCTGATAAAAGGACGATCTGGTAGCGGCAAAACTACATTGCTTCGCACTATTGCTGGGTTATGGCATTACGCAAGTGGGAGTATTAAGCAAGCTGATGGAGTTGTTTAGTTGTTTATTGCGCAGCGCTCGTATTTGCCGATAGGAACACTTCATGCCGCAATTTGTTATCCGAAAATGTCAAACTTACCTAATAGAGATGAATTACATCAGTTGATGCGTGACTGTAAAATTGAGAATTTGATTCCATATTTGGATGTCTATAAAGATTGGGGCGGAGTATTGTCAATTGGCGAGATGGTATGATAACCTCCTCAATTAAATAATTGAATATTGATTAAATTTTTAT
>CAYWWJ010000044.1:0-12766 GCA_964462055.1 uncultured Neisseria sp. | reverse complement strand
TATATCTACTCAAAATAGCATTACAAAACAGTATTTATCTAGGAAATTTATTTTAAACATTTCGTGAATTGTGTCGCAAATAAAGAAGTTGATGATCTACATAAGAAGGAAGAAAAAAGCAATGAACTTGTTCGTAAATGCAAATTTGCTTATTAAAAAACTGAGAAAACCTAACAGCTAGCCAAGAGATAAAAGCAAATCATTTAAATTTATTTAAAATCACCTTAATAAAATGTTTGATATTTCGTTGATTTTGTTGCAACTCTAGGCTAGCGTTAACATCATTCTGGCTTAAATTTATATTTTTAACTAACTGAGCACCAATAACTCCAAAAACATTTGTCAATTCTGACTCAAACGCACGTGTAACATCTTGCGCTCCACTTTTTGCATGTGATAATTCATGTAAAAACACTCCAACAAATTGACTTAGTGAGCTTAGTCCAGATCGTTTTATAATAATAAATTTGTTTTATTGTGGTGGTGTACGCTGTTCTTCCTACATTTGTTCTTTCACGATTTAATGACTTCCTTATCATAGCATTTAAAACTGTAATATAACCAAAAAAAAAGTTATCCTCATGGGCAATTAACATCCCATTTATATAAATATTACCTCTGTTTTCACGTCCGCCAATAATGTCGCCATACTTGGTGGATTCAAGTATTGAATATCCTGAAAAATCAAGAAAAAACTGCTTTGACATTTTAATATCTAAATCTGATATATTACTTAAAATAAAATGACTGCCAACCATTTGTGGATCAGAAGGATCTGAAATATAGGCATGTAATGTTATTAAATCATCAAATCAAAGCTTTTGAGTTTTGTTTGTAACTATGTCACCATATTTTGACAATATCCTTATCCCGACATTATTTCTCTCAAACGTAGCTAATGCATCTTTAAGACCTATGCCAAATTTACCTATAATTCCTTGTGAGTTAAGCTTTTTGTGATTCTCATTTTGAGTTAGATGCTCATATTTAATTCCACGCCCATAATCTCTAATATGCCATTGATGATGCATATCTTTAAATAGTTGTGTTTCTTTTGTTGCAGTAAGAATTTTTTCATCAATTGTATTCGCATTAATTTCCCTAACAGCATGTTTAAGCTCCCAATTTTCCAGGATTATCTCAATATTCAAATCAAATTTTTTCATTTAACCCCTGTATTACGCACAAATTGTTTAATTTTTAATCTTTTTAAGGATTTTAAACCTGATTCTTTATTATACTGAAACAGATGATTATCAATATTCGACAGAGTTTTATTAACCTCTTAAAATTTTTTGTTAATATAAATAATTGATGTTTCTTATATTTTAAACCGCTACCACAGTTATATGATTCATTTTGACCAACTTTTAATTCATTAATAATAAGCTAATTTATTGAACTAATTGAAAGCATTATTTTATCATTTACCCACAAAAAGACTAACCCCAGCCCTCACTTTTTTAAACATAAAAAAGTGAGGGCTGGGGTAGAGACTACTTAAATTCTATGCAAAATTTATGTTGGAGTAAAATTATGGTGCATTAACATTAATTTAATAAACACACCATACAACTCGTTAAGACGCCCAAGTTGGATGTGCATTCTTAGGACCAAGATCATATGCACCAAACTCATCAACCTGAACAACTTCATTTGTGTACTTAGTTGCCAATTCTAATTTAGTGAATTCATCATTATTTATAACCCCAGCAGATAATGCTTGTTGAAATAATATTTTTGACGAAGATTTTTTGAGCTTCTTAGCTTTAATTGCTTGACTAATTTTAGCTTTAATCGGCAATGCAGCTAGAACTGCCTCGTATGCGATCTCTATTCTACCAATTGGGTCAGCATAATCATTTGGCACATGACACATTGCTTTGAATGATAGGCGCGTAGCACCATTATTTAATAAACTCGCACTTAATTGATGATCTAATTTATCATTTGGCGCATTAAATGGTTTACCATATGGGAAAAGTATATATTTAATACATCTACCTAAAATTGCATTTGGATAATTATCTAAAGCATTACACAATGCATTTTGTGCATTAAATAAACAATATTGCAATACCCATGTAAGAAATACTTCATCATAAACAGACTCTTTATTGTCTTTAAAATATTTAAGACTCGCACACGCCATGTATAAATAACTCATAACATCACCTAACCGTGCAGAAATACGCTCTTTACGCTTTAATTCACCACCTAAACTAAACAAAGTAACGTCATTCACATATGCAAAAGCACTTGATAATCGTGTAATTTGTTTGTAATATGATTTAAATTTCGATTGATAACTACTTGCAAAATAACCACAAGTAAAAGCACTAAAAATCGCCCGAATTTTATTTTGCGCAAAATATCCAACGTTAGAAAATAATGCAGAATCAAACTGATTCAATCCTCTGTCTTGCATTAAAGACTCGTAAATACTCCTAATATATGGATGACAGCGCATAGCGCCTTGCCCAAATATCATTAGATTACGCGTCATAATATTTGCACCCTCAACGGTTATACCAATTGGAATTCCCTGATATGCACCAGCCAGATAATTGTGTGGACCATTTATAATCGCTCTACCTGCATGAATATCCATCGCTAGATTTAATACGGTTCGTCCATTTTCAGTCAAATGATATTTACTTATTGCGGAGGCAACTGAAGGTCTAACTCCAGCATCAACCGCTGCCACGGTAAATTGTCGAGTAGAATTCATCATATAACTCAAGCCACCCATTTTAGCAAGACCTTCTTCAACACCCTCAAAATTACCGATTGATGTGTTAAATTGCTCACGAATTAATGCATACGCTGAAGTTGTAACAGTTGATAATAACGCATTTGCTGTACCACAAGCTGGCAGCGAAATTGAGCGCCCAATCGACAAGCACTCAACTAACATACGCCAACCTTCGCCAGCCATCTTTTGCCCACCGATAATCCAGTCCATAGGAATAAACGCATCCTTGATTCGAACAGTCCCATTCATAAATACCTGATTCAACGGTAATAGACGATGACCAATCTCCAACCCTAGGTGATTATGTGGCAATAATGCACAAGTAATTCCTTCGCATCCAAAACCTTTTAATAACCCATTTGGATCTTTTAATTTAAATGCCAAACCGACTAATGTAGCAATAGGAGCCAATGTTATATAGCGTTTATCAACACCAGTTAGTCGAATTCCTAATGTCTCTTTGCCATTATACTCTTCAAGCACAACAGTTCCTAAATCTGGAAGAGACGTTGCATCAGAACCAGCAGTTGGTCCAGTTAATGCAAAACATGGTATTTCTTCACCAGTTGCTAAACGTGGTAAATAATAATTTTTTTGTTCTTCAGTTCCATAATGGTGCAATAATTCCCCAGGACCTAATGAATTTGGCACCATTACTGTTACCGCAGCAGAAGAACTTCTCGTTGCAATTTTCATTACTATTTCAGAATGGGCTGCCGCAGAAAATCCCCTACCACCATATTCTTTACTTATAACTAAGCCAAAGAATCCATTTTTTCGTATAAAATCCCAAACTGCTACAGGCAAATCTTTTTCCACATGAGTAATCTCCCAATCATTTAACATGGAACATAATTTCTCAGTTTCATTAGCTAAAAAGCTCTTTTCTTCAGCATTTAACTCGAATTTCTGACTATTATGTAACAAATGAAAATCTGGTTTGCCCTGGAAAATCTCTTTTTCATACCATGGATCGCCTGCATTTAATGCAACAGCTTCGGTATCTGAAATTTTTGGCAGAGATTTTTTTGCTACACCATAAATTGGCTTACTCAATATTCTTCTTATCGGTTTTAGATTAAATATAACAGTAGTTATAGTATAAAATAAACTGAAAATAAAGAATACTATACTATTAACTTCAGTCCCATAAGCCTTGTGCGCTAAGAATAAATAAATTAATAAACCAATACTCCAAGCAATTAACCGCGGTGTAAAATAAACTATTATACAACTGATAATTATAAAACCTAAAATAAAACAAGTAGTCATAGAAACCCTCTCAAAAACATAATAATTCAAGCGTGATGAAACTATGAACGCTTAATATTAAAAAACAACAATAATATACTTTAAGTATTGTAACTCGTTAGCCATATCTCCCATATATACAGAATAAATTAATTTTCCCCTCATGAGTTATCACAAAATCGGGAAAAATTAATTTATTCTGTATATTGTAAATATCACTGCTACGTGGTTACAAAGTATTTATAAAACACTAAATTAGAAGCTTTTTACAATACAACAACGTTCAAAATTTATAAACTAAACAACTACTGACTTATCAACATAAAGATCTGGAATCAAAGTATTACCCGGAACCACTGAATAACTTGATACATCAGCACCGTGTTCCGCAAGCACATCTTCATCTAATAGATAATTGCTAGTATATGTAGATGGTTTGGACGTTATAATATGCAGGGCATCAGCCATGATTTCTGGATGGCGAGAATGTTTAATACTAGCATCACCACCTAATAAATTTTGCACTGCAGCTGTATTTAATAATGTTGCAGGCCATAATGCATTAACTGCAATATTCTTATCTTTTAGTTCAGCGGCTAATCCTGTAACCATAATTCCTGAGGCAAATTTGCATATAGTATATGCAGTATGTCCACTGAACCATTTTGCAAGTAAACTTGGCTTTGGCGCAACATTAATAATATGCGGATTATCTGATTTAAGCAAGTATGGGGTTGCATACTTAGAGGCAAATAAGCTAGAGCGCACGATAACTTCATTCATTAGATTATAATATTTCTCTTCTAGATCCAGTGTTTTTATCATGTATAATGCGCTAGCATTGTTAATCAGCACATCTATTTTGCCAAATTTTTCACCAGTTGCAACAATTGCTGCTTTTAACGCTTCAAGATCGCGCACATTACACGGAATCGCTAACACTTCATTTGCACCAGCAGCTTTTATTTCTGCCGCCGCAGTGTGCAATGTCCCTGGCAACTTTGGATTTGGTTCCGTAATTTTTGCAACAAACGCAATATTGCAACCCTCACGTGCAAACCGTTTTGCAATAGCTAACCCAACGCCACGTGAAGCACCTGTGATAAAAATCGTTTTACATGTTGACATAGTTTAATTTCCTTCTTTTAAATATTTGTTAAATAATTCATTTTTAGCAATTTTCCCTACCGCAGTTTTTGGCAGTTCATCAAGAATAAATATTTGGCGTGGAGTTTTATAATGAGCCAAAGATTCATGACATTTGTCAATAATAGTTTTCTTATCAATACTTTTACCTTCATGAAATACGATAAATGCATTTACTAATTCGCCACTTATTTCATCTTTAGAACCAATAACCGCAACTTCTTTAATTTCAGCAATGCTATCCAATACAGATTCAACCTCTGCAGGATAAACATTAAACCCAGAAACAATAATTAACTCAGTTTGGCGACTACTGATAAATAATTTACCAAATTCATTTAAGTGACCAATATCACCAGTATAAAACCAATTGTTTTCATCTAATGCAAGCTTGGTTTTCTCTGGATTATTCCAATATCCACTCATTACTTGAGGACCACGCACACAAATAAGTCCAGCATCACCCTGCTTAACAGGCTCATGAGTGACAGTATCACGAATCTCAACTTCTGTAGATGGAATAGGAAACCCAACTGAACCGTCATAACTCCCGTCATATAAGTTCATTGTAACAGCTGGAGAAGTCTCAGTTAGGCCATAGCAATTACTTGGCATAACCCCCGTCACTTCTGCCCAACGATGAGCAACAGAGTCACGTAAAATCATTCCACCTGCACAACTATATTTATATGTTGGGTATTTATGAGCCACAAATGGCGGATAATTCAGCAACCTATTGTATAATGTATCCAATGAAGTAAAAACAGTGAATGGAGTTTTCTTAAGTACGTCAACCAAATCTTTCATATCTTTTGGATTTGGAATCATCACATTTTCACTACCATTAAAGAAAAAAGTAAATAAATTAGCCGTTAAAGAAAAAATATGATAAAGTGGCAAAGCACTAATTACAATCTGTCCATCTAAATGCTTAACTTGTGGCTCCAACCAAGCAGAAACTTGTTTCACATTACTAACAATATTAAAATGGCTAAGCATCGCACCCTTGGGGCGCCCAGTTGTTGCACCAGTATATTGTAAAAATGCCAAATCACTTGATGTAATTTTAGGCTTATATTTAAGAACTCGCTTAGTAGCAATTATTTCATAAAATTTATGGTATTTATAACTTAATTTTGGATTAACAGACTTTATATAACGCATAACTAACCCAAATAATAACCTTTTAAATGTTGGATATGGATCAGCTATTTTACTCACGATTACATGTTCAATACCGCATTTCTCAACAATGTTATTTAACGTCTCTGCAAACATATCCAATATAATCACAGCTTTTGGCTTAGAGTCTGTAAAAATATACTCCATCTCTGGTGGCGTATACAATGGGTTAACATTTATAACAACAGCCCCAATTTTTAAAATAGCAAATACGCACAACGGATATTGCAATGTATTTGGCAATACAATCGCAACTCGATCACCATGGCGAACGCCTAAATTCTCCAACGCCGCAGCTAAATTCTCAATTGCTTGATGCGTTTGCCGATAATCATATACAACATCATGACAACTAATCGCTTTAGCACTTGGGTATTTATTACAAACATTCTCCAACATATCAACAAGAGTCGTATCGTCATTTGTAATTGTAGCAGGAACTCCTGCAGGATAATGCTCTAACCAAACTTTGTCCATAACTTATCCTTAAAAGTATTAAATAGCCTCAAAAACTCCAGCGGCTCCCATGCCAGCTCCAATACACATCGTTACCATCCCATATTTTTTGCCAGTACGACGTAACCCATGCAATAATTTAGTGGTTAATATAGCACCAGTTGCACCAAGCGGATGCCCCATTGCTATTGCCCCACCACACGGATTTACTTTATTCGTATCTAAATTTAAATCGCGAATAACGGCTAAACTTTGTGCCGCAAATGCTTCATTTAACTCAATCCAATCCATTTCTTCTAGGTTTAAACCAACTTGTTTTAATACTTTTGGAATAGCTTTAACTGGACCGATCCCCATTACGCGTGCAGGCACACCAGTCACAGCAAACCCAAGAAACTTACCAAGAGGTTCTAAATTATGTTTTTTTACATATTCTTCAGAAGCTAAAACTAAACACGCGGCTCCATCTGACATTTGTGAACTATTACCAGCGGTTACAAAACCTTTTGCAGCAAATGCTGGTTTTAATTTAGCTAATCCATCTAAGGATGTATCTTCACGTGGACCTTCATCATTTACCACTAATTTCTTTTTATCAACTATAGTCTGCGTTGATTCATCTGCGAATCTATGATCAACTTCTATTGGTAATATTTCTTCTTTAAAGTAACCTTCACTAATTGCCTTTAATGATCGTTTATGACTTTCTAATGCAAAAGCATCCTGATCTTGACGGTTAATATTCCATTCTTTAGCGACATTTTCAGCAGTTATACCCATCCCATAAGCTAATGAAACATGTTCATCTGTATCAAATGCTGTTGGACTAATGCTCCAATCATTACCCCCCATTGGAATCATACTCATACTTTCAATACCACCAGCTAACATGACATCAGCATTCCCCAATGCGATTTCATTTGCTGCCATTGCAATAGCGTTTAAGCCAGAGCTACAATAGCGATTAATTGTGACACCTGGAACACTATCTGGTAAACCAGCCAATAGCAAAGACGTACGAGCAACGTTAAGCCCCTGTTCTGCTTCTGGAAATGCGCAACCAATTATTACATCACCAATATCTGTAGCATTTACCTTCGACTCTTTGACAGTTTTAGCAATAACTTCTGCGAGCAATTCATCTGGACGTTTTTTGGCAAAACCACCTTTTTTTGCCTTACCAATAGCAGCTCTTTTTGCTGCCACAATATATACTATTTTTGTCATAATTATCTTTTTTCCTTATAAATTTAGTATGACTACTTAGCAGTAATATTTACAATATACAGAATTTTTTACCGATTTTGTTATAAACTCATCCTGGAAAAATTAATTTATTCTGTATACATGAGAAATGTTGCTAAGTAGTTACAATTTTAGTTGCGTAATGGTTTGCCAGTTTCAAGCATATGTTGCATTCTAGCAGCGGATTTTTCACTTATTGCCAACTGCTTAAACATTTCTTTCTCAATGCGTAAGACCCAATCTTCGCTTACTTCTGAATCTTTTTCCACTTCGCCACCACACATTACTTTGGCTAAATTGCGCGCAATTAATAAATCATGTTCAGAGATTTGACCACCAGCAAACATATTTACCAATAATCCATTCACAGTTGCAATACCTTGTTCACCAAATACTTTAAACTTAGCCTTTAATGGCGGACGATATCCTGAAATAGCCATAAAATTAGCCCGCTGTTTTGCCACCAACAACAATTCTTTAGTATTCATAACAATAGTATCTGACTCACGCAAAAACCCCATCTGTTGAGCCTCTCTTGCCGATGTTGCAACTTGTGCCATCGCCAAATTTTTATAGCGCTTTTCAAAATCTTGCCATGGGTCTGAGCTATTCGCGGCGCGTAATGCCATTTCCTTAGAACCACCCCAACCAGGGATAATTCCAACTCCAGCCTCAACTAAGCCAATATATGACTCCAATACCGCAACCACCGCCGAGCAATGTAGCAATATTTCACAACCACCACCAAATGCATAGCCTTTAACAGCTGCAACCGTTGGAATATTACAATAACGCAATCTTTGCGTAATAACTCGATGACCTTCACTAATAATTTGATCAACCGCATCTTCGCCATTCATCATAATTGAGAAACCAAATTCCTCAAGATTTGCACCAGCAGAAAATATATCAGCTTCTTGCCAAATAACCATTGCAATACATTTTTGTTCTGCAACTGTTATCGCTTCATCAATACCTTTTAAGACTTCCATTCCTATAGAACACATTTTGGACTTAAAGGATAAAATGCCAATATTATCACCACTGTGCCATAATTTTACGCCTTCATTTTCGTATAATATATGTTGAATAATATTCGTTTTCTCATTGATTAACAAATCTGGATATAGCTGTCTTGCGTAAACTGGTAATTCCTTACGTTCAACAAATTTGTTTTCCTTAATATCAAAATATTTATTATCAAGATAAACACCGTCTTTAAGCTCAAAAACCCACTGTGGTAAATTAATTTTTGACAACGCATGCCCAGCATCAATATCTTCTTTTATCCAATTTGCAATTTTCTGCCAACCAGCCTGTTGCCAAATTTCGAATAATCCTTCTTTCCAAGCAAATCCCCAGCGCAATGCCAAATCCATTTGTCGTGGCGTATCGGCAATCTGCCCAAGTAGTACAGCAGCATAATGAAACACATCACGAAAACACGACCATAAGAATTGTGCTTGCGGTAATTTTGAACTATGTAAACCATCAAAAATTTTAGCCCAATCTTTAGTGCGTAATAAATCTAACACTTCTTTATCGGCTTTTTTATCCGCAATTCTATAAGCATTAGTTGTCAAATCAAAGACTGTCAAACCATCTTTTTCTTTTTTATAAATTCCCGCTTTGGTCTTTTGTCCCAATGCACCAGAATCGATAATTCCTTTTAACCACGTTGGTAAAATATAGCAATTCTCCCATCCGTCTTTACATTGATTTTGCATCGTTGTAACTACATGTGCAAATGTATCTAAACCAACAACGTCGGCTGTACGATAAGTTCCACTTTTCGCACGCCCTAAATCTTTTCCAGTTAATTTATCCACAACTTCCAACGGAATATCAAAATTTTTACTATGAATACAAGTTGCAAGCATAGAAAATACACCAAGACGATTCGCTATAAAATTAGGCGTATCTTTAGCTACAATAACACTTTTCCCCAAGCTAGTGACTAAGAAGCTTTCCAATTGTGTTAATATTTTTTCTTTAGAATTTTTATGTGGAATTAATTCCACCAAAGGCATATAACGCGGTGGATTGAAGAAATGAATTCCGCAGAAATTTTCGCGTAAACTTGCTGGTAAATTATCTGCTAGTGATTCAATACTTAAGCCAGAAGTGTTTGACGCAATGATTGCATCTGCATGCACATATGGCGCAATTTTTTTATATAAATCGGCTTTCCAGTCTAAACGTTCGGCAATTGCTTCGATAATTAATGTACAATCTTGTAATAAGTCTAAATTTTCCGTATAATTTGCTGGAGTAATATAACTCAAGCTTTTTTGCCAAGCCAATGGCTTTGGACTAAGTTTGGTTAAATTTTTTAATGATGCTTCGATTAATGAATTTGCAGCACCAGTATTTGCCTTTAAATCAAACAATAAAACATTTATACCAGCATTGCCAAAATGTGCAGCAATTTGCGCTCCCATAACACCACTACCCAAAATTGCCACTTTTTTGACATATAACTCAGTTTGCATATAATCCTCCAAAAATTGAAATACTTCAAGCGTATAATCGTTAATTCAGGTATTGTAACAAATTCTAACTGGATATTTCTATATGCAGCGCAGCATAAAAATATAGAAATTATCCAAACTAATTAATTAAATCAAACTAAAATCATTATATAACAGAAGGTTAGCTTTAGTATTTTTTAAAACTAATTTTAATTATTTTTGGCATTCCATATTACTTTTGAATAATAAATGAACCAGCTTCCAATATATTTTCAGGGATTTTAATCTCTATATTATTCAATAAAATGCTATTTAATAGAGACGTAGTATTATTGCAATTAAATTTAAAATACAAAGTACCTAATTCATTTTTTACTCGATGTTCGCTACAAAATACCTTAGTGTAAAAACTGATAATGTTTGCAACTTCTTTTCTCCCTGAAAAACCTAACAGCAAGCAAAATACGATATCATTTTGCGATTTGGTTAGTTCCACATTGGTCTTGATTGGTGCTAATGCACATTTTTTGGTTAATTGAATAAACGTCTTACGAAAATTCCCTGGTATAAAATGCTCCATATTAACCTGTATTCCAACAACGTTATTGGTATGTGGATTTCTAATTAATCGTTTACGCACCAAATAAGTTGACATTTTCTGCCCACCTTTATGCACATATATCAAATCCAATGGAAGTTCGCTATTGTATAGCTCAGATTCCTGCGTCAATAAACTCTTGGCAATGTCGTCATTAATACCAATTATTGTAATATTTTGCCCACAGATTTGTTCTTTTGTTAGACTAAATTCAGCGGCATATTTATCACTAACATAAAGCAATTTATTCTCACAATTTTTAATAGCGGTAATTTCACAAGAATAACTTGTATCTAAATGCAAGAATTGCATATTTAGAAAATCCTGATCCGATAAATGCATTATATCTCCAATAAGAAAACACTTAATAATTAAACTAATCCTGTTAAATTTATGCATAATTGTATCATATAAAATTATATTTATTGTAAAAATTATCTATTTTATAATTAAATTTATCAAATAATATTTAACAAATACATGATTTTGTTAAATATTATTACATTATCATATTTAGCAAAAAATAATTACTTTTGCAAATAATTCCGAAATATAACACAAAATAATTAGAAAAAATGATAAAATACCCTTCTGATTTAAGATTAACTAATATAAAAATAGCAACACTTGTTATATACATGAACCGACATGGTATTGCTTGAATGCAATAACGTTGCCGACATACAATCTGATAAGATGAAGGAAGATGTATGATAGAATTTAAAAAAAATGATTTGCTATTTCTAACAAAGTTGGAATTAATTATAGAATTATCAGCTATTACATGCGTTGATGAAACCAATAAAAAATATTGGAAATTACACGTAAAAGCCATAAATAATACTTTTACTCAAGAAGGCTTTTATCACGGTGCCCGTGGTGAAGTAAGACGATTTTACCAACTAAATGTCCTTTATGATACATGTTGTGAAATATTTGCAAATGCAAAAAAATTAACCATTCAATTAAAAGGCTAATATGAATCTATATTTTCGCTTATTAATATTCATTATTAAAGCTATTTTTAACAAAAAACGTGTTGATATACTTGATGAAATTATAACGCCAATGCGCGTTCTACCCAATGATCTAGACATTAATATGCATATGAATAATGGGCGCTACCTGACAGTAATGGATTTTGGGCGATTTGATTATCTGATTTATACAGGTCTTTTGAGCATATGCACCAAACATAAATGGATGGCTATTTTAGGATCTGCATACATACAGTATAGAAGACCATTACTCTTATGGCAAAAATATAACATAATCACTAAGGTAGAATGCTGGGATGATAAATGGTTTGTGATATCGCAACGTTTCGAATATAATGGTAGCACAATGGCAATTGCATATGTCCGCGGGCTTTTTCGTGGCAAAAAAGGAAATGTAAAACCACATCATGTATTTGCAACACTACACCCAAACACTGAATTACCCACAAGCCCTACACCAAGTGCAAAAATACAACAATGGCTGGAACAACATAGATAACATTATTAATTTAAATACTGCCAGTATATATATTTAGAACGAGGAGCAAAGCTTCGCTGTGTATAAATTATACATAAGAAACTTTGTGACAAAGTTATAAATTATATAGACTGAGATGGTATGATAACCTCCTCAATTAAATAATTGAATATTGATTAAATTTTT
>CAYWWJ010000043.1:0-13025 GCA_964462055.1 uncultured Neisseria sp. | reverse complement strand
GCCGACAGCTTGAGCTATTTTAAAACTCGGTTGCTTGCGGCCGAGTTTTTTATAAACAGTTGTAAACTCAGCGTCTACACTTGGAGGTTCAGGGTCTACAACAGCATCAAGCACAGTACAGAGTAATACTGTTGCAACAGGCAATATCAGTAGTGCCGATGGAGCGTGTGTGATGCTTCTTGTGATGTTAAGTGTTTCTACGCTTCAAGCGCAAATTATTGGTGTGGATAATCAGTTATATACCGCAAATCAAGAGGCTACATCTAAGTTAAATAATGCATTAAGTGCATTTACTAATTTATCTGGTATTGTTGATTTTCCAGTTACGTTAACTAATTCTGATGGTAGCATTACTACAATTAATGATTAATTCACATTGTTTGAATACGTATACGCAACAGATAGCTCGGGGAATCCATTAAATGAAGAGGCGCAAACATATCGCTCTAATTTGGATGCATTAAAGGCGCAATTGGACGCGAATTTTCCAACGCAAATGCAATATATTGAATCGAAAAATTGGGGTGCTATAGGTGATTCGTTAATGTTTAACACGACATTGGCAAATGAGTTTGCTGGTTGTATGAGTGGCTACACTAGTTTGGTTAATCAATGGATTCAGCAAATTAGCCCAACAGATACACAAATTACATTAACTATTAGCACGATTAGTGGCGACTTTGGTGACTATACTGGTATTGTGTTAAACAACAGCCTTACTACTAATTTGAAGGCTATTATGGATGCGTTAAGTACTGCTATTGAAGATGGCAATAATGCGTCGCAGACAGAATATACTGAGATGCAAACTGATGATACAACGTATCAACAAATATATAGCATAATTACATCATTATTAACTACGATATCGACAATTATAAGCAGAATGTGGTCATAGTAAGTATATTGTTTTAAAGTGCTATTTTATAAATTATAGAAGGAATAATCATGGATGTCTTAGTAATGCATCATACAAATGTTTTTGATAACCAACTAAATAGTTATGGGTCAGAGTCATCACGTTTAGAGGCTCAAGCTGTAGCGAACGATTTGCAACCATTTGCAAGTAGCTTAGCGACGTTACATAAAGTGGCCACAGATGGCCAAAATGTAAATGGTGAATTAGTTGCTGTACTTAAGGATGCAACAGAGCAATTCCCACGTCAAGCTGTTGCGCTTGAGGGATTAATGCAAGTTATTGGGCGTGCGGATGAATTTATTAGAAAATTGGATGATGATAATGAAAATGAAATACCAGTAACGGAATTGTCCGATGAATGTGAGCAAATTACAAGTAGTTTGTACTCAGTTGCAAATCTGTCATCAGAATCTACCCCTGCACCAACATCGGCTGATCTTGAAGAGCCAACTTTGGGAGATGGTGTGACTACCTCTACAACAACGAATGCATCAGCGTCAGCCTGGAAAGCTAGATACGCAGCAATGGGTAATGCCTCAGTGCTTTTAGTATCAGCAAGTGCGGCAATATCGGCGATAAATGTATCCTATGCCTCTGTTGCTGCATTTCAAGCAAGAACAGAATTATATAGCAAGGTTTTAGATGATTTGAATGGTTTTATGAGTTTCTTAAGCTTATTAAGCTCATTTTATGCAGAAGTGTTACAACAAATACAATTAAGTGATGGTAAAAGTAGTTACTCTCAGGTTACTTGGAGTGAAGATCCTAATTCTGATTTTCAGAAAGCAGTAAAATCTTGTGATAGCCAATATTCAGATTGGACTTATGGTAACGATCCGACAACTGGAGAGTTTACAATTTATTTTACTGTCGATAGTATGCCAACTTTTATGCAACCATATTGTACAACTACAAAAAGTGGGTATTATGGAATAAATACAGATGTAATGGATACAGTGGCGCTACAGATTTCATCTGAGGTATCGTTAGTGGATGATACTACTATGTCAGATTCTTATGATGGTACATTTATGCAGACGAATACACAGACATCGGCATATCAGTCAGCATGTTCGGACAATGTTACTGCAATTAATAGTAATTTATCTTCATTAGTTAGTCAGATTCAACTGCTACAACAAGGTGTTACTAATATGCAAAGTTTATGGTCTAATATCTTGAGCTTGTATCAAAATATTGTTAGTAGTTTAACTAAATAAAAAGGAAAATGAAATGGTTCCAATAGCACAAAATATACTTGCAAGCACGCAAAATGCATTTGCGCCAGATAATACAAATGCAACGCCAACTATGAACGATCTGTCATTGGATAGTTTAAACTCAGTGGATGAGGGTGATGCTGTTTTTTCAGATCAAATTGCGTCATTTATGGGTAGTATGCAATCTGATGCAAGTGGTGTGATGTCAGGTATGAAGAACTTTTCAGTGTCTGCATCGCCCGCAGAGATGTTAAAAGTTCAAAAAAATATGACTAGCTATAGCGTAGCCACGCAAATGCTAAGTAAAGGTCTTGGTGAAGTCTCTAAGGGACTGAATCAATTAACTAGTATTCAATAACTTTATAAAATGGAAAAGAACATGAACAAAATTTTACGCACAATTTTATCTTTAATTGCACTCATTTATATGGGTAATGTATTTGCTTCGTCTCAGTATCTTTACTTGACCAAGAATTCAGGATACACCATTAGTAGTACCTATCCAACCATAATAAGTTCAAATAGTTTAGAAAGATGCATTATTGATCCTGATTATTCTATGCCTGCAGACTGTATGTATCTTGATGCGCCAGAGTCTCAGATTGGTCATTATGATACAGGTGCTGCATCTTATTTTTATGCTCATGCTGTAACTGTGATTGGTGGTTATATGTATATTATTTCACAAGATACAAGCATGACAACCAATCCAAGCAAGAGGGATGTAACGTGGCTACAATATTGTAAGATAAGCGCGACAGATGGAGGTCTTTCTAGTTGTAAATATAGAAAAGTAACTGCTGGAGATGATATTACACCAGAGATCATTACATCAATCGCAAGTGCCACTATTGGCGGTTCAAATTATGTTTATATTGGTGGGTCATTTTCTCAAATATTTGTTTATCCAGTTAATAGTGATGGTTCCTTAGACACGTCTGCTGGTATAAAGGGGCGTATTTATAATGGTGATGGCGACAGCCCTAGTGGTAACACTGGTGATTTTATTAGAGATATATATATTGATGCGTCTAATATGACGTTGTACTTGACTCGTGGACCCAATCATAGTAATAGCGCGTATTATGAATACATTTACCCTTAGCTAGTGCTACAACTGCTGCAGGTAGTGCAGTTAGCTATACTAGACCATCCGCACAGCCATATACTTATGGTATTATGTCTTACAATGGGAATGTTTATACATCAAATTGGTCAAGTGGTAGTGAGTCTTATGCTATTACTGAGTATGCGGGTACAGCATCGCCAGTTGTGGGTCAACTTACTTGGTCGAGTTCAGCTGCGCTTGGTAGCCCACTAAGTTTTAAAAATTATTATGCAGCTGGAGGAGCATTGCGAACGTATGTTTCTTTCCAGAGTTCAGATGATTCAGATAGTAGGCTGCTTCAGTCATGTACGTTATTTCCAAGTGGTGGCATAACCAGTGCAACATGTTCTCCAGTAAAAGAAATTAATTTTAGTACTGGTGTAGTAGATTCTAGTTCTAATTACCTTAAGAATGCTTATGATGTAGAGGTATATAATCCATAGTCAATAAATAATATGACATATACTCTTTGTGTTTGGATTGTCGACACTATCGTCCATGAATCAAATACTTAGAGTATATCTAATCTAAGTTGACGGCTAGGTTAATAAGTTAGTCAAATTGCCTAAGTTAAATTAAAATATCTATGTTACAATATATCACTTCATTAATTATTTTATCTACTCATTATCTTTAAAACTTCAAGTTGCATATAATGAGTAGATTTATATAAAAAGGAATGCCCCCAATGAGCGGTGAAGATAGTTCTAGCGAAAAGACCGAAGACCCCAGTCAGAAAAAGAAAACTGACTCGCGTAAAAATGGTCAGGTTGCCGTAAGTAAAGAGCTGAGTAGTTTCTTTATTATTGGATTATTTGTGTTTATGTTGGGGGTATTCCACCAAGAAATTATCTCTATTTTGAGTGCTGACCTAGTCTCAAGTTTTACAACTAATTCGTATCGCGACAACACCTCTTTAGTCATTTATACTATGGGAGTTGTTGGGGCTAATATGAAATTTGTGATTGCAGCTGTAGTATTTGCTGGGCTCTTAGGTGGTGGACTTAGTGTAATCCAAATGGGTGGACTTGTTATAAATGAAAAAGCATTCAACATTGATTTCAACCGTTTGAATCCAGTTGAAAATTTTAAACAAATATATTCTAAAAAAGGTTTCATAAAATTTCTGTGTAATTTATTTGAAATTACAGTAATTGTCATAGTAGGGTGTTTTTATGTAAATAGCAATTTGCCAGAAATACTTAATATAAATTATGCTTTTTTTATGGTGGCAATTTGGGTTTTAACAATGATTATCTTCAAATTAATAATAATCGTGTTGTCAATGCATTTTGGATTTTCGATGTTATATTTGTATTTGGAGAAAAAGAACCTATTTAATCAATTAAAAATGACTAAAAATGAATTAAAAGATGAGGGAAAAGAATTAAACGGCGATCCTGAAATAAAAGGTAAACGTAAAGAGCTGTTTAAGGAATTCATGGAAGAAGATAGCATGTATGATTTGATTAGTCAATCTACATTGGTGTTAGCAAATCCAACACATATTGCTATTGTTGTTATGTATTCACCATTAAAATGGAAATTACCGATTGTGCTTCTTAAATTAAAGGACGAAAAGGCGCAGTTAGTATTTAAGCTTGCGCGAAAGATTGGCATTCCGATTATTCGGGATAAGCCATTAGCTCGAAACTTATATGATATAGCAGAGGTTGGTAAATTTGTGCCATCTAGCTGTATAAAAGATGTTGCAGAAGTAATTGGAAAAAATATTGAGCTTTTTCCAAAAGTTACTGAGGAATTATTGGTTATGCAACAAAATCGCTCTTCGGAGCTTACGGTTTAATTATTGGGAGTAAATATATGAATGCTGGTTTAGTATCTTCTTACACGCCTACTGCAATTGGAGTGGTGGAAAGAACTGGTAATGTGGATGACTATGAAAAACGCTTATCAGAGGGGAGTGTTGCAATATCTTCGAATAGAGTGAGGAAGCAGTCACAGGCTACGGGTTTAGATCAAGCTTCTCAACCTCAGGTTATTTTTGAGGAAAATAACTATGAGGTGACAGACGCAGAAATCGCCGCAAATGTGTTGGAGATGTATTATGTGCCTACAAGGGCAATGTCTACACCAGAAGTTGCATCTTCTGCGCCTACGACTTCGTCATCGGTAACAACCGCAAATACACAAAGTACACAACAAGTGTCGTCTTCAAGCACATCTACAATGGTATATGCGTCTACTGGCTCTGTTGCTGTAGGTATGCTGGCGATTTTGGCGATTCAACAAAAATCGGTGAAATATTCGCTTGAGCAACAAAAATCAATGATTGATGTAATTAACTTGACGTCAGATCTATTGTCAGCAAAAGCCGATGATCTGGTACAACAAATTAATGATGCTATTTCCAAGTATCAGCATGAGCTTCATAAAGCACAAAAGCATAAAGGCATTTTGGGGGTTGTAATGGGAGCGTTGCAAGTCGTAGCCGCTCTTGTGATAATAGGAGTAACTGTTGCTGCTACAGTTGCATCTGGTGGTGCACTTGGTTTTGCTGGTTGGGCGGCAATTATTGCTGCAGTAGCAATGGCTACTCAAGGTATTACTCAAGCGACTGCGGCTGGTTTAGTTTTAGCAGGTCATGGAAACGATGCAAATCAAGATAGCACATTAAATAATTTAATGAGTTATGGTTTAGCTGGTTTTGCTGGTGCAGATGATGGTGCTAAAATAAGTACAGCAATTACTATCGTCACGGCTTTAGTATCTCTTGCGCAAGTTGGTGTAAGTATGTCAGCTAGTGCTCTTGCTGCTACTACTGAAGGAATAGCTGAGGCTACAGCCTCTGAGCTTGCGCAATTAATCGCTTCAACTTTGGCAAAATTATTATTATTGGCGAGTTCGTTAACTTCGTTGGTTGGAATGAGTGAAAGCCTTGCTGATGAATCTGACCAAGATTCGAGTGCGTTGTCAATGGGGTTGTTTGCTTATCTTCTTTCTCGAACATTACGTTCAATAGAAAAACAAGTTGGTAGCAGCCGTATTAGTGGCACAGAAGAAAATATAAACTTAGGTCTTGAAATTGCTACTGGAATGTTATCTTCTTTGGCATTAGGGTGGGGGTCGACAAAGGCGCCAACAGAATTTACCCCTACAGGTACATCAAGTACAGTGGGCGAAACTCTTGCGTGGCTTGAGGAAAAAGAAACTGAGTATATGAGTAGACTAGGTGCTTATTTAAACAATGGGGAAGATCCTATTGTTAGATTAAATAAAGCATTAGATCAATTACAAAAAGTTGGCAAATTTACTCAAGGATATAGTTTAATCACGCAGGCTCAGGGTTCAATAACGAATTTATTTACTGCGCAGGCAAAAAAAGCTAGTACAGAGTTTAATTCAGATCAAGAATATGATTCTACAATATATGAGCAAGCTACTAATACGATTAACTCTTTTCTTGGTCAGTTGAATGATGTATATAAAAGCTTTGAGAGTAATTATCAGACACTGGCAGGTACTTATTCAGACACTGCCTCTGAGATTAATCAGTATCAAGCAAGTATTTTGACTTCTGCATAATTTTTAAAGAGGGTATAAATTGAATTACGATGTCGTATATTTAGCTAAAGAAGCGTTAGTTTTGTCGTTGATGTTATCATTACCGATAATAGGAATTGCTTCATTGGTAGGGCTATTATTTAGCTTGTTTCAAGCACTTACACAAGTGCAAGATCAGACGTTATCTTTTGCTATTAAGCTAGTTGTAATTATGATTACTATATATCTTACTATGGATTGGATGGCGATTAAATTATATAGATACGCCCTAATTTTATATGCGCAGACTTTTTAGTTTATAATACTCGTAGTCTTTGAATAAAATACTTTGAGTATACTATTCGTATTTTTGGAAATCCTTTAAAGGGGAATAATTATGGCAACAACATCAGTTAAAACAAGAAATTACAACACAAGTTTTGGTAATGGTCCAGTAAATGACCCAATCAAAAGAAAAAATGCCGGTAAAAATGTTAATGCTGGCAATACTGGTAAAGTTGATAACATTACAGTTCAAGAATTAACAGTGGAGAAATCTAGCAAGTCGGTTGAATTACAGACTACAGATACAGCTTTCCCGTCATTCTTTGTGCCAACAAAATGTCAGACATCAGAGAACGCCGCTTTTCCGAATGTGATTACTGCCTTAAAAGAATTATCAACGAATTACGCTAGTGTAGCAGGTTCTCTTGCTGCATTGACTTTGTGTAATTTATTTACTGATTCAGCGCAAGCAAATATTGCTCAAAATTGGAGCGATGAAGAAATTGCTAACATACAAGAGATGGTTGCAACATCAGCTGCTCGTTTGGGTTTTGCTCCTGCAAATTCTACTCAGGAAAATGATTCATCTGTATCGGAGTCTAATAATTCAGTAACATCTAGTACCAGTAGTGCAAGCAGTTCATCTGAGTTGTCAAATGCGTCAATAGTTTCTATGATGATGGAAATGATTACAATTATTTATTCGTTGTTACAAAAGCTAGAGGCAGAGCAAAGAGCTATGCAATTGCAATCTAGTGTAGATCAGCAAGATACGGCGAATAAAGTTGCAAAACAAGTTGTGGATAATGCGGTAAATATACGTAATCAACAACAAAAATCTGCAAGACAGCAACTTACTGGTGCATGGACGGAGTTTGCTGGTGCAGGAGCTTCCACTACTATGACTGTGGGTGGTGTTGTACAAGATGCAAGGGTGTCATCATTAGAGCATGGTTTAGATGTTGATAGTGCAGTAATGACCAAGGCAAATAAGGATGTCAAGACTAATGTGGATACTCATAGTTTAACTAATGCAGAATCTACACGGCTACAAAATTCTTCATTGTTTAATCGAGCAACACGTCAGGTTGAATTGGACGCAATTAACGACAATTCTGATCCACATTTATTGGGTACCAAGACGCTTATTGATGATATATCACCAGATATAGATGGTAATGAAGCTAATGGAATTCATGCAGATGGTACCACAGGTAATGGGCCTCGTGCACTCCGTAGCGCTGTTAAGAAAGTAGAAAGTGCTGCAACTAATAATGCAGCTAATGGAGGTTATGGTGTTAGGCTTAATGCTGGCACACATTCTGGCTCTGCAATAGATCATCATATAGCGAATAGTGGTATTGTGTCGCCAACTTCATTATCTCAGGCTGATATAGATCAAGTGAACGGCATCGCAAACGTACACCTTGCCGATATACGTCCATTTCTTAAGACAGATGGCGTTAATACATATCTAGCTCATTCTGTTGAGCCAGTAATAGAAAATAATATTACTACTGAAAGAACATTAGTTCTTGAGCCTGCGGTTGCGGGTAATCACGCTCATCCAGATAGGATTGAAGTACGTACTAGAAGAATAGATAACACTAATCCAGGAAATCCAGAAATTACACATAGTATCACACATATAAATAAAGTCGATGGTGCTGATCCTCTTTTTGATGCTTTGGCGGGTTCTATTGACAATCGAAAAGATTCCCTTCTTAACGCAGCGTCATTTGCAGCGAGCTTTAAAGATGACGGATTAAGAGATCCAAATCTAGAAATGACTGTTACTACGTTTGATTCTCATGGTAATCGTTATGATGTAAATAATCGTTATATTGATGACCAAAATAGGTTCTGTCGTGATGATGGTCGATTGCTTGATGCCAATTCTAATCTTGTTAATGAAGCTGGTGAATTTGTTAATGAAGATGGTGATCTTGTTGATGAATATGGTGATCATATGTATCCAGAAAATGACCCAGCGAATATTGCTGTTCTTGATCGAGTTGGTGTTCGAACAAATGCTCCTACCGCTGCTACAGTTTTCACTTCGCCACTTGCATTTAGTGATACAAATGATCTTGCTGTTAACTACAACGTCCATACTGTGAGTCAGATTAGAGCGACTAAAGAAGCAGGGTTGTTGATTGGAACAGAAACTACAAATGGAAGAGACAATGATGGCTTATTTAGCAAATTTACTGCGGCTACTCGTGAGGGAATGATGGGGCAGGGCGGTGGTTCTGCGCGTCAACGTCTGGCGGAGTATAAAGATTCCAATCGGAGATGGCAAAACGGTATTACTTCTGGTGCGCAGTTAGCTATGGCTTTTGGAAGAGCTATAGATGGATTGTATAAAGAAAGGTCTCAAGTAACATCATCAGAAGCAGATTTTGATGCGACAGGCAATAATCAACTTCAATCTACCATGAAGTCATTGCTTGAATTTATGGCGCAAATTATTTCTAATGAGGGAAGCAATATATCAACATTGATGCAAACATTGACTTCTTTCATGAAAACTGCATTGGATGCAACAATTTCTGCACAAAGTATTAAATAATATTTTATTATTTAATTAGATGTGGAATGTCATCGCCACGAAGGTTTTAAGCCTTGGTGGCGATGGCGCATAAACGTAGCTTGGCACATAATCGGTTGATAAAATAAATATTTAGGTGTTGAATATGTTAAAAGAATTAAATTTACTTTTTGATTTAAACAAAAAAAGATATAGTAGATTGCGCGAACAAATCAATGCAAAGGAAAGAATCAAATCGCAAATACAGCAAGAGATATTAAATCATCGTTTGCAGATTAGAAGTATTCAGCGACAAATTATTGAGCATAAACAAGGTTTTCGACAAGATATTGTGACTCAGGTTGTCAATATTGATTTCGTGAAGTCACATCAGTACAATACCGACAAATTATTGCATAAAATCAATTCATTTCAAGAAAAAATTAATATGTGCAACGAAAAATTGCGCGCAATAGAAGCTGAAATCAAGTTATTGAAAATAGAATTGCGCAAATTCTTAGTAAAAGAAGAAAAATATAACTACTTGCTAAACGAGCCTAGCGTAGCTGGTACAAATTAAAATAAATCCGAGTGAGTACCAGTTCTTTCAAAATGTATACTAGTATCCTCTATTTTATAAATTAAAACCCAATCTGATTCAATATGTAAATCTCTATAATTTTTCCAATTACCTTTTAAGGGGTGATCCTTTAATCTTTGTGGCAAGGTTTCTCTATCTATCAACATCTCTATTATATGTTTTAGCTTGTTTACATCCTTACCTTGCTTTTTGGATTTTCCCACATCTTTTTTAAATTGACCTGAATAACTAACTGTAAGCATTTAGATACCTAGCTTATCAAATAAATCTTTCTTATCTTTAGTAATATGAACATCCTCTCCTTTTCCTGTTTTTTCTATTGTTTTAATAGTTAATTCATTCGGTGCTGCTATTTCAAATGGAATTGCATTTTTATTTGCAACTTGTATAACTGCCATTCTGATATAATCAGAAATTGAAAGACCCATTGCTTTCAAGGTTTTTATTGCTTTATCTTTTGTCTCAGTATCTATTTTTGCTCTTATATATGTGTCCATCATGATAATATTCCTTTTTAAATAACATGGTGCTATTATAGTACAAATATGACCACCTTGTCAATATTTTTTATAAAAAATATCAGATTACAAGGAGATGGTCAAGACTCACACTGAAATACTACTACAAAAATGAGACAAAATAGACAAGAAGCTAAAAAAGAAATTTTCTCGCTACTCTAAACAATAAATTTTTGCCAAATCATCATTTGTAATCTCTATTGAACTTGTTTTATTAAACAAGCCATCGGGTAGGCATGTGTGCAGATTCAGCCCTATTGCTTTTTCGGCTAATTCATTTTTGGAGCGAACATGAAAGATAAACTTCAATTGTTCCAAATATTCATTAACTCTGGCTGCATTAATTTTATAGCCAGATTCATCTAATAATAACGATATCTCAGAATATGAATAATTGTGAAGACATAAAAACAGCACCATATGCTGTTTATTGTTTAGTGGGTATTCCTTTAATGGATCAATCTTGTTGTTTTTATGGTTAATTAGCATCCCAGTTGCTCCATGCATTTTAAGTAATGTTTTAGCCACGTGTGGCCAGCATAATTTAGCTATTTGACCTCTTATTCCAACGAAATTGTTCGTTTCAGGATTAATTATTGGTATATTAGCTTGCACCCAAATCTTAATTTTTCCATTTAAGAACATTGTTTGTAAGTAAAGTTTAGATTTTTTTTGCTGCTTTATTTGTATTTCCTGTTGCATCAAGGTTTTTATGAGATGAGCGCCATTTTTGCACAAGATATTTCGTTCGGCAACTTCGGCTATGTTTTTATTGATTATTTCATCAATATCTCCACCACCCAGCATATATAGCATTTTATTTGTAAGAGCTTTGTATTTAAAATTAGCGTCTTTTAAGTATGCGCGTTCACTACCCTCTAAAGGAAATAGCGTGTTAAATGCTTGAGTGCATTTTGTAAAATATTTCTCATCATTCATCGTGTTTCCCTTTATAACAAGTTCCCAAAGCATTAAAAACATGCTTTTTGGGAACCTCATAATCTAGAAAATTTTCATCTAAAAAATGAAATAATATTAAGGTGTAAATTATATCAGTTAATTTTATGTTCTTTATCCGAACTTTTCGGAATGAATGTGCAAAGTAAATAAAAGTATCTTGATTGAGTTAGTCATGTGAAAGTATTAGAATAATTGAGTTATAGCTATTATAAAATTATATTGGGATTCAAAATATTACTGTTCATTATTTTTTAGGTATAAAGATTATTCCTAAATTTTTCCCCTTACATTTTTCCCCTTACAATTATGGTTGTGTCAATTAACATCTATGGTGTAGAATTTCGACATGCCTTTTAATTTTTGAAGTGGAGAGTATATAATGAAAAGATTAATAATGTTGTTACTAGTGGCTAATTCGGCGTATGCGGCTGATATTTATGGCGCTTATGTGGAGGTGGAGGCTGGTTCCTCTTCTTCTTCAGCATTTAATTATGGCCTGGGTAATTCGACTGCGATGCGAGTCGATGGGGGAGTTAAGATCAGTCCATACGTGGCTGTGGAAGCTGGATTTAGCGGGTTGACTAATCCTAATATAAATGCTAAAGCTAGCTCGTTGGAGTTTTATGATGCGTCGCTAAAGGGTAGTATACTTTTAGGTAAGACTTTGGAACTACACCCGCAGCTGGGGATGGCTTACGGAATTAGTAGCGGTGGCACGAATGGGTATAATCCTGATACCACGCTAAAAATCTTAGCTGGCATAGGGTTGGATGTGAATTTATCCAAAAACTTTGCCATAGTTGTTAATGATTACGCTTATTTAAGCCCCAACCTTGATTCTAATTCAGGGGTTGGTGGAAATACGAATGTAGTTATGGGTGGTATTAAGTATAATTTCTAAGGAGAATAAAATGAAAAAACATTCTGAATATGTTGTGCGTACTGCTGAGGTTATTGGCAAAGACGTAGTGGATAGTAATAAAAAGAATCTTGGTAAAATAGAAGAAATTGTTTTGGATAAGGAAAGTGGGCGTGCGCGTTATGCGGTGTTATCATTTGGCGGGTTTATGGGCATGGGCAGCGATTTTTATGCGTTGCCGTGGGAAATACTTAGCTATTGCCCAGAGGAAGATGCATTTGCCATCACCATGGATAAGGAAAAATTAAAGCTAGCATCTGGATTTAACAAGGATGCGTGGCCTGATTTCGCTGATAAGCAATGGAGTAAGGCCATAGATGATTACTATAACCACTATATAAACCCTAGCTCGCCAACCGTTAATGAGCAAACAAAATTTCTTAGTGAGGGTGGCAATAGTCAGCCATTAGAGATGGTATGATAACCTCCTCAATTAAATAATTGAATATTGATTAAATTTT
>CAYWWJ010000042.1:0-13297 GCA_964462055.1 uncultured Neisseria sp. | reverse complement strand
ATTGGGAAAGCGGCTTGATTTTTATAGCAAACCCCACGTTTTGTTATGCTCTCCATATACTGAGTCTTGACATATTGTAGATATTTTTTCATCTGGATATTGTTGTAGGCTGAACCATTTATATATATTCTCATGTTTTTCTCTATCATATTTTTTTAAGCAATCTGCACCTTCCTGTAGTTTAGTATATAATCCATCTTGATATCTAATTTGATTAGTATTTAATAAATCCTTCCAAAAATAACTATTTCGTGGTTCATCATGTTGCAAGCAATTGTGTAATATAATCTTATCATTATCACTCAAACAATCTTTAAAAATTACATTTTTGTTCAAATGAATGAATTTAGCAATAATTTGTAATTTATCATATAGACTAATATTTTAAGTCAACTAAATCCATCGCTGGACTATAAAAATAATGTGCAATACCATCAGGATCGCATTCTATGAGTATATCAGCTGGTGCTGAGTCTTTATAATCCACTCTTACCATTGCCATATCCTAAATATCGATACAACGTATCTCGGCTAATACCAAACTTCTTAGCTATATCAACTTTTTTGTACCTATCAGCAGCCATTTGGCGCATTTCAACAACCTGCTCATCTGTTAAGCATCTACTACGCCCCCTATATTTACCAGCTTTCTTAGCAATTGCTATACCTTCCATTTGGCGTTCTTTACTTAATGAGCGCTCGAATTCAGCAAATGCCCCCATTACTGATAACATGAGTTTAGCTATAGGGTTTTTGTCATTTTTAGAAAATATTAGATTTTCTTTAGTAAACTGCACTGTAATATTTTTATTTGTGATTTTATCAACAAGTTTTCTTAAATCATCTAAATTACGAGCCAGTCTATCCATAGAGTGAACAAATAGAGTGTCACCATCACGTATAAACTTCAACATTTCAGCTAATTGCGGACGGTTTGTATCTTTGCCAGAACACTTGTCTGTAAATATTCTGTCTAGTTGCAAACCATCTAACTGACGCACAGTATTTTGCTCTATTGTGCTAACTCGAATATATCCAATTTTTTGACCATGCATAATTTACTCATCATCCAAAGAATTACTAAGTGCCATTTCTAATTCTTCAATCGTTGGTAAACCAGTCTTAATATTTTCTGGTATAGCATCTGTAATACGATATTCAGCTAACCCTATTGGACTTGTCATGTTCTGTAAAGCATATTCAGCTACAATCTTATTTTTTGATTTACATAGAATAAGACCAATAGTTGGATTATCACTTTCATGCTTCATTAAAGCATCTACCGCAGATAAATAGAAATTCATCTTACCTGCGTATTCAGGCTTAAACTCTGTATTTTTTAATTCAATTACTACAAATGCACGAATATGATAATTATAAAATAACATATCTAAATAAAAATCCTGATCACCAACTACTAAATGGTATTGTCGCCCAATAAATGCGAAACCCTTACCCAATTCCAAAAGAAATTTTTCCATATGAGCAATTAAAGTCTTTTCAATTTCAAGCTCATTGGCTTCTTTTCCAATACTCATAAAATCAAATAAATATGGATCTTTCAATGTTGATTGAACCAAATCAGATTGAATAGGAGGTAACTGATCTTTAAAATTAGTAATTGCCTTACCTTACCTATTATATAAGTCACTCTCAATTTGTAACGTAAGCACACTACGAGACCAGCCACATCCAATTGCTTCCATAATATAAAATACTCTAGCATCAACATTTTTTACTTTATCCATAATAGTAACTAAATGAAACCATGGTAATTGTCCAGCAACCTGCTGGACAAATTGATAATCCATAAAATCTTTAGCAAAACGTCGCATATAATTTAAATTACTAGTGCCAAAACCTTTCATTTCAGGGAATGAAGCAGATAAATCTTTACTTAATTTATCAATAATTTTTGAACCCCACCCATGTGACTCTTGGCGCCTTATAATTTCTGAACCTATATGATGATACAAAAAAATAAGCTCATTATTTACCATGCGTACAGCTTTATAGCGACTTGTGGCAACCCTACTTTTCAAATCTTCCAATAACTCCGTATACAACTCTAAATTAATTTCTGAACTATTTTGAGTTGATTTTTCTATTTTTTGTTTAGGCATAATTCTTTTTCTCTTTAACAACAATACTACAAGTTTAGCATTGTAACATACCATACAAAATGTATGTTAATTAATAATTCAATTCTAATAATACACACTTTTAATAAGTTTAATTTGTCAGTTTAGCGTATACCTTATTGATACACGTGATATTAATTGTAATTGTCACTGATAGATTAGCATTTTTAAATGCTCACAGCTAAATTGTATTTATGTTGTTTTAGCCAATCATGAGCAGATTTATAATTGGGGTATATTTGCTCAACTAGTTGCCAAAATGCTTGAGAATGATTCAAATGCTTAAGATGAGCCAATTCATGAACTACTATATACTTAATTACTGATAAAGGCAACATAGCTATGCGATAACTAAAGCAAATGGTGCCATAGCTATTGCAACTGCCCCAACGATTTTTAGCTGAGGTAATTTTAACTCTAGAATAAATTAATCCTAACTTGCTTGAATATTCATGGATAATTGGTTCTGCTAATTCTTTAGCTTGTAGTGTATACCATTGTATCAAAATAGTTTTAGTTTGGTTGGTGAACCCCGATTGAATTAATAATTCTTGCCCATTGAAGCTAACTAAATCACCATCCAAATCACATTCATTTACTAAATACTGTTCACCTAGATAGTAATATAAATTATTCTTAGCTTTATTCTCGTGTGCTATTTTAAAACTGGCTAATTTAGCATTAATCCAATCTTTATGTTCATACAAAAATTTATTAATTTCTACAGAAGGTGTTTGAAGTGGCACGCGCACAATAACAGAACCATCAAACTTCACCATAATTCCCAAGCTCCTGCGTTTAGATTTAATTATTTGGTAATTATTATTTAGCATACTGGCACTTTCTTACTTTTAACCTCAGAAATTCTGGTTTTAGATGGAATTCAAAACTTATAAAGTGACAACTTAAAATTTAAAAGGGAATGAGTTTCCATGAAAACCCTCAGACCATCACCGATAGCTTAATATAGTAATCTTGTTTTGGATACAGGCATAATTTTTGCCTAGTATAGTTTAGTTTTAAGGGTGAATACTCTTAGCGTGGTCAGGGCAGAATTGAGCCACAGCCTACGCATGCTTCAACATTTCCCTCTTCAATAACTCATTTAAATAGCCACTGGCGTTTTTATGCTCTTTAAGCCATGCTATAACATCTTTATCAAGCGTAAAGTTAGCCTTGCTTTTTACTGGTTTATAAAATAAATGATTTGGATGTGCAAACTTGATCTCTTCGGTTGTAATGTCTGCATCATCGCTAAAATCAATATCTTTGTCTTTCATATTTTTTAAAAATGCCAAGTGCTCTTCTCTACTTTTTGTTTTCATAGTAAATTCTCCTCTCCGTTTTACTGGCGCATCGTGCCGATATAATTCTATACTTATCTTGCCGTTTCGTGTATACAACTGATAAAATTACGTCATCAATTGCGCCCACAAACTTACTTCTTATTTCGTCGTTAACAATGCGATTAACTTCGTACGCATGCTTGTCTTGAAATATCTCAATTGCCAATGCAAAATCAATCTCATGTTTTTCAAGATTTGTTTTATTTTTGTTATTATCCCATTCAAACATATATACACCTTTTTATACATACAATATTATACACCAATTATTTATCAAATGTCAATAAGGGTAGCAAGCAGAATAATGCTCGTTATCCAAATAAACTTACTGATGAGAAACTCAATAGGTTTTTTCATTTAGACGATAAAGACAAAGTGTTGATAACCGGATGCCATTGTTGGGCATAGAGCCCTAGGTATACCCAGCAACGTCCCAGTACAATAATTATAGTTATGCTGAGTTTATTTATGTAAAGGTGTCAGGGGTATAGTGCGTACCCCTTGTGCCCCCCTTATAATCCCCTAATCCCCATGCTCATGGGTTAAACCCCTAAGAACCCATAATTTAAAACACTCTTGTCTAAACAGACTTTATTAACTTTTTATATATTTTTCTTAATTGCTTACTAACGAGCTCAACATATGCTATTGGGTAGATTTGTCAAGGTTGAAGTGCACAAAACCGCTATGCTTGAAAATAATTTCAAATAATTTTTTTAACGCTACGCTAAAAATTTTTTGAAATTATTTTCATTTTGACCTTGACAAATCCAGTTTGGTCAAATATCTTCGCTTCGCTCCGTATTTGTCTAAACTGCCAATAATCATATGTTGTTAGAACGGCGTAAGCAATTCAGGAAAAATATTTTTTTATGCTTGCAAATCCAAGCAAAATATCTTCACGAATTGCCCAGTTATGAATTAAGCATTTTAGGTCTTTAACAAGCTAGACAAACCCATACACAACATGCGAGATAGCCAGAGCAGACTGGAGGGGTGTAAATTGAATTTTTTAATATTAATTTTTGAAGGTGAGAAAATGGAAAATTTTATTGAGTTGCAATACTTTGATGCTGATTTTACAATTGATGCGATGTGGATAAGAAAATTACCTACATTTAGTTGTGATGAAAAATTTAAAAATAGTAGTATTAATGAGGTGCTAAAAATAACGCATCATTTAAAAGTATTTAATGATGCACCTGTTACATTACTGGAAATCAGAACTGATTGCTTTAAAAATGCTATTGTAATGTTTGAACGATATATTAAAAAGTTAAAAAAAGGTAATGAAAAAAATCACTTACCAGATGGTTTTGCTGTTATTGATTTGTCTGATGCTAAAAATTTAACAGTTGCACAAAAAGAGGAGAATGCTAAAAAATGCAAAGATAGCCGATTTATTTTTATTAGATGCTAAAATTTGAAAGGTTTAAAAATGATTAAATTACAAATAAAAGAATTTAAAGGTTTAATTGAATGTGCAATTTTGGGTGGAGGTGGATTTTTTGCCATCATTGGTAGTTTTTTTGATGTGATAACAGTATCTGAAGCCGTTGTTATCATAATGGTGCTACTGATTGTTTTTGCTCTAACAATGCCAATCAGTAGGCTTCTTGAGGAAGTAAAGTAAATTAAATCCTCTATGTGTTAATTATAGCACCTAGAGTTATTACATGGTGAAATTTTAGAGGTGTCAAATGGAAAAAGAACAAATTGCAGAGCATAAAGTTGCGCAATTCATTGCTAATGTTAAAGCTATTGAGGAGTTAGCAACAAAAAATAGTCCTAATATGCAGATTTTAAAGGCTTATATGGGCTTTGGTGGCTTAGGCGAGTGTTTTTGGGATAAACGACTATATGGGTATTTAATGCGGGCGATACGTACTAATTTTGGCGCTGGGAATGAAAAAAGCATATTGGAAAATTTGCGCCTATCAACAAAGAGTGCATATTATACGCCAAAAGAGTTAATAATATTCATGTACCGCTATTTAGAGCAGGTATGCAATTTTAAGGGCGGGGATATTTTAGAGCCGTCATGTGGCAACGGTGCATTTTTTGAGCATATGCCAAGCGATATGATGGCAAATAGTACTATAACAGGGGTTGAATATGATATTTTAACAAGTCGTCTGGCAAAAGGTATTTATCCGCATATAAACATCATTAATAATAGGTTGCAAAATATTGATTTTACGGGTAAAAAATATGATTTGGTGATAGGTAATCCACCATATGGAGATTTAAAAATGCAAGACATCTATATGCCTGATTTAAATGGTTACACAATACATCATTATTTTACGGCAAAATGCGCTAGATTATTAAAAGATGGCGGTATATTAGCATTTGTATTGCCATCATTTTATCTAGACATACCAAAGCGAAATACACGGCATATAATAGATAGCGAAAGCGTTATTGTTGATATAGTAAGGCTACCGAGCAACTTATTTACCCAAGCGATTGTTACTGTTGATATTCTTTTTTTAAAGAAAAAAGGTAATAAATTGCATAATATTTTAAACACCGTAAAATATTTTGATGAAAATGGCAATTCAGATTGTATAAATGAGTTTTGGATTAAAAATAAACATCGTATTTTAGGTGAGCTAAAATTAAAATTTATTGAAAAATATAACAGGTGACTAGTCACCTGTGAAACCAATAACAAGCAGGAATTATTAGATTATTTAGTTAACTGCAAGTTTGATGTGTCAACTATAAATAATTTTAACAAAATTAGCCATATAATGGATGGTAGTGTAGAAAGTGAACAAATTGCCTCAGATAACAAAGTGCTTATGCTTGAAAAGCAATTAATCAAGCTACAACAACAGTTGCAGTCGGTAAGCCTAGAGCTGGAACAAATTATTAAACAAGTTCAAAATTTATAAGGAGTAATATATTAATTAGTAAAACACGATAAAGAATAATAATATTTATCATGTTTTATGGTATAATCTAGGGTTAGCAAATAAATAAATTCGTAGTTGTTGCGCAAGGTGGCATCGAGCTGCCCTGCGCAACCTTTTAGACTATCTCAAATTTAAATAAAGGTGCCAAAAATGAATGTTTCTGAAATTAGACGACAAAACCTTACACTTTTAATTGACAAAGAGTTTAACGGTAATTTATCGCAATTTACAAAAAAAATTAACCAAGATTATTGTCGTTATAATTACATATTAAATGGCAAAATTAAAGCTACAAATAAAGCTGTTAGACTTGTGGAATCTGCTCTGGAGCTGGAAAATGGCGCACTGGATTTGGCAGATGGAATAGAATCACAGCAAAAATTTGCTCGAGTTGTTAAAATTAATAAATACCCAACATTGGTCTTTGAAAAGGATACAACTTTTAAAAGCTGTGGGATTGGTAGTGTATTTGTCGCAAAATCTGTTCTAGCTTAATTAAAGGTTTATGAACATAAATTGGTGGCATTTAGTGCTGATGATAACTCAATGAGTCCTACCATCAATGTGAATGCTCAAATTATAGTAGATACTGATGATAAAGTAATTATTAATAATAAATTGTATGTGGTTGCAATTGGTAGTCAATTATTTATTAGGCGATTAGAGCAGAAAATTGGTAGTACAGAAGTTTTGCTTAAACCTGATGGAAAAAGGTTTGGTATAAATACCATTGATATAAATAATGAAAACTTTTACATCATAGGGAGAGTGCTTTTGCAATTAAGTTTCCTGATAGATTGTTGATGTGTTAAAATAACACATAATTATAAATAAATTAAGGTGTTTAATTGTGAATAAAACATATTTTGATGAGCGATTGCATAAGGTAGTCAAAGATGCTACATATTCCATTCAGGATTATATTGAAGAGTATCGCAATAAAAACGATTACTTGGATCGACTAAAGTTTATCTTGTTAGCCGTAATTTCTTCAGTGATTGAGACATCAGAAGTGCGTGGTGATTTTGCTTCGGAGTATATCTGGTCTGAATTGGAGAATATGGCAAAAGAGGGTGGTCTTACTGCTGTTGCTGAAAAAATTCAAAGTGGTAGAACATATTCTATTTCAGAAATAGACCCTCAAGATGTTGGTTCAGGAATGAATTATTTAGGGCAACACGTTGCTACAGCATTATATAAGCATATTCATGATTTACCTGTTCAACAGCGCAAGCCAGAAATGTTTTTAAGGGCTTTAGAATCTGTTATAACCAATTTGCTTAATCAAAAGTTCGCTGATTATGATCAGCACAAGATAATAGATAGTTTATGTGAGCATTTGCATATGGCTTTAGATGATAAAGCTTCATGGGATTCGAAAACAAAGAAATCATCATTAAAGGTTGCTACTCCAGAGCAGGAGAAGGTTAAACCTCGTCCTACGACAAAATCAGAACAGCCTACACAACAAGCTGACATTAAGTCTGTAGTGATCAAAATTAATCAGCAAGTACTAGCAATATTAGCATCTGGTGGACAATCTGCATTAATCAGTGAACTACCTAATTTTATTGCTGATTTAGATAAAATTATGCACCATGAAAGTAAAGATGAAATTAATGATTTATGTGGTGAGTTTCATGGTTTTTATCAGCTTATGGGTATAATTGAAGCACTTGCTAGTGATCTTAGCTCTGGCAAAATTAAAATTAATTAGATGGATACAGCAAAAGAAATTTTAAAGGTAATAAACTTATGCCAGAAATATCAAGATTTTTAGGAATTGTGATTCAAATGTACTTTGATGAACACAATCCTCCACATTTTCATGCAAAATATGGTGAACATAAAGCTCAAATTGAAATTAAAAATTTTGCGTTAATTAATGGGTATTTGCCTCCAAAAGTACTGGGATTAGTTATAGAATGGGCAGAACTTAATCGCGATAGTCTTCTAAAAAATTGGGAAACCATGCAAAGTGGCGGAAGTTTTGTTAAGGTTACTCCTTTAGTGTAGGCGTATAAAGTATGTTAGAAATTATTAATGCTAAATACCTTCATGATAAAGTTATTGAAGTTGAGTTCAATAATGGTGAAATTCATAAGATTGATTTTAGTGATAAATTAGCAAATGAACATAGAGAAATATTTAAATCTTTAAATAACCCTATAACTTTTGCTAATTTTACAGTTGATTATACGTTATCGTGGCTATATGGACAAATTGATATAGCTCCAGAGTATATTTATTTTTTAGCCCACAAAAATGAAAGTAAATATCAAGAATTATTTAAAAAGTGGGGGTATGTATCATAGGTTAATTTGTATTGTTCATTACAATATGAAAAAATTAAATCAATGCTCCAGACTAATTGCAAAGTTACGGTTAATGCAAGCGATATCATGGATCAGGATGCTATATAATAGCTGACCTGCATTACTCTCATCAAGGTAACTTCCGATTAATTAATCGCTTACTGAGGCGAGGCAGTTAATTAGGGTTAGGCAAGTTAATGGATTACCATTTATTCCAAAAAAAGTATTTGAAGCAGCTAGAAAATACCTAGTTATAGGTAATATCTATTAAATTAAATGCGCTAAATAATTCGAAATTGGCCATATTTAGATTAAATTACAGATACGGGGCAAAAGCGAATTGGAGGCCTAATTTTATCTACTTTTTCGTCCATTACACCCTTATGTATAAAATATATCTAGTAAAATTACGCCACCATAATTACCAATAACCCAAATATGATTTCTGTGATTATATTTATAAACCAAGTAAACTAATCGTATAATTATTTGTGACTAAAAATATACCAATTAAGTTCTAAAAAAGTTTATCCTGCGCAGTTGTTTAGTTGACATTTTCTAATAAGATATGATATAATCATCACCTGATGATAATTATTAAATTGGAGCAAGTTTTGGACTATAGCTTGGAGTATTTGCTAAATCTTGATGGATTTGAATTTACTTATGAGAGTGGTTATTGGTATAAAATAGAAATTAAGCGAATTCAAATTACAAAAGAACGTCCACACGGTATTAAATATAGCCTTACACTACATGATAAATATAATAAACGAGTTTTTGGTATGGATAATGCACATGGAATAAAAATAAGTAAAAAACTTACTGGCAGAGTGGTAATGTATGATCATTTGCATAAAAATAAAGCAGATAAAGGAACTCTTTACGAGTTTGAAAATGCAGAAAAACTACTTCAAGATTTTTTTAACCATATAGATCAAATTTTGGGGAGTCTATAAAAATGGAAATATTAAATGTAGGGATTATGTCGGCAGATAAGTTCCAGCAAAGAGTTTTGGATATTGCTGCGGGTAGATATAAACCAGCACCAAATGAACCTAAAGTTTGGTTCCACTCCCTTAAGTCATTAGCTGAAGTGTTAAATGAAAATAACACACGTTTATTAGCCTTAATTGAAAAAATGAGACCATCTAGTGTTAAAGAGTTAGCAGAACTTTCAGGCCGTAAAACAAGCAATCTTAGTCGCACATTGAAAACATTTGAGCGCTATGGCATTGTAGAGCTTAAGAAAGAAAGCAAGTTAGTTCGTCCTATAGTTAAAGCCACTAACTTTCATATTGAGCTAGGTTGCTGATCGCATAATGATTATTATACGATTAGTTTACTTGGTTTATAAATATAATCACAGAAATCATATTTGGGTTATTGGTAATTATGGTGGCGTAATTTTACTAGATATATTTTATACATAAGGGTGTAATGGACGAAAAAGTAGATAAAATTAGGCCTCCAATTCGCTTTTGCCACGTATCTGTAATTCAATCCATATTTTGTGTAAAAGATTAGTGGATCACAACCTAAATTCCAGACACAAGAAACTAGAAAATAATCATAAAATTATTTATTCAATCTGGTAGGAGTGTAGGCTTTATAGATATTATATCCATGCTATACTTTTCTTTATCTCCATATTTCTGGGATTTTTTCTTCTTATTTCTGCTTGACTGTAAAAACTCGGTCATTTGGCTTATAAGATTAAGCCCCTGATTAGTACTGCTTATCAGTGGTTTGTTAATTTTAAATGGCTGATGTTGAATTGATTCTACCAATGGTGACTTTATATGAAATACCAATCTACCGTCATAAAATACTATGGCTTCACCTAGACCTAACTTGCTTAAATCATCTTTGTTTACAATATTTTCTCTTTTTAATGATTGAGATAATGCAACTGTGGTACCATCTGAGCGTGTCTGATTAGTTAGTGTACTGTTAGAACCAGAATCAGATTTATTACGGCTCTGATTAAGTGATAGAGTAGCCTTATATTGTTGACCGATTAATTCTGACACAGTTTCTTTTGATGTATCGGATTGTAGCTTCATAAATATTGAAGTTAGTGTATTTTCTTTTATTTTATCAAAGAATGTGCTCGAAACATCAGTGAAATTAGCTACTGATTGAGCTGACACCACTAATGATATATTTGCGGATCTACATTGTTGAAACAGTGTATCCCAGTTTTCATTAGCATAACCGCCCGCCTCATCCATAATTACAAGATACGGCACTTTGGGACGCAAGGTAAAATCTTGCTGTAACCAGCCAACAACAGTTCTAAAATCGGACATAAAAATTTTACCAAATTCTTTTGATTGGTCGGGTTTGTTCATCGTTGGTAACATAACATACACTATCTTATTTTGTTTAATACAATCCAGCAAATTCACCTCAGGATTATAATCGTTACATATCGCTGCCATATCACCAAGACCAAATGTAAAGGGCTTTGATGCCGTACCTGATATATTGCCTTTAAGTTTGGTAAAATTAAGTTTACCATTTTCACGATAACCATCTAAATACAAACTAAATTCCAATGTATCAGTGTCAGTTGGATATTTAGCAATTAACTCCTTTTCTAAATGCAGTAATGCATTTTCATTAGACATGAGGATTGAAAGATCAGTCATATTTAATGCATTCGTGAGCTTTTTCATAGCTGAGATAAGTACCACTAAAGCTTTAAATCCCTCATTACGATAAAAATCAGCACGAACATCTTGTGGTAATAGAGAAATAATTCGTGAAGCAATTTCTTGGGTATCACCGTTTAGAATAGGATTGTAGGTATTCGATAATTCAGGATTACCCGGTGAAACCACAAAAATATCTTCATGTCTTCCAATTGAATAACACAAATTATAAAAATTCTGGAAATCGTTATAATCCATTTTACCGTCAATAAATATGCCGCCTCCACCATTAATCACATTTTGCCATAACATAAGCTTCATTAGTGATGTTTTACCAGATCCAGTTGAACCAAGCAATAAAACATGCTTTAATAGCATACTGTAAGGAATGTTTATGTATTCCCCAGTATCTGTGGTATACCCAAGAAATAAGCCAGTTTCTTGCATAGATTTTTTATCTTTCCGACTGATTCTTGAGGATCTAAATTGTAAGTCTGTTTTAACAGCTTGCTTAAACGTATGACCAAAAATGCTATCAATTAAGCAAAACATTATTATAAAAATTGCACAACTATGAGTTAATTGAACAATATTATAGTTAAGCTTGGTTAAGCCTTGAATATACTCAGGACTAGTTAACATTAAGGGAATTAATAATACCAACAGCCATGTTTCATATGCCCCACCTATTTGTATCTTAACAGGGGTTTTCATTTGGTTTTATCTTTCTTACCATGAATTAAATGGCCAACAAAGAGCATTGTGGATTTTATAATATGATCTTTGTATGCTTTTACTTGGATTACCTTTAGCTGAACATAAATTGTCGCAAGAAGAATAGCTAAAATTAAGATGATACAATTAAACTTAATCGCTGGCATTATAGTTAATAGTTCAGACCATGAATGCGTGGTTAGCATAATAATAGCTAAAGTCTGCCATGTTAAGTGAAATAAACCTCTTAAAATATTATTTGGCAACATATTATTATCATTATTTCTAACTACGCCAATTTCATTCTTATCCACTAATGATTTAAACACATCAGCCTTACGGTGAAATAAATTTATCAGTAAGATTCTAAAGTTATTGTATTCCCAAATAAATAAGCGTTTAATTGGTGAAATAAAAACTATTGATACATTATGCCCGGATTTAACCAAAACAGCTATCCAACAACCCATTTTAATTGCAATAATACAAAATAGTAATAACACAGCTAATTTAACAAACACCATTTAAAATCTCCATCGAAGCATAATAGAACATTAAATTACCAATTAAACTATCAAAGCTAGCACATCGTCTATTCTAGGGATTGTTAAAGAACTTAGTTACCGCTTGCTTAAGCCACGCAGGCTCTGTTTTAGGTATATCATTCCCTCTAACAGCCATCCTTAGTTTTTGTGTAACAACGCATATTTGTGGTTTACCTTCTAGTATTTTAAAGCTAAGCTTACCATCAACACGAATCGGCATAAATTGCTTAGCATTTCTAGCTCTCTCTACATAACTTTCACCTATAACCCAAACTGGAATTAGCCGATTTTCACCGTTCCAGAGTGATAAGACCATGGCATTAGGATTGATAACTTTTTTAGCGTATACAAAACCAGCTAACTGCACTTGATTAACAAAAAAACTAGCTTTTTTAGTTAGTCCTGCTGTTGATAATTCAATAAAACTATCTAGGTCATCGATTGACATACTAGAGTTATTCAATGTATCATCTAGTGGTATTTCCGTGGGCGCTAGACGCGCAATTTTAAGCGGATATGTAATTAACGATGGATAATCTAAATTTGGATCTTGTTTAACCCGAGCAATAATTTTAATTGGCACACCATCAACTAAATCACTTGAGTAGTAATCCCTCTTTTTAAATTTAACCGTAAATCGCTCATTTTCAGATTTTAG
>CAYWWJ010000041.1:0-13660 GCA_964462055.1 uncultured Neisseria sp. | reverse complement strand
TTACTTTATTTTTTATTTTGTTTATATCTACTCAAAATAGCATTACAAAACAGTACATGCCTGTGAAATTAAATTTTATAATTTTTAATTTCATTCAATAAAAAGCTTTGTTCACAATAATGGCATTTTGCGTATACTTTATTCGTGTGTTTGGTTTCGGTAAAAAATTTTGACTTATGATGTTGTGAAACGCATCTATTATTTGGACAAATTATTATATCATTTATTTCTGCTGGCAGAGATAAGACCGATTTAGACACAACAGTATAATTTTCAATAACAGATAAGCTTGCTCCAACACAAAATAAACTTATCGCAGAAATTTGTTCCTGCTTTATCTGCCAATTTTCTATTTTAATTAGATCTTTGCGCACTAATTTTTTACTTGGTAAATTTAGTCCAATACCAACTTGATTATTTGCATTATCTAAACCTAAAATACGAATTACGTACCACGCATTCCCTTGTGGTATATGATCAATATTTATACCTGATTGTATATAACCAATATGCGCTTCCATCTTAACTCCTATTCATAAATAATATATCTAACAAAGCCTGTCTTATATACAGACCATTTTGCGCTTGAGTGAAATAATATGCATATGGTGTTGAATCAATTTCAACTGGCAATTCACCCTGTCTTGGCAATGGGTGTAGGATTTTTAAATTTGGCTTAACGTTTTTTAAATTATCTAGGCTAATACCATATTCATCATGCACAGCATTGGTAAATCGTTCTTTTTGCAAACGAGTCATATATAGACAATCAAGCTTATCTATAATATCCGTAACATCTTGATGAAATGAATACTGAATTCCTGATAATTTGAGCTCCAATAACGCCTCATCTTCCAAGCGCAAACTTTTTGGCGAAATAAAATATAATTTCATCGAAAAATGTCTTGCAGCACTTATTAATGAATGCACCGTACGACTATGTTTCAAATCACCCATTAATCCTAAATGAACACCCTCTAATGTACCCTGTGTATCGCGGATTGAAAATAAATCCAACAACGTTTGTGTTGGATGCTGATTCGCTCCATCACCAGCATTAATTATTGGAATACCACAAATCTCACTTGCCAATCGCGCGGCACCATCTTGTGGATGACGAATAATCATCGCATCTGCGTAACAATTTATCATTTGCAATGTATCTGTAAACGACTCACCTTTTGCAGCAAATGATGTGCTATTGCTTTCCGCAAAACCAATTATTTTACCACCTAAGCGAGAAACGGCACTCTCAAATGATAATCGCGTTCTGGTTGAAGCTTCAAAAAAGCACGAAGCAATAATTTTATCCTGTAATGGCTTGCGTTTTAAACCATTTTTATATTCTGTGGCTAAATCTAAAATCTGTATTATTTCAGCTTTAGATAAATCACTAATTGAAACTAAACTTTTTAACATTTATGTAAACCCTTGTAAAATATGATAAATTAATTAATTTTGTATTATAATAAATAATTTCTGTAATTAACCTATTGACTTAACGAATAGCCTTATTATCCAAACATAATTCGCTTATAATGTAATTCACTTGTTTGATTTTCTCCGTAATAGTATCACATTTTATTTGCCACACTAATTTACTTGCGCCATCATATTTACAAGTGCGCAATTTTTGCAACAACAACACGATTTTCAACGGATCAATCGGCGGTTTATCAATAAATTTTAGCGTAATCGCATTACTACTTACATCAAGTTTCTGCACACCAATTTGCGTTGCACGCACACGAATATAATGGCTATTAATCAGCGTCTTCACCTCTTGAGGTGGTAATCCATATCGATCAATTATATCTTGATAAACCGCATCCACCGCAAAACTAGTCTCACTTCTGGCTAAGCGCTTATAAAAAATCAGGCGTTCATTAATATCTACACAATAATCCGTGGGTAATATGCTCGTTGCATTCAAATTAACTTCACAATAATTCTGACTTGCTTCGATATCACTTAGACTTTCACCTTTTTTGAGACGGGAAATCGCACGCTTTAGCATTTCGGTATACAATGACAAACCAACATGCTTGATATCACCAGATTGACTATCGCCTAATATTTCACCAGCACCACGGATCTCCAAATCATGCAGCGCCAAATTAAATCCGCTACCTAATTCTTTTGTCACCTCTATTGCTTCAAGACGTTTTTCAGCATCACGCGTGACATTATCTGGAATAACCAAATAACAATACGCTTGATGATGTGAACGCCCTACTCGACCACGGAGTTGATGCAATTGTGCCAAACCAAATTTATCTGCGCGGTAAATTAAAATCGTATTCGCATTCTGTATATCTATACCAGTTTCGATAATCGTTGAGCATAGTAATACATTATATTTTTGCCGAATAAAATCACGAATCGTTTGTTCCAATATCGCCCCATTCATTTGTCCGTGACCAATTGCAATGCGTAATTCAGGCATTATTTTAGCTAATCTATCGTACATAAGGTTTATGCTTGCTACATCATTATACACGAAAAACACTTGTCCGCCACGACGGATTTCCCGAGAAATTGCCTCACGAATAATGCTGTCGTCGTCATTGCAGATAATCGTATTCACCGCTAAGCGTCGTGATGGTGGCGTTGCAATAATCGAAAAATCGCGTAATCCGTCAAGCGCAATCGAAAGGCTACGTGGAATAGGGGTTGCAGTCATTGCTAAAAAGTCTACATTCGCACGTAATTGCTTTAACTTTTCTTTTTGCTTAACCCCAAAACGATGTTCCTCATCAATAATAACCAAGCCTAAATTAGCAAAATTTATATCATCTTGAATTAAACGATGCGTGCCAATTAAAATATCAATTTTACCGTTTTTTACCAACTCCAATGTAGAATCTATTTCTTTTTTTGACCTAAATCGCGATATTTCTGCGATTTTAATTGGCTGACTAGCAAATCTATTCACAAAATTTTGATAATGTTGCTCGGCCAATAAAGTTGTCGGTGTCAACAAAGCGACTTGTTTGCCATTCATAGCACAAATAAATGCCGCTCGCATCGCAACTTCTGTTTTACCAAAACCAACATCGCCACAAATAAGTCGATCCATCGGTTTTAATTTCGCCATATCCGCAATAATTTCATTAAAACTACGCTCCTGATCCACAGTTGGTTCATAACCAAAACCATACGTAAATGAATCATATTCTTCAGGTAATAAATATTTATCGCCCTCTTGCATTTCGCGCTTGGCATAAAGCTCAAGCAATTCTACAGCCAAATCATTAACTCGCTCTTCGGCCTTAGATTTCGCATTTGACCATTTTTTAGAACCCAATGTCGATAATTCAACAGCTACATTTTCTAATTTAGAATAACGCCCGATCATATGCAAATTGGTAATTGGAATAAATAATCTTGAGCCATTTTGGTATTCTAGTTCAATTAATTCATAAATATTATCGGCAATTTCTCTAGTGGTTAACCCCAAATATTTACCAACCCCGTGATTAATATGCACAACATAATCACCTGATTTTATCTCCGCTAAATCGCGAACCAACATATCGGTATCAATTGCTGGTGAATTAGATTTGCGCCGTGTTACTCGTACGCCGTCTGTATTTCTATATAGATCACTTTCCGTAATTACAGCTAAATTGTTCGCAATAAAACCCTGATATATCGGTGACACAATTAGATGTAATCGTTCAGTTGTCGTATCAATATCATTCATTTTTGATATATGTTTTGCATTTATTCCATAACTCGCCAATGTTTGGGACAATATTTCAGCACGACCAAGACTCTCGGTGCAAACTAATATTTTGCCATTAAAGTTTTGCATAAATTTCGTTAAATTAGTTAGCGGATTATCCAGCTTGTTGTTAATTTGCACATCAGCTAGCGATTTTATTCCATCATAAATTTCACCACTTGTTTGTAATATATACGAGCTAAATTTATTGACACTATTTAGTATTTCATCGCTAGGAATAAATACTTGTGTGGGTTTAAGACATGGCGCTTGATAGCTAAATAAATCATATCGTTTACCAATATCTTGCCAGTTCAAATTCAGCTGCGCCAATGTATCTGCCGTATATGCGATATTGCATGATTCAGGCAAATAATCAAATAAGCTGGCTGTTTTATCAAAAAATAGTGGCAGGTAAAATGATATTCCAGAGGGCAATATACCTTGCGCAATATCTTTGGCGATATCTTTAGCATTGGGAAATAATTCAATAATCTTGTTCGCAACAGTTTTCAGATTGTTCAAATCTGTTGGATATTCATGCGCAGGAATTAATTCAAATTTATCAATTTTATCAAGAATTTGTCGTGATTTTGGATCCAATAAAATTATACTTTCAATTTCATCATCAAATAAATCTATGCGTACAATTTTTTTAGAACCCATCGGCAGAATATCAATCACGCCACCACGAATCGCAAATTCACCAGCCTCGAATACTTGCTCAACAACACTATACCCAACGCTAACTAATTGTTCACGTAATTTTATGCTATTGATTTTATTACCAATTTGCAACAGCATCACATGTCCGTACAAATATTCTGGCGGACAAATCCTCGTTTGCAATGCACTTGCTTGCGCAATGATTATATCAATTTGCTTATGTGTAATTCCCCACAGCACCTTTAGACGTTCGGCAACTAAATCACTATTGGCTGACAAATGCTCATATGGTAATATTTCCCGATCAGGAAATAATGCAATTTGTTTAGCTGGCAAAAAAAAATTTATTTCTTCTAGCCAACGATTAGCCGTGTAGCCATCTGGGGCAATAAGAAGTAATTGTGTGTTGACAGTTTTATGTAATAAAGCTAAATAAAAAGAATCGCTACTAGCAATTAGTCGCGACACATTTTGTTTTTTATATTTGGAATTTGTTTGTATGTTTAAATAATTTATAGTCATAATGATTTCACATAAAGCGATTAATAACGAAAATAGCCAAAAACATAAAAAGTGAGTACTTAGGTTTCAGAACTTTTTATCAATACGACAAAGCACAAGATTCAAAAACAAAGAGTAATTAATGATTTAATAAATACAACCACAAATTAATACTAATAATACTCAACATTGTAGTTGTAACAACGCTAAATGTTGCAATCATTGACTTCATTTTATATTTAGTTGCGATAATATATGTATGTGTGGCACTTGGACTTCCACAAAACAATACCAGAGCTAAAAGCGTAGGATGTGGCAATTTAAATGCTATTCCAATACCTAATGCGATCAATGGGAATAACAATAATTTCAGCATATTTATCACAACAATCCCACGTAATTCATTCAAAATATTAACTATTTGTAAATGGAATGCACATGTAAGCCCTAAACTAAACAACGCCACTGGAGATGCTGAGCGCCCAATAAAACTTGCGAACTCTTCTACTTTATGCGGAAGTGGCACATGAATCAAGCCAAGCACAAGACCAAGCATAGAAAAGAAAATCAACGGGTTGGTAAAAATTACATTCACAATACGTTTTACAACAAACGTCATATGTTCCATCAAACTATGTGATTTATCCTTCAAAAGAATTAGATCAATCACTAGTAAACTTACAGTAAAAAATACTAAATTCATAACCAATTGCAATGGAACAACAAAACTTGCAGAACTAAACACAAAAAGAAAAAGTGGAATAGCAAAATACGCACCGTCAACCTGACTACTCGCAATTGTATTAGCTAACGAACTTAATTTATCCAATTTTAAATATTTACGACCTATGTAATATGTAATCCCAATTATTAAAAACATACTTACGCTATAAGCCGCAACATAATCAAAATTTAATACATTACGTGGCGTCTTATAACAGCTAAGAAATAAGGATAATGGCAATGAAATATAAAATACAAAGCGAATTAGAATAGTATCTGAACCAACGGTAAATAACTTTAATTTACCGCATCCGAACCCAAGCAAAATACTGGCAAATAATATCGATGTGCTAATTATAACTTCTAACATATGCAATCCCTCACTATTTTAGTGTATTGTATCATGGCCTGTATGACTATCACAATTATCCATTACAAAATTCATCAGCATACTAACAACATTACCAACATCTGCGATAATTAAATTTCGGCTTGCGCGAAACTCAACTAATTTTTCATCTGACAATAGATTACCACCATCGTTATCTTCCCACAAATCATATATATCTAGTTTTAAATCAGCATAATCATCTTTAGCATCATCATTATACTCAGCCAAAATATCATAATCTTTGTCTAATAATAAAAATATTGCACTTAAATGCAATAAGGGAGCATAAAAAAATTCACCCATTTGTTCTTTATCTTCACAATAATCTGCAACATTATCCCAATTTGCCAGATACGAAAATAAATACCCATAAACCCAGCTCAGCAAATTTCTTTGCTCTTCAGGAGATAATTTTCCAAAATCAACTGGCTTATTATTTAAATTAACTAACGGCTGAATTGTCTCCGTAGATGAAAGAGTTTCTTCCATAACTTTAGTAGCAAAACTGTTTAATTCTTGCATAAATTGTACAACATTTGGATTTTCTATAAAATTCTCTGCTGTTTGAAACATTAGAAATGTTGGAAGCAGGTCTTCATCCGCTACCTCATTAGGTGCAGATATAACAGAAATTAGCCAACCATGTAAAAAATAAATATCGTACCCTGCTGGGCAATTTTCTTTTATTTGCTTAGCTAAACTAGCAATCGTATTATTTGACATAAGTTTTTATCCTTTTAAAACATAACTAAAGTTTAATTTCGTGTTCGTCCAATTGGCGGACTTCTTCCTCATGAATTAATTCGCCCCTGCCAATATAATTAGCCAGTTGAGTTAATTTTTCTTTGCGCTTTTCATCTAGTTTCCTATATTGAACTATGTTATTTTTATCTAACCGCAAGCTTGCGACCTTAAATAACACTGCATCAAAATAAAAACTATATTTAGCTAATCCATTTAATATATGTTGAGATAAATTATTCAGCAAAAACAATGCTTGCTGTCCATTGGTAAAAATCACTAAAATATTTTTATCATAATCAATGGCACCAGCATGACATTCGCTCTGTAATTCCTCAGGCAACAGATTTAGTAAAGCACGATTTACTTGATCTAGCTGATCCAATTTATCTTTTATCCCAGTTAGATTTTGAGCTTTATGATATATATTCAAGAAATTCATACATTAAGCTTTCTAATTAACTACTGTGATTTTTTATGCCATGCAACAACGCCCATCCGTCTACAATGCGCACAACATTCATCGTAAACCATTGTGCATATATTTGGCTTAATTCCTCAATTTGACTCTCTAGGATTCCCGATAATAATATTGTACCACCTAATTTAACTTGTGTGGATAACATTGGCGCTAATATTCGTAATGGATTAGATAAAATATTAGCAACGACAATATCAAATTGGGTTTCATGATTGAAATTATTTGGTAGATAAAAATTAATTTTGGCTTTATTGTTACTGGCATTATAAATGCTAGCCTCGATCGCTTGTTTGTCAATATCCACACCAACGACACTTTTTGCGCCGAGCTTATTGGCTGCAATAGCTAGAATCCCAGACCCACATCCGTAATCTAGCACCGAATCGGTTGCAGAAACATTCTCCGCCAACCATGCTAAACACATAAATGTAGTTGGATGTGAGCCAGTGCCAAATGCTAAACCAGGATCTAAAATAATTCCTATTGCATTTTCATCTGGAAGATTATGCCACGATGGCACTATATACAGTTTATCGCTAATTTTTATTGGATCAAACTGACTTTGAGTTAACTTAACCCAGTCTTGATCATCTAAAACAGTTGAATGAACCTCAAAATTTCGATTAAGTTCTTTTCTAGCAAGCTCAACGATAGTATCAACATCACAATCTGACGCAAATAGTATTTGTAACTTGCTGTGCTCCCATAAATTCTCAACAACCATTCCTGGTTCATTAAAAATAGGCTGTTCTAAATCGGTACCTTCGTATTTATCCTCAATACTAACAGACAAAGCTCCTAGCTCGAAAAAAATATCACTCAGGAGCTCTGCTTCTATAGAATCTACATCAACAATAATTTGTTTAAAACTCATATTATTTTTCACGCTCACGCAAAAAATGCTCTAAATAATGAATCGACTGAGCACCTTCACAAAAACCTTCATCATCTAACATTACTAAATGTAATGGAATATTGGTTTTGATTCCCTGAAAACTAGTTTCAAGTAGCGCGCCTTTCATCTTTTGAATTGCAAACTGCCGATTTTCACTATGCGCAATAATTTTCCCTATCATTGAATCATAATATGGCGGTACGCTATAGCCTGGATATACATGTGAATCGATTCTAACACCAATGCCGCCAGAAAAATGACATACTTCAATTTTACCTGGAGATGGCACAAATGTAAATGGGTCCTCCGCATTTACACGACATTGAATCGCATGACCTTTGAATACTACATCGTTTTGTGTATAGCGTAATTTCTCACCGCTTGCAATATACAATTGCTCTTTTACAATATCAATTCCAGTGATCATTTCTGTAATAGTGTGCTCAACTTGTACACGCGTATTCATTTCAATAAAGTAGAAATTACCGTTCTCATATAAAAACTCAAAAGTACCAGCGCCACGATAACGAATTAGCTTACATGCATTAACGCAGGCCTCACCAATTTTAGCACGCTGTTCGGGTGTAATTCCAATTGCTGGAGCTTCTTCAATAACTTTCTGATGACGGCGTTGCATTGAACAATCACGCTCACCCAAATGAATAACATTACCGTATTCATCTGCCAATACTTGTACTTCAATGTGTCTTGGCGTAGTTAGAAATTTTTCCATATAAACAGCAGCATTACCAAAACCAGCAAGTGCTTCTGATTTTGTAATTTCAAATGCGTTAATCAGCTCATCTTCGCTATTGACAACGCGCATTCCTCGCCCACCACCACCAGCAACAGCTTTAATAATCACTGGATAACCAATTTTTTTTGCAATTTTAATTACTTCTTTTGGATCATCAGGTAATTCGCCTTCAACACCTGGCACAACTGGAACACCAGCTTTTATCATTGCTTCTTTGGCTTTAACTTTATCGCCCATTGTTGCAATTGCATCGGGACGAGGTCCAATAAAAACGAAACCACTACCTTCAACACGACGAGCAAACTCAGCATTTTCCGATAAGAATCCATAACCTGGATGTATTGCTTGAGCATTGGTGATTTCTGCTGCGGCAATAATTGACGGAATATTTAAATAACTTTGTGCCGATCTTGCAGGCCCAATGCAAACTGCTTCATCAGCAAGCTTCACATATTTGGCGTCTTTATCTGCTTCAGAATAAATTACTACAGATTTAATACCTAGCTCACGACATGCACGTTGCACTCTCAGAGCTATTTCACCACGATTCGCTATTAAGATTTTCTCAAACATTGTATTTCCTATTCAATAACAAATAATGCTTGACCATATTCTACTGGCGAACCATCTTTAGTTAAAATTTCTTTAACAATTCCAGCTTTATCCGACTCAATTTGGTTCATTAATTTCATTGCTTCAATAATACATAATATCTGACCAACTTTAACTTCGCTACCGACCTCAACAAAAGCAGCTGCAGATGGCGAAGATGAACGATAAAAAGTTCCTACCATTGGTGATTTAACATGGCTATTATCAGAATATTGCACAACTGGAGCACTCGATTGTGGTGCTTGATGTTGTGTTTCAACAATTGGCGCTGTAGCGTGTGCTTGGTGCATCGCAACATGTTGTGGCTGTGTGTGATAAATATGTTGTTGCGGTTGCTGCATAACTTGCGGTGCTATTCCACCAATACTAGTTATTTTTAGCGTCTCTTCACCCTCTTTGATTTCTAATTCCGCAATATTTGAATCTTTAACAAGATCCACAATTGCCTTTATTTTCTTAATATCCATTTATGTTTATTTCCTCTCTAACAAATAATCAATCGCATAATTTAAGGCTAGCAAGTAACTTTTTACTCCTAATCCAGAAATTACTCCTATAGCAATATCTGACAAATATGATTTATGACGAAATTCTTCTCTTTTATAGATGTTTGACAAATGAACTTCTATAAATGGAGTATTTATTGCTAAAAATGCATCACGCATCGCAATACTTGTATGCGTATAAGCTGCAGGATTTATAATTATGAAATCATACTCTTGCGCGCTTTGTATTGCATCGACCAAATCGCCTTCGCTATTATGCTGAACACATTCTAACAGAAATCCGTACTTTAATGCTTCTTTCACCATAAGTTCATTAATTTCATTTAATACATTACATCCATATATATTAGTTTCTCTTGTTCCCAATAAATTTAAGTTTGGTCCATGAATTACAAATATTTTCATATAGCGGTCGCTTTTTCTTTAAAACTCGCACAATCCACAACTCTTAATTTATTATCGGTTGCAAATTGCATTAGAAATTTAAATACTTGTGGCGCCTCAGTTTCTAAATCTTTTTTAACCGCCACACAATTCATGCCCTGATATACCATGGGGCGTAAATGTGGTGAATATGACATTTTTTGTTGATCAAAACACGCTAACATACCGCATAATCTATCAACCCAATCACTCGGTCGAAACTTTGAACCGTCCAATGTTTTACCCTCAATTATTATTTCATCTAAAAAACAAATTTCAGGTACGGAATTTACTGACATTTTCTCTAACTCATCTCTTTTTAATTATAAAATTAATTTATCCAACTAGTTATTTTACCTTATTTCATGATTAGCTCGCCTAGATAATTTGCCAACAAGTCAATTAAGCTTGCTACGCAGGTCTTTCCAGTTAATTTGTATAACAAATTCTGACTCCAATTACAAGATTATTTTCCATATAGAAAATTTTTATTTGACTAATGTATATAAAATGCTATAAGATTACGCCTTATAATAACAATATTTTATAAAAGTATGTTAATTTGAATATTTAATATGCTCATTGTGTTTGAATATTTAACTTTTTCGTATTGATAAAAAAATCTCTTCTAATGTATTAATTAATACACGTCGTCGCTTTTTTTGTCAATACGTAGCAAGAACGAATCAAATACTTCGAGTATGTATTATGAGAATTTTAAAATTTTATTCAAACATTAGAAAGGTTCCCACTATGGAAAAAATTGAAGCTCAAGTAAAAAAAGTTATTGCGGATAAATTAGGTATTGATGAAGCAACTATCAAAAATGAATCTGCATTTATTGCAGATTTAGGTGCGGATTCTCTAGATACAGTTGAATTAGTTATGGCTCTAGAAGAAACCTTTGGCTGTGAAATTCCTGATGAAGAAGCAGAAAAAATAACTACAGTTCAAGCAGCTATTGATTATGTAAAATCTCATTCATAATATCATTAACACTTGAACAAATATGAGGTGGGTCTTGCGACCCTCCTTATTTTCACGTCTAATTACCCCTTTGTCACATAGATAGCTTCAGATAAATAATTCTTAAATTCAAACCACTATTCCAAACAAAATTCATTAAAGCATGCTATTGCAATTACATCTTGGCATACTATACAACAATTTTGTTGATTAAAACATTTTTGTCACTTGTGAACACAATATATATCATGATAAGATTCGACGTGGAAAAATTAAGATGTGATACTTTACATACTATAATTTTTCAATTAAACGCACGCACTGTATTTATGAAATTGGAACGTTTGATTTTAACTTCAATAAGTTCATTTTGGTAAAAGGGTTTAATGTGTCAATAAATATAGAGTCTGTTTATGAATACAGCTCATCATTTAAAATTCCAGCATTTTGCTATCAGCAAATTGCAAATAAAAATATAGAATTAGAAATTGATAAATACAAGCAAATTCTAACTAAAACAGGTTTATTACTAATTAATCTATTATATCATGAAGATGATGGATCAACCATGGAAACAATTGTTAGTCAATTGGGTAAATCACACACACAATAATGATGGTTGTGCATTGTGGGATATAAAGTCAGGCGGCACTAATGGCACCGAAACATTAGCAAGATCACATAAATTAAGTGAATTTGTGCTACACACAGATTGTTCTTATGAGAAAAATATTCCAGACTTCTTTGGCTTATATGTTGTTCAACATGATGAATTAGGTGGCGGTAAAAATTTATTGATTGATTGTTTGACTTTGATACATCATCTATCACCTAGCTCGTTAAATATTTTACAGACCGAAAAAGTAAAGATAATTGTGCCAGCAGAATTTAAAAAATATGTTGAGTATATTTATGCACCAATTATTGATGCTGATTTTAATGTACGTTATCGTAAAGAAATTTTAGACTTGACTGATGTATCTGGTGCAATGAGGATTGCTCTGGATGAATTTGAACGTTTATCGAATTCACCAATTGTAAATCGTGCGGTAGAAATTAAAAAAAATACGATTCTGATATTGGATAATAAGCGTTATTTACATGCAAGAACTACAATAAAAGATAATAGACGCCATCTAAAGCGAATTCGATTTTTCGCAGATTTTCATAAGGTTTGATATATATGCAAAAAATTAGTTATGCCCACGCGCAAAATATACCAGATAATGCACATGAGATATTTTTTAGTCAGAAAAATGAATTAACACAATTTATTGCGGCTCAAACACAACACACTAAATTTGCGAATGCGGTTAATCCATTTCCATTATATGTGGATGCACAGACTATTCAACATATAAAATGTATTCATGATATTTTAATTAAAGCAATTTATGCATTAGTTAATAATTACTTAGTGGATAGTGATATTGCAAATAATATGCCATTAGCTGAAAATATTATGCAAATATTAAACCTATGCAAGCAAAAAAAATATCAAATAGGTGCTCTTCGACCTGATTATTTATTTGATGCAGATGGACAAATAAAAATCTGTGAGATAAACGCGCGCTTTACGACTAATGAAATTTTAATCACGGATATTTTGAAGAAATTTTATGCAAATGACGCATTATATATAGATAATGCAATTTCACATTATTTACAATATTTTGACAACCCTCAAAAAATATTTATTGTAAAAGGTAAAGAACCTGGTTTAGATATTCACTTATTGAATGAATATTTAAATAATAATAATATAAATTCAGTATTTATTCATCCTGATGAGTTGTCGATTCAAGATAATAAATTATACGCCAAAGATGAATTATGCACACAAATTGTACTAGAACTACATCAAGAGGAGCTTTTGGCGCTTCCACTTAATCTTCTAGAAAAAATTATTATGGAGGCTAAATATATCAATGATTTGCGTACAGTTTTTATTGTTCATGACAAACGATTTTTAGCCTTACTAGGTAATAAGCAACTTATGTTGAAATATTTAAGTTATGAGGAATTTAATATTCTTAGTAATGCAATAATCCCAACTGTATTGCTAGATAAACAAACTAGTGAGAGTGTGCTAGAAAATAAAGATTTATGGGTGCTAAAAAAATGTTTGAGTGGTAAAGGTGATGGAATGTATTTAGGTAAGAATATAAGCAATGAGGAATTTGATAATGTAGTAACTAACTTGTCAGATTTATATATAGGCCTAAGACTAAAGATCGTGACGTTATCCGCCATTTTAACTAAAGTGCCTAA
>CAYWWJ010000040.1:0-14750 GCA_964462055.1 uncultured Neisseria sp. | reverse complement strand
TATTGGTGGTCAAATTAAATGCAACTTGATGGTCAACTTGACATTATTACACATTTTTTGGTATTTTATAATTTTGTGTATAAATTGGCTATTTTTTGGGTTTTTTAAAATATAGTTTTTATTATCAGCTATTTTTTTTCTAATTTCACTACCTATAATTTTACCAGTGTTTTTATTAAAAATATATTCATCCATAGACTCTTCAACTTGTACTTCATCAACTTTTATGATAAATTCATAACCATAACAAATGAACTTATAAGCCTTCCATTTTTGAAATATCTTGTTGTGTGGATTAATACAATACTTATATCCATCTTCCTTAATCTCTTGCTTAAAAATAAAAACATCAAAAATACTAGTTTTGTAATCCAAAGCCCCTAACTCAATAAAATTTTTTAAATAAGTGTGTAATATTGTCCCGTAATTACCTAATTGTACCGCATTAAATTCCGGTCTAGTTGACAAATGAGCTCTGTATAGAATTGATATAATATACCTAATTTAATTAATTAATAAATAATTATTTGTTTTATAATAATAGAGCTTAAGATTTTCAACTCCTGAATCATGTGCTTCATCATCAACAGTAATGGAATCCAAAAACTTTTTTAATTCGTTATCCAATTCACCTAGAGCGCCATCACATAAACTACACAAAATACCATCATCATAAGAACCTGTAGAACTTGAGTTTGTTGGGAAATTATTCATAGAAAACATCGTTAACTTATTCCCCATTAATGCCTTTGGAATAATATGAGCTTTACATAATTTTTCATTTTTTCCACACAGCTTACAGCTCGCATCATTCAATTTAGACTCCATTAATTAAACCATTATTAGAAATATTAATGCTGGAGCTCCATCGAAATGGAAACTTTTTTTAACTTAAAATGTTCCATTGTAGCATTGAAGTAAATATTATATCCCAAAAAATGTCTTTAATGATGTAAATGTGATTTTTATACGTTAGACCTTGCTACATGACATAAAAATATACCCGTTTATTTTCAATGCTTTTCATGATATTATGTATTTTATTTTACGGCATGGTTCAAAAGCAGAGTCTTTTAGTAAACACTATGCATGACAAATCCTGCCATGAATTAGACTCTAATTTTTAAAAATCAATAATATAATTGAATTATGTGGCTTGAGCGGTCATATGGTAAGAACTAAGTATTTCCAGCGAAGGTTTATGTGGTTTTCCGGTGAATATTTCTGCTTGAGAATTGCTGATTAATTGTAATAAACAAATATTTCATGTCTCACCATCACGTGCACCAGTTTTTATTGCCTGAGCACAAAAGCGTGATGCTATATCGATAGTTGTATCGATTGGCTTATTGTGGTGAAATACTTCATCAGAAGCACTGGTTTGTAAACTACTTAGGTCGTATGAATCATTTGCCTGAGTCGCGTATTCTGACCACTCCATAAGTATATTATGCACAATACCTATTGAGATTTTGTAATTATACATATCCATAAAAAGCGTATAATATCACAATAACTGGTCTTACAAATTAAAAACAACCATGCACCATGTTCTTTAATTAAGGATTTTATCATTGTAACATGTGGATTATGTTTGATTTCGATTTATCGACAATAGGAATTTATCCAATTGTCCAGCAAATGTTTGAGCATCTTTTGCGCTATACGCACCAGCGCCACCAGATATTAACTTTTGATCACGGAGTTCTGCCATTAAATTCCGCACAGCAAGCTGTCCACTTATATTGCTTTCATTATATAATGTGCCACGAGGATTTAAAGCCGAACCTCCATTTTTGATAACCGCCGCAGCCAAAGGAATATCTGCTGTAATCACAAGATCATTAATCTCAATTTCGGCTTCTATGCGTTTATCAGCTTCATCAAATCCAGCTGGAACGATTAACATCTTGATATATTGAGAAATTGGTATTACAGAAATACGATTCGCAACTATAATCAACGATGTTTGTGTACGTATCGCTGTTTTAAATAAAATTTCTTTTACTTTTTTGGGGCATGCATCCCCATCAATCCAAATTTTCATTTTGTCCTATAATAAAATGTTATAACGTTTCACATCTAAAATCTTCGGTTTTATACAGGGTGTAACCCTCATAATAATAGCTTGCATCAATACCTTTCATGTAAATTTCTCTATCATTTATTCTGTTGGTTAATGCCTGTTTTAATAAAAATTTAATTTCGATGTCTTTTATCGGGCTACGTTCCATTGCCAGAAGATAATTATCTTTATCTACACGGCTCCAATCAACAACCTGCCCAAGCTCCTTTTTTAGAATCAGATCAAGCCATATCCGTGTACTGCGTCCATTTCCTTCTCGAAAAGGATGAGCAATGTTCATTTCGGCATATTTTTCAATTATTAAGTCGTAATCTGACTGTGGCATTGCTTCAATATTTTTTAAAGCCGCCTCCAGATACATCACAGGGGCAAATCTGAAATTTCCTTTGGCAATATTTACGGTACGGACTTTGCCAGCAAAACTATAGATTTCACCAAAAAGAAAAAGGTGAATTTGTGCCAAGGTATCAAAGCTACCAGCTGTTAGCGTATCAAGAAAACCGCTTTCAAATAGTTTTAGCGCCTTCGATTTACTAACTCTTTCTTCGACCCGTGCCAGCTCTACCATATCGGTAATACCTAATCTATTTTCTAATATCATAATTTAACACCCCTTTAATTGTGTTTAATCGTGCTGGCACCAAATTTTTGCAAATTATTATTAACCAAGTTACCAGAATATTTAATCTCCGACATTCCAGCAGCGGTTCCAGTTAATGAACCATTGACAAATTCATTAAACACTATATTATGCGCCCCACCAGCATTTAAAGATACGTTATGCAATTTGGAATTTGTAAATCTAACCGTCGATGCGCCCGATAGCTCTATAACGATATTTGTATATTGCATATTATTTGCATTAAAATCGCTTTGTCCAGACAAATTTATATTAAACGATGAAGTTGCTTGTGTATTATCAAACCCAGACAAGCTGATGTTTGATCGACCAGCAGCACTGATATTATTTAAGCTAGGTAATCTTATTTGTGCTGTTTTATGATCGCCACCTTTTAAATATAAGACATGATTTTGCACATAAATATCTGAATTAATTTGATTAATCTGTATTGCAAAATCGCCTGATTCTACCTGTACATTCCAGCTGCCACTAATTGATATTGAGTTAAAATCTTTATAATCGTAACTACGAATTATCATACTTGATTCTACATTGGTAAAATTCATCTTATTGTAATTGATTGATTGATCCTCGCCAAGAAATTTATTCACTATAGCTAGTACCACTCCACATAATAACACAATACCAAGTATTGCGATTATAATTTTATTAGTATATTTTTTCATTGCTGTTTCCTCATTGATTTTAAATCATCCCATGATAAATTTAATATTTTCATATGATTAATTAATTGTGGCAAAAAATAACGCATAAATTCATCGCGCCTTATCTGCAGTGCCAATTCGTTTGCATTTACAGTGGTAAAATAACCAATGCCACGTTGTTGCTCAATTATGCCAGAATTTTGTAATTCGGTATAAGCACGTTGCACCGTATTAGGATTAACACTAATTTTCTCAGCCATATCGCGCACCGATAAAACTCTACTTTCAGGAGATAATTCACCACTAAGTAGCTGTTCAATCAATGTATCATGAATTTGCAAAAAAATCGGTTTGGTATTGTTAAATTCCATTTCTAATTTATAACCTCAGATTCTCTTATTCTTAGCCAAGTTAATAACCATAAAATAAATATTCCAATTACTTGAAATAACGGAATTGCAAAGATAAAAATTGCCGTACCATCATTAATAAAGCCACACATTGTAAAATAATCTAATAACATATTTATCTCATTTGCTATCAGAGTACTTAGTGGTAAATATATTAAAACATAACTCACTAGCAGTTTAACGATTACAAGGCGTTTAAAATAGCAACCGGCAAATATCGCAATAGACTGCATTAAAACCGCGAATAATAATATTTTAGGGAGGATAATGAATATTGCAAATATTTGGGCAAATGTCAGAATATTGCCATTAAAAATCAATAAAATAACATTCGCAATTATAGTTGAGCAAAGCCATACAACAACAAATAATAGCAACCAACCAATTATATAAAAAATTAATTTACTGATTAACTTTTCAGATGCATTTGCTGGAATCATCAAATAGGCACGCAATTTGGCAGAGACAGAAAACTCGTCAAAAGCTTGAATGGCTACAAAAAAACCAATCACAGTGTAAAAAAAATCAATATATCTAGCAGCAATCCATTCATATGGATGACTAATTTGCAAAGCCCCAAGTACACAAGCTAAAATAGTGATAATTAGCGCCCACTTTAAGATATTTTTAGTTTCATAGAATTCACGCTTGAATAATAAAAAGTAAGTTGTACTATTCATGATTCGCCCCTAATATTTGATTAACTGCAGTAGGATTTGTGATTGCTGCATTAAAAAATAATTCTAAATCAATTTTTGTTCCATATTGTGTTATATCATCGCGTTTTGTCGCATAATGAACTCCATCTGCTTCATAATTAGATTGCAAAATTGCTTTACCTTCAGGCAATTTAGCGCCAATTCCAAATAAAATTTTGTCTTCGATTTCCCCAATATTGCTATTGACAATAATTTTGCCATTATTCACAATGAGAATCTTATCAATTACGCCATCTAAATCACGCACTTGATGGCTAGATATAATTATGAGATTATCTTCATTAACACACTTAGCTATCAAACGTCTAAATATTGCTTTAGATGGTATATCTAGACCATTAGTTGGCTCGTTAAGCAAAATTATTTTACAATTGGTCGATAATGCAAATGCAATAAAAAATTTCTTGAAATTACCCTCAGATAAGGAACTCAATTTAACATCAACATTTACTTCCCATTCACGTAAAATATCCCAAAACTGTTCAAGATTAAAGCGCGGATAAAAACCAGCGTATACTATTGCATATTCTCGCGCATTTAGATTATTCCGCACAATATTGTCTGTAACAAGGTATATTTCTTGCAATAGCTCTTTTGACCGCATCGCACTGTCAAGCCCAAAAACTTTTATATTACCAGTATCGGCAAATAATACACCGCTAATTAATTTTAATAATGTAGTCTTACCAACCCCATTTTTACCTAAAAGCCCATAAACACCTCCAGCATTTAACTCGATATTTAAATCGCTAAATACTGAAGTTTTATACGCAAAATTCATTTTTGATATTGTTAACATTTGTTTTACCTTCTATAGTGTATTAATTCACTAGTGCACCATTGTAGCATAAATAATTTTCCCAGTCAAATTTTTATTTAAAATTAATTTATTCTTTATCACCTGTTTAAAATTTTAACTTCAGATAGTAGAGCACTTAATTATACAAGCAACTATAATGAAATTTAATTACCAGATGATAATTTATTTAACTTTTGATTGAATAGACTAAAATACTTTGTTTTCAAGTGATTATTAGTTATTAGTATCAGGTATTTTTGAAACTTATTAGATATTAGAGATGGTGGAGGTGGCGGGAATTGAACCCGCGTCCGAAAGCCCTCTACAATGAGTCCTACATACTTAGTTAGATCTTTTGTTTCTCGTCTTAATTACGCCGGTCTAACAGGCTTAATCTTAACATACTACTTATGTTTTGGCTTAATCAAGTAGTCAAATTAAACCAGAGCCTATTTCTCTGACACTGTTATTTAATATATAGGCATATTAAGGCAGCGCAAGCTGGTATTAAGCAGCTTGTAGGTTAAGACCGAAGTCTTCATCGTTTGCATTTAAGCTTGTATAGTGTTTAACGTGAACCTAAAACCACGGTATGCACCCGCTTGCTTTGTAACCCCCGTCGAAGCCATGTCACCCCCCGAGAAGAATGTAAAGAAACAGCGTAGGTAGTGATTATAGCATAACCCATTGATTAAAGCAAATTATTCAGATGTAATTAGTTAATATTGAACTGCATATTATATTTATGTTGTTATTTTACACAATTCACTGATAAAATACATCATAATTAGTGTAGTTAAAGTTAAAATATTATAACTCAAGACAGTTATCATTTAAGTATTAAGCAATAAAATCCATGTATGTAATAGTATTTTTCATCATACCACATAAAAATGTTATATACAAATTAGTATACTATATGCTACAATTTTGCACTAATTTCAAAATAAATTAATTTATTAAATATTTTTAGAAAAGAACACTCCAACAAGTTTAAAATAATTGAATTGAATAAACAACAATGCCTATTAATAATAGATTGGTAATACAGTGAAGTTCAAATATGATGAAACTGTTTTGAGTCTAATAATAAAAACACTAAAAAACTAATAAATTTATATGAAATGTAGTTTTTAACAAAAATTATTTATCAAATTTTACAAGAGAAAAATATGAGCAATAACATTAATCCAAATTTCCAGGGGACTTCATTGAGAAGTCAGAAGCGTTCACGCACAGAACAAACTGAACATGCTGAACCTATAAATAACTTAACTGGCCACTATTTTCAAACCTCATCAACCTCACATGAATATAACAATGAGAATCATCAGGTGCCTTATGTATCAGAGACTCAGAACAGCAAACGCCCTAGACGTAGCAACCTCGAGTTAATCAATGAAATGGCAAAAGGTGGAAGAACTGAAGACGCACTGCTTCTTCTCAATAACATGCACGAATCTCCATGCATAAAGAAGAATGCATACAATACTATTCTTGATGCGTTGGGAAAAGATGGAAGAATTGATGAGGCTGCTGGACTTTTCAATCAAATGTGGCAAAGTGGAATTGCACCAGATAAGAACACATACAGCGCTTTAATTAATGGAATGGTAAAAGCTGAAAAAATTGATAAGGCATTTAATCTTTTCAATAAAATGATTGAATATGGAATACACCCAAATGAGATAGCACTTAGAGTATACGGCACTTTAATTAATGGATTAGTAAAAGTTGGAAGAATGGATGATGCATTGAGTATTCTCAATAAAATGCACGAATATTGTATACAACCAAATGTAATTGTATACAATATTATAATAAGTTATTTTGTAGTAAATAATGACTTTAACCGCGCTATATCCTATTTAGATCAAGCAATAGAAAATAATATATTTCTCCCTAATCTTGGATATAAACCTGAGAAACAGACTCTAAATTTACATATAAATGCAATCTATTGTAATGAACAAATTGCGTCATTAACTAATTTAGACAGATCGCATATCCCAGGTGTTTCGTTAGAAGTGGCAAAAGCTATTTTTATAAAACTCATAACGCAAAATCTGCCTATTAGCGAGATAATTGTTGGCAAGGGTGGAGAACGACATTCTCTTCTTTATGGGTTACCTACGTTTCTACTTAAATTTGGGATTAATGTAGGAGTTAACCCATCCAATCCAGGTTTATTATTAGTTCAAGAGGCTTAAACAAGTTACAAAACAATTGAATTTCACAAGCGATAACACCTATCAATAATAGGTTCAGAGCGTAGTAAAATTCAATTGTTTGAACTTATTGGTCGAAACCTCTAATTTTTTTGTGGGCGTAGTAAACTAATTACAACGCTCGCAAGCAATAAAATTGCGACAACCCCAAGAGCCAATCCAATAGGAATAACAAACCAATGCGCCAACAACATTTTGCTACCAATAAATACCAAAATAATTGCCAATGCATATTTAAGTAGGTAAAATTTATCAACCATATTTGCAAGTAAAAAGTATAACGCCCTTAAACCTAAAATCGCTAAAATATTAGACGTAAATACAATGAATGGATCTTTCGTAATTGCAAAAATAGCGGGAATACTGTCTGTCGCAAAAATCACGTCACTAATTTCTACCAAAATTAAGACCACAAATAATGGGGTTATGTAAAGTAGTCCATTTTGCTTTACAAAAAATTTCTCATTAACTAAATCTTTGGTTATGCGTAGATGTTTTCGCATCCACTTTAGCATTACATTATCATTCAAATTTGATTCATTTTCGGCAAAAATTAGCATTTTAATGCCCGTAAACACCAGAAATATTCCAAATAAATATAATACCCAATGAAACTGACTTACCAGCCATGTACCGGCTAAAATCATTATACAACGTAGTATAATCGCGCCTAAAACACCATACATTAGAACACGTCTTTGTTGTTCGGCAGGAATCGCAAAATAAGAAAACAACATCACAAATACAAACATATTATCTACAGATAATGCTTTTTCGATTAAATATCCAGTCAAAAATTCCAGACCTTTTTGATTGGCAATAGCAATTCCATCGGTTATGGATAAATAATACCATAATAATAAATTAAATACTAATGCAATAAATATCCAAAGGATAACCCACCAAAGCGCTTCTTTATTACTGACTTTATGCGATTTTTTACCACCCAATAAGAACATATCAATACCAAGCATTGTTATTATAAATAAACAAAATCCAGACCACATCCACCAAGAACCAATTGTTTCCATTATACCACCTTTTAAAAACACATAACTATAGTGTAACTACTGAGCAATTCTTCTCAAATATACAAAATAAATTAATTTTGTATATTTTGAACATCACTATTAAGTAGTTATACTATATAACAAAGCCATTTAATAATTGCTGTAGCAACGCCAATTTACCATGAAAAAAATGACCTGTATTTGGCACAACAACAATCGGCTGATTGTGTTCTTTTGCCCATTTACTTACCGCAGATAATTCAATTATTTCATCATCTTCGCCATGAATCACAATTGTTTTCTCAATATTGCTAATTGGTACCGAATAACGAGTAACCGCAGGACCAAGTAAAATAAGCTTGCGATAATTGTCATTTAATCTTACAGCCAAATTCGCCGCAACACTAGTGCCAAAAGAGAATCCAGCCAAGACAATTTCTAAATCAGGGTATAATTCTTGCAAATATTCAGCAATCGCCAAACCGTCATCAATTTCGCCAATCCCCATATCGTGAACACCAGCACTTTGCCCTACTCCGCGCAGATTTGGACAAATACACAAATACCCTTTGTTAGTTAAAGCTTTAGCAATTCCTTGTACCACTTTGTTGGTATTATTTCCGCCACCTTTTGGATCTGGATGAAACACAATTGCAACACCAATTAATTGTCGCCCTTCGCTTGCAGGTAACTCCATACAATCCAATATACCTTGTGGACCATCAATAAATAATTGTTTAGCGTGCTTTGGCATAGGTAGTGTCAGCATTTTATTTAATCTCCAGATTTAATTTTTTTAATTTTTTCGTAATTTTTATCACGGATTTCTTGTAATCTTTTTTTATAATCATCTTCGCTTATTAATGATGGTTTCTTTTTCTTATCTTTTAATAATTTCTGTAATAGCGTTATATATTCTTCATCGGTAAGATTTGGTGAAATAGTAAAATTCTCCATTTCATTAACTATTTGTTTATGAATATCATATAAATTAAGCCCCGTAAATTCAAAATTATTAGTTAATTCGACAATATTTATATCGCTAAAAGTATCATAATTTGCATCGATATAGCTAATAAAATTAAATAATGAATTCACTTCTTCAACATGTTTGCTTAACTCATCTTCACTCAAAATCGGAAATAACCTCACCAATGCAGGGTTTCGCATAATAGACTTTACAATACGCTGAATTATATTAATGCGTGGTAAATTAGCGCTAGGTTTATTGGGTACTTGACTACCAAACCCACCTTGCTTGAATTTGTTGTTATAAAATGCATATCGCGACCGATTATTTAATACACTTTCAAGAGTTGAAGGATCCAGCTCCACGATTTCAGCAAGTTGCTTTTTCAACATTACATGCAATGCAACTGCATTTACTTGCTCCAAATATGGTTTTGCAAGGCTAATTAAACGCGCTTTTCCTTCATCGCTAGCGATATTTGCCTCATTACTTAATTCTTTTAACAAGAAATTAGATAATGATAATGAACGTTTTTTTATTTCCAGCTCAAATTCAGCAACACCACGTTCACGAATAAAACTATCTGGATCATGTTCGCTCGGCAAAAATAAAAAATGCACGGCTTTATTATCTGTAACCAATGGAATTGAGCGCTCCAAAGCCCGCCACGCCGCTTTTTTACCAGCTGCATCGCCATCAAAGCAATAATATATATCGTCACATGAACGAAATAAGCGTTTAATATGTTCCACGCTAATCGACGTACCCATTGTTGCCACAGCGTTTTCAAATCCATATTGAAACAACGCAATGACATCCATATATCCTTCAACGACGATTGCAAAATTTTTGCTACGAATTGATTTATTTGCTTCGAATAATCCATATAATTCATGAGACTTATTGAATAGCTCTGTCTCTGGTGAATTTAAATACTTTGGTTCACCTTTATCAATAACTCTTCCGCCAAAGCCAATTACGTCGCCTTTAATATTACGAATTGGAAACATTATCCGATTGCGAAATCTATCATAAATGCGTTTTGATTCTTCATTTTCAATAACTAAACCAGCAGTTTTTAGATATGGATTAAGCTTATAATCGTTAAAAACATCTTCTAAGGCATTAAAATCGTCTGGTGCATAACCAATGTTGAATGAATTAATTATATCCGCAGACAAACCTCGCTTATGCAAATAATTTTGCGCGAATGATGTGCTTGCAAGCTGCTTACGATAAAATAAAACTACTTTATTGATACTTTCAGCTAGTCCTAATTTGCGCTCTTTTTGTTGTTTAACTTGCTGGGGTGATAATTTTGGTCCATCATCTGGGATGGTTACGCCATATTGATTAGCAAGATATTTCACTGAATCAATAAATTCCCATCCATTATATTTCATTATAAAGCTAATTGCATCGCCTGATTCACCACAACCAAAGCAATGATACATTTGCTTTACCGAACTAACTGAAAAAGAAGCAGATTTTTCTTTATGAAATGGACAGCACGCAAAGTAATTCGCGCCTTGACGCTTTAGCTTTAAACTCTTGCCTAATACATCTACTATATCGGCACGGCTGATTATTTCATCAATAATATTTTGTGGGATTTGCATGATTAATTAGTTACACAATATTCTGGTACAGCTTGTTTTAGTAATGAAACAGCTTGATCATTGTTGTAATTAGCCATAGCAAGCTTTATTTCAGAAATAATTTCGCTTATTTTAACATTATCCAACGTACTTTCGTTAGCGCGCATAATACGTGGATGCTCTGTACTTTCTGGATTATTACCAATTAGTAATTCTTCATACAGCTTTTCACCAGGTCTTAGACCAGTAAATTTAATTGCTATATCGCCATTTGGATTATTCGCATCTTTAATTGATAAACCGCTTAAATGAATCATTTGCATTGCTAAATTATGAATTTTAACCGGCTCGCCCATATCCAGCACAAAAACCTCACCGCCATGAGCCATATTTCCAGCCTGAATAACCAATTGTACAGCTTCTGGAATAGTCATAAAATAGCGAATTATTTTAGGATCTGTAACCGTAATTGGGCCACCAGATTTAATTTGTTGCTTAAATAACGGAACAACCGAACCAGATGACCCTAAAACGTTGCCAAACCTCACCATTGTTAATATTGTTATGTTTGGCTTATTATTCTGCGTAGGATTAGTATTTTCAAGCAATGTTTGCTTCTGTAAAATATCTAATGACTGTAACACTTGCTCTGCCAAACGTTTACTTGCGCCCATAATATTACTCGGACGCACCGCTTTATCTGTAGAAATAAGCACCATATTTGCAACTCTATGCTTAATCGCAGCATTGGCAACCACCCAAGTACCTACAGCATTGTTGTAAATGCCTGCTAATGGATTAAATTCCACCAATGGAACATGTTTGTACGCAGCGGCATGATAAATTGTATTTATATTGTATTTACTTAAAATATTATCCACCGTTGCTTCATCACAAACAGACCCCATAACCGCAATTTTGCTTAGATTCGGATAAGTTATATTTAATTCCTGTTCAATATTATATAAGGCGAATTCACCTAATTCAAATAAAATCAATTGCTTTGGATTTAAACTCGCAATTTGCCGCACCAATTCACTGCCAATAGACCCACCAGCACCAGTTACCATTACAATCTGACCAGTAATATTCTTTTTTAATAATTCAGGCTTTGCAGGAACCGTATCACGACCTAAAAGCTCATCAATTTCAAGCTCTTTTATCTCATCAACTTTAACTTTACCGCTAATTAATTCTGCCATTCCAGGAATAGTTTTTATCTGTAAAGCCAATGGCTCTAATTTTTGAATGATTTCTTTTCTTTTTGATATTGATACGGAAGGTATCGCCAAAAGTATTTGTTTTAGTTGATACTCCTTGGCTAAATGAATAATTTCATTCGGTGGATAAACTTTAATACCACGAATAGTTGTATACCATTTTTTTATGTCATCGTCGCAAAATGCAACAGGCTCATATTCATTGCCATTTTGCAACGCAAGCGCCAATTGAACACCTGAGCGACCAGCACCATAGATTACGACACAATTCCGCGTTGCTAATTTTGACTTGCGCAATAATCCACGCAACAACAAGCGACTACCGCCTATATACGCCAAAGCAAAAACCCAGAATATTACCAATGAAGTTCGAGGGAATGCAACAACTCGATTCATATAAATTAGCAATACCAATATAGCAACAGAAATGCTGACACCAAGCAATACAATTTCAATGATTTTTTCATCAAGATAACGAATTACGGCTCTGTATAAGCCTAATTTAATAAAAATTGGTATTGTCCACAATGGCATAACAAAGAAAATCCACAACCCCGCATTTATTTTACAATCCCATTCACCACCCAAGCGTAACCACACAGCTGTGAATAACGCAAGTGGCAATAAAATAAAATCCAGCGCAATCAAAGCTAGAATCTTCGGCTGAAATATTTTATTTTTTAATCGTTGTAACATATTAATAAACATGTCCTTTGTCATTACTTGCAATTAATACTGTATTTTTATTTGCTGTATATTCTGTATCTGTTACTTTTTCTAATTTTACACGGGCAATACCACGTTTTAGTATTCCTAAATATTTACCAACCCCATAACTTAAATCAATAACTCTGCCAGTTTTTTTTGGCATTCTATCTGTTACTTCGACATAAATAACTCTATTATTGCTGATATTTGTAACTTTAAGTTTTGTGCCAAGCGGCACAGTTGGATGCGCTGCTGTAAATGCTTTGCTATCAAAATAGTTGCCATTAGCCATTTGCTTGCCATTAAAACCATCACGACCATCGCCATAATAACTTGCAACGCCATTCATGTAATCACGCTTGACTGGAAGAGATTTTTTTGTTAATTGACTACTTTTAATAACTCGCTGTGTTTTATTTTTTTTATTAGCTTTAACCGCTAATTTTTTTGTAATAATTTTTTCCTGCTTATGTTTTATACTCTTAACAGTTTGATTAACTGCAAATGCAAAATTAATTAAAGGAAAAAATAATATCAATATTAAAAATTTGACTCGCATTCACCATCCTTAATCAAAATAATCTTTTAAATCTTGTTTAGTTAACACAAAAACAAATCCATCACCACTTTCCGTCTCTAACCACGTAAATGGCAAATCTGGATATAAATCTTCTAATTCGAATCGATTATCACCCATTTCAAGAAGTAATATACCAAATTCATTTAAATAATGTTTTGCTTGTCTTAATATTTTGTCAACTAATTCCAAGCCAGAATCACCGCCAGATAAGGCTAATCTAGGCTCATGCAAACTTTCTCGACTTAATGAATCCATTCTTGCTTTATCAACATAAGGCGGGTTTGTCACAATTAAATCAAACATTCCCAAATAATCGCTCAAATCACCAAATAAATCTGAATTAATCAGCTCAATTCTATCGTTTAAATCATAACTATCTACATTTATCGCCGCCACTGCTAATGCATCATGAGAAATATCTGCAGCAACAACATTGGATACATAAAAATTATCCGCCATAATTACAGCAAGTGAACCATTGCCAGTACATAAATCCAATGCATTATTTACAAGCTCAGGATATTCAATCCATTGACTTAATTGTTGATTTTGTATTATTTCTGCAATAAATGAACGCGGAATAATAACTCGTTGATCAACGTAAAATTCATACCCAAGCAGCACAGCTTTCTTCTGCAAATACGCGGCAGGTATTCTCTCTACAATTCGTTTTTCAATTACATCGATAAGTAATGATATTTCTGACTTTAGCAACCTAGCATCTAAATATGGCTCTAATTGATCCAATGGCAGATTTAGATTGTCTAAAATCAAGAAAATAGCTTCATCGTAAGCATTATCGGTACCATGACCATAAGCTATGTTGTACTCCTGAAACTTACTAACTGCAAAGCGTAATATATCGCGCACTGTAGATAATTGTTCTTTTGCTAACGTAAACAAATTATATCTCCAACAACATTAAGGACTATAAGACAAGATTATACCACATATCAAAATTTGAGTACTAAACCAAACTTCTGATGGTAAAAAGATTCATATTGTATCACATTATTTGAGTGATATGCCTAGTCATTTCGACTTAATTCATCAAATTTGTAGCATGTTATAATTTAGCTCGTGCGACAAGAGTCACCTGCTTAAATGAGTTGTCTTACTCTATGAGATAAGACCA
>CAYWWJ010000039.1:12832-14823 GCA_964462055.1 uncultured Neisseria sp. | reverse complement strand
AGTACCTACGTTTACGTGCGGTTTTGCACGGGAGAATTTTTCTTTAGCCATTATTTTATATCCTTATTACTTTTTATTATTAATTACAGCTTCGGCAACGTGTTTAGGTGCCTCAGAGTAGTGTTTAAATTCCATTGAGTAAGTTGCGCGACCTTGAGTCATAGAACGCAATATAGTTGAGTAACCAAACATTTCCGCAAGAGGAACTTCAGCTCTAACTTTTTTGCCACCAGAATCATCGTCATCCATACCCAAAATAATACCACGACGTGAAGATAAATCCCCCATTACATCACCCATGTAATCTTCTGGAGTTTCTACCTCAACAGCCATCATTGGCTCTAACAATATAGGGTTTGCTTTGCGCATACCATCTTTAAATGCCATAGAACCAGCTAATTCAAAAGCTAATTGTGATGAATCGACATCATGATAAGATCCATCAAATAATGTAACTTTTACATCAACTACCGGATACCCAGCAAGAACGCCTGATTTGATTGCACCTTGTACACCATAATCAACTGATGAAATAAATTCACGTGGCACAGTACCACCTTTAATCGCATCAACAAACTCATACCCACCGCCTTCAGGTTGTGGATCTAATTTAAGCCATACGTGACCATACTGACCTTTACCACCAGACTGTTTAACGTGTTTACCTTCAATTTCAACATTTTTACGAATAGTTTCACGATAAGCAACTTGTGGAGCACCAACGTTAGCTTCAACACCAAATTCACGGCGCATACGATCGACAATAATCTCTAAATGTAACTCACCCATTCCTGAAATAATTGTTTGACCAGTTTCCTCATCACCACGAATACGGAATGATGGATCTTCTTTTGCTAAACGATTTAATGCAATACCCATTTTTTCTTGATCTTGCTTAGTTTTTGGCTCAATGGCAATATGAATCACTGGCTCAGGAAACACCATACGCTCAAGGATAATTTCATGTTTTTCATCACACAGAGTTTCACCTGTTGTGACCTCTTTTAAACCAACCGCAGCTGCAATATCACCAGCATAAACCGCATCAACTTCTTCACGTTGATTTGCATGCATTTGTACAATACGTCCTATACGTTCTCTTTTACCTTTTATGGAATTATAAACCGAATCACCAGTCTTAACCACACCAGAGTACACACGGAAGAATGTCAACTGACCAACATATGGATCACTCATCAACTTAAATGCTAAACCAGCAAATGGTTGATCATCTGCAGCCGCACGCTCACCCTTTGTACCATCTGGCAACTCGCCAGTTACAGGAGGAATATCAACTGGAGAAGGTAAATAATCAATAACAGCATCCAGCATAGCTTGAACGCCTTTATTTTTAAATGCAGAACCACAAAACATAGGAATAATTTCACAAGCAATAGTTCTTTGACGAATTGCAGACTGGATTTCTGCTTCAGTCAATTCACCACCACCTAAGTACTTGTCCATTAATTCTTCAGTAGCTTCAGCCGCAGCCTCGACCATGTTAGCACGCATTTCTGCGCATTTATCAACCAAATTAGCAGGAATTTCTACATATTCGAATGTCATTCCTTGAGTTTTATCATCCCAAGCAATTGCTTTCATTTTAACTAAGTCAATCACACCTTGGAAATTTTCTTCAGCACCAATTGGCACCTGCATAACCACTGGATTACCTTTTAAACGAGCTTTGATTTGGTCAACAACTTTAAAAAAGTTTGCACCTTGTCTATCCATCTTGTTTACAAAAGCAATACGTGGCACTTTGTATTTATTTGCCTGACGCCATACAGTTTCAGATTGAGGTTGTACACCACCAACTGCACAATAAACCATACAAGCACCATCAAGTACACGCATAGAACGCTCTACTTCAATAGTAAAATCAACGTGTCCAGGTGTATCAATAATGTTAATTCTATGTTCAGGGTATTGGTGATTCATACCTTTCCAGAATGTTGTTGTAGCAGCAGAAGTAATTGTAATACCACGCT
>CAYWWJ010000039.1:0-12822 GCA_964462055.1 uncultured Neisseria sp. | reverse complement strand
ACGCTCCTGCTCTTGTTCCATCCAGTCCATCGTTGCAGCACCTTCGTGCACTTCACCAATCTTATGATTTACGCCAGTATAAAACAATACGCGCTCTGTTGTCGTAGTTTTACCTGCATCAATATGCGCCGAAATACCAATATTACGGTATCGGTTAAGCGGAGTTTTTCTAGCCATTTTCTTGATTCCTAAATGTTAATAACGGAAGTGTGCAAATGCTTTATTTGCCTCGGCCATTTTGTGAACTTCATCACGTTTTTTCATAGCAGCTCCACGACCTTCAACAGCTTCCATCATTTCATTAGCTAGTCTTTGATTCATTGTTTTTTCGCCACGTTTACGAGCAGCATCACGTAACCAACGCATTGCCAAAGCCATTTGTCTAAATGGTGCAACTTCGATAGGAATCTGATAATTAGCACCACCAACACGGCGTGATTTTAATTCTACAACTGGTTTAACTGCACTTAGTGCGTTATTAAAGATTTCCAGTGCGTCTTTTTTTGTTTTATTTGCAATAATTTCTAATGCATCATATACTATTTTTTCAGCAACAGATTTTTTACCACTTTCCATTAGGATGTTAATAAATTTTGATAAATCTGTACTATTAAATTTAGGATCTGGAAGAACCGATCTCTTCTCAACTTCTCTACGTCTAGGCATAATACTATCCTTTAAAACCTATTTATTTTTAGGGCGCTTAGCACCATACTTTGAACGACTTTGTTGACGATTTTTCACACCAGCTAAGTCTAATGAACCACGTACACAGTGATAACGCACACCAGGTAAATCTTTTACACGACCACCGCGGATTAATACTACAGAATGTTCCTGTAGATTATGACCTTCACCACCGATATAACTAGACACTTCAAAACCACTTGTTAAACGAACACGACATACTTTACGTAGCGCAGAATTCGGTTTTTTCGGTGTTGTAGTATACACACGTGTGCACACCCCTCTTTTTTGCGGACCACCTATCAATGCAGGAGACTTACTTTTGTATCTCACCCGCACACGAGGTTTTCTTACTAATTGATTAATAGTAGGCATTGTATTCCTTCTTATAAAATAAAAGCCCATTAAACTAAAATTTATTACTAAATTTAGACCTGCATTTGATTTTAATTTTTCACCAAAATGTACTCATAACAAGCATTTTGTGCGAAAGGATAAATTTCTATACTATAAAAACCTTGATTTTAACCCTCAATTTTAACACAAATCAATATCTTGCACGCATATTTTTGAGATTTTCTCATGAAAAGGGTGTGATTAAAAGTAATACGATAGTTGCAATGTAACAATAATCTAAAGTGATAATGATGTTGCGGCATCAATCTCACTACAAGAAGTTAAGAACTTATGATGTTTATCACATGAAGGATTAAATACATAGATAAAATAAATTTAGCACATGGATTAAATGCAAAACCACAACATTATTACAAAATAAACAACAATATTTAAACAAAAAACAAACGCTAAATAAAAATAATTTCACAAATAAAACATAAAAAACTCTTAATTTACAATAGATTAGTATATTTTTAAATAAATACCACACAAAAATGTTATAGACAAAACACAACAGATATAGTACAATCTACCCATATCTATAAAAATACATTAATTTAATATGATTATGAATTTTTATAAATATTTTTATGGCAGATTCTTAAGCACAGACTAAAGTATTTGCATTTAATTTTAAAATTTGGTTAACTTATAAAATATAAGATAGGGTAATAAAATGCCGTCAATATCAAGCAACTTCGATAAATATATTCATAATATTAGAAACACAATACCCACAAGTGTACATCATACATCTTTGGAAACTTTAAATAACATGAAAAATAATCTAACGATGCATTTATCTAACTGTTTCACTGTAGATGAGCATGAACATAAAGATTATGATGATAATTCCAATGTAAAAACGATAAAATCTTGGGTTTTATTAAAACTAAACGATCCAGACACAAAATCGGATGAGAAATTAACTTGCTTAATGCTACTATTCTATTCTGAAAATTGGCAAAATTATGACCCTAACCAACCTGATATCATAAATAAGTTCAGAGTATTTGTCAATAAGAGGATAAAAGGAAATGTTAGTAATATAACTACTGATAATGACAAAATAAATAGGATGATCGAATATACTTGGCTGACACTGTCATATCAAGATCCAAGTGAAAAATTAGCGTTTTTAACATTAGTAAACAAACAAAATAATAAAAAGTCAGTGAACACATTCCTAAAGAATAAGTTCCAAAATGATTATCAATCTCAAACAAATATTCCAATATTTTTAGATAAATGCAGTGGATTATGTCTTGCAACAGCTAATTATCTCATACAAGGCTCCAATGAAAATCCGCTTAAGCTTAATAAGATGGCATGGGCGACTTTGAAGCTAGCGCTTACAACAGCTGAATATAATTTTTTAGAAGCTTTAAATTTAAATCCAGTATCTAACCCCAAAAGCCAACTTTCAAATAAAAATCAGGAAGATATGAATCATTTAAGAAAGAGCATAAATAATATTAATAATTTGGAGGTGGACTCGCAAGAAACAAACTTAGAGAATAAAATCAACGAAGAAGAAGATGAAATTAAACCACATGATCAATCACCATTACGTGTGATAAATAATTCGGAAAATCAGTTCATATATGAAAGACCTAGCGCAAGCATATTTGTTAAAGAGGTGGAAAATAATAATAATAATAATAAAGGTGGCGCAGTGAAATTTTTTGTACAAGTATATCATAAAAATTCCACGTGTAGTGCCACAGTTCCGAGAGATCCAGCTAATGACAATATCGAATACGCCCAAGAGGAGGAAGTTACACAATCTTTAGAAATGAAACCTGAGCTATTAAATTTACTAAGTCCACAATTAGCTACGAAGCAAACTCGAAAAACAGCTATGAAGCCAAATTATGTGCTGCGCACAGTAGGGCAGGTAGCTTCCACTCCGGAAGAAAAAAGACTTGATAAATATTTGCAAGATCCAAATCTGCAAGGTGATAATCCTACTCAAACTCCTACAGCATATTCCAAAGTTCAAGCAGTTAAGACTATCACTAACCTAACTAAAGCAACACAGGAAATGGGGAAATTAGGTGTAACTCATCGTGACCTACATAAAGAAAATATTAAAGTAATTGGGGAAGATAAAGCAAAGAACCCTATTATTGTTTTCTTTGATTTTGGATTAACATTAATACGAGGAATACACCCTGATTCAACAGAAAATTTGCTTGAAGATTGGAAATACCTGCTTGACGAAGGTAATAAAAAGCGTAAAGCAACAACATTCTTATCAACAATCTTTGCTCCAAAAAAAGTTGTAAAGCATTTTCCAATAAGAAAAACTCTCGAAGCCAGCGGTGTATCTGAAAATAAAATAAAAAGAGTAAAATCATTAACAAGTAGAGTTTATAGAGAAATGGAAAGTGTAAAGAATGGGTTAGATAATGGAAGAATTACAAATAAGGAATTTCACGAAATAATTAAGGAAATTGTGAAGGTTATGAATGCATGTATTGAACTTATTATTTTTGATGATCTAATAGAAACAAATCTGGGCACCAATCGGGAGAATTATGTGGCAGAGAAAACAACATACTATGAAAATTTACTTAATAATAAGAATAATGGGATGGAAAAAACAACAGACGATGAAAACTTATCTGATAATAAGAGTAATACTCACCGTTGTACTTATACAAATTTAATTAAACTCCTATCAGCTCATAAAGCAATAACTCCAGATACTAGAGCACCATCTACACCTGTAGCAAAAATAATGTTTTAACTTTATATCATTGTATAGGTAGTTCGTTCTTGTACTGCCTACATTAGACAAATTAAAATTTACCTGATTCGCAATATCTGATACAAATGCACCGTATTACCATTTAGTCTATTATCATGCTTTATCTCATCTACCCCCACATTAAATTTCTTTGATATGGAATATAATGTATCGCCAGACTTAACCTTGTATTCTTTAAATTTCGTTGATATAACGCTAGATAATTTTTCTTTTGACCTAGCGCTACTATGTTTATCTACTACAGTCGACACATTATTCGTATCTACATTCCTTGATTTAACGGCTACAGGCTTATTTTCTAATGTAATTTCATCAATCAAATCATTAATTTTACCTTCACTTGCTACATTAGTTGATATTTCTGATGATAACGGAACATTAGTGGCAACATCTTCATTTGAAGTCACTACAATATGGGTAGCTAGAGCAGCTACTTTGGAATTTTCATTTTTCATGGAAATATCGGCAACCACAACTTTAGAACTAGCGTTTTCAATGGAAGCTGACACACTTTCACTAGTTTTTGCGGCAAGCACTGGCAAACTAACAGATCCCGTATTCATTGCATAAATGTTTTGCTTATTAATTGGCAATAATAACTTTTGATTATTGGAAAATGAATAATTATTTATTTTAAACTGCGGGTTTAATGTCTTAAAGCTACCAGCATCAATACTTGCAAGCTGAATAAATTTCTGCGTATCTGAATTTGGCGTCGCACTTACAATCGCAAAATACGGCTGATTTGGCACTGAATCCAGACTAACTCCAAATTTACGTGGATTATCAATAATATTCGCCAATGCAACTAATTTTGGCACATAATTTTTAGTGGCATCACGAAATGGCAAATCTGCATAAGCTAAACTATCGCCATTTTTTTGCGCATTTTGCACAATTCCATAAATTCTACCCTCACCCCAATTGTATGCGGCTAATGTCAAATCCCAGCGCGCAAACATATCATTCAAATACCCCAAATATTTTATCGCAGCTTTGGTTGATTTTACTACATCTTGACGTTCATCTAGGGTACTTGTCTGCGCTAAGTTAAATCGCTTACCAGTCATTCCAACAAATTGCCACATGCCAGTTGATATTCCAGCTGGCGATACTGCGAATGGATTATACGAACTTTCAACGATTGGTAATAATGCTATTTCACTTGGAAATCCATTCCGTTCTGCCTCAACTAACACATAATAAATATATGGCTTTGCTGTAGTCATTATACGTTGAAATGCCTTTGGATTTTGCGTATAACGTTTTTCATAATAACGCACCAAATCAGTTTCTTTGCGATCTAGGCGAAATCCAGCGCGCAATCTTTGCCAAAAATCATCATTTTGCGGAATTATTATGTTGTTGGACAAAACTAATTCATCGGATAATTGATCGCTATTTGCAATGGAATATGCGGTCATCATCATAATACAAACAAATATTTTTTTATACATTTACGTGTATCGCCCTTTACTAATTCAGATTATATCTGTTATAATGATGGTTTACTAGAAACACTCAAAGATTCAAAGAGAAAGCGTATATACTTGAACAAGTTCAAAATAATTAAATTAAACAATCGACGACACCTATTAAATAATAGGTTAAGAGCGCGTGGAAATTCAAGCATGAAGAAATTGTTTAAGTATAGTATTTTAACTTAATTTTAGGCAACATTGCCAAGATAAATATAAATTATGCAAGAAATTTTAGTTCTCTATTACTCCAACAATGGTGCTACGAAGCATTTAGCACAATTGATTGCGCGCGGAATTAATTCCATAGATGGTATATCTGCCAGAATACGAACTGTACCTAAAGTATCGGCTATGAACAAACCAATTCCAGCAAATTCCACAGAATCAGATGCGCCATACGTGGAATTATCCGATTTATCTGAATGCATTGGACTGGCATTGGGCTCTCCCGTGCATTTTGGAAATATGTCGGCAAATTTAAAACATTTTTTTGACAACACCAGCCACGAATGGTTAACTGGAACACTATCTGGAAAACCTGCTGCCGTATTTACCTCTGGTGGTTCACTTCACGGCGGACAAGAATCATGCTTACTTTCAATGATACTTCCATTGTTACATCATGGAATGTTAATTGTTGGAATACCATACGAAGATTCAACTTTAATGACAACTCAAAGTGGAGGAACTCCATACGGGGCTTCGCATTATGCAGGAATAGAAAATAACAATATAATCAGCAATGATGAAAAAAAGCTGGCAATCTTGCAAGGTACACGCTTGGCTTCTATTGCAAAACAATTACAAATTAAATAGGTATTTTATGAAAATATTAGTATGTGCTAAACGGGTTGTTGATGCAAACGTTAAAGTACGGGTAAAATCAGATCATAGCGACGTTGATATAGAACATAGTAAAATGTCACTTAATCCGTTTGATGAGAACGCAATTGAAGAAGCTGTTCGCTTGAAAGAAGCCGGCATTGCTACTGAAATTATTGTAGTATCAATGGGCAATAATAAATGCGAAGAAACATTAAGAATGGCGCTTGCCCGTGGATGCGATCGCGCAATATTAGTTGCAACTGAACAAAAATTAGAACCAATTCACGTAGCACGAGCATTAAGCAAAATCGTTGTAAATGAAAAGCCGCAACTTATTTTACTTGGCAAACAAGCAATTGACGATGATGCAAATCAAGTTGCACAAATGTTGGCGGGAATACTTGATTACCCACAAGGTACATTTATTTCTAAACTAGAAATATTGGACGATAAAATACGTGTAACACGCGAAATTGACAATGGCACCGAAACATTAGAAATAACACTACCAGCAATAATTAGCGCAGATTTACATCTAAATGAACCACGATTTATTAAATTACCACAATTAATGATGGCAAAGAAAAAACCTATTGAGAAAATTGAATTACAAGAACTAGTAAAAGACACAAAACCAACCATGCGACTAATTAGCGCTAAAGACGGTGAAAGTAAAAAACAGTGTAAATTTATTACAAATGTAGATGAATTAATTGAGATTATAAAGAAAGTAAATTAATGAAAGTGTTGATAATCGCCATACATGACGAAATAATTCATAATAGTGTATTCAATTTATTTGGCGCAGCGCATAAACTAAGCAATTCTTTTGATGTATTAAGTATAGGAACAAATGAACACGCCGTTGAATTAAGTGGATACAAAGGTGTTAATCGCGTAATGCATTTCGAGATGCCAATTCCATTATTAGCGGAAAATGTAGCGCCAGTAATCGCCGACTTAGCTCATCAATATAGCCACATTTTAATTGCGGCAAATAATGTAGGTAAAAATGTATTACCACGCGTTGCAGGTAAATTACAAATCGGACAAATCAGTGAAATTGTTGAAATTATTTCGCCAAATGTGTTTAAAAAATTCATGTATGCTGGCAATGTATTGGTGGAAATTGAATCACTAGAAGATATAAAATTACTGAGTGTACGAACGGCAAATTTCCCAGAACTCAAACAAAAATCAACTAGCAATGCAAACATTATTAACGTTACAAGCGAATATGTTGAAAATCGAGTTAAATTTATTAGTAAAAATCTACAAACAAACAACACTGTTGATTTAAGCAATGCTCAAGTGGTTGTTAGCGGAGGTAGATCATTGTTAAGTAAAGAGAATTTTGATTCACATGTAAGAATACTTGCAAATAAATTAAATGCTGCCGTTGGCGCAACACGCGCAGCAGTTGAAGCTGGATTAGCAGCAAATAATTGTCAAGTCGGACAAACTGGAAAAGTTGTTGCACCAAAACTTTACATTGCAATTGGAATATCTGGCGCAGTGCAACATATTGCTGGAATGAAAGATTCAAATAAAGTATTGGCAATTAACATAGATGCAAATGCACAAATATTCGAATATGCTGACTATGGAATTGTTGGTGACTTATTTGAATTAGTACCGCAATTAATCAATAAATTATAAACAGAACACTCATTTTATTTTAATAACAGACAGGAAAATTATGCAACAAGAAAATACAAAAAAACATATTGAAATTCATGAAAGCGATTTACCGCTATCTTGCCCAATGCCAAGTATGCAAAGCTGGAATTCACATCCACGCGTATTTCTAGAAATAGAAAAAGAGCCAGATTATCAAATTACATGCCCATATTGTTCGACAAAATATAAATTAATCGCAGACAAAAACAAATAGTATGCAAAATAAATATAAAGTTCTAATCGTTGGACCTGCTTGGGTTGGCGACATGGTAATGAGTCAAACTTTATTTAAGCATCTTAAACAACAATATAAAGAGCGACTACAGCTGGAAGTTCTAGCAAATGCGTGGGCTAGTGATATGCTTGCGCGTATGCCTGAGGTAAATAAAATTATTGCAAATCCATTTAAACACGGTGAATTTAGCCTACTAAAACGAATTTCATGCGGTCTTAATTTGCGTAAAGAAGCTTATGACCAAGTTTTTATTTTGCCTAATTCATTTAAATCGGCAATCATTCCATTTTTTGCTAAAATCAAACGTCGCACAGCTTTTGTTGGTGAAATGAGATATGGATTAATTAATGACATTCATAAACTAGACAAACAAAAATTACCCTTAATGATAGATCGATTTTGCGCGTTAGCCAACAATGGTAAAAAGCCTGAGAATATCCAATATCCCGAGTTTAAAATTGACACTATTAATCAAACTACTTTAATTAACAAATTCCATATTAATCTAAATAAACCGATTATTGCATTTTGTCCAGCAGCAGAGTATGGACAGGCAAAACGCTGGCCACCAGTTCATTTTGCTACATTAGCAGATAAATTAATTGATTTAGGATATCAAATATTAATTTTTGGTTCTAATAAAGATACCGGTATTGCAAAACAGATTATTGAATTATCTTCTGCTGGTGATAACATTATCGATTTATGTGGAAAAACTAGTTTAATTGATGCAATTGATTTACTTGCAAAAGCTCAATATGTGATTAGTAATGATTCAGGGCTTATGCATATCGCCGCAGCTGTTGGGGCTAACATAATCGCAATATATGGTTCTTCATCGCCAAATTTCACGCCACCACTCTCTAAACATGCACAAATAGTTCAGTTAAACCTATCGTGCTCTCCATGCTTTCAGCGAACTTGCCAATTTGGGCATTATAATTGCTTGACTCAAATCACACCTGCAATGATCTTAAATAAAATCATTACGACAGAATAGTCAAACCATCACCAAATCATGAATGACGACATTACTATTAATTTTTAATAATTCATTTACGGTCAGAATATCAACTTATAAAAAAGTAACAGCGCCTCAGTCGTATAATATTATACATTAGAGACGCTGTGATAACGTAATTAGTTGATAGACTGAACAATAAGAAGTTCTATTTAAGTTTAGTTTCTTTATATAACACATGCTTACGTGTTTTTGGATTATACTTCTTAAATGATAATTTTTCAGTTGTAGTACGTTTATTTTTATCTGTTGTATAAAAATGACCGCTACCATCTTCTGCTTCTAATTTTATCTTTTCACGCATGGTTAAACTCCTAGATAACTCGCCCACATGCACGTAGCTCGTTTAATACAACGTCAATACCCTTTTTATCAATAGTACGCAACGCAGCACATGATACACGCATACTAACCCAACGGTTCTCACTCTCAACCCAAAATCTACGGCGTTGTAGATTTGGCAAAAAACGACGCTTTGTTTTGTTGTTAGCGTGAGACACATTATTTCCAGTCATTGGTTTTTTACCAGTAACTTGACACTCTCTTGTCATAATGTCCACCTATTTAAAATATATTCAAGGTAGTTATTTAACCACAAAAACACTATATTTTGCAACTATTTTTTAATCCAAAATATACTTAGTAGTTAAAAGCTACTGCCAGCCAAATTTACGTGCGTATAAACCCTTTAATGATTGCGTTAGAATCATGTACCCAGCTAAAATAAATACTAAATAAACAAAAAAGCTTAGCGGTAATTTTTGCATACTAAAATAATGTGAAAGCTCACCCATTGGAATATAAATTCCTATACAAATAATTATCAATGACATTATTACCAATGGCCAAGCTGCCCTGCTTTGCAGAAATGGAATTTTTCTAGTACGAATCATATGCACGATCAATATCTGAGTTAATAAACTCTCAATAAACCAACCTGACTGAAATAAAGTTGCATGCGCTAGCGTATTGGCTCCAAATACATTCCACAAAATAATAAACGTTAAAATATCAAAAAGAGAACTAATTGGTCCAAAAAATATCATAAATCGCCGTAAATCAACTGGATCCCATTTTTGTGGCTTGGCAATAAATTCATTATCCACATTGTCAAATGGAATAACTATTTGTGAAATATCATACAGTAAATTTAATACCAATAGATGAATAGGCAGCATTGGCATAAATGGTATAAATGCTGAGGCAATCAAAACACTAAAAACATTACCAAAATTAGAACTAGCTGTCATTTTGATGTATTTCAACATATTGGCAAAAATTCTGCGACCTTCTTCAACACCATGCTCCAAAACCATCAAACTTTTTTCCAGCAATATTATATCAGCTGCTTCCTTAGCAATATCAACCGCGGTATCCACAGAAATACCAACATCAGCAGCCCTCAATGCTGGGGCATCATTAATACCATCACCCATAAACCCTACACTATGCCCTTTATTGCGTAATATCATCACTATACGCTCCTTATGCGTCGGAGTAAGCTTGGCAAATACAGTCGTAGTTTCTGCAAGTTGACCAAGCACTTCATCAGACATATTATCTAATTGAGAACCCAATAGCATACCACTAACGTTTAACCCAACTTCCTTACATACTTTAGCTGTAACTAATTCATTGTCACCAGTTAATATTTTAACTTGTACTCCAAGCCCATTCAACGCTTTAATTGCTGGCTGTGTAGTTTCTTTTGGTGGATCCAAAAATGCAATATACCCAACGAGAACCATGTCTGTTTCATCGTCTACGCCATAGCTAACCTTTGGGACTGGATAATGTTTTGTAGCAACAGCAACTACACGTAAACCATCACGATTAAGTTCAGAAGTAACCTCTCTTAATTTTTGTAATAACTCATCATTAAATGGCAGAATTTGATTATTATGATAAGCACCATGACAATTATGCAACATTTCCTCAACCGCGCCCTTGCAAATTAACGTATGGCCTTTATCGTTGCTGGAAACCACAACAGACATCCGTCTTCGCTCAAAATCAAATGGCACTTCATCAACTTTTTTATGTTTACTAACCAGCTCAGGAATATCACCAAAGTGGCTTTGCTCCAACACTGCAACATCAAGTAAATTCTTCAATCCTGTTTGATAATAGCTATTTAGATAAGCGTATTCTAATACGTCATCATAATCATTTCCAAAAATATCTGTATGCCGCTCCAAACAAATTTTATCTTGCGTTAATGTCCCTGTTTTATCAGTACACAAAATATCCATTGATCCAAGATTTTGAATAGCATCTAAACGCTTTACAATGACCTTACGTCGAGACATAATAACCGCACCCTTAGCCAGAGTTGAAGTAACTATCATAGGAAGCATTTCAGGAGTCAAACCAACTGCAACAGACAATGCAAAAAGAGCTGCATCAACCCAATCATTTTTTGTAAAACCATTTATCAAAAGAACAATTGGTGACATAAACAACATAAAATAAATTAATAACCAACTTATTTTATTTATCCCTTTTTGAAATGCCGTTACTGCAACTTCTTGCTTAATAACTTTATTTGCCAAAGCTCCAAACAACGTAGTTTTACCTGTAGCAATGACCATTGCTAATGCAGTCCCTGAAACTACATTTGTGCCCATAAACCCTATATTTGACATATCTAATGCATCAGCACCATTATGCAATTGTTTTGCAAATTTCTCAATAGGCAATGATTCACCCGTTAATGCAGCCTGTGATACAAATAAATCCTTGGCTGTCAAAATACGAATATCTGCAGGAATCATATCACCAGCAGACAAAGCAATAACATCACCAGGAACTAGTTCCTTAATAGCAATTTCTTGACGCATAAAAGAAATACAATAGAATGATTGCGGAATAATATTACTTGATTTTAGCAGTCGCTCATTATCATCTTCATTATACCGAAACACTGTTGCAGTAGTACTCACCATCTCTTTTAATTTATCAGCTGCATTGGTAGACCTTCGTTCCTGAACAAAACGTAACACAGTAGAAATAATTACCATTGCCGAAATTACAATAGTACCCCGCATGTCATCTGTAAAATAAGAAATCAGCGCTAATATAGTTAGCAATAAATTAAACGGATTTTTATAACTTAACCACAAGTGTCGATACCAAGTTAACTTCTCTTGTTCTTCTATCTGATTTAACCCATATAGCTCTTGGCGGGGATATACCTGTTTCTGCTGCAATCCATCAAAAGTAGTATCAAACAACTCTAACAATTCGCTTTCACTTAAATTTGCTAATTTAACTATTTTAGAAGTGATATTATCTGGTGCATCATGCTTATTTATTGGATAATTTTCATCAAGTAAATTGGGGTCTCCAGTAAATTGCCTACGCCTAGTAAATCTATTATCAAAAAAAGTAATAACCTTTTCCCTAAGTATATTCATAACTTGCATATCATGGCTCCAAACTAACTAATGTAATATTAATTTTATTACATATAATATATAACCTACTTTAAGGCATCATTGTACCAAATATACAACATTTTAGCAATATAATTTAAATGATAACCTGGAATATTTTTATTGAAGAAGCGTAATCCATTGATAGTAGTTGAACAAAAAAACGCCATATTGTAAGGAAGAACGCAGAAGCTATATTTTAGCCCTTAACATGAAAACTATTACCATACCAAATAAAAAAACCCCGACTTAATATTTAAATCGGGGTATTTCTTGTATAAAAAGCT
>CAYWWJ010000038.1:0-15607 GCA_964462055.1 uncultured Neisseria sp. | reverse complement strand
AAAAATTTAATCAATATTCAATTATTTAATTGAGGAGGTTATCATACCATCTCTATTTAATAAGATGTCATTATTAATTTTTTCATGCATGAAATGAATATGTAAGCTATATATATCATTCCGACATTCTTCAGGCAATTCCACAAAAAATCGTGAAGTTATTAAATTACTCAAATCTACCAGTGCGAAGCCATCATCTTTATTAGAATAAGTATATTCTGCTATGAATTTGAATACTTCTTTTTTATATAGTTCTATATCTTTTATAGAATTTATATTTTTAATAATATTACTAAATTCAACTTTCTTTTTCAAAGATTTTAATAAAGATAAATTTTCTACAGATAATTTACTGATATTACTTAGGTCAATGATCCCCATAAATTTGGTGATTTCCAGTCTATCATTTTTCCCTAGCACTGCAATTTGTTGTTGCACCTCCATAGGTATTTCATAATTATTATCTTCAGCTTTCTTTAATAATGCACTTATGATAGTTGTATTATTGTAAAGAGAGTGAGCTTTCATTAAAATCAGTTGCGCGCCCAAATCTTGTCGCGCAGAGCAACTTTCAACATCTTCTTTTATTTCGTGAGGATCAAATGCGTTTCTTGGCATGAGATCATCATCTTCACTTTTACGTTCTTTGCATTCACTACTTGTAAAATATTGAAAGCCATCACTTTCTTCATAATCTTTATAATCTTTATAATTCATCATGGGAAAATCGCTGGAATGTCGATTATATAACTTTGGGACCATTTTTATATATCCTATTCTAATGTTTATATTATTTAAATATAGACTACATCCTACACTCAAATAATTTCATCATACTTGAATTTTACTTAGCTCATAACCTATTAATAATAGGCATCATCACTTGTTCAATTCAATTATTTTTAACTTATTTGAGTATATACGTCTAAGTTAAGTGCAGATACTTTTATCTTCTATACTCAATGTGGATGAATATTATCACACAATGTAGTATTTTGTCTATAACATTTTTGCGTCATATTTTATATAAATTACAAAAAACTTGTAACCACAATGTTTATCGATAATTAAATTATACTAAAAATATTTTGCACGTTATTAATTTTTAAAATGATGTCGTTATTTATAACATTATGTTGTAAATTTATACTATAATAAGCACCATAAAAATTAAAATCCTTTATTTAGTAAGGTTTCTATATGGATAGCCATAAATTTAGCAAACTTGTTCCACGTCTATTACCAATATTTGTTAAAATACAGACTTAGAATGTATTAATTTTTTGGAGTATTGTATGAAATCACCAATTCGCGTAGCTATAACTGGCGCAGCTGGACAAATTGCCTATAGTTTATTATTTAGAATAGCAAGTGGCGACATGTTAGGCAAAGATCAACCTGTAATTTTGCAATTATTAGACATCGAACCTGCAATGAATGCATTAAATGGTGTCATGATGGAATTAGATGATTGCGCATTTCCTTTAATCCATGGAATGAGCGCTAGCCATGATCCATTTACTGCATTTAAAGATGCTCAAATCGCAATATTAGTTGGAGCACGTCCACGTTCAAAAGGAATGGAACGCAAAGACTTACTTGAGGCAAATGGCGCAATTTTTACTACACAAGGTAAAGCATTGGCGGAAGTTGCTGACAAAGACGTTAAAGTTTTAGTGGTGGGCAACCCTGCAAATACAAATGCATTAATTACACTTAAAAATGCACCAGGGCTAAACCCTGCAAACGTAACTTCAATGATGCGTTTAGACCATAATCGTGCGATTAGCCAATTAGCGACAAAATGTGGAGCACACAACACTAAAATAGAACATATTGTAGTTTGGGGTAATCATTCTTCAACTCAGTACCCAGATATTTCATACGCAACTGTTGATGGCGCAAAAGCTTCAGGTTTAGTTGAACAATCTTGGTTAGATAGTTATTTTGTGCCAACAGTACAAAAACGTGGCGCGGCAATTATTGAGGCTCGTGGTTTATCATCTGCTGCATCTGCTGCTCATGCTGCAGTTGAACATATTCGTGACTGGGTATTAGGAACTAAAGATGGACAATGGGTTACTATGGGCGTATTGTCTGACGGTAGCTATGATATTCCTGAAGGTATAATTTACGGCTTTCCTGTAACCTGCAAAGATGGTAAATACACAATTGTGCAAGGATTATCTGTCAGCGATACTTCACGTGCTGGCATGAAAGCTACTTATCAAGAATTAGTCGAAGAACGAGATGCAATCAAACACTTGTTAGGTTGATATAGATATAACCTGAGTCCTCACTTTTTTAATTTACTCTTTTTATAGGACAAATTATAATTTTTACGTTCAAAGATTCCAAAATATGAGTTTGTATTAATTCGAAAGCTATTTGGCAAAAACTCGCTGCGCTCAAACAGCTTGCCAAATTACGCTTTCTTCATTAACAAACTCTATATTTTTCCATCATTCACTAAAAAATTAGTAATTTGTCCTATCTATTTAAACATTCAATAAAATATAAAGGATATAACGTTGGAAATAGAACAAATCAATGCCATTGGCGAGCAATTCATCGAATTAGACAAAAGACTGAGCGAGCTTCGGGGGTATCTTTGACTATAATGGTAAATTAACCAAATTAAATCTAGTCAATGCCGATCTAGAAAATCCAGCCATCTGGACTGATACCGCAAAAACTCAAGAACTCAGCAAACAAAAGAAAACATTAGAAACAGTTGTTCACCAAATTGATGAACTCAACGAAATAATAAAATCTGGTCATGAATTATTTGTTATGGCAAAAGATGAAAATGATATAGATACTATTTTGGCGGTCGCCGATGATGCGAAAAATGCAGAAACTAAGCTAGCTAATTTGGAATTCTGTCGCATGTTCTCACATCCTATGGATCCTAATAATTGTTTTATCGACATTCAATCTGGTAGTGGTGGCACAGAAGCACAAGATTGGGCAGATATGCTGCTTCGTATGTATATGCGTTATTGCGACAAAAAAGGATTCACCGTCGAAATTCTCGAAGAACAATCAGGCGAAGTCGCTGGCATCAAAAATGCAACATTAAAAATTAGTGGTGACTACGCATTTGGTTATTTACGCACGGAAAGTGGTGTGCATCGCTTGGTACGCAATTCGCCATTTGATTCCAATAATAAACGTCATACATCATTCTCCAGCGTGTTTATATACCCTGAGATAAATGACGATATTGAAATTGAAATTAACCCAGCAGATTTACGCACTGACACATATCGTGCATCGGGTGCTGGTGGGCAACATATTAATAAAACAGATTCTGCGGTTCGTATTACCCACATTCCAACCAATACAGTTGTACAATGCCAAAGTGATAGATCGCAACATCGTAACCGCGATGAAGCCATGAAAATGCTCAAAGCCAAATTATATGAGCTAGAATTACGCAAAAAAGAAGCCGAGCAAAAGAAATTAGAAGACAGCAAAACCGATATCGGCTGGGGTCACCAAATTCGTTCGTATGTATTTGATCAATCACGAATCAAAGATTTGCGTACTGGCGTTGAAATTGGCAATATTAAATCTGTGATGGATGGCGATTTAGACGAATTTATCGCAGCTAGCTTAAAACAAGGCGTTTAAATTTAAATAAGCATGTAACCTTAAAAAGTCATAAATTAACCAGCACAAATAAGCGGACTACAATGAATTCAATATTTGATAGAGAGATTTGCTACAACCACAAATCTCTCTACATTAGCATAAGTAATTATTGTTTTGGACGTAATAACTGAGACAACTCAGGTCACGAAAAAGAAAAATAATCAATGGATCTCAGAGCAAAATAATAGCTACTATATTTTCAATCAGGCATTACTACGCATTGTTTATATTTTTACCGTGATTCTTCTGAGAGGGATCATGTTTTAGATGAAAAGCTAGTAAAGCAAATATTCCTACTGCAAAACCAAACCCAATAATAAATAATTGACCTGTTGTCATTTTGATTCACTCCTTTTATCCATTATTATTGCTATAAATTGTAAAAACAACCATAACACAACTACCATAGACAAAACCATAAAATATAGATTCAAGATGGAATCCATTCGTGGATGTTAAAATCACACTCAACGCCCAACTTAACAATCTCAATTGCTCAGCCACTTTCTCAAGTTGCCTTTTCGATAATTCTATGCCATATACGACATTTCGTAATTTTTTAATCATAATATGAATTATACCATACTCCTGCTGGTATTATCAATATTTTTGTAGCCACTTTTCCGCCCATTTACACATCATAATATTCGCGACACTGTATTATGTGAAGACGCAAATAAGATAAAGATTAAACCTGAAACCATTATGGTCATTAGATCTTTTGGATATAATCTGATACAGGCTAACTTAGTGAAATCAAGCTTTACAGCGCAAATGGAAGCAAATAAAAACTATTTAATTCGCATACCAGGTTTTGCGCCTGCATTTGGCTCCAATATGTAGATTCCTGAGTTTTTATCTTCAAAACTAGCAGCTAAAACCATACCTTCGCTTAGACCAAAACGCATTTTTCTTGGCGCAAGATTAGCAATCATTACCGTGTGTTTGCCAATTAGCTCTTCTGGTTTATATGCAGACTTGATTCCAGCAAATACATTGCGCACTTCGCAACCAATATCTAACGTCAATTGCACGAGCTTATCGGCGCCTTCAACAGCTTTTGCATCTTTAATTAATGCAACACGCAAATCTAATTTGCCAAAATCATCGATATTTATCGTGTCCGCAATTGGTTCATATGCTTGCGCTGAAGCATTATCAGCTTGATTTGACACATTTTCATTTACCGCAACAGAAGTTGCATTTAATTCTAACATTGTATCTATCATTTTTGTATCTATCCTTATAATTAAATGTTGATAATTTTTAATTGTATGTTTTTCTAATAAAATCTTGCTATCATGCCACATTAATGGCTCAATATTTAAAAAATCCTCTATTTTAGCAACTAAATCTGGCGTAACAGGCTTTAAATAAATTGCAATAAGGCGAAATGCATTAATTAATACGCTACATACTTGATGTAATTCCGCATGTTTGCTTTCATCGCGCGCTAACAACCATGGCTTTGCATTGTCGGTATATTGATTCACTTCATCAACCAAACTCATAATCAACCGAATTGCTTTACCAAATTCGCGTTCATTGTAAAATGCGCAAATCTCACCCGCCGTCGCCTGAATTTTTGCCAACAATCCATTAGTATCGGAAACAAGTTCAATCAATTGATTGGTAAAATATTTTGCCAGAAATTTGTCTGTATCCACAATATTTTCAACCAGCTGATTATTAAAATATTTCGCTAGAAATCCACTACTTCTCGATGCGATATTGACAAATTTACCAACTAATTCCGAATTAACTCGCGCAACAAAGTCATCAAGCGCCAAATCTAAATCTTCGATTTTGCTAGATAATTTTGCCGCATAATAATAACGTAAATAATCTGGATTCAAACCACTTTGCAAATAACTCTCAGCCGTAATAAATGTCCCACGCGACTTAGACATTTTCTGCCCATTCACTGTCACATAACCATGCGTATGTACCGCAGTTGGCGTATTATAACCAGCGCTGTGTAATACTGCAGGCCAAAAAAGACTATGGAAATATAGAATATCTTTACCAATAAAATGATGAATTTCAGTATCTTGGCTATTCCATAATAAATTAAAATCAAGTCCATTTAGCTTGCAATAATGCATAAAGCTACTCAAATAACCAACAGGCGCATCAAGCCAAACATAGAAATATTTCCCTGGTGCATCAGGAATTTCGAACCCAAAATAGGGTTTATCGCGCGAAATATCCCAATCATTTAGACCGGTTAGCCATTCTTGCATTTTATTTTTGGCTTCCACACCAAGACGCCCAGGTGTTGTTATCCATGTTTTTAGAAATTCACCACATTCACTTAATTTAAAGAAAAAATGCTCAGAATCTTTTAAAATCGGCTTACTACCAGATACAACAGAATACGAGTCAAGCAAATCAGTTGGCGCATAAATTGCTCCACAAACTTCGCAATTATCCCCATATTGATCGACGGCTTTACACTTGGGGCAAGTTCCCTTAACAAAACGATCAGGCAAAAACATTTGCTTGGTTTCATCGTATAACTGCGTGATTATTTTAGTGTAAATTTTATTATTTGCTTTTAGTTTATAATAAATATCGTACGCACAATGTTTATTTTCTTCTGAATTAGTGGTATAATAATGGTCGAAGGCAATATTAAACGCGTTTAGATCGCGCAAGTGGCGTGTATAAATATCGGCAATAAGAGCTTCTGGTGTAATACCAAGCTGTTCGGCTTTTAGCATAATTGGCGTGCCGTGAGTGTCATCGCCACCGATAAAATAACATTGTACGCCTTGCATTTTTTGCTGGCGCACCCAAATATCAGCCTGAATCTGTTCTAGCATATGTCCTAAATGCAGATCTGCATTGGCATAAGATAGAGCTGTAGTAATAATCTTTTGCATGGTATATCTTTAATAATTTATAACTAGCTAGCAATAATATTTACATATACAGAATAAATTAATTTTCCCTCATGAGTTATCACAAAATCGGTAAAAATTAATTTATTCTGTATATGTAAGATATGTTACTAAGTAGTTACAATAATTTGGAATAAAATAATGAGCACAACTACTAATTTAATTGTACAAACAGGTATTATACCACATAAGGTAAAAGCTGGCATAAAACGCATTAAAAATATTAACAATATAATTGCCATTACCTCAGGTAAGGGTGGCGTGGGGAAATCAACTACGGCAATCAATCTGGCACTAACATTGGCAAAAGCTGGCGCCAAAGTTGGAATACTTGACGCCGACATATATGGACCATCGCTACCTACATTAGTTGGTGAACGCGAATTTAAACCAGATGTTGCAGATAGTTTATTTGTACCACTAGATAAGTACGGAATTAAACTCATGTCTTTTGGTTTTTTGATAGCCGAAAAACAGCCAGCAATTTGGCGTGGCGCAATGATTAATAAAGCGTTAGAGCAAATGCTTTTTGATAGTGCATGGGGTGAACTTGATTATCTAGTAATTGATATGCCACCTGGGACAGGCGACATTCATTTGACGATGTGCCAAAAAATGCCGATTACCGCAACAATTGCAATTACTACGCCACAAGATATTGCACGTATTGATGTAGTAAAAAGTATTGAAATGTATAACAAATTATCTATTCCCTGCCTTGGAATTATAGAGAATATGGCAACTCATATTTGCACTAATTGTGGCCACGAAGACGATATATTCGGCGCTAATGGCGGTAAGATTCTGGCAAATGAATATGCTGTGCCATTGCTGGGTAAATTGCCATTAAATAAGCAAATTCGATTATTCAGCGATTCTGGTACGCCAGTAGTCTTGCACGATGACAAAATCGCCGATATTTACACGCAAATTGTACAGAATTTATGCGCTGAATTAACTAAAATCGGGAAAGATTATTCATCATTAATACCACCAGTGCAAGTGAGTAAATAAATTATGCAAAATTTTAAAGAAGTTATCAAATGGATGGATGATCTAAAATTAGACATGGGGTCGATTCATCTCTCATTGCTATCTGTAGCACAAAGCACCATAATTGTCGGAATAATATTGATAATCTCGGTTTGGATTGCATATCTTATCGAACGAAAAGTAAATAAAGTCAGTCGCTTTGATGGCAATACCAAAACAATAATTAATCGAGCCAGCAAATTATTAATAATAATTTTAGCATCATTAATAATCTTACCTATTATTGGGATTAATCTCGCTGCATTATCGGTTGTAGGTGGCGCAGTTGGCGTTGGAATCGGTTTTGGTTTACAAAAAATTGCCAGTAATTTTATCAGCGGATTTATCATTTTACTTGATCGATCCATTAAAGTTGGCGATAGACTCATAATAGGCGATCAAACTGGTGATGTCATCAAAATAACTGCTCGTTACGTTGTGCTTAATGCATCAAACGGGGCAAAAGTAATCGTGCCAAATGAAAAATTTATTTCTGATACAATTATCAATCAATCCTATAGCAATACATCTATTTTGCTAGAATTACCAATCGGTGTTGCCTATGGCACGGATCTACGATTAGCGCTGAAACTCATGCTAGACGCGGCAAACTCTGCGCCTAATTTATCTGCGAAACATACAGCAACGAGCGCCATTACCTCATTTGGCGATTCCAGCATCAACCTGAGTCTTTACGTATGGCTTAAAGACCCCAGAAATGGCACAGTATCAAGTCGCACAGAGATCTACCTAAATATGATAGATCTGCTTAATCAAAACAATATCGAGATTCCGTTTCCACGTCAGGATATTAAGATATTGAAGTGACTTATGTAAGTAGGTGTAAATCGCAGCCATCACTTTTTATTGAATGTTTCAATAAACAGGATAACTAATTAATTTTTTAGTGAATGATGGAGAAATATAGAGTTTGTTAATGAAGAAAGCGTAATTTGGCAAACTGTTTGAGCGTTAGCGAGTTTTTGCCTAATAGCTTTCGAATTGATACAAACTCATATTTTGTAATCTTTGAGCTTAAAAATTAATTAGTTATCCTATAAAGAAGTATAAATTAAAAAAGTGAGAACTGTGATATATTGTAAATGTTAAGTAATTATTTTAGAAATAGAGGATATAATGAATAAACGAATGCAAAATAACAAACGTAAAACAAGTAAACCAGCTAATACAAGTCGACACGAAATTGTTAGCATACATCAATTTAGTAAGCTAGCGATGACTTTTTGGCTTGGTGGTAGCTGGATGATAGCAATTGTAATTTTCCCGCTATTATTTAAAACGCTGGATCAAATCACCGCATCGGACATTACAGGGCAAATACTCAATATACTAGCATACATTGGCATTGTCTGCCTGTTAATCGCATTGGTTGAAGTAATAATCAATCACAAATTATCTTTAATCAAAACCAAACGCTTCTGGTATATTTTACTTATGAGCGCGATTGTCATAATTAATTATTTCGCAATCTTTCCAATAATTTACAACTTACGCCAAAAATTAGCTTTTGCTGCACATCAATTAATCTCAGTGCAAAATAACATGTTTGACTTTTGGCATTCATTATCTGCGATATTGTTTTTGATTACATGTGGTGTGGGGGTTTTATATTTAGTAGAAATGTAAGAAAAAAAGTGGTGGCCTGGGGCAGAATCGAACTGCCGACACAAGGATTTTCAATCCTCTGCTCTACCGACTGAGCTACCTGGCCACTGATAAAAATGGTGCCGGAGAAAGGAATCGAACCCTCGACCTTCTGATTACAAGTCAGCTGCTCTACCAACTGAGCTACTCCGGCATCTTTTTTGTGGTGGCGAATCAGGGATTCGAACCCCGGACCTGCGGATTATGATTCCGTCGCTCTAACCGACTGAGCTAATTCGCCACTTGAGATAAGGATTTTATAGCAAAACCACTGCCTGTGTCAAATATTTTTTCAACTATTTTCAATATTTTTATGCGCTAAATACTAAGCCTTTGTAATACTTCGTCTTTTCCCATCAAGAAAATCACGCTATCGAATGCAGGAGTTTGCGTTGTCCCACATAATTGCACACGTAATGGCATTCCCAGCTGTGGCATCTTAATATTTTCTTTTACACAGAACTGCTTAATCATATCCTTAATATCTTGCAGTTCCCAATTAGCCAAATCACGAATATCATTACCAAATGAAGCTAAAATACGTAATGATTCGCTAGTCAAATGCTTCTCAACATCTTCTTTTGATGGCGTTTTTTGTTTGTAAAAATACTCACATTCATCGCTAATACCATTCAACGTATCTGACCTAGTTTTTAGAAGCGCAACAATATCTGGCAAATTATGCAATCGAACATCCAAACCACGAGCCAAAAGCTTAGGTATTATCAATCTAGCCAATAAACCATTATCCATTGTTTTTATGTGTTCTGCATTCACCCAAAGTAATTTTTTCATATCAAATCTAGCTGGTGACGGCGAAATATTATCCAAATCAAACCACTCAACGAATTGTGCAATGCTAAATATTTCAGCATCACCATGCCCCCAACAAAGCCTAGCTAAGTAATTCAGCAACGAAACAGGTAAAATCCCCATTTCTTCATACTGCATAACACTAACTGCATCGGTTCGTTTGGACATTTTTTGACCATCATCACGTAATATCATTGGTACATGCGCATAATATGGTAATTCAGCGCCTAAAGCCTGCAAAATATTAATTTGACGAGGCGTGTTATTCACATGATCGTCACCACGAATAACATGCGTAATCTCCATATCCAAATCATCAACAACAACACAGAAGTTATATGTTGGCGTGCCATCACTTCGCGCTATAATTAAGTCATCCAATTCGCTATTGCTGATCTCAATTCGACCTTTTACCAAATCATCCCAAATCACACTACCCTCAATTGGGTTTTTAAAGCGCACAACAGGATTAACGCCAGCTTTAGGAGCGTTATTATGCAAGCATCTTCTATCGTAACGTGGTTTATCACCGCGAGCACGCTGCTCTTCACGCATAGTGTCTAATTCTTCTTTAGAACAATAGCAATTATACGCCTTACCCTCAGCCAACATTTGTGCAATAACTTCCTTGTAACGATCCATACGCTTAGTTTGATAAAATGGACCTTCATCATATTCAAAACCAAGCCAATTCATTGCATCTATAATACTATTGACAGAGTCCTGAGTTGAACGTTCCAAATCAGTATCTTCAATCCGTAGCACAAATTCACCATCATGATGCTGTGCATACGCCCAAGAAAATAATGCAGTTCTAGCACCACCGATATGTAAGAATCCAGTAGGACTTGGCGCAAACCGCGTTCTAACAGCTTTAGTCATTTGATTTCCCTATGTAAATCGCGTAATTCACGTTTCAATATCTTGCCTGTCGCATTCCGTGGCAACTTTTCAATGAAATACACTTTTCGTGGTTGTTTAAACAATGCCAAACGAGGCTTAACAAAATCTTTCATCTCCGCTTCAGTTGCCGTCTCGCCATCTTTTAACTCAATATACACAATTGGAATCTCATTATCTTCTTTATCTTTGGCACCGATAACTGCACATGCATTGATTTTCTCATGCGTATATAGAATCTCCTCAATTTCACGTGGATAAATATTCATTCCTTTATGAATAATTAAATCCTTCTTCCTATCCATAATAAATATATAACCATCTTTGTCAACTCGTCCTAAATCACCAGTTCTAAACCATCCATTAATAATTGCTTCTTTCGTTTCTGCATCACGATTATAATATCCTTGCATTACACAATCACCTTGCACACATATCTCACCAATGTCACCAGTTTCTTGTTCTTTCATATTTTCATCAAATATTTTGACTTTATAACCTGGTAATGGTAGCCCAACTGATCCATCTTTATTATTCCATGGCGTATTGCACGACACAACTGGCGAACATTCACTAATACCATAACCTTGCAGTAATTTACCACGCTTAAAATTAGCCGTAAACCGCGCTAGAACTTCATCAGACAAAGGAGCTGCACCAGACACAAATCCTTTAACATTATGAAACCAATGGAAATACCATGGTAATTTAGCCCGCGACATTGCGCTATATATTTCAGGAACACCAGTAAAATATTTACAACGTTTTAGCAATAATTGTTTCAATAAATTTTTGAAATCTTTTTTATTGCTAATTGAGCGAATCACTATAACACCACTGTTAGAAAATATCGGCGCGATGACCGTAACAGTTAAAGTGAACGCATGAAACATCGGCAAATAGCATAGAAATTTGGCTTCGCCTTCTTTGACACGTAAATGTTCCATTGCGCCTTCACAATTAGACAAGATATTCCTATAAGAAAGCATCGCACCTTTTGGTTTACCTGTTGTGCCAGATGTATATACAATAAACGCAGTATCATCCAAGCCAGAAGAATAAAATTCTCGGGATGAATTTGGTTGATTACTTTTCAAAAAAACATCAAAATCTATATTTTTTTCATTAACCAATGGCGCACCATCTATCCAAATGGTTTTTTCAATTCCACATTTAGATAATAACTCCTTGGTTTCATTGGCAAATTTAGCCGACGAAAATAATAATTTTGCTTGTGAGTCATTGACAATATAAGCCAATTCTTCTTCTTTTAGAAAATTATTTATCGGTACCATTATTGCGCCAATTTTACTAATGGCAAACATTATTGCGATAAATTGCCAGCAATTTCCAACAACTAATGCAACTTTATCGCAACGACCTATTCCATTTACAACCAAACACTCAGCAATCTCATCAATTTTTATTTTCAACTCTCGTGAGCTAATTTTTAAATCATCTTCATAAATCATTGTTTTATTGGGAGATTTTGCTAAATTTGCTTCTATTACTTGGTATAAATTAGAATAAGTGTAGTTTTGCATAATAAATAACTCTCTAAAAATTTCCGTTAGTATATCATATTCTATACTTAAGAATGTCACAAATTGAGGTTTTCGATGAACGTTGACGTGTGCAAATACGACGATTATCACAGTTCTAATCAATTTTACTATTATTCTTTGCCGCAGCATCCAAGCCACGTAAAAAAGCTAATTTCTCAGTGATTTTACTTTCTAAGCCCTGATTACTTGGAGTATAAAACTTCTGTGCCGACAATGCCTCTGGCCAATAATTTTCATTCGGCACATAACTATCTTTATAATCGTGTGCGTAATGATATTCCTTGCCATAACCATGTTCCTGCATCAATTTTGTTGGCGCATTCCGCAAATGCAATGGCACCTCGCGAGATTTGTCTTGCGCTACAAACGTGCGCGCCTGATTATACGCTACATACACGCTATTACTTTTGCTTGTCACCGCCAAATAAACCACCGCAGCAGCAAGCGCCAATTCGCCCTCTGGCGAACCAAGGCGCTCATAAGTTTGTAACGCATTGTTCACCATATTTACCGCTTCTCTATCTGCAAGCCCGATATCTTCCCACGCCATACGCAAAATTCTCCGCCCAAGGTATAGCGGATCTGCGCCACCATCTAACATGCGTACCAACCAATATAATGCAGCATCGGGGTCTGATCCACAAACGGATTTATGCAATGCAGAAATTTGGTTGTAGAATTCTTCAGCACCCTTATCAAATCGGCGCAAATTGCTAGGTAATATTTGCTTCAATTTATTTACATCAATCAATGTAACACCACTGGAGGCAACTAATTCCAATAGATTAAATAATTTACGTGCATCGCTATCTGCTAGGTCTATCAATAACTCACGAGCTTGCGAATTAAATTCCAACTTCTGGTCTAATTTAGTCAATGCATTAGTCAATAATTTATCTAAGGCGTGATTATCTAATGCTTTCAAAACATATACCTGCAATCGCGATAGTAGCGCAGAATTCAGCTCAAATGATGGATTTTCTGTCGTTGCACCGATTAATATAATTTTACCTTCTTCTAAATGATGTAAAAAAGCATCCTGTTGCACTTTATTGAACCGATGAATTTCGTCGATGAATAACACCGTTGGCTTATCGAATAATCCCGTCGAATTTCTAACCGCTTGATCCAAGGCTTCTCGAATCTCCTTAATACCGCTAAATACCGCCGAAAGCTTTATCGCGTAACAATCCCATTGCTGGATCAAAATATTCGCCAAAGTAGTTTTGCCAACTCCAGGAGGTCCCCACAATATACACGACTGTGGCTTGTCCACATTGGATAATGGCATATTCAGCGCCAATAAATGATCTTGACCAATGATATCACTAATTTTTTGCGGACGTAGCAACTCTGCTAACGGTTGATACATATTGTCTTGTTCCTTAAAATTTAGGATGAATTACTAATTTTTACGTTCAAAGATTACAAAATATGAGTTTGTATTAATTCGAAAGAGATTTGGCAAAAACTCGCTAACGCTCAAACAGCTTGCCAAATTACGCTTTCTTCATTAACAAACTCTATATTCTTCCATCATTCACTAAAAAATTAGTAATTCATCCTATTTATTTAAATATTCAGTAAAAAGCAAATACTAAAGTGATTATCACTTAATCAAATGCGCGCCGGAAAATCTATTCAACCTGCTATACCACGGTTGCGTTGATAATGAAATTATGCCGATTAACAATAGTGTTGCGATGAATACACCACGACTTAATTCCACATTAAACGTCAAATTAAACAGCGAAATACCAGCGCCAGCCACCACAACACCAATCGCGCTACATAATTGTTGCATACTTGTCATTAAACTCGTAGCACTTGCATATTCCTCTTCGGGCACATCGGCATAACCCAATATATTCAACAATATAAACGACATCGAAGAAAATGCGCTGTGAAATATAATCACGCAAACGGCGTAGATACTAATTTTCGTGATAAAACACATTAATACCAAGCCAATAAATGCACCAATATTACTAACTGTCAACAAAATTTTAAATCCATATTGACGCAATAATGGCTTAACCAGACTTCGACTAAGGAATAGCCCCAGCACAAAAGACGACAATAAATATCCAGCATTATGCGCCGACATATGTAGCCCGATTTGTAAAAATAAACCAAAGACAAATGCCCGTCCACCAAAAGCTAGGCGTAGGAAAAAATTACTCCAGAAACTTAAGCGAAATGTCTCAATTCTAAATAATGTATAATTGATTACGCGGTTGGTTGATCGCAATTCTATCCATAAATATATACCAAACAATATCAATGAAACAAGTAATAAGTAAACCTTATACTTAAAGGCAAATGAGAAAAACAACACATCCAAAAAGAATGAAAACAGCGCCAAAAATGCGCCCAAAAACGCAAACGAGACAAAATTAAATTTCTGTGTTTCTTGTTTGTAATCCATCACATATTTTACTGAGGCAATAAAAGCCAATACACCAAACGGAATATTAACTAAAAAGATATACCGCCAACTTAAATAAGTGACGATATATCCGCCCACCAACGGCGCGATTAATGGACCCAATATTACTGGCATTGCCATTAATATATAAACGCGTACTAATTGATCTTTGCCAAATGTTTTTAGCAATAACAAGCGTCCAACTGGAACCATAAACGCTCCCGACACTCCTTGTAAAAAGCGAAATATCACTATTTCGTGAAGAGTGCTCACAATCGCACACAATAATGAGCAAATCGTGAATAAGCTAATCGACCATAATAATACTTTTTTTGTGCCAAAATGATCGGCAATCCAACCACTTATCGGGATAAAAATCGCCAAGCCAACCAAATAACTCGTGACACTTAATTTTAGGTTCAATACAGGAATTAATAACTCTGTAGCCATTGTTGGAATCGCAATATTCAAAATATTTGCGTCAATATTTTCCATCAACAACATAACAGATATAACTGAAATTGTAATAATTTGCTGTAAATTTAGGCGAGGCTCTGCTGACACTTGATGTAATAATCCATAAATATTATTATTCGGATAAGCCACTGGCGTTACCGCCAGTCACTCTCCTAAGAACAGTGCTT
>CAYWWJ010000037.1:0-16063 GCA_964462055.1 uncultured Neisseria sp. | reverse complement strand
TTTATTGGTGGTCAAATTAAATGCAACTTGATGGTCAACTTGACATTATTACACAATCGTGACAATGAGCCAACTTCGGCACAAATAGCATTGATTAACCAAGTTTATTTTGATATTCAGCGTTTGATACAATTACCGCCAAATCAATTAGGCGGAGTAATAGCTATTTCTGGATTACCAGGGACTGGCAAAACAACGAGTATAATACCGCTATTAAATTTATTTCATAGGAATAAAGATTTAACTTATACATTGATTGGCACAAAAGATTTAAATAAAGCGTCTTTAAATTTTAGTAATATTGAGGAACGAGTTGTTGTTTTTGATGATGTTAATTTCAATCTTATGAATGAAACAACTAAAGAGTTGATTGAGAGTATATTCACTACAGATTATCCATTTCAGTTGACTAATAAATATGGTGAACCATTAATAATGATTTTGATTTCTAATGAAAAGAATTTTACGGTTTATAATCCTACAATAAATAATGATAATTTACCTAAGATTAATAGCGGAATATCACACAGAATGAAATTACACAATATGGATGAATATTCAGAGCAGAATTTTCGTAAACATGCTGATAAACGAGGGGATTTTGTCAGTTCAATAAATGATATACCTATTAAGTGCGAAGAACATTTAGTTTGTGAAATAGATATGATGTCATTAATTGAAAAAATGAAAGTTACTGCACGCAATAAAGATTTCGAAGAAAATATCCGATTAGTTAAAGAATTACTAGATAAAGCAAGGCAATCTAAAATAATTATTTTTCAATATGGTGAGTTAAAAGATGATTTTAATCTTTTAACTAGATTAGCTTTTCCAATTTTAGATTTAATGGAAGATAGTAATGGCGACGTTACAGTTTATTTTGCTAATAAAACACCAAAAGAAGCAATAAATTTTTTAATTAACGAAATTAATGAGAACGATAGTTTATCACTAGTTGAGAAAAGCAAGTATCTTTCAAGACTTAATAGACTATGGTAATACATATTTACTTCCCCAACCCTCACTTGTTATTGAAAAATTTAAATAAAAGTGAGAGTTAGGATTATACTGTTAAATACTTTAGCACATTAGGAAGTTTTGTGTATTTACTAAACGATAGGATACAATTTTCCCATCGCTATATCGACCTAAACCAAGGAATTTATCGTCAATATACAAGCGTAACAATGTGTCATTTTTAATATTTTCCACCAGACCGATTGATAAAACTCTACCTAAAATTAGTTCTTTCATTTGGTTGGTGGTTAATTCCATGCGTGGTAATTGTCGCACCAAAACATCAGCAGGCAACAATATCGAATTCATCGCATCTCGGTCCATATTAATCAAATCATCAAGTGTGTATGCGCTACTAAGCATAAATTCATTCGTTTTGGTTCGCATTAAACCGCATAATGAAGCGCCACAACCAAGCTTTTGCCCAATATCATTAGCCAGCGAGCGAATATACGTTCCTTTGGAAGATAATACACGGAGCTTTACTTGTGACAAATCAACATCGTAATGTAATATTTCTAACTCGTGAATAAAAATTTGTCGCGATTTGATTTCAACGTCAAGACCATCTCGAGCGTATTTGTATAAAGCTTTGCCGTTTACTTTTAATGCAGAATAAATTGGTGGCGTTTGCGTGATTTCACCTAAAAAAGTTTTAGTTACATCGTGTAATTGTTCTACGTCAACACTCACAGGCAATTTAGCTACAATATCGCCTTCACTATCGTACGTAGTTGTAGTAACGCCAAGCTGAATTTCGGCAATGTACTCTTTATCGGAGTCAAGTAAATACGAGGAAAATTTGGTAGCTTCACCAAAACACAATGGTAATAACCCAGTAGCTAATGGATCTAGCGTACCAGTGTGCCCAACTTTACTCGCATTATACAGGCGCTTAACTTTCTGAACTGCGGTATTACTGGACAATCCGAGAGTCTTATTAAACAATAAAATACCGTCAACATTATTTTTGATTTTATTGACCATCTTTATTGTCTGTGTTTTCAATATCATCGGATTGTTTTTCTACAGAGGTTTCTTCGTCAGTTGCTTGTTCTTCTGTTTCCATAGCCATGCTTACTTGATTTATAATACTCAAAATTTTACTGCCACGCTCTAATGATTCATCATACACAAATTTTAACTGCGGAATACTATAAGTTTTAAAGCCTTTGGATAACTCAGAACGAATGAATCCACGTGCAGAATCTAATGCTTTTCCGGCATCTTCTCTTAAATTATCATCCATCGTAGTATAAAATATTTTTGCCCACGAAAAATCAGGCTTAACCTCAACATCAGTTATCGTTATCCATTTTGCACGCGGATCTTTGACTCTTACGCGTAAAATATCCATCAAATCTTTTTGAATTTGCTCACCAATTCGTTTATCACGACTGTTGCTATATTTTCTCATTGTTATTTATGTGCCTTTTTACATGATTACTAGGTGTATACTCAAACAATTTCATCATACTTGAATTCTACTAAACTCATAACCTAGTATTAATAGGTGTCATCACTTATTCAATTCAATTATTTTGAACTTGTTTGAGTATAGATTTTACCATATATTGCGGTGTATAAAACTTATATTTAGAGAGTTGTAGCAGCATAAAATACACCAGACTATACAAAAATGTTATAACAAATAACTACGAAACAGATTAAACTATTGCCTTGAATTATAACAAATAAACAAGTTAATTTGAAAAAGTTTAAGTGTCATTATAAGGATTATTTTTCATTACATAAGTAGCTAAATTATCCTCATGAACGCTAAAAAGATAATTTTCAGATAAAATCAAACGTGGTATACATATGCCACTTGACTTACATTTGATGTCCAACCCACTACTTGGCTTCATTAAATCATAAATATCAACATACTTATTATTAGCTTCTTTTTTCATGCTAGTTGTTAATCTTTCATAGACATTATTCTTGTAATCTTTGGAAAACCGCGGTTTAATATTTATAACACACCTAAGAATTGAGTAAATATTGTCATTAGACAACCCATATATACCATCATTATACTTATGTGCAACAATCGGATAAAGAGCTTTAAATGCATATACATCAACGCTTGACTTTACATTAACAAATTTATTATTATATGTAGTAAGCAAATTATGTGCCCAATTTAATGAATCATGCATACTGTGTACTAACTCCAACCAATTTACAAATCTAAAATTGTATCCATCAATTTTCTTTGTCACATAAACATAAAACACAAACAATGCAGGAACATTTTTAGACTTCATATAATGATTATGTAACAACATCAACGAAACACTGTTATTAGACAACAACTTCCTCATCGAATGACGCACAATCTCATTATTCAAACCCAGAATCTCAAATATATTTTTATTTAACAAATCAAGTTCAGAAAAACTAAAAACTTCTCGCAATTTAAAATCATACTTACGCAACATATATTTAGCATCAACAAAGCAATTCATTACAATTATATTGATTGACTGCATATAAAATAGCCTCAAAAAAAGTTCACAACGTACTATTAATTAGAAAACTACTTAACAAAATACCCAGAAATCTTCAAGTGATGATTTAAAATGCTATTATTTTTTATAAAAACGATACGTCAAGGAATAGTATTTAATGCAGAAAAAATAGACAAGGACAAGAATTTAAATTGAAATTTATCAGTCAATGAGAGAAAAAGCAGGTTCACTACAACTACTATTTTTCGCAAAATATTAGAACATAGTTGTTTAATGAGGAAAAATTTAAAACCAATTACCAACCACAAATCAATAGCATTCAATGAAGCTGCCACATGTGACAAATTTGGCAAAAACAAATAGCTATAATCAAGACATCTGTGAAAATAAAAGCCACAAAAACTACCACCATGGAAGCACATATAACAAAAATGAGATAAACAAACATGCACAGCATAGCCATCATTAAACGCTACATGATTATCCAACAGCATAATGACAAGCGCAAGAAACAATAACTTCAAGACAAATGTCTTATTACCGAAGTAACTTCCACTTAAATCAACCATAAAACTCCATACACCAACAATTCCCAAGTTTTAGATTTGGCATTGGTACAGATTTTAGTACCATATTGGTCAATAACACAATCATCAGCCACAGCTGACATTGTGCACGCCAACAAAAAAATTCCTAGAATTTTATTAAATTTGATAACCATTATCATATACTCCAAAAATACAGTTTTGTGTTGACCAACTAATCTAATTGTTATTTATACAATTATAGCAGTTAAAATGGCTGTTAAAATTTTAAAAATGAAACAAGTTTTTCTATAAAAACATCTCATCACCGCTATAGCCTAATAGTTAATTAGAATGCTTGCAAAGTATTAAATCCAGCAATAACTCTTGGACCATCAAGACGATTATTTTTCCATATTGGAAAACACACATCACCAATACAGCCATCTAAATTGCGTAAGCTTTCAGCTTTACATTGAGCAAAAGTTCCACTATTGCAATTGTACATAATGGATAACCAACCTGACACAACCAAACTTTTATCCTCTAAACAAATATATGAGGCTGAATCGTAACGCTCTAAATTAATTAAATCCTCTCCCTTGGTAGATGTAGTAACAAAAACATGCGCATTTAAATCATCAACTGTACCTTGCCCATCCTCCCAAGTATAACCAGGTAATGCAACATAAGTCTCATAAAATGATGAAAATGCCATTGACCACGAATCTTGCCAATTTATAGTCATATCTCTTGAATCAACTTTCCATTTATACACAACCCTTTTATCCTTAACCTGATATTTTGCAGGAAATCCAGCCATTATTTGCGTCGAGTAAACATTCATCTCATCAATACACGCATTAATTTTAGTTAGCAAAAGAATTAATTGCTCCGTATCCATCTCTTTATCCCTAAGTTGTTGATTTAGTGTTTTAAGATATTCTAATTTAATGGCATACTTATTTTGTAAATCTATTAGGTGCGCATAATCTTGCTTCATTTGTGCACAATCAAGGTTATTATCCTTTTCTATAGCAAAAAGCTTGTGCACCTTGCCTGTATCCGTGGCATCCAATTGTCGCAAACTATTTATTAAGTTTGGTACAGTTTGATTGATTAAACTTTCCAGTTGTTTTACTACCAGACTCAATTCATCACTATTGTTAACATGCTTAATTGGTGGCATTTGGCTAAGTGCCTTAATTACTTGAGTGTTATAAGAATTATCTTTGAGTGAATAATTTTTATCATATGGCACTAAAACATCTGCACCGCAATAATCAATTATACACGCAGCAATAACAATAAAACGAAATGGGACCAGTAAATTGTCATATAGTTTCATTTCTGCGACTCCTATAAAAAAGCTTATAAATTTTATTTTAATTGTTCATTTATTTAGAAAATACAGCTTTCATACCTACGATTCCTAAAAATGTCGTTAGGTTCTCATTTAATAAAGCATAATAATTTAAGAAGCTAATTCAACTATTTATTCTACAACAAGATCATCAACATTTTCATTGATCACTTATCTCTAAAAATAATTTTTTTATACGTATAAGCCCATTATAGCCTGTAGGTGGAGTGCGTCTCGCTACAGAAAAACTTATTTCTTGACGCTTATTCCATTCAATAGTACGACTCATCACAACCGCCTGTTGTCCACAATAAAAAATTGTAGGGTAAACAACACTACCCCCATCATAAATCTCTAACCACAAGAAAAGTAACGAAGACATGTTAGTACATGCTGATCTGTCATAATCATACTCCAAATTCGCTACTATTTTAACTTTCCCACTAGCAGAAACAAACGAATTCATTAGGTTTAGAGTCATTAAATACATATCCATCCCCTGCGAATCAGACGATAATATGATATCAGAACCGTCAAGATAACACCACGACGGGAATCTTTCTCGACCAGCACAAACTGGATACTTCCTACCTTGAATTGCGTAAGTTTCAGGTAAATTATATAACGATGTCCCAGTAAACTCAAAGGTTTTAGATCTGGCATTAGTACAGATTCTAATACCATATTGGTCAGTAATACAATCGTCAGCCAGAGCTATTGTCGCACTAAAACATAACACAGCAGCTGCCATAAATTTATAAAACATTTTTCACTCTCCTTGAATTTTAAAAGTTACAAGTTTATAAAAAAACATTTATGTAGAATGCTGCATACAAAGCCATTTATAGCAGCTACATATACTAATTAGATGATAATTATGTGAATTGTATCTACTTTATTTTCAATTTAAAAATCACGTGCATTAACATCATCTTTATTGGGCACTAGTTCAATCATTATTTCACAAGGTCATCAAAGTTTTATTGATCTTCTATATGTACAAACACCTTGTTTATACGTATCAAACCCTTATATGCCATATCAGGATTCCAGCTAAGATTAGTTCTCTGTATATTTAAATTTATATACTTATGCTGACTTAGCTCAAGAACAGGGGTTACAATAGACCATCCTTTATTAGTAGTACATGTGCTTGGTGGCCACCTCGTCTCATCACCATCAATCATTAACATAATATTCATTAACACAGAATTACCAGTGCATGCTTGAGCATCAAAACCATAATCCACATTTATCGCTACCCTAACTTTCCCACTAGTAGAAACATATGACTTAAGTAGCTCAAAGTATATTAACGACGCACTATGACTTGGTTCAGAAGGATAAGTTGATACAATACTAGAACCATCAAGATAACAATCATTTTCGTGTTCTCGGTTTGCACAAGCTTTATAGTATGGTACCCGAGGTGAATTGTACAGAGATGCTCCAGTGTACTCCCAAGATTTTGACCTAGCATTAGTACAGATTTTAGTACCATATTGATCAATGATGCAATCATCAGCCAGAGCTATTGTCGCACTAAAACATAACACAACAGCTGTTATAAATTTATAAAACATTTTTTATTCTCCTTGAATACTGTTACAAAAAAATTATTATAATGTATGCAAAATCATTATTGCAACTCCATATCGTTTAATGTCATCAATCTGCAATAAGACGGTGGAGTAAATCCTGAAATATCTTTATCACTAAATAAGTTATACACATAACTTAAATTAGTGCTTAGTTCTGGAGTTTTAGCTAAACCACCAGCATTTTGTAGAGTAGTTTTTATTGGGAGATAAATTTGCTCAACATTATTTGTCATACTTGCATCTAAACTCTTAAAATAACCATCTAGTCTAGTATACAACTCCTTCATCTTAATGTTAAAATCAATAATATCAGGGTGAGTTATCAAATATTCCAGCGAATTATCCATAGTAGAATTACCGATAATTGCATTAATTTCATTTTGTAGATTTGGATCTTGCTCAACCCATAATAATCGTGATAATCCGTCTTTGATACGATTTAAATAATACACTTTTTGTTCCAAAGTACCCTGACTCATTACACTAGCATAGCCACTTGCTGCAACTGAATGAATAATCGCAACGTTACCTTTCATACCAGCATAAGTGTTAATTTGACAAATGTCGCGCTTAAAAGCTTCGACTTGCTTAGGCGAAAATTCCAGACTAACTTTAGTTACCTTTAATGCACAAGTAGGTGCAAATATAGATTTGCTAGTTGTTCCTGGGTTATCATCCACCACAAACAAATCTCCATAGCCCGTCAGTTTTAGTTGACTACCATTATATGCAAAATATTCTATTGGCTGTAATTCACTACCATCATCTATCCTTGCAACTGCAGCACCACCTTTGAAACTATCGTGACAAGTATATGTATAATCTATTAGATATGATAGATCAATACTTTTAGTTTTAGTTAATGCTGAAGAATAAAGTGGACCCGATTTCACCTTACACAAATTTCTAAAACCATCGCCATCAGCAATACAATCTAACAAATCTGTATTAAGAGCAATTGCATTAACATTAATACAGCCAAACATTAAACCTAAACATATGTATAATTTACGCATGATAATTTGCCTCTATAAATAAGTTAACAATTCACACATTAGATGATCCCCAATATCAAACAAAAAGAAACACCATACAGAAACATACTACTCCTGCCATATCGACACAAGCTTTGACTCTTGTTGATCTATAACACAAGCACCAGCCGTAAACATAACAGCAAAACATAATAAAAAAGCACCCATAATTTTGTTAAATTTAGTTTTCATTTATACGTTACCTCCATTTTAGTTTGTATTATATTGAGCTAACCTAGAAGGCTGTTGCTTCTCTAATAACTCAATCTGTTTAGCTATTTCCTCAGTTTTAATCCTAAGGATATAGTTGTTCAAATCATCCATATGCTTAAATAACGTCACGTATTTTTTTCGCTCATCCACCGTCACTTGATTTTTATTAAGCTTAGCATAAACATCTTCACGTGTTAGCTGTTGCTCTAATTGGGCGAGCTCCCGCTGTGCTTGGTCAACAGTTAGTGACAACTCTGGTTGCTCATGTGATTGTGAGGTTAACTTTTGTGGTGGTGTTACCCCAATAAAATTAGCGAATTTTGCAGGAATAATACTAGTAATTTTTGTCGAGATTACATCATCCAATGGTTTATCTCTCACAAAATGCATAACAGTAGAAAACACCATAACTACAACCAAGCTACCACCACCTAAATACAATATTTTACGCATACGAACACCTCCTTATAAACATTTATTAATCAACATCAACTACAGTTATGTTAACTTCATTAATCAACCGTGGTGGTGGTTGTTTACCATCATAAACCACGTAGTCACACAAAAGCAAAATCTCTTTATTATTTAATTCATCTATTGATAATCCCATCGAATTATCCACTGGACTAAATGCACAATGCCTTATTGAACCAGTGCTATATGTAAAAGTTGAAAAAAGATTAACCTTAGGACTACTTGTAACATAACGACCTGACATTGGTATTATATAAAACTCCATAAACTCCCACCACTCCCTAGGAGGAGGAGGAAGTGTATGTGTATTATGTCTTATAGCACTATGATAAAATTTTTGTAACGCATCACTGTTAAATGTCCAAGATTTGGATCTAGCGTCAGTACAAATCTTGACTCCTGCCGCATCTATAATACAATCAGCCATAGACGGTACAGCAAAACATGATAACAAAACACTTATGAGAATTTTATTTAATTTAATGCCCATTACCATACTCCATAATTAAATCCATCGTTGACCACTATTGATCCAAAAGTAGATACTCCATGGTAAACAATTGAAACTGGGTTTGGATCTTCTGGTTTTATGTAATTTGTAAATATCTTAACAAGGTAATCATAACGAATCTCAACCATATTTTTTATGTCATTTTTTAAAAATTCCTTTTCTGGTTCAGAAACTTTTTTGTTAAACTTTAATTGTTCCACATCCTCACCAGTATACCAATAAAATTCATCTGTGGCCAAATCGTAAGAAACCATCCCCTTTGTTTTACTTTCATCCTGCTCAAATTCTTCTTTTGACATAGTTAAAATCTTAATCCCATAGACTGGTTCCTGGTACTTATCATAACTTCCACTTAATTTAAGGCTAATTTTAGCCTTATTATTATAAATATCACAGATTAAATCAGCAGAACTTAAAAATCCAATTACATTTGGCTCACGCAAAAATATATCAGAAATATTCTGGCTACCACGAGCTGAGCGGATATTTTTAACTTCATTGCCTGAAGCAGTATCATTCATAATCTTAGATAAGGAGTCATCTGTATAAACTATCTCCATATCCCACTTGTCTATCAACAATGGATTAGCAATTTTAGATATAGGCGTAACTCCACTACCAGGCTTAGACCATTCCATAATTTGTTGTATAAAGTTAAAATTAGGTACATAAGTAGCTTTAATTGAGTTTTGTCTCAGATAATCGGGATGCTTTTTAAGCTCTTTACCCATATTATCACAGACCTGTTTATTTATACCATTGGGAAAAGCATTACTATAATTTAGAGTTTTAGCCAAATAGATAGTTCCCGATAAACTATCTGGGTATTTTATTACATTTGCAACATCTAGATCTTGACTAATGGTTAATTTACTCTTACTTCCATTGATATCAATATCATACACTTCATTCGCAGTAGCAAATGTTGCAATACACAAACCAAATAATAAGCAAATTTTTTTCATGACAATATCTCCTTATATTACGAATACTACTGATAGCAAAATCGCCACCAGTAGTATTATTCAATTATTTGTTATTGTAAAAATTTAACAGTTGACTGATGAGATGGCTTTTCAAATGTCATAAGATAAGACCTATCAATGATTTGTTCACCAGATACATCATCACGAGCCCATCCTGAGGTACGGCTTTTAAAATAAGAAGACACATTTGAACTTCCCCATATTGAATTTGCGATACCGATAAAAAAGCCCGCAAATTTACAGAAATAGAAAGGACATCCATTCGCGTTTCCATAAATAGCCCCAAAACTTTGTGGTGGCATAGTAATATTCGGTGCCAGACCACCTGAAGGGCTTGCAATTTGACGCAATAGTCGGTCTACTAGAGAGGCTTTTTCCTCCATAGTTATTTGTGACTGCTCTGCTGCAGTATACTGAAACTCACTAGAACCAGCATCAAAATTTATCTTAAACCAATTACTTGAATCATGATCCATAACCAAAGAATGCGCTGACCACGAGCTAAACCAACCACCGCCTGATGATTGTGTTTCAATACGGCTTACTAAATCATACATATTATATTCAGCACTAAACCCTCTACGAACTGATGTCTCATAAGTATATGCAAGGTTAACTATTGCATCTGCAGAAATATTGTTTATATCTCTACTTGGAATTGGCGCTATTTCACCCTTATCACTTGCAGAATAGTATTCACATGCACCCAATAAATTCAGTTGAACAAGTCCACTTACATCACCAAAAGGTAATGATTTTGATCCAATAGTAAAATCTTTTTTACCAAGACTCGGCAACGGTTTATCTGTAGGAATATTTTTCGAATCAAAAAAATCTATCCCTGGAATACTTGCACCAATTACAGACGGCAACACATCTGGGTTACCACCAGACATTACAGTTGCAGAAAATGTTGCTTCCTTAATTGGAATTGGTTGCCATTGAACTCTTAGTTGTGGGTTAGCCTTCATATAGTCCTGTACTATTTTATCATGGTTAGTTCTAAACGTTAACTGTGCGGTCAGACCTTCTAACCGAGCATATTTTCTATAACTCTCCATTGCTTGACTAGATAGCTTGTCCATTTGCTCCTGTAAATCATTCATTGGTTTGATAGCATCGGCATATTCATTTACTAGACGATTTTTATCAGCCTCAGCTTTCAAATAAATGGTTTTTTTTGCTATAATATGAATCTTCTAGACCTTGTGATGATGCAATCAAGTTTTTATAATCAGCTATTACCTGCTCTAACCTCGCTTTAGATGCTTTAGTTGCTTCAGAACTTGGGTCAATAGCAGAGTCACTGTTATACTTAGCTCTAGCTTGTGGAATATCTACTCCTTCAAATTTATCTTTGGCAGTTTGATATGCATTATACTTTTCTTGTACCAACTTGTAATCAATTGATGCATCATCAAACGCTTTTTGTGCTTGCTGTGAGCTCTTCTTTAGCGGGTCGTATTCTTCAATCATTTTTTTAATTCTTTCTTCAATTATTAATCGTGTCTCCGAATTTAGTGATGCAGCTTTTCTATCCATACCTAAAGCCGGACAAAACCCCAAATTACCATTAGTAGCAACAGCTCCAACTGCAACTGAACCAACTTTAGGTGGTAATACATATGCGATAGTACAAGAGCTATTGTAATGCACCCCCATCGCATTATTTGGAGAAACCATTCCCAAATCTTTACATTTATTGGCATACGTGGGAAAGTCACCACCAGCAAAAGCAAATGGCGCAAATCCCATACTCATACAAGTAACTAATAATCGTTTTTTCATTTTTATTTTCCTTAAAAAAGAATAAATTGACCCTTCATTTGTATATACGAGTTCACAATACAAAATAACAATTACAAATCTAGTACAGATACGCAAGCTAATCACCTTGTCGTGCTTCATGTAAGCTGATATCTCAATTGTTAATTTCAACTAGATGCGAGAATTGTATACTGTTTCAAAAAATAAAGTTCCAGAATAATTCGGGGATTTTTAAAGAAACATGAATATAAGAGTGGTCATGGGAGAGAAATTACAGAGGCATTTATTGATAACTTTCAAAAATGTGCCCATTTTGATTGGCTGTGATCTAGATAATTCTCCGATAAATCTAGTCCTTTCACATATGGTTTCACCAAGCGTTGATACGTATTTTCAAATAACGGAATTGTTGAATAATCATTCAACGCCACCATAAATGCTTTGGCGTACAATTCCTGTTGCATCTCATCAGTACTAATTAATGCTTGATCAACCAGCTTATCGAATTGTGGATTACAATAATGAGAGCGATTTTGTATATTAGTACATTGATATAGTGGCAAATAAAATGCTGCGTTGTCATAATCCGCAAGCCAAGCATCTCGTGAAATTTGATAATCTCCTTTGCGCCTATCAATAAGGAACGTTTTCCATTCCTGATTTTGTAATGTAATCTTTGCGCCCAAAACATCCTGCCACATAGAAGATAGCGCCAATGCAATTTTCTTATTTACATCCGAAGTATTATACAAAACAACTGACTTAAATGGCTTATTTTTACTATATCCAGCCTCTTTATATAATTGCTTAGCTGTTGCAATTTGTTTTTTCCGTGACCAATCACTCCAGTCGTATTTCACATCCTTATACTTACCCTGCTCCACCGTCGGGCTTATTACTGAATACAATGGAATTTGCCCCGTATTCAAAACCTTATCCACCAATGCATCTCTATCTATCGCCATAGAAAGAGCCTTGCGTAGTTTGAAATTATTTTTAAACATTGGCAATAACATATTTAAATTATAATAATAGACTGATTCTTGTGGCACAGTCTTTAATTCGCCAGCATATTTAGTTTTAATTGCTTGATATTGGTCTACAGGAACCGCAACAAATGTTAAATCAATTTGTCCAGTACTATAAGCAGCAATTGCGGCATTTAGATCTTCATACGGAAAATATTTCACTTGATTAATAGCTACTTTATCTGCGTCATAATAATATCTATTTTTCTTTGCCAATATATATCCCTTGAATACATGTTCAGTTAATACGTACGCACCTGAAGTTACAATATTTTGCGGCTTAGTCCATTCATTACCATATTTGTCAATGACATTCTTTGAGACAACAAACAAATTGGGTAATGTACATTTAGATAAAAATGCTGGCTCAGGATTAATTAGATTCACAACAAGTGTATTATCGTCTTCTGCAATAACGCCTAATTTTGATTTATCTAATTTGCCAGCTATAATATCAGCTCCATTCACCACATTTTCTAATAACCAATTGTACGTAGATCCAGTTTCTGGGTCTACCAAACGTTGCCATGAATATACAAAATCATGTGCAGTAATTTTATCGCCACTGGAAAACTTCAAATCATTACGTAAATGAAACGTGTAGGTTTTACCATCATTGGTAATTTCCCAACTTTTAGCCATTCCAGCGATGGGAACATTCTGTTGATTGAAATCTAACAGTCCACCAAATAAATCATACATAACCCGCGTTGTAATAATATCCTCGCGCAATTGCGGATCCAACGTTGGAGCTTCACCGCCCAATGCAATTCGTAGCATATTATGTGGATGAGATCCATCGCTTCCACCATTTGCATTATCGGTTTTTGAGCATGCTGATATAAATGCAATGCAAATTAGCGTAATAATAAATTTTTTAATCATAATATTCCCCCATATATACTCTTTGTCTTTGAGTCTTGGACTTTGTCAATCCTTCGCGCCCACGAATCAAATACTTCGAGTATAGGATTCATTCAAAGAGGATAAATACTTTTTGCAAAACTGCCGATTCCAGCGCACAATGCAAGCGCAACTTCTTGGCGAAAATCTGGATTGCGCAAATGAATTTCTTCTTGCGGATTAGATATAAACGCCGTTTCCACCAATGCCGACGGAATATCTGGCGCCTTGAGCACCGCAAAACCAGCACGCTCAACTTGCTTGCTATGCAATTGATTCACATCTTTTATTTTGCTCAACAAAATCTGCCCAAATTTATTGCTTTTACGTATCGTATAACTTTGCGTCATATCAAATAAAATCTTATTCACAATCTTATCTTTCACTTTAAATGACATTCCACCTATCAAATCTGCGTTATTCTGGCTTTGCGCAAGCCATTTTGCCGAAGTGCTACTCGCGCCACTTTCCGACAAAATAAATACCGACGATCCTTTTGCCGCTGGCGTAGTAAATGCATCAGCATGTATTGAAATAAATATATCCGCTTTGATTTTACGCGCCATTGCCACACGTGTTGCCAAAGGAATGAAAATATCGCTCGTGCGCGTCATCTGCGCATGCATATAATCCGTGGAATTAATTAATTCACGTAGTCGCTTAGCAATGTCTAATACCACATTTTTCTCCATTGTACCTTGCGGACCAATCGCACCAGGATCTTCTCCGCCATGACCTGGGTCTAGCATCACCAAAATTTTCCCTGAAGACTTCTTATTATTTGACATTGGCGCTTGAGGAACTTTAAATTCTGGCACCACATTTCTTGGTTTGATACTTTGAGACTCGGTTGCTTTATCCGCATCAATTTGTAACAGCGCCAATAATTGATCATTTAATTGTGGTTCTTGTTTCGCATTTGTCGTATACATATCAAACACGTAGCGATATTTATAATTAACGCTTCCTGTATTAACTGGCAATAATGTTTGCGTTTGCGCACGCATTTCTTGTTTTAGGTAAATTACAATTCTAACCGTTGTTGGATCAAACTGCCCCACCTTAATATTTTGTATAACTGGATCTTTATCCAACACACTGGAGCTTAATTGCTTTAAAACAGAATTCAGTTCAGAATTTAACACATCAATCACAAAGCGCTGTGGGTTATCTAGCGTAAAATATTTCGCCTGAATTGCATGATCAGCCTCAATCGTTAATCGACTATAAACATCAGATGGCCAAATTCTAACTGATATAATCTGGTTAATTGACTTTTGCTTGGCAATCAAATCACCTATTGCATCGGAATTAGCTCGCGAGCTCACAAATAATGTTATACCAGAAAATACACCAATAGATATTATTTTGCGCCGTGTTGTATCAATTGGCTCAGACATTGATTCCCCTTACTGCTTAGTCCATTTATCGTTAATACACGTGAAATCGGTGTATCAATATGAAGATCGATCTGTAAATCTATAGTTGGAATTAAACCATCGGCTAAATTAGCCCACTCTATACAACACACACTATTATCGTTAAAATAATCATCAAACCCTGCATCTAGCCATTCTTCTTTATCTGTAAATCTATATAAATCAAAATGATAGAAATTAAATTCTGGCAATGAATATTCCTCAACAAATGCATAAGTGGGGCTTTTAATTGCGCCTGTCACGCCTAAATATTGTAAAATACTGCGAACGAATGTAGTTTTGCCTGCACCAAGCGTGCCGTTTAAACTAATTACCAATGGCGCTGAAATTGTTTTAGCGAAATTATTTGCAAAAACAGTAGTTTCGCCAATATTTTCTAATGGAATTGTGTATTGCATAAATTAATTATTCTTGAAAATATATTCATACCCAAAACCTTACTTTTGAATTTTATTTTTATAGGATAACTTATTAATTTTACATTCAAAGATTATAAAATATGAGTTTGTATTAATTCGAAAGCTATTTGGCAAAAAACTCGCTAGCGCTCAAACAGTTTGCCAAATTACGCTTGCTTCATTAACAAACTCTATATTTCTCCATCATTCACTAAAAATTAATAAGTTATCCTATTTATTTAAACATTCAGTAAAAAAGTGAAGATTAAGGTTTTAGATTCGGATAAGCCACTGGCGTTACCGCCAGTCACTCTCCTAAGAACAGTGCTTG
>CAYWWJ010000036.1:0-17237 GCA_964462055.1 uncultured Neisseria sp. | reverse complement strand
CGAATTAATACAAACTCATATTTTGTAATCTTTGAACGTAAAAATTATAATTTATTCTATAAATGAGTAAATTAAAAAAGTGAGGATCGTAGTCCATAACAAATAAATTTAATCCTCAAAGGCAAAGCTCATACGGATTGGCAAACCCCAACTTATTCATTAACTCAATTTCGAGCGACTCCATCACAACAGCATCTGGTTCAACAATATGATCCATTCCCTGCAAATGCAGCATTCCGTGGATAATCAAATGTGCATAATGCGCAAACACATCTTTGTTTTGCGTTTTTGCTTCTGCAACAATCACATCATCACATAAAATCAATTCGCCTTGCAATAACATAAACTTATCGCGGCTTTCGGCATATTCCAACGAAATCACATTTGTTGGATAATCCTTGCCACGATACTCAAGATTCATCTTTTGCGACATAGATTTATCGACAATAATTACTTCGACATAAACGCTAGTATATGGCTTCAATAATGTAGATTTAATCCATTTCACAACGTCCTGTTTTTTGGGTTGATAATCACGCCTCACGTGCTTAATTAATGAGCAATTAAACATAATTAAGCACCAAATGAAGGTAATAATGCAAAATTATCTAACAATTGCAATAAAATTAAACACGCTAAACCAGCCAATAAGGAATACACCAATGATTTATTGGGTTTATGTGCTAACGAACCGTATTCTTTTAACAAACAAATTAACATCAATGAATTGATTATCATTAGAAGAATTATTGCTTGTTGCAATACAAATACAAATCCATTTGGGAAAAATATTGCAAAAAATGCAGGTGGCAACATGGTAATTAATACATTCAACACACGACCATTTCTCGTTTGCTTAATTTTGAATGCATCACGCATATAATCATAGGTAGAAATCCCAACCGCTAAAAATGATGTCAACATCGCAATATTAGAAAATACATTTAATGATACTTTCATAACTTCTGGCAGTAATGGATTATTGCTTGTAGCATAACTAATCATTGTGCCGACAGATTCTTTTGCCATCAATAACGATAAAAATGTATGACCACTTCCATCGCGGGGAATCAGGCTTAGCATAATTCCAACCCACAATATATATAATACTACAGGCAAAGTTAAACCAACGGCAAATATACGATTACAACGATCACGATCGTAGTCATTAATTTTCGCAATTACAGGAATCAAAAAATGAAACCACAATGCGCCAAGGAATATTGGCAATGCTTTTGGCAAAAATGCAATTTGATGCGATTCAAAAATAAATAAATTTGGCGACATAAATTTAAGACCAAAGAATATCGCAACTAAAAAGCTCAATAACTTAATCCAAAAGACTACTTTGTTCGATTTAACAACCAAATCAGTGCCTTTAAAGAAAATTGGCAATGTAATAATCAAAAATATAATTAGTGACACTGACGATGAAGTGCTTATACTCAATAAAGGTAAAATAGTCTTATCTAACAAATCAGCAGCACCTGTCATATAGACAGACAGTAATGCATACATTAATGCGCCATTAACAATTCCAGAAAATAATATTCCCGACTTACCAAAATTATTACCTGCAATAGTAGACAAATTAGTTTCATTTTTATAATGCAAAAAAATCTCAAGCGACACCTTGGCTAATAAATAGGAAAATCCGCCAACAATAATTAGAAACAAACTGGAAAAAATAAAGTTTGGCCCAGCAGCCAACATTGGCATAGCTAAACAACCAGCACCCATAGCGCAACCAGATACCATAAATACACTGGCTATAAAATTTTTATTCATAATTAAACTCTCATTCTACAAAATCAACCAATAGTATATCAAAAATTGAGTATTTCCGTAAATAAAATTATACAAGGAGAATAAAACAGAATTTGTTGATGGGCTGAGGATTTGTCTTATAGTCTACCCATAAAATTTAACTAATAATGAAAGATGACTGAAAAGTGAAGCGCTAAATGTGGTGAATTTGATTTAAAGTTTGAAATATTGAACGAAACAACGAACATGGTGCCGCGAGCCGGAATCGAACCGGCACGGGCATAAAAGCCCGAGGGATTTTAAGTCCCTTGCGTCTACCTGTTCCGCCATCGCGGCACTGAAAGTGCCAAAATGCGAACACCATTTCGTGTATGCTACGTGGAGGCGGGAGTCGGAATCGAACCGGCGTCCGCGGCTTTGCAGGCCGATGCATAACCACTCTGCTATCCCGCCATAATGGAAATAGCTAGCAATTCATCAGTTAATGAAATATGGAGCGGGAAACGAGGCTCGAACTCGCGACCCCAACCTTGGCAAGGTTGTGCTCTACCACTGAGCTATTCCCGCAACGTCACTAACTTTTGTAGAGAACGGTATTATACAAGAAGCAATAATTATATGTCAAATATTTTTTATAATATTTTCACAACATTTACCACAATAATAGCTAACTTGTTGAAATACAATTGATTTAAAAAATAAAAATTATTTGAATATTCAGTAATAAGCAAGACGTAATATAAACTTTTAACCAAATTATTAAATTTGATAAGTTAATAATTACATAATATGCTATAATTACCGCCGATGTTCACTATTAAAACATATTTAACCAGAGGATACTTAATTTAACCCATGAAAAATATTAAAAATTATCTACTGACTGGAATGCTTGTATGGCTTCCAATAGGGTTAACCATCTGGATTATCAATTTCCTAGTTACCTTTTTGGATGCGCTACTACCTCATAGATTGTCAACACAAAAATTAATTGGTATTCATATCCCAGGGATAGGTATTCTAATTTGTTTTGCTGTCATTTTATTGACTGGCATAATCGCTAAAAATGTATTTGGTCAGAAAATATTTCAGATTTGGGATAATATTATATTCCGTATCCCCATCGTGAAATCAATATACAAAGGAATAAAGCAAGTCAGCGACACATTGCTTTCCAGCAAAGGTAATGCATTTCGCAAAGCAATATTGGTACGTTTTCCACATAATGAAGTATGGACAATCGCATTTATTACTGGCTCAAATAATCTTATTGACAATGAAAATGAGTACATCAATGTGTATGTTCCAACCACCCCAAACCCAACCAGCGGATATTTAATGATCGTCAAAAAATCCGACACCAAAGAAATAAATATGACAGTAGAACAAGCACTTCGCTATGTAATTTCTATGGGCGCCGTTGACCCTAGACTATAATTTTAAAAGGCAAAATCATGCAAAGAATACATCATTGTGGATTAATCAATAAAAACAATGTAAACGAAACTATAACACTTAAAGGCTGGGTTAATCGCCGTCGCGATCTTGGCGGATTAATATTTTTTGACATCCGAGATGTAACGGGTTTAACTCAAGTTTTTGTAGAACCAAATAATGAATACTTCACCGTAGCAAGCAATATTAAACACGAATATGTTGTGGAAGTAACAGGCATAATTCGTCTGCGTCCAAATCCAAACAAAGACATGAATACTGGCGATGTTGAACTTGTTGCACAAAGCGTTACTATTTTAAATGTAGCCAACCCTACACCTATTATTGTAGATGATGAAACGGTCAGTGAGATCAACCGCTTAAGTAATCGCATTATTGATCTACGTGGACAAAAAATGCAGCAAAATATTAAGTTGCGCGCTAAATTAACTCACGCAATGCGCAACTTTCTAGATGAAAATAATTTCTTGGATATTGAAACGCCGTACCTCACATTATCTACACCAGGTGGCGCAAGAGATTTTCTCGTTCCATCAAGAATGCACAAAGGTAAATGTTATGCACTACCACAATCACCACAAATATTTAAGCAATTACTAATGGTTGCTGGGTTCGACCGATATTATCAGATTGTACGTTGCTTTCGCGATGAAGAATTACGCGCGGATCGCCAGCCTGAATTTACCCAAGTCGATATTGAAACCTCATTTATGACTGAACAAGAAATTCGTGATATAAACGAAAATATGATTCACCACGTATTCAAAAAAGTAATGAATATTGAACTACCTAAATTTCCCGTAATGACCTACGCAGATGTGATGCATTTATATGGGTCTGATAAACCTGATCTACGAATTAAATTACAGTTTGTGGATTTAACCGTGGAAATGAAAAACTGTGGATTTACTGTATTTCAGCAAGCTAGCAACATGGAGAATGGACGAGTTGTTGCATTAAAATTACCCAACACAGTTAATTTATCACGAAAAGAAATTGATGACTACACCAAATTCATGTCAATCTATGGCGCAAAGGGGCTTCCATATATCAAAGTCAAGGACAAAACACAATTAAACGAGACTGGATTACAATCATCAATCATAAAACTCTTGACTGAAACAGAATTGAAAACAATTATCGAAAAAACTGATGCGCAAGATGGCGAAATAATTCTTTTTGCCGCCGACAAAGCCAAAATAGTCAACGACGCAATGGGCGCGCTACGACTAAAAATAGCCAACGACAAAGGTCTTATTAGCGATGGATGGGCTCCATTGTGGGTAATTAATTTCCCAATGTTTGAATATGATGACGCAAGTGGCAAATATATGCCGGCGCATCATGCGTTTACAGCCCCTAAAGATGAACATATTGACATGCTTGACACTAAACCTGCAGAATGTTTAGCAAAAGCGTACGATATGGTTTTGAATGGCTGGGAAATTGGCGGTGGGTCCGTACGAATTCATAATGCCGAAACACAGTCCAAAGTATTCACCGCAATGAATTTATCCAAAGAAGAAGCATACGCCAAATTTGGCTACTTATTAGATAATTTGCAATTCGGCGCACCTCCCCATGGTGGCATCGCCTTTGGTTTAGATCGTCTAGCAACTTTATTATGTAAGGCGGAATCAATTCGCGACGTAATAGCATTCCCCAAAACAACAACTGGACAATGTCTATTAACCAACGCACCTGGGTACGTTTCTGACGTGCAACTCACTGAACTAGGAATTAAATTAGACAAACCAGAAAAATAAAATTTTCATCAGTTTACTTTTTATGATTTCAAAGAAATCAATTATATCAAGCCTTCCATATTGTACCATAACAATACAAAGCATTTTTAGATATGCTTTGTATTGTATTCATGTGGTTTTTTCACACAATTCACCGATAAAATGCACCACAATTTGCAATTAAAGTTAAAAAATATTTGTACCTAAGTAATTGCTTAGCAAACATAAAAAAACTATAACTTTGATATATAAGGGAATTTTTTCATACCACACAAAAGTGTTATATACACATTAATATACAGCATGCTACAATCTTCCACTCATTTCAAAACAGATTAATTCATTAAATAATTTTAGAAAAGATAACAACTAAAAACTAATAAATTTATGCGAAATGAGGATTTTAACAAAAGTCGTTAATCAAATTTTATAGGAGAAAACCATGGTCAGACCCATCAATAGCATGCCTAAGCGGAGGAATGTTCATCAGCATAAGACTAGGCAATTAGATCGACATGCAGATAAGAAAACCACGACAAGATACATGAATCTGGATGATACACAGCAGTATTTAGAAGAAAAGTATTCAGAATTTGACAATGAAGAGAAATCAAATGACTTTCGATTTTCCCCATATGATAATAGTAAAATGAATTCTTCACAACACCCACCCAGATCCACACAATCTAGAATTAAGCCATCCCCAGACAATATTCAAATTACTAATTTACCGATTATTAATAAATATAATAATTGTAAAACTACCCAAGAACAAGAAAAATATGAATTAGATGTGTCAAAAGTAACTATAGCCAATATAAAAAAATGTATTGAGCATAATAACTCTGATAAGATATTGGAACTTATGTTAAACTTACAAATCGAAGCTACCCCCCCTATTAAAGCTACTTTAATATTAAATAATGCTGCGATTAATGGATTCATAAAAACTGGAGAAGTTGATGAGGCAATTATTTTTTTCCGAGGAATGCAATCAAATGCAACTCCACCAGATGAGATTACATATAATATTTTAATTCATGGATTGGTAAAAATTGGAAGAATTGATGAGGCAATTGGTTTTTTCCAAGAAATGAAAGCAAGTGAAATTGAGCCAAGTGTGACGATGTATAATACTTTAATTACTAAACTGATAATAGGGGGAAAAATTGATGAGGCAATTATTTTTCTCCAAGGAATGAACGCAAGTGGAATTCCACCAGATGAGATTACATATAATACTTTAATTTATGGATTGGTAAAAATTGGAAAAATTGATGAGGCAATGGTTTTTTTCCAAAAAATGAAAGCAAGTGGAATTCCACCAGATGAGATTACATATAATACTTTAATTCATAAACTGATAAAAGTGGGGGAAATTGATGAGGCAATTGATCTTTTCCAAGAAATGAAAGCAAGAGAAATTAAGCCAAGTGTGGTGATGTATAATACTTTAATTAATGAATTGATAAGAGAGGGAAAAGTTGATGAGGCAATTGGTCTTTTCAAAGAAATGCAATCATATGAAATTTCACCAGATGAGATTACATATAATACTTTCATGGATGGATGGCTAAAAACTGGAGACATTGTTACGGCAGTTGCTATTTCCGAATACATGGAATTTACTGGAATTCCGATAAAGTCGAAGACATATGGTAATTTAATTGATGGATGCGTAAAAACTGAAAATATTCCTACGGCAGTTACTCTTTTCAATCGAATGCGATCACATAAAATTAAGACAAATGTGATTATCTACAGCATTTTAGTGAGTGCTTTTGTAACATCTGGTGAGTTTGACAGTGCTATATATTATATGAACACAGCAATACACGATGGTATATACACAAGCAATCTTGGGCTTAGTAAGCAAACTCTAAATTTGCATATAAATAAGATATATAATATGAATAATCTCGAAGGTTTGGCAAATACACTGCCAAAACAACATGTCGAAGGTGTTACATTAGAAGTGGCAAAAGCTATTTTTGTGATGCACACAAGGAGCGGGAAGCTTATCACAAAGATAATTGTTGGTCAGCATGGTGATGGTATTCTTAGTAATGGGATGCTTGAATTTGTGAAGTCATTAGGGTTTAATGCAACAGTTGATTCATCTAATCCTGGTAGCTTGTTAATTAAATCGCCCACTTAAACTCTGAGGTGCGACATGTAAAAGTATGTTACTACACAAATAATACGATTTAACTACACTGTCGCACTTCAGAGGTAAATGGGCTGGAAATTCAGTTGAAATAATTACATTGACATAAAAAAGTGTGTTATAATACGTCCTTGAATATCGTATAACGATAAGCGTGAAAACTCGTTTCAGAATCATCATCTCTTCATTTGTGACTATTATTCTTGTTTTTAATGCTGCACAATGTGTGCGCTGTAATTTACCCAAATATCTACGATTATAGGTTACACTGGTTATACGATTTACTTAACGAACGTATTTAAGAGATTGAGCTTATTCACCTCTAAATACATGCGCGTTATTTAAGTTGTTGGAAATACTTGCTGATATAAACCTATCGCGAATTTGATTAATCACTTATAGATAATCTCCTTCACTTTGCAAATTTATTTCTACCAATATAAAATGTAACGCAAATCAAAAGCGACATACAGGCGCATATGAAGCTATATATTAAAATCATTAAAAGGATAATAACTTGACTAATAATAAACCAACCACATTTGCTGATTTGGGATTAAGCCCAGAAATGCTCAAAGCACTTTTAAATAAGGGATTCGAAACACCTAGCCCAATACAAGAATTAGTAATTCGTGAATTTTTGCACAATCAAAGTAACTTAATTGGACAAGCACAAACGGGAACTGGTAAAACAGCTGCATTCGCGATTCCAATTATTGAAACAATACAGTCAAATGGTCGCGTAAAAGCTATCATTTTAACACCAACTCGTGAATTAGCACTACAAGTTAGTGAAGAAATTTACTCACTGTGCGGCGATAAAAAGCTACATGTCCTTGCTGTATATGGCGGTCAATCATTAGACCAACAAATACGCAACTTAAGACGTGGCGTTGATATTGTTGTTGGTACACCAGGGCGCGTGATGGATCTAATGGATCGCAAAGCATTAATTATCAATGAACTTGAGTACTTTGTACTTGATGAAGCTGATGAAATGCTTAATATGGGATTCGTGGATGATATTGAACTAATTCTACAGAAAACCAATGACAACAAAAAAATGTTGTTTTTCTCAGCAACTATGCCAAGTTCTATTTTAAATATTGCCAAAAAATACATGGGCGAGTTTAAAACACTAAAAGTACAAAACAAAGATATGACAACTAATTTAACTGAACAAATTTATTTTGAAGTTCGTGATGGTAATAAATTTGAGGCATTATGTCGAGTACTTGATTTTGAACAAGATTTCTACGGAATTATATTCTGCCGTACTAAACTTGAAGTTGAAACGACTTGTGAGCATCTAAAAAGTCGTGGTTATGCTGCTGGTTCATTACATGGCGATATTACGCAAGTAATTCGTAATAAAACTCTAGCTAGTTTCAAAAATAAAACTATCAATATTTTAGTTGCAACAGACGTTGCTGCACGTGGTATTGATGTAAATAATCTGACTCACGTAATTAATTACTCTATTCCACACGAAGCAGAAGCATATGTGCATAGAATTGGACGCACAGGTCGTGCTGGTAAAAAAGGGATTGCAATCACATTTGTAACACCTCGTGAAGCAGCTAAATTAAGTCAAATTGAACGTATAACTCGAACAAGAATTACTCGTCAAAAAGTACCAACTGCCGTAGAAGTTCTGGCTAGCAAAAAAGAAGGTCTATACGCTGCTGTTGCCGAAATTATTATTGAAAATGATCATACTGGTTATATAGAAATGGCAAAAGAAATTACCTCTAGCGGTAATGTAGAAGCAACGCTTGCTGCATTATTACGTCATGTGTATCAAGATAGTTTTTTACCAGATCAATATAGTAGTTTAGATGAAAATAGTTATAATAAAAATTATAAAGACAATAATAGCTACAACAATACTTCAACCGATATGGGCGATAGTACAAAACTCTTTATCGCTATTGGTAAAGAAGATGGATTTAATCCTCGTAAATTGCTTGATTTCTTGAAAGAGCGAGTGAAGACTCCTGCACGTAAAGTGCGTGACGTTAAAGTGATGGATAAATTCTCATTTATCACCGTTCCATTTGATGAAGCAGAAATCATTATGCGGAAATTAAATACTGGCGGGAAATCTTTGGTAGAAAAAGCCAAAAAATAACACACAACTAACTTATCACGTAGTAACAGCGTCTCTCATGTATAATTACACGACGAGACGATGTTACTAATACTAATAAAAAGCAATGACGTATACTAATAAAATATTATGAGCTTGTTTTATTAATCACCTTACATTTAAAATTTCTCAAATTAATCATAGATAAATTTGCATTATATCCACGCGCAATTCGCCCTTCATTAGCAGAAATACCAAGCACCTCGGCTGGAATCACTGAAGCCATTTTCAGGGCATCAATTAATTGAATATTACACGAATTCACACAATTTTCTATAGCTTTATTCATCGTAAGTTGCGCCCCGCCCAATACGCCATTTTCATCAATACAACGACCACCTTTAACCCATAAATGTTTACCTGCAAGGTTAAACTCCTTTAACCTAGTGCCAGCAGGCGTCACTGCATCTGTCACTAAATACAGTTGCTGAGGTTTAATTTTATGCACCAACTCTATATTGGCCGCAGAAACATGATGCAAATCGGCAATAATTCCAGCATAGCATGTGCTATTTAACACGGCACCCACAACACCTGGAGCGCGACCCGTTAAGCCACTCATTGCATTAAATAAATGCGTTGCGGATTTCACACACCCAGAATTTATAGCATTTATGGCAATTTCATAACTCGCATTTGTATGACCCAGTGACAAAATAACGCCATTGTTTGCAAGAAACTCCATTTGCTTTTGAGTAAACTTCTCTACCGCAATCGTCATTTTCACAGGAAAATATTTCGTATAAGCCGCAATTTTTGCCAGCATTAAATCAGTAGGTTTATGAATAAATTTTAGCGGATGAATCCCAGGTTTTTCTTTCGACAAAAAAGGACCTTCTAAATGAATTCCTCTAACTCCCATTCCAAACCCATATTGCTCAACCCAATTTTTGACTGTCTCAAGAGCTTTTATCATATCAGTATACTTCGTTGTAATTAATGTGGGTAAAAAGCCACAAGTACCATAACGCAAATTCGTCTTATGCATTGTCATCAAAGTATCATGACTAATATCATCATTAAATAGCACGCCACCACAGCCATTTTGTTGTAAATCAATAAATCCTGGCGCAATAATACAATCACCATAATCCACAACAGAATCACAAATAATTGAACTTACATCATCCTCATTTTGCAACAAATTACCCAACTCTTGTTTTTTTATGAACTGAGAAATTATTCCTTGCTGAATAATTATAGCCATATTTTCATGAATTATTTCACCATCAAAAACATATCTAGCTGTGATTATTCGCTCAAATTTATTCATACGCTAATTCCATCCTTTATTTATGTTTCTCAATATACTCAAACAAGTTCAAAATAATTGAATTATATAAGCGACGACACCTATTAATAATAAATTAGGAGCGCAGTAGAATTCAAGTATGAAGAAATTATTTGAGTATTAACTGATCAAGCTTGGTATATTGGTCATCAAGCCCAGCAAAATATTTAATTGTTTTTAATTTCAACTCATACGCAGCATATTCATCACACAATAAAAGCGCATTTGCATGCATTTGCAACGCAGTAATTGGACACATGCTTGAAATTGAGCCTTCAATCGCCTGACACACAGCTTGTGATTTACTTAACCCGCTAGCTAAAATTACCACTTCATTTGCCGACAAAATAGTCTTAATCCCCATAGTCAAAGCTAATTTTGGTGTATTTGCTACATTATTATCAAAAAAACGCGAATTTGCTAAAATCGTGCTATAATTAAGCGTTTTAATTCGCGTAATAGAATTCAACGACGAGCCAGGCTCATTAAACGCAATATGTCCATCCTCACCAACCCCACCTATAAGTAAATTAATTCCACCATATGCGCTTATTTTGTCTTCAAATTTTTGACATTCTTCGTCTAAATCATCTGCTAAACCATTCAATATATTAACTGAATGTGGCTTGATATCAATATGCTTGAAAAAATTATTCCACATATAAAAATTATATGACTGTGCATGATTTTTTTCCAAACCCACATATTCATCCATATTAAATGTAACAACATCTTTAAAACTTAAATCACCAGAATGACATAAATTGATTAATTCTTTATACATGATCAATGGTGTAGAACCAGTTGGTAAACCCAACACAAATGGTTTACTCGCGCTAGGTTTATAATTTTTTATCTGCTGACGAATATACTGCGCAGCCCAAATACCTAGATTATGTTGTGTTAATAATAAACGCATATATTTTCCAATTTCCATTTAAAAAGTAACAATCTAAGAACTTGTTTAAGGTCTTTAATCATTATGAGAAAAGCAATAGATTGGAAGATTTTAAACAAGTTCTAAGCATATTATATAACATAGCAAGCGAAAAATGTAAATTATTTTTGCAGAATCCCGCGTTAAAACACAAAATAATGCAGTATAGACTTTTCTGGAACGCGCTTGGAATATACCATCATAATCAATACAAAAAAGTAGCTATTTTGACTTAATTTATAAATATCCTTTATGCTATAATGCATTTCGCTATATTTTATAACTTTTTTAGAGGTTTATCAATATGTTCCATAAGATATTTAAATTTATGTTTTTTCTATTTATTACAAGTGTTGCAATTCAAGCAAATGCCAATCAAATCAATCTATCAAATAATAATGTCGCAAATTGTTCTATTGGCACATCCACAGAGCCACAATATCAAACAACCTTTACATTACCAAAAATTAGCGATAATACTGCCATGTTAGTTTTGCGATTTTACCAAGAATGGGGTGATGGTAGCTCAACAGGCTGGCAAACCTCAGTTAATGCTCCAACGATAACATTAGATGGAGTTGAGTTGCCTCTTTTAGAAACTTTTTCCTATGCAAATCAACAAGCATTCCAAACTGGAGCAATAGCTGGCGGAATAGATCAATATGCGCAATATCTTATGGTGCAAATTCCACAAACAAATATAGCTGGTTCAAAATTAGTAATTTCTGGGTCTTTTCAGCAAGTAGCTTATATGAATACCATAGTATATAATAATGACGGTACTGGCAGTGATAGTCATAACTGGCATATGACAAAATTAGATAATGAATTTACAACATTAAATAATGCATGCAATCCATATATAGCATTAAATCCAAGCGTATTCGCTTATACGAATAACACAACTTATGCTACCAATAATTCAACCTATAAAACATCAACTTCAGTAACAGAATTTAACGATATTCAACAAATTACGTTGCCTAAAGCATCAAAAAAAGATAATGGTTATGTTGGTGTTTATCGCCCAGATAGATATGATTCAAGACATAACATGTTAGATGACACAGATGTCGGTAGTTGCTCCCAAGCTTATCTGGTAGCACCTAAAGAGTCATCAAGCCAAGAAGTTCTTGTATTACGCATCAAATTACCAAGCACATTTATTAACGATAGTACACCAAATAAAATATTTAGAAATTATCAAACAGACTATTTTAGTATATCGGCAAATGTTAACCCAATATTACACCTAGTCAACCCATTAGGCTACTGGACAGTAAATGCACAAATGTTAAAAAAATATATCGACAAAGATGGTTATGTATATGTGTTTTTTGCACCTAATGATTACACAAATAATGTTGCTATAGAACAAGGAACACCAGCAAATCAACCACCAGTAATTACTTGGGGCAAATACAAAGGATATTTATTAGGCGATCCTGATTATATGGTAATAATACGTTATAAGAATCCAGATCCATCATGGGTAGGAAGTCCAGCCAATGCAGTTTGTTATAATTTTCCACAGCAATTAAAACCATTAAGTCCGAATGAATTAGGTGAATATACGCCGGAAATTTATGCTGACACAATGGATAATTTCACACAAGGAAATATTGGTGCGGTAAATATGAATAATTCATGGCCGAAATCACATTAAATTTCTCTAACAATTTGTTCCAGTTCATTATTCAGCCGCTTTAATGAAACTGGATACAAAGTTTTCATTGATGTAGCAAATAGAGAAATACGTAATTCCTCGATTTTATATTTAAACAAATATAGCTGTTGTGGAATAATTTTATGCTGTGACTCTAACCTTTCTATATGATCATACCATGCGGTATATAATTCATTTACCGCATTTTCATTAGATTCATCACGAGAAATATTATTCGCATATTTGTCCATCCGATATAAAATTGCTTGTAAATATCGCGGATATTGACCTAATTGCTCCCATCTCACATAATGCAAAAATTCAGGATAAATCAAGTCATCTAATTGAGAAAAAATCACTTCAGTTAATGTATGTTTATCTAATCTTAACTTAATTAGCTGATAAAATTTAGCAATTTCTGATAATATATACGAAAAATCTACGATTGATTGCGCTAAATTTTGTCTGGATAATGTTACTTTAGATGAAAATTCATCTGCTGTTTTTGGTAATATATCAACATTAATAGCTCGCCCAAAAATATAATTTATGCAATCTTGCAATAGCGAATCTTTATTATATATATCAGCCAATCCTAATGCTATATTTGTGAAATTGTTTATCTTCTTACGTTCTAAATGTTTTCGCTCTTCCTTCAATTGCAATTTAATTAATGCAAGCATTCCACGTTTTGTTTGCTCAACTGCCTTTTCATATTCGCTAATTAAGCTTAAATTAATCTGATTATTTTCAACTAATAGGCTTATATATGCGAATGTATTAGTTTTAATTTCACGCTTTATCAATAAATTACATAATTCATTTATCCATATTGTGATATTTTCTTTATGCTCTGGAGTAGTATATTTTTTCACAAAATTGCTTAATTCTGGGGCACATTTGCTGCGTAATTCCAAGAAATTATCTCCAGAAACAATCAATTTACCATTTTGTAAAATATTAAAATGACAAATATATTGCGCCGGCAACTTCATTTCCTCAAAAGTTTGTGCTGATACAATAATTTTTTTGGTTTGCTCAATGTGCTTACTTAATTCAGTAAATAAATGATTTTTAAGATTTGCAATATTTAAAAAATTAGTAATAAATTCCGCTAATGGATTAAAACTAAACCTGATTCCTTTGGGTAAAGATTTTATTAAATAACTAATTTTATCCCGAATCAAACCTGGTACTAACCAAGAAAAATAGTCAGGATTAATCTCATTTATTTGCGCCAATTCGCATAATATAACCATTCCATCTTCAACATCTTGTTCGTCAAACACATACTTTATTTTTAATTTTTGCTCATTATTCTCTAAATATTCAGGGTATAATTCCACGGTTTCTTTTACATCAACTAGCTTATTTATTAATGATTCTTGATCTACATACAGCTTATTAATATTATTAATATCTTCATTTAACCAGACATCTAAATTTGGAATATCACATATATTTTCTGGCAAATTTGCCGAATAAAAATTAAATAGCTCATCATCTACCAACACAAATGACATACGCATTTTATCCTCAAGCTTCTCTATTTCATTAATAATTTTATTGTTATATGTTATAAATTTATACATTTTTGGTAATTGATTTAATACTAAACCCTGTTTTATCATTAATTCACGAGCAAGTTCCGGGTTAATATGACCATATGATACATTCTGCTCAGCTAACAACAAACCATATAATAAAATAGATTTTATAGCTACAACTTCACCACGCTTTGCTGACCAATGTTCATTGCTATAGTTATATTTCACCAAATGTGTTGCTATTGGTAATAACCAACTCGGATCAATTTTTGCATTAGTTCTTGCATATAGTTTAGATGTTTCGATCAAATTACAACTCAAAATCCATTTTGGTTTTGTTATTAATGAGCTTGGATGAACTAAAAATTTCTTAGAATTTGTACCCAAATAATAATTTTCAACAAGATCTTTTTGTCCAATATTTGTAACAAATCCAGTTAAAATTGCACGATGAATTGCTTCATAATTAGCCGAAAATGTTCTTTCTTTATTGCCCAAATTGATTTGATAATCCAAGTTAGCATTGTTATTACTACTTAAATTAACGTTATTATGATCAGCTAATACAATATTTTCTTTATAACCTAAATTATATAAAATTTCTTTTAATTGGCCATGTAATTCATGCCATTCTTTTAATCTAACCAATGAAATAAATTGTTTACGGCATACCTCAAGTAGCTTTTTATTAGATTTTTTGTGTGATAATTCATCATGATACCACTGCCAAATATTTAAAATTGAACTTAACTCAGAATCTTTATCTGCCCACACACTATGTCGTTCACGGGCAATTTGTTGAAATTCTAATGGATATTCACGTGGATCTTGAATCGCTAAAAAAGAAATAATAATTAAGATTTCAGCTAAACACGCATAATCTGTTGCAGCAATTAGGACTCTTGCCAACTGAGCATCTAAAGGAATATTGGCTATTTTAAGTCCAATTTCTGTAATTTGATTAGCATTATTAATCGCACCAATTTGCAATAATGTACGATATCCATCATTAAATGCTTTTTCCGCTGGAGCATCTAAAAATGGAAATTTTAATGGATCACCCAATTTCAAATTCAATAATCTTAATATAACATTCGCCAAATTACTTCTTAATAACTCAGGCTCCGAATATTCTGCCCTTAAATTATAATCTTTTTCACTATATAATCGCACACACATTCCATGACTCAATCGCCCAGCACGACCAGCTCTTTGTTTGGCACTTGATTTTGCAATTGGCTCAACCAATAATTGTTCCACACGATTTCTAATATTATAACGCTTAACCCGAGCAATACCACTATCAATAACGTATTTAACACCAGGAATTGTCAATGATGTCTCGGCAATGTTTGTTGTAACGATAATTTTTAAATTACCATTTTGCGCAAAAATTAAATTTTGTGCATCATTATTTTGCCTTGAATACAACGCCAACAATTGGTAACGACTTAGCTCTGTTTTTTGCAAATAATATATGCAATCTTTAATTTCACGCTCACCTGGCAAAAACACCAAAACATTCCCTTGTTCAACACCAAGACAACCACTAATTGCCTGATATATCCGCTGATTTAAAAAAGCAATATCTCCATCTTCTGCATCTAGTGGCTGATAAACTATGTCTACAGGATAAGTTTTACCAGATACATTTATTATTGGCGCATTATAAAAAAAATTTGAGAGTTTCTCATTGTCAATTGTAGCAGATGTTATAATTAATTTGAAATCCAGACGTTTAGATAATAACTGTTGCAGGTATCCAAGCAAAAAATCGATATTCAAACTACGTTCATGAGCTTCATCTAAAATAATTGCACTATATTGCAACAACAAATTATCATTTGCAATTTCCTGTAGTAATATCCCATCAGTCATCAACTTTATTCCAGTCATCTCATTGGTTCTATCATGAAATCGCATTTTGTAGCCAACTAAATCTGGTAAATTTATTTCTTCTGCAATACGTGCAGCCAAACTTCTAGTTGCGATACGCCTTGGTTGCGTGTGTCCAATTACACCACTTGAGCCAAGTCCCATTTCCAATAATAATTTGGGTAATTGAGTTGTTTTTCCAGAACCAGTTTCCCCACAAATGATTACAACTTGGTTGGCTAGTACTATATTCCGAATATTATTAATCTCTTGGCTGACTGGTAATTCTGGCGGATACATTATTTTTGCTTGATTGACTAAATCCGCTTTATTTTTGGCTTTTAATATAACTGATTCAATATTGAAAATTAATTGATTTAATTTAGACTGGCTATTTTTATATTTAAATGCTTGTTCATGCCAATATTTAGTATAGGTAATATGTGCTAATTTAGCAATATCCAATAATTTCTGTATTTTCTGCATCAATTCATGCTCCTTTGTTCATATACTCAAATAATTTCAAAATAATTGAATTGCACAAGTAGAAACACCTATAAATAATGAACTAGGCACGAAACGGAATAAAAAAACCCCGACTTAATATTTAAATCGGGGTATTTCTTGTATAAAAAGCT
>CAYWWJ010000035.1:0-17759 GCA_964462055.1 uncultured Neisseria sp. | reverse complement strand
TTTATTGGTGGTCAAATTAAATGCAACTTGATGGTCAACTTGACATTATTACACACATTGATTTTAGTCCAATTAACCACAGATCACATGGTATGAACATGCTTAATCCAACGCAAAAGAAAAATCAGCAAACTTCTTTAGACCTTACAATAGGTCAAAAAGAAGTAAAGATTGATGATCAATTTTCACAGCAAATATCGCAAAGAAGACAGTTAGGTCAATTGATTAATAAAAAACTAAGTGATGGTACATTACGATTTGAGCACATAAACAGCTCTCATCAATCTTATATTCGTATTAGTGTAAAATTCGATGATGAGTTAATAAAGCTTTGTGACACTATTAGATTTCAATTTAGTGGCAAAACATTACAACCAATTATGATAAAAATTAATATGGGTAATGGAATCATCCCTTCTTATAATGAAGGATTAGGGTTATTAATTATTACTGAAATCAGGCTTAATTTAGATAACTTAGCAGATTTGAGTAAGGAATCCAAAGAAGAATCATTTATTCCCGATCAACTTATTTGTAAATCTGCTGCCACTCTATTCAATGGTACTACAAAAATTTCATACCCAGATGGGGCGAAAGAGATGCGACAAGAGGGACATATAACACAGATGCATAGTAAACTGTTACAACGCTTCGAACCTGCGACATTTGATATTGCAGAGCAATGGTTTATTCGTACACTAAGACAAGGTGATTTAGATAAATTAATTGAAGAAACACATGGTAAGGTTTTTTTGATAGAATTATTAATAACATGTGGAGTATTAACTGATACTCCACATACAGATTCGATGTTCCAAATTCAACTGCGAGGTATGATTAATAGCTTAGATGAAGATAAATCAATTAAGTTTGCTAACTTTATAAAGTGCAGACTAGTCATGGGAACTAAGAAAACACAATATTAATAAGGAAATTCCATTTGCTAATTTACCAGTAGATAGAAAAAATGACTTAGTAGAAATCATTTCTTGGTTTCCTATAATGCTACGTAATGAAAAATTTATAACTGATGCTCTAGATCTGATTCCTAATGTGTCATTAGATTATAAAACATTGAAAGAGCTGACAAGTAGTCAATTTAGGGGAATTATTAGTGATTCGCAAACGTTAGTTATAGATGGTATAACAATTAATGAAACTGGTCTGTTACGTGATCTTTATTATGAAAAGACCTGGGAATGTTTTTCTGAGCTAATGAAACTATCTAGAAGTTTTGTAGTAACAAATATTAAAAATGATAGTACACAATTAACACTCTTAGAATTACCATTTGTAGATTTAATACCTGATTATGATGAAGTAAAAGAAGAGTCTAATCATTTATTGCTATCCATACAATTATTTGTGGATTTTTTGCTAAAAATTTATGGTGATAGTAATGACATATTTCAAGTGGTTACCAACAATAATCTAACTCGTAATACAGTTGGTGACATATCTGCATTTAGAGATACAATGATATTAAATGCTAGAAATATGGAAAAACAAGATTTATTGTGTTATATTGCAGAAATTACTAAATATATTAGTCTAATTCATCCATACATTAATATAGATTGCGATCAATTAAGTCAGAATTTAGCCGGATTTGATGAAGTGCAACTACGTCATATTATTGGTTTATTTGCTAGGATTCCAGAAACACCTGGCTCTACAAATAAACAAGACTTAATTAATGTGTTTGGTAATTTAGCAGAAATCTTAAAAGCTATGTCAGATAAAGATACTGGGACAGAAGTTATATATAGAGTTATTATTGCTTCAGAAGAAGGTGCTGCAGCGTGTCATTCGCGACCTAGAATTATGTTCCTGCAGTTATTATTGGGTATATCTAAACAAGTTCCTACGCCTCTATCTACATATAAAGAAGCATTTGCTGTAATAGTTAATGAAGTGATTGCTACATATGCCAATAGTAAGGATAGAGGAGCATTAAGAATAGCTAACATTGATGAGTTGCTACCTCAAGAATTATTGCTAGAACAGGCTAAGAATAATAATTTGGTTAAGTTGATTTGTATAATACCAAAACCTTTTGGTTTATTGGCAGCGGATAACACATTAGACGAAAAGACAGTAGAGGATTATCTAGAAGGTATAAAAAAAAGCGAGTACAAAAATTATAAGACACTATTTTTAGCAAAAGTTTCTAATCCTAATGAAAAGGTGTTAGACAACAATCCTAATTTGAAGAAATTTTTAGAATTAGGGAACAATAGCGTATCATTTGATGCATTACCTGAAGGGCACCAGTTTTTATTTGCTTTTATATTTAAATATTTTAATCAAGAAATTAATAGAGAGATGAACAATGATACATACATTGACTTCCGTAATTGGATAAATGATTCTTTAACAGATGAACATCAAAGATTACAGTTTTTCATGCGTTTTTTCGACCAGATATTTACTAATGCTAATGATCATAATCAGTTTGGACAAGCTAATGGTAGCATGGATATTTTTAATGTGTTGATGGGTGAACTCTTTGCTCCCAAGGGTTATAGCCATGAAGCTTCAACTGCAGCTAGTCATGGTTATCAAGCTGAACTTAGCAAAGAAATAGACAATATAACCGCGTTAAATGTCGTTTCTGGTATAACGCTTGAACAATTCGCTAAGCTGACTCAATATAACCCAAGAATTGCTGCAATATATCACGAAAAATCAAAGATTATAGACGAAAAGTTTGGGAAGCATTTAGAGAATTTATTAAAATATTATGAAGTTGGTGAAGGACCTGAAAAGCAGGATCTGCAAAATAAAATTTATAACTTTCAAGCAGATTTATTACGTAACAACCTTGAAGAACAAAAGTTTATGCTGGCTTATGAAGAATTTGTTCTAAAAGATTATCATGGTGGAGGACGCAAACTTGTATTGTCTCCAGGTACTACTATGAGGAGGGTAACTGCTATAAATGAAAATATTACTAATCTAACAAAAGAATTAGAGAAATTGTTAGAACAGTATAAAAATAATCAAGCTATTTGTAATTATAATTATCAGTGTAAATTGGCTCAAGATCAGAAGGAAACGGAAATTAACAAATTAAAGGCTGATTTATTGTTGGGCGGTGGTATATATACTAATTCTTCACATATAGAAGAACAAGAGACAAAATAAGAATAGATTCTTGCCATAATTGAGATAAACCAAGTTGATGAGGAAACAAAATAATGTAAAATTGTAAAAGTCTAGTTTTCATCTGAAAGTCTAGACTTTTATAGTTACATTTTCTTCATCACAAGCTGAACAGATGAATTTTTTATTTATTATTTTGTGTAAATTGATTTAGACTCGGCAAGAAATATTCTTCGATTTGCATATTTTGGTCATCTAAGCTAAATATAGAGTCTCTGTATATAATTTCTTGGTGCTGTGTGTATCCTAATTTATACAGATAATCTTTAATGGCGTCGTTATTTATTTCGCCAACTGTAATATGTTGGTTTTCCATTTGTTTGCGCTTAATTTTTGAATCTGGCGCAAACAATACTTCTCCAATTGATTTAGTTGCCGAATTTGCTAATAAATTTACAAAAAATACGTTATCCAAATTAGCAGAACTGCTTGCCATTATTACTGGAATATTATTTAGCTTTTCCGCAATTGTACGTCTATATTCAGTTTTATTTGCACCAGTTGCCAATACTTCAATAGAGTAGTTGCTATTAAGTGCTTTGAGAGATTTGGTTAAAGAACCATGATCGTTAGCTATTTGTTCTATTTGCATATTGTGCTTTCCTTGATATTGTGAATTACTAGTAAGCTTTGGATTATAATTTGTGCTACACCCCATAATAAACAAACAAGAAGTTAATAGTGGAATGTAGAATTTATATATCATTTTATATATCCCCACTTTTGAAATATAAGAAAAACCCCCGTTGAATTTAACGGAGGTTTTTAATGATTAGTTAGCAGCTGAAAAGCTGTACCATTTATGATTATGATAATCATATAATTTGCATTGTTTAAATACTGAACGCAGTGTTTTCCACGTTAGTTTATATTCATGCAAATATTGCGCATGATCTTTTTTAATCCCATTAAACGCTGTTTTTAGTCGATAAAACGGTATACGTATATCGATATGATGTGGCGTATGAGTCAAAATATGATGCGTCACCATATCAATCAGCCAATGCGCTTTTACTACGGTAGTACAATAGATTACACCAATAGCCTGATTCCATTCATTTTTTTCATCAAAAAATGGAATATCAGGGTGAGTATGATGTAAATATACAACCAATGAAATCACATAGTTAAATACAATAAATGGCAAAATTAAGCCAAGAAAAACTCCTGTAAACCCGCCTAATTTATAAGCAACAATTGCGAAAATTACTGCAAATGAGATTACGACTAATTTACTTAAACGAAGTGCTTTAACTTGTTCCTTAGGTAATCCAGTTGGCATAAAATTCATCATTTTTGGCCACCATACTTTTATCACATAATGAAGTCCACATCCATAGAAACTACGCTCCATGCGATATACTAATCTTCTGAATGTGGATAATTCTCTATATTCGCTAATTGTAAGTGGACGCCAAATCCAATCAATCGGGCTAAAGGAAGTAAATCCATGATGCACGCGATTGTGCCCATAACACCACAAACGATAAACGTTTAATGATGGAAGCATAAACACTGTACCGATTATTTCCGCAAGCCATTTGTTCTTAACCAATGAGCCATGTGCGGCATCATGAGCCAGTACAAATAAGCTAGAAACAGCGATTCCAGTAACAATGCCACAAGCTATTTTACCAAAGATGTTGTCTATTGCAAAAACTCCATATAATGAAATTAGGTAGAATGCAATGTCGAATATACACCAAAATATTACTTTTGTGTGCGAGCGTTTAAATGCGATTTCGTCTATATTTTGTCTTACAATTTTTATGTCTTTAGTACTTAGCTCGTTGTACGATGCTATTTTGTTCATATTGTTTTCTTTTCTAAATTATTCCTCATCCAAGGTAGCAATAGAATCTTCATCTGCCGCCATAGAATAAGCTGTAAGTGTTACCACGAAAAAAATCATGATTGCCCAAGTTAGAAATAACATGTTATATCTTTCTTAATAATATGAATTAGAGTTATCTTCAATTTGTTTAGTAGTGATTTTACCACTCATAACCTTATACGCCCAGCCAGTATATGCTAACACTATTGGGGTAAAAATTAATGCTGCAATAAACATTAATTCTAACGTATGCTTTGAAGATGTACAATCCCATAAAGTTAGACTACTACGTGGATCTAAGCTTGATGGCATTAAAAAAGGGAACATTGTTACACCAATAGTTAGTATTATACCAGCCATTCCTATACTATTGCAAATAAATCCTAAACCAAATCTATTTTTTAGTGTAGCAAATAATGCTAAAATGATGCCAAGAAAGCTCAAAACAGGCGCCAGCATTGTAATTGGATATTCTCTATAATTTTTTAACCATGCGCCATCTTGCAACACAACTGATTTCAATAATGGGTTAGATGGACCATTTGGGTCTAAATTACTTGCGTAAAATCCTTTCATATTTGCAACAGCAATTCCAGCAATAGCAAAACAGCAAAGTGTGATTATGCCAAATACGTATGCGAATTTTTTTGCTCTAGCTTGCATTGCGCCGTCAGTTCTTAGCGCTAAATATATTCCACCGTGAGTTACAATCATTCCTAAAGAAACAATTCCGCATAATAAAGCAAACGGATTAAGTAATGCGAAAAATGAGCCAGTGTAGAATGAACGCAATGAATCATCAAAATAAAATGGTACTCCGAGTAACAAATTACCCATCGCAACGCCAAACACGAGTGGCGATACAAATGATGCGATAAATAATACCCAATCCCATGTGCTACGCCATTTAGGAGAAGCTATTTTTGAACGGTAATCAAATGCCACTGGTCTTAAGAAGATCGTCCACAAAACTGCCATCATGGCAATATAAAATCCAGAAAATGCTGTTGCATAAATTAATGGCCAAGCGGCAAATATTGCACCACCGCCTGTAATAAACCAAACTTGATTGCCATCCCAATGTGGGGCAACAGAATTTATTGCAATTCGGCGTTCGCTATCTGTTTTGCCAACAAATGGAGATAACATTCCAACACCCATATCGTGCCCATCCATTACTGCAAAACCGATTAATAAAACACCAACTAAAACCCACCAAATAACTCGTATTGTTGCGTAATCCATAATTATTCCGCCTTTTCAAAATGATATTTACCAGTGTTCAAACTTGAAGGACCAAGCCTTGCATATTTAAACATTAACCAAATTTCTATTATGGCTAATCCGGTGTATAATATTACAAATCCGCTAATTGAAAACCACAAGCTACTTGCCGACAAACTTGACACCGACAAATGTGTTGGTAATATTCCAAATATCGTCCAAGGTTGACGACCAAATTCTGCGACAAACCATCCAGCCCAGCAAGAAATAAACGGTAATGGAATAGACCACAACGCCCATTTTAATAACCATGTACGACGTTCGTATTTATGGCTTTTGCCAAATGAACTGATTAATGCGGTAGCAAATAATAAGAAGAACGAAATCCCCAATGCAACCATAATACGGAATGAGTAATACATTGGTAACATTTTTGGAATAGTGTCATTAGCCGCTTTATCAATCATTTCAGGCGTTGCATCTGCTACATTGTTGGTATATTTCTTCAATAAAAGCCCATATCCCAAATTACTAGATAAATGAGTTAGTCTGGTTTGTAATTCAGTATCATTTGGATTTGCTTTAATTTGATCTAATAATGCAAGCGCTTGTTGTCCCAATATAATTTTCTCTTTGTTTTCTGCAATAATTTCTTTTGCACCTTTTATCGGTGTATCTATATCGTGCGTTAAAATTATACTACCAAGCGCAGGGATTCTGATGTCAAAATCATTCGCTTGTTTTTGTTGATTTGGCCACGCAATTACCGACCAGCCAACTGGCGCTGGTTCGGTTTCCCACATTCCTTCAATTGCGACTAATTTAGAAGGTTGATGTTTAAACACTTCAAGTCCCGAATTATCACCTAAAATAATTAATGATAATGCAGCAAAAAAACCAAAACTAGCTGCGATCTTAAATGATCGTCTAGCAAATGGCAAATCGCGTTTTTTTAAGATATACCAAGATGAAATTCCTAATACAAATATGGACCCCGTTACGTAGCCAGCACATACCGTATGGAAAAATTTATTTTGCGCATATGGATTTAATAGTACACTTAAAAAACTGTCTAATTCCATACGCATAGTGATTGGGTTGAAAACTGTTCCAACAGGAACATTCATCCAACCATTTGCGACTAATATCCACAATGCAGAAAGGCTTGAACCAACCGCAACTAAAATAGTGATAAGCAAATGCTGTTTTTTGCTAACTTTATTCCACGCAAAAAAGAATAACCCAATAAATGTTGATTCTAAAAAGAAAGCCATCAAGCCTTCAATTGCAAGTGGTACTCCAAAAATATCGCCGACGTAATGTGAATAATACGCCCAATTTGTTCCAAATTGAAATTCCATCGTTAGCCCTGTTGTAACTCCCATGGCAAAATTAATACCAAAGAGCTTACCCCAAAACTTAGTCATATCACGGTAAATTTCCTTACCTGTGATTACATATATACTTTCCATTATTACAAGTATCCATGACATACCAAGTGTCAATGGCACAAATATAAAATGGTACATTGCTGTGATAGCAAATTGTAGCCGTGACAAATCAACTAGTGATTCCATATTATTTATCTCCTCGAAAATTAACGTAACATACTCAAGTAATTCAATTATTTTGAACTTGTTGAGTATAAATGTTCTTCTAAAACCTGCTTGTTTACAGTTATTTCTTTGTCTTTAAAGAATGTATACCATAACCCAGTTAAAAGTACGCTTTTGATTATGAGAATAATAAATAATTCTTTCCAATATTTTTTTTCATTCATATCCAAAACTTCTATAAAATATTTTCTATCATCATTTTAACATGTATGTGTCAAAATCCAAAATATATTTCTTACGATATTTTAGCACAACTAATTAATAACCATAAAAATTTTAATGATATTATCCGACCAATTTACTGGGTTTTATAAGTCTTATCGCTAGCAATAAATTTAATATTGGAATATTTATTTCACACTCAGAATCTATTTAAGATCTTTTCTCATAATGATTAAAGATTTTAAACAGGTTCTCAAAGCCCAAGATTCAAAGACAAATGGTATAGTTATGGTATAATGTTGCGTTAGGCTCATATTATATAGTTAGGGAACAGTATGGAAAATTTAAATTTAGACCAAAGATTTGCACCAATTATAATTGATAAAGATGTGCAGTGCGCGCCTTTATTGAAAAGTGATTTCATTCGCTTACAAAATTATCTACATGAATTTAATGCAGAAATTAAAAATCTTGCAGAATTTGATGGCTTTTTAGCTGTAATTGCAATTAATCCAAAGTCTTATTATGAAGAATTTTTAGCCTCAATTATTTATGGTGTTGATTTTGAAAAAGATGAGCATAAGAAAATTTTTAAAACAAAAGAGCAGTTGGATGATTTTATTGATTTATTTACTCGCCGTATATTATTTTTATTTGAAGCAATTCGTGAGTATAAATTAGAAAATATGTTACTATTTGATGCTAGCGAAAACACAGAAACTACATTTTTATGGCTACGTGGTGCTGTTCATGCGCTTATGGTTTTTGAAAGTGATTTGATTGTATTTGAAAAGAAGAATATGAGAATGAAGTTGGCATATATTCATTATTGGCGTATCCAGAAGATGTTGAAAATGATGAAGAACGAGCAATAATTGCTGAACTAATGGAAGAAAATATTATGGAATCGGCAATTAATTATCTTTACATCTTGAATGATGAAATTACTACTGCCCAATCACAAAAACCAGAAACAGTTAAAAACCCTCATAAACCAAAGCGAAATGACCTATGTAGCTGTGGTTAAGGTAAAAAATATAAAAAATGCTGTGGGCAATAATGTTATAATATCGGGATTTTATTTAAGAATTTACCTATGACAAAACATAACAAAATAATATGGTTTAGCACATTTATGTTGGCTATTATTGTTTTCGTAATTGCATCTCCTTATCTTGACCAGGCTATTGCCATTTTGCCGTATAGCTATACAACGATGATGTTTTATGGTGAAGTTGCGTGGTGGACGCAATTTGTGTTTGCTGTAGTACCTATTCTTACAGGCACTATTGTTGTTATTTGTGTCTTATGGCTTTTATGGAGCAAATACACCAAGCAAGTTAATTATATTTCAGTAAAAAAAGGCATTGTGATTATTTTATTATCTTTAGCTATTGGACCTGGATTAATTGGCAATGGATTAAAGGATAATTGGGGTAGACCACGACCAAGACAAGTAATACGTGAGGGAATGTTGTATCAGCCAATATGGAAACCGGCATTTAATAAACCAGCAAATAATAGTTTTGTCGCTGGACATGCCACAATTGGGTTCTTTTTGGGAGTTCCATTTCTCGCTTTTGGTTTTCGGCGGCGTGGCATAATTGTGGCACTAATTGGCGGTATTTTTGTCGGATTGGTGCGGATTTTGCAGGGTGGGCATTACCTGAGTGATGTAATATTTTCTGGGATTGTGGTTTGGATGAGTGCTGAGTTTATTTGTTATATGGTTAATACGTTTTTGTTTAATAATAAGGTGAATAAATGATGTCACGCCGCGTATTTTATTTGTTTTGGGTTATAATTATTTTAAATGCTGTATTTAATACAACACTGCAATTACATTATGATGAAGCATATTATTGGACATGGTCGCATAATTTAGATTTCTCGTACTATGATCATCCGCCATTATTGGCATATATAATCAAATTAACTACTATATTTGGTAATTCGGAATTTTACGTGCGATTAGGCGCTGTTATCTGTGGTTCTTTCACCATATTATTGATTTATAAATTGGCGCAAAAAGCATTTAATCAAAAAACTGCAGAAATAGCATTGCTACTTGCATTGGCTTGGCCGATATTGCAGGGAACATTTTTTATTATTACGCCAGATGCTCCGTTGTTGTTGTTTTGGACGGCAACATTGTTTGCATGTTATGTAGCGATATTTGAACAGCGTTCGCGATGGTGGTATTTGGCAGGAATATTAGCTGGTACGGGTATGTTATCCAAATATACAGCTGTATTAATTTTCCCAAGTATTTTCATATTTCTATTGTTAAATAAAGAATATCGTTATATTTTACTTAGAAAAGAAATCTATATTGCGTGTGTCTTGGCATTGTTGGTGTTTTCGCCAGTTATTTATTGGAATTATACGCATGAATGGATTTCATTTAAATATCAATTTGCGCACGGGGTTTCCGAACGCAAACACCTAGATTTAATGGCGATTGGTAATTTTTGGAGTTCTCAATTTGGTAGTGCCAATCCATTTATTTTTATGGGTTTTATATATTATATAATTCGCTATTGGAATAATAATTTTTCTTCATCAAAATTATTATTTTTTCTGTGTCCATGTTTATTTGTGTTTGGATTCTTTGAGTATAATGCATTATTCAAAATGCAAGAAGGTAATTGGCCAGCGCCAGCGTATATTAGTGCTATAATATTTATTGCATACTATTTAGATAAATATAACAATAAATGGCTTTATCGTTGTGCATTGGGCTTGATTTTGATTATATATCCATTTATAAAAATGCCAACATTCTTATTGCCTGACACGCTCGTAGCTAAAATACCAGCGATTAATGCTTTTTTTGGTAATCGTGAAATTTTGGAACAAATAAAACCGCTTGTGACACCATCAACATATGTAATCGCGTGTGATTATAGCACTGCATCACGTGCTTGGTATTATTTAGGGCAACGTACGTATGTAGTGGGTGATTTTAAATTCGCGAATAATTATAGATATTGGCAACCGAAGACGCAAATTAAACAAGCAATATTTATTTGTGATACTAATGACAATTTTGCGCCATTAAAGAGCTATTTTAAACAGGTTGAATATATTGGAGCATTTGTTTATAAAAATGCATTTTTAGATAGTCGGTTATATGTCTATCAAGCGAATAATTAAAATAAAAGGATATTTATATATGCAAACAATTATTATTATTGCCACTTATAATGAGCGTGACAATATAGAACCAATAATCAATGATGTTTTTCTTAATGCGCCAGAGGTAAATATTCTGGTGGTTGACGATAATTCACCAGATAAAACATATGAATTAGTTGAGAAATTGGCTAATACAACGTATAAAGACAAATTATTTTTATTAAAACGTGCTGGTAAATTAGGTTTAGGAACTGCGTATGTTGCGGGGTTTAATTATGCATTGGAGCGTAATTACGATGTTATAATGCATATGGACGCGGATTTTTCGCATAATCCAAAGTATATTCCTGCTTTTTTAGAGCAAATCCAACATAACGATTTGGTTTTAGGTAGTCGATACGTGCGTGGAGGTGGTGTAGTAAATTGGAGTTTTTTTAGAAAATGTATTAGCATGGGTGGTAGTTTATATTCTCGTCTGATACTAGGCTTGAAAATACGTGATTTAACTGGTGGATTCAAATGTTTTCGTTCTCATGTGCTAAAAACTATTGATGTAAATAACTTAAAATCCAGCGGTTATTCATTCCAAGTTGAAACTACTTATAAAACCTTTTTAAATGGATTCAAAATTAAAGAAATACCAATAATATTTGAAGACAGAAGAGTAGGGCAATCTAAAATGTCGTCTGGGATTTTTCTTGAAGCATTTTGGATGGTAATTAAATTAAGGATGAATAAAAAGAATTTCATCCATTGATAATCCAGATAATATTTTTTTAATATGGGCTATATAATATGACACAAATACAAAAATTAGATTTACTTCGCACAGAAATGAGACAGGCAAAGATTGATATGTACATTATTCCATCGACTGATGCGCATAATAGCGAATATGTGCCACAATGTTGGGAGCGCAGATCATGGATTAGCAATTTCGATGGTTCGGCTGGCGAAGTTTTAGTGACTATGGATCACGCATATTTATGGACAGATGGACGTTATTTTTTGCAAGCTATCCAGCAATTAGATGCGAATTATTATACTTTAATGAAGCAATCTGGATTCGTTTCTGAGACTGAAAAATGGCTATCTACTAATGCAAAATCTAAGAGAGTCGCTGTTGATCCAAGTCTTGTTTCAATATCTAGAGCCACGCAATTAAAAAATGTTCTTGAAGATAATGGTGGTGAATTAGTGATGTTGTCGGAAAATTTAGTTGATATTGCAAAAACTAAATTGGGAATAAAATTAGAATTACCGAATAGCAATGCATTTCACTTAGATGAAATATATACCGGACAAAATTTAAATGCCAAATTAAATATTATAAGAGAAGCATTAAGAAAAGCCAATGCGGATTATTTAGCATTAAATGTGTTGGATGAAATCGCTTGGTTATTTAATATTCGTGGAGCAGATATAGAGTTTAACCCACTAGTAATTAGTTATGCGATTATTGGCACAAATTCAGCATGGTTATTTGTTGAACAAAGTAAAATTTCACCACAATTATCAGAGATTTTAAAATACGCAAATGTAGAAATATATTCATATTCAAATTTTGCACCCAAACTAAAAAGCCTAAAAGGTGTGATTTGCCTAGACGATAAAACAGCTAATTATAGTATGTTAGAAAATGCTTCACAAAATGCAGATGTTGTATTTATGCGTTCACCAATCGTGTCGGCAAAAGCATGTAAAAACCCAGTAGAATTAGAAGGTTCAAGACACGCTCATATTAAAGATGCAGTTGCTGTGACTAGTTTTTTGTGCTGGTTAGATAATAATTGGCAATCTGGTGTGGATGAGATTTCTTGTGCAGATAAATTAACTGATTTTAGAAGCAAGCAAGCAAATTTACGTGGTGCAAGCTTTGCTTCAATTAGTGGTTTTGCAAGTAATGGTGCGGTTATTCATTATCATGCTACTCCAGATACCAATAAAGTAGTGGATAATAGCAATATGTATCTTATAGATTCTGGCGGTCAATATTTAGAAGGTACGACAGATATAACTAGAACTGTGCATCTTGGTAATCCAACTTCCGAACAAAAAAAACATTATACATTGGTGCTAAAAGGGCATTTGGCATTGGGTAGAGCTAAATTTCCTCATGGTACTTGTGGTGAACATTTGGATGTGTTTGCCCGCGCACCTTTATGGAACGAATATCTTAATTATCGTCATGGAACTGGGCACGGGGTTGGCAGTTTCTTATGTGTACATGAAGGTCCGCAACGAATATCACAAGGAGTGTCTGGTGTTGCATTATTACCAGGAATGATACTCAGTAATGAACCTGGATTATATATCGATGGACATTATGGAATACGTATAGAGAATTTATGCACCGTATATCAAATTATGGATGAGGTAGCAATTAATTCCGAATATGGTCATTTTTATAGTTTCGACGATCTTACTTTAGTTCCATATGCGAGGAAATTAATTGATTTCATGCTATTAAGCAAAGAAGATATCGACCAAATTAAGGCGTATTATGCAAAAATAACTGAAAAAGTTAGACCATTGTTAGCAAAAAATGAACAAGAATGGTTGGATAATGAATTAGCAATTTTTCCTTAAGTTAATTGTCGGTCTGTTAAAATAACTAGTATTAATAAACGATTATATCTTATTAAAAATAGGGGTTTCATGGAAGAACTTAATATTGTGATCTTGGCAGCGGGTCAGGGTACTCGTATGCATTCAAGTATGCCAAAGGTATTGCATCAGCTCGCGGGTAAGTCTTTATTGCAACATGTTATTGAGGTTGCGCAACAACTAATTCCGACAAATCTTATCGTTATATACGGTCATGGTGGTAATTTAGTTAAAGAAACGATAAATAATGCGCTTCCCAACAACAATATTACTTGGGTGTTTCAAGAACAACAATTGGGAACAGGGCACGCAGTTAAATGTGCTTTGCCACATTGTACATCGTCTGGAAAAACGCTAGTGTTATATGGCGATGTGCCATTAATTACGCCGCAAACACTTAAATCTATGCTGGATAAATATCAAGATAATGTGATAATGCTAACTGATCAAATAGAAAATCCATTTGGTTACGGACGAATTCTGCGTAATAATGCGCTTAGAATATGCGGTATCGTAGAGGAAAAAGATGCTTCAACTGAACAAAAATTAATTCGTGAAATCAACACTGGATTTTATCTTTTGCCAAATAATAAATTATCCGTTTGGCTAAATTCATTATCAAATAATAATACACAAAATGAATATTATTTGACTGATGTTATTGAGTTAGCTTATGCAGATGAAGTTTACATTGATGCAATCAAAGCTACAACGCATCATGAAGTTTTGGGAGTGAACAATAAATTACAACTGGAACAATTGGAGCGCTTGTATCAATTAGACATTGCAAATAAGCTACTTTTGCGTGGCGTTGGAATTGTCGATAAATCTCGGATTGATATTCGTGGTATTTTTAATGCTGGGATGGATTGTTTTATTGATGTGAATTGTGTGTTTAGTGGTACAATTACGTTAGGCAATAATGTTACTATCGGCGCTGGATGTATATTGCACAATGTCACAATTGGTGATAATGTTGAAATAAAGCCGTATAGCATTTTAGAAGATTCATCCATCGCAAATGGTTCTAAAATAGGTCCGTATGCGAGATTACGCCCCGGAACTAAATTAGCGGAAAATACACATATTGGGAACTTTGTAGAAATAAAAAATAGCCAAATTGGTTATGGGTCTAAAGTAAATCATTTGACTTACATTGGTGATGCTGAAATAGGTTCTAACGTGAATATAGGAGCTGGAAGCGTTACATGTAATTACGATGGAAAAAATAAAAATAAAACAGTTGTTGAAAATGATGTTTTTATCGGTTCAGGTACAATGTTGGTAGCGCCAGTTACGATAAAAGAGGGTGGCATTATTGGTGCTGGTTCGGTTATTAATAAAGATACTCCAGAGAATGAGTTGACCATTGCGCGCGCCAAACAATTTACTATTATTGGTTGGAAATCCAAACATGGTTGGTAATATGCGACTTGTCTTTAAATCTTAGAGTTTGTTAATACTTCGTGCCCACGAATCAAATACTTTGAGTGTATTAATTCAAGTATGACGTAGATTTTTAATTATACAATTTTAATTATACAAGAATTTTAAAAATAAAGGTGAACTCACAATGAAAATAAAAAAAATAAGCCTTATATTGTTAATTGTTGGTGCTATATCTGGATGTGCAATCTGGGGACCAAGTTATGAACAACCAGATACAGATGCCCCAAAACAATGGGATAGCAAAAATTCTATGATGCAGGTGGAAAGTAGCGCTAATTTGGCAGATACTGCATGGTGGAAATCATTTCACGATAAGCAATTAGACGAATTGATTACTGTGGCGCTAAAAAACAATGCGAGCATCGAACAAGCGATTGGTAACATTACCGCAGCTGCTGGCTCATTACAGCAAGTTCAACTAGCATGGGTGCCGATTGTTGGTGCTGAAGTGGCGCAAAATTCATCTTCAAGCAATTCTTCATCAAACAGTTACACATCATTAAACTCCAATGGTTATGCTGCTGGTTTGGTACCTAGTTATAGTTTAAATATATTTCAACAACTAAGAAACCAAGAACTAGCTGAAGCTAATTTGGAAGCAATGAAGTTGGCAAAAGATACAGTGAGACTGACGGTCATTACGCAGGTGGTGGGCAGTTACTTTACGTTACGATCATTGGATTATCAATTAATACAACAAACACAATTAGTTACTGATTTAACTCAATTATACAACATTTCAAAATCGCAATGTGACGATGGATATATTTCATTGTTGACCTTGCAAATCTATTTACAACAACTAGAGCAAGCTAAAGCTCAAGTGCCAATTACACAAAATAATATAGTGCAAACGCAGAATGCATTAAGAGTGTTATTAAATCAAAATCCAGGAGATATAAAGCGTGGTCTTGATATAACTAATATAGTATTAGATGGGATTATTCCAGTGAATATGCCATCAACTGTATTGAAACAGCGTCCAGATGTATTACAAGCAGAAGCGCAATTGAAAGCTGCAAATGCAAATATTGGTGTTGCAACAAGTAATTTCTTTCCAACAATTGGATTAACTGGTGCTGGTGGTGTTGGTTCTTCTTCATTGAGTGGATTATTTAGTGGTGCAGGATTTTGGACATCTCAAATTAATGCAACTATGCCTATATTGAATTTAAGCACATTTGGACAGATCAAGACTGCAAAAGGTGCGTACTATACTGCATATTATAATTACATTATGACAGTTAAAAATGCATTTGCTCAAGTGGAAAATGGTTTAACTGCGCAACAAAAATTAACAGATAGCTATAATTCACAAGCTCAAGTATATAAAAGTAGTCAATTAAGCTATGAAATTAGCGATGGACGTTATAAATCTGGTGCGGATAGCCTAGCTACATTATTAAATTCTAAAGTTGCATTAGATAATAGCGCAATAACATTAAACCAATATAAATTACAACAATTACAGAGTATTGTGAATTTGTATCAGGTATTAGCTGGTGGTTATAATTTAGATAATACTGATGAGCAAAAGCAATTTGGTGATAGCCACGATTTATAGTAGATCATGGCTTGAAAGTAGATTTTTTATAGTTAATTAAAGCGTGTTGTCATTTCTGCGACACGTTTTCCTAAATGTTTTGCCGTTTCTAGATCTCCATGTGGTGGTGCTATGTCAGCTCCAGAATCGACATCAGATTGCGCCATTGCACCAATAGATGACCCAATGCGATTTAAGTCATTGCGTTGGGATGTACTAGTGCTTGATGGCATAAGACCAAGGCTTATCCATATCATACCATGTTGGGCTGCAAACACAGCAAGATCAACAAGTGAACATAGTTTATCACCGCTCAAACTACCAGAATTAGTGAATCCAGCAGCTAATTTGTCTTTCCATTCCTGCTTCATCCATTTACTCGAACTTGCCTCCATGAATTTTTTAAATTCTGCAGATATACTTCCCATGTAAGTTGGCGCACCAAAAATAATAGCATCCGCTTTGCCTAATTTATCCCAGCTATTTTCAATTTCTGTAACACTTATTAATTCCGCACTTATGTTTACTATACTACGCGCACCCTCAAGCACTGCATTAGCTTGTTTTGCTGTATGCCCATAGCCACTGTGATAAACAATTACAATTGATTTCATGTTAACTCCTAGAAAATTTTATAAGAAATTATTTTACTCAATAATTCATTTAAGACTTAAGAAATTAGGCAATGTATTATGTGTAATTATACCATTAATTTTAAATAATAGCAAATATTATTTAGCAGAAAAGCCTTCAAGATTTATCTAAAAACATCCTATTAAATTTCCAATCGAAACCTTAGGAGAATTATTTATGATTTTACTGCTACAATGTTTCTATATAAATTTCCTGTCTAGTTCCATAATAAATTGAATTGATTACAAAAATATATTAAATTCAGTATAGCTGGTTTTAAAATCAATAAGGGGTAACAAAAAAATGATTTACACAAAATTTCTGCCACTAGATGGCCTAAGACTAAAGATCGTGACGTTATCCGCCATTTTAACTAAAGTGCCTAATT
>CAYWWJ010000034.1:0-21126 GCA_964462055.1 uncultured Neisseria sp. | reverse complement strand
TGATATTTTTTTAACTATTTAGCAAAATATAGTTGACAAGTTATCATAGAAGCAGCAACGGATTGGATTTTGTCGGGTTTTAATTAATTATCCAGATATAGTTTATTTAGACGAGGCAACATCGGCTATTGATGAGTATACAGAAGCAGATCTTTACGCCATGATAAAACAACGTTTGCCGAATGCATTAATCATTAGCATTGGGCACAGAAGTACTATAGCCAAGTGGCACGAACAAGAACTAAATTTCAATACTCTTCGTCTTTGATTCGTGGACTTTGTCAGAACGACCTTCGCGCCCATAAATCAAATACTTTGAGTATACTGAGGAAAAAATGCAAAAAATTCTTAACTTAATGGATGCTGATATTAAACAGCTTAATGATGTTATCCGCAATGACTTAACGTCGCAGGTTGTGTTGATTAATCAAATAAGTGAATACATAATTTCTGCTGGAGGCAAACGTATTCGTCCGTTGCTAACGCTACTTTGTGGGCGATTGTGCAATTATTCCGATAAAGATAATGGAGTATTGTTGCATAAAATGGCGGCGATGATTGAATATATTCATACTGCAACATTGCTTCACGATGATGTGGTAGACGAGTCTGGATTGCGGCGTGGAAGAAAAACTTCCAATGCAGTGTTCGGTAATGCGGCTAGCATTTTAGTGGGGGATTTCATTTATACGCGTGCATTTCAGATGATGGTGGAGAGTGAGTTGTTGCCTTTGTTGAAAGTTATGGCTAATGCAACAAATATGATTTCTGAGGGTGAAGTGTTGCAGCTGTTAAATATCGGCAGGAACGATTTAACTGAGATTGAATATTTTAAAGTTATAGAAAGTAAGACAGCTAAATTATTCGAGGCATCTGCTCGCGTTGCTGCTATTGTGAATCATGTTTCACATGAAACAGAAGAGCATTTGGCTCGTTATGGTATATATTTGGGAACTGCATTTCAAATTGCTGATGATGTTTTAGATTATCGTGGTTCTGCGGATGAGATGGGTAAAAATGTTGGCGATGATTTGCTTGAAGGCAAGGTTACATTACCGTTAATATACTTATTGCAACATGGTAATGGTGTGGAGCAGTCGTTAATTCGTGAAGCGGTTAACAATCCAAAAAATGTTGATTTACTTAAAGTTATTTCGTTAATTCGTGATAGTGATGCGTTGGATTATTGTTGTAATATGGCGGGTGGATACGCAAAGAAAGCTAAAGAAGAATTGGGTTTATTTGCTATAGATAATCCATATTGTCAAGCAATGATGGAGTTGGCAGATTATTCAGTTAGTCGAATTGTTTAGGTGCTATTTATTTTGCTGTAGGATTTAGGTTTTAATGAGAAAAATTCATATATTTGCGCGTTATAATAGGTTTGGGGCGAGTTCGAGGGTGCGTCTTTATCAATTTACCGATAAACTTTTACCGACATTTAGTTTGCAAATTAACACATTATTTCCCGATAATTACGTGTGGAATTTATATAATAATAAAAATAATAGTAAATTTTATATTTTGTTAGGATATTTGCGTCGTATTTGGGATTTAGTTTTTAGTCGTGCAGATATTTTTTGGGTTGAGAAAGAATTATTACCATATTTACCATATTGGTTAGAGCGTATGCTAATTGGCAAGAAAAAAATGGTGTTAGATATTGATGATGCATGGTTTCATCGCTATGATTTGCATCCGCATTGGATAGTGCGCGTGTGTTTTCATACCAAGATTTATTCTATGTTGAATAGGGCTGATGTTGTATTTGCAGGCAGTAATTATTTATATGATACGGCATTAGCCTGCGGTGCAAAGCGTGTAATTTATATGCCAACAGTTGTTGATTTGGATAAATATGCGCCAGTGGTGCGAACTGACGATTTGGATGAAATTAGAATTGGTTGGATTGGTAGTAAAACTACTGTTTTATATTTAGATTTAGTTTTGGATGCGCTAGCTCGCGTTGTTAAATTAGCTACTGGAAAGAAAATAAAATTTTACGTGATTGGTGCCAAGTTTGATCGTCAGATTGATGGGTTAGAAATAGTGCAATTACCGTGGAGTGAGGACAACGAGGTCGCGTTAATCAATCAAACAGATATTGGCATTATGCCACTATACGATAGTCTATGGGAGCAGGGAAAATGTGCATATAAGCTAATTCAATACATGGCTTGTGCTAAGGCAGTTGTTGCTTCGGATGTTGGGCAAAATTCGTTTGTTGTTGATCATGGGGTTGATGGATTTTTATGTAATGAAGAAGACGAATGGGTTGAGTCGTTGATGCAGTTTATTAATAATGCAGAATTACGCAAGCAAATGGGCGATGCTGGTTATAAAAAAGTGCAAGATAAATATAGCGTAGAACACAATTTGCCAATTATGCAGAATATTTTTGCGAATTTATAGGGATTCAAGAATGACAAAAAAAATAGCTTTAATCAGTGGCGTAAATGGTCAAGATGGCTCATATTTAGCTGAATTACTGATTGATAAAGGGTATGAGGTACATGGAATATTACGACGTAGTTCCATATTCAATACGCAACGAATTGAACATTTATATTTGGATGATTTGATTGAAGATATGCACAACAAGCGTAAACTATATTTGCATTACGGCGATATGACAGACTCATCATCATTGGTGCGGATTATCCAAGAAGTGCAGCCAAATGAGATATATAATTTGGCGGCACAATCGCATGTGAAAGTTTCATTTGAGGTACCAGAATATACGGCTAATTCGGATGCGATTGGTACATTACGTGTATTAGAAGCTGTGAGGATGTTAGGTTTGGAAGCGAAGACACGTATTTATCAAGCTTCAACTTCGGAATTATATGGGCTAGTGCAAGAGATCCCGCAATCAGAGACAACGCCATTTTACCCGCGTAGTCCATATGCGGTTGCAAAGCAATATGCATTTTGGATAACGAAAAATTATCGTGAAGCGTATAATATGTTTGCGGTAAATGGAATTTTATTTAATCATGAATCCGAGCGCCGTGGAGAAACATTCGTGACGCGTAAAATCACGTTGGCTGTGGCAAATATTAAGCACGGGCATCAGAAAAAATTGTATTTGGGTAATTTGAATTCTTTGCGTGATTGGGGTTATGCTAAAGATTACGTCGAATGTATGTGGTTAATGTTGCAACATGAAACTCCTGAGGATTTTGTGATTGCGACGGGTGAACAGCATTCGGTACGGAGTTTTACGGAGCTTGCATTTAAGCATGTGGGGATTGAGCTTGAATGGCGTGGACATGGTATTGATGAAAAGGGGGTTAATAAGAATACGGGAGATGTTTTGGTCGAAGTTGATGCTAAATATTTTCGACCAACAGAAGTTGAGACGCTGTTGGGCAATCCTGCGAAGGCGAAGAAATTACTTGGGTGGAATCCACGGCAGACCTCTTATGAAGAATTGGTGAAGATTATGGTAGAGCATGATTTGGATTATGTTGAGAAATATCGCGGTTGTCGATATTAAAAATTAACGTAACTATTTAGCAATATATCTCACATATATAGAATAAATTAATTTTTCCCTCATGAGTTATCACAAAATCAGTAAAAATTAATTTATTCTATATATCGTAAATATCACTGCTAAGTAGTTATAAACTGACCGTTATTTTATAGGAAAAGATTTCGCGTGGATAAAAACAGTAAAATTTATATTGCTGGTCATCGTGGTTTAGTTGGCAGTTCAATTGTGCGTAATCTGCAACAACAAGGATTTACAAATTTGGTTTTGCGAACTCACATTGAGTTGGATTTAACTAATCAGGCACAGGTTGCTGAATTTTTTGCCAAAGAAGCGCCAGAATACGTAATTTTAGCTGCGGCAAAAGTTGGTGGGATTTATGCCAATAATACGTATCGTGCTGATTTCATTTACAATAATTTGACCATGCAAAATAATGTAATTCACCAAAGTTATGTTTCTGGAGTAAAGAAGTTGCTATTCTTGGGAAGTAGTTGCATTTATCCAAAAAATGCGCCACAACCGCTAAAAGAAGATTGTCTATTAACCTCAGAATTAGAATATACCAATGAGCCATATGCAATTGCAAAAATCGCAGGAATTAAGATGTGCGAGAGCTATAATTTACAATATGGAACCAATTTTATTGCTGTAATGCCGACTAATTTATACGGTCCGAATGATAATTTTGATCTGGAGAATTCACATGTGTTGCCGGCAATGATTCGTAAAATATATTTGGCAAAGTTATTGCAACATGGAGATTATACGGGTATTGCTAATAATTTAGGACTTGGTTTGTCATGTGAACAAGTTGAAATCGAGACAATTATTAATAAATACGGCATAGCAAAAAATGGTGATAACGTTGCGCTAAGTCTGTGGGGAAGTGGCAAGCCATATCGTGAGTTTTTACATGTGGATGATATGTCAAGCGCTTGCGTGCATATTATGCAAAATGTGGATTTTAAAGATTTGATACATGGTATGTCTGAGATCAGAAATACACATATAAATATTGGTACGGGAATTGATATAACGATTCGTGAATTGGCGCAGCTTATTGCTGTAATAATCGGCTATACTGGCGAAATTAATTTCGATGCAACGAAGCCAGACGGTACGATGCGCAAATTGCAGGATGTGAGTAAGCTAAGCCAGCTTGGTTGGCAAGCAAAAATTGATTTGCAATCAGGTTTAAGAAGTGTTGTTTCTTGGTATTTAAGTAATCTAATAGGAGTTGTTAAATGAAATGTGTAATTTTAGCTGGTGGTTTAGGTACTCGTTTGTCTGAAGAAACTGTTTTAAAGCCAAAACCGATGGTTGAAATTGGCGGTAAACCGATTTTATGGCATATTATGAAAATATATTCACATTATGGGATCAATGAGTTCATAATATGTTTGGGCTACAAGGGTTATTTAATTAAAGAATATTTTGCCAACTATTTTCTTCATATGTCAGATGTAACTTTTGATATGCAAAAAAATCAGATGAAAGTTCATGGTCAATATGCAGAACCGTGGAGCGTCACACTTGTTGATACGGGCGATAATTCGATGACAGGTGGTAGATTAAAGCGCGTAGCAAAATATATCGAAAATGAAGAGGATTTTTGTTTTACTTATGGCGACGGCGTTGGTAATATAAATATTGAGGAATTGATAGAATTTCATAAAAAACATGGCAAATTGGCGACGTTGACAGCCGTAACTCCTCCTGGTAGATTTGGTGCTTTGGATATAGAAAATCATGCAATCACAACCTTTAAAGAAAAACCAAAAGGCGATGGCGCTAAAATTAATGGTGGATTTTTTGTCTTGTCACCGAAAGTAATTGATTTGATCGATAATGATTCAACTGTTTGGGAACAAGATCCTTTAGAAAATTTGGCTAAGCAGGGGCAACTAATGGCATTTGAACATGATGAATTTTGGCAACCAATGGATACAGTTCATCACAAGCAACAATTGGAGCAAATGTGGTTGAATGGTCAGGCGCCATGGAAGGTGTGGAAATGATAACCCCAGCATTTTGGTTAAATAAGAAAGTTTTATTAACGGGTTGTACGGGCTTTAAAGGCAGCTGGCTAACAATTTGGCTACATATGTTGGGTGCTAAGGTTTATGGGTATTCTCTGCCTGCGCCAACTAATCCATCTATGTGGGATGATTTGCATTTGGAAGATTTATGCGCTGATGTTTGTTATAGCGATATTCGTGATTATGAAGAATTAAAACAGTATATTAGCCGTGTACAACCAGAAATCATAATTCATATGGCAGCTCAACCGTTGGTAAAATATTCTTATGATTACCCTAAAGAAACATATGAAGTCAATGTAATGGGTGTTGTCAATTTATTGGATATAGTTCGTGTTACTCAGATTCCTTGTGTGGTGATTAATGTTACAACCGACAAATGTTACGAAAATAAAGAATGGGTTTGGGCATATCGTGAGAATGAACCCATGGGTGGACATGATCCATACAGTAATAGCAAGGGTTGTGCTGAACTTGTGACTTCGGCATTTGTTAATTCGTATTTTAACATGCCAAATAGTAAGGTATTTGTTGGTAGTTGTAGGGCTGGTAATGTGATTGGTGGTGGCGATTGGGCTGCCGATCGTCTTATTCCCGATATCGTGAAAAGCTTTAGTAATGGCAAACCTGTTTTTGTGCGTAATCCAAATTCTATTCGTCCGTGGCAACACGTTTTAGAGCCGTTGTCTGGATATTTGACTCTTGCTGAGAGCTTGTATAATGATGGTCAAAAACATGTTGGCGGGTGGAATTTTGGACCTGCGGATAATGATACTTTGACTGTTGGGGAAATTGTCGAGCAAATGTGTAAAATCTGGGGAAATGGCGCAACTTGGGTCAAAGATGAACAAATTCATCCACATGAGGCTAATTTACTCAGACTGGATTGTAGTAAAGCCAAAATGCTGTTAAATTGGGCTCCTGTATGGAATAGCCGTACTACTTTGGAGCAATTAACTATTTGGTATAAGGCTTATTTTGATAAAAGTTACATGTTGGAATTAACAAAACAACAAATTTTAAAATACATGAAAGAGGAAAAATGTTAGAAAATATACAAAATCAAATTTTAGAACTGGTTGGTCAGTTTGCTAGTGAGAAATTTGTTGAGAAACCTTTTGAACCAGGGAAAACTATTATTCCGCCAGCCGGTAAGGTTATTGGCGAATTGGAATTAAAATATATGGTTGAGGCGTCATTGGATGGCTGGTTAACAACAGGCAAATTTAATGCCAAATTTGAGGTAGAATTAGCTAAATATATTGGTGTGAAACATTTGATTACGGTGAATTCAGGTTCGTCTGCAAATTTGGTTGCGTTTAGTACTTTAACGTCTCATAAGCTTGGTGCTCGGGCGATTTTGCCTGGTGATGAGGTGATTAGTGTGGCGGCTGGGTTTCCAACTACGGTGAATCCAATTCTTCAATATGGTGCTATTCCAGTTTTTTTAGATGTAGAAATTCCCACATATAATGTTGATATAACGCAACTTGAAGGGGCTATCACAGCTAAAACTAAAGCGATATTTCTTGCGCATACATTGGGTAATCCGTTTAATCTGAAGGCGATTCGTGCTATTTGCGATAAACATAATTTGTGGTTAATTGAGGATTGCTGCGATGCTCTTGGCTCAAAATACGACGGGAAAAATGTTGGTACGTTTGGCGACATTGGTACAGTGAGTTTTTATCCTGCGCATCATATTACAATGGGCGAAGGTGGCGCTGTTTTTACTAATAACGATCAATTAAAGGTAATTGCTGAATCATTCCGAGATTGGGGGCGCGATTGCTACTGCCAACCTGGTGCTGATAATACGTGTAATAAACGATTTTGTCAGAAATTAGGTCAATTACCATTTGGTTATGATCATAAATATACATATTCACATCTTGGTTATAATTTGAAAATCACCGATATGCAAGCTGCTTGTGGTTTGGCGCAGTTAGCGCGATTAGATCATTTTGTACAAAAGCGCAAAGATAATTTTAAATATCTAAAAGCAAAATTACAGCCTTGTGAAGAATTTCTAATTTTGCCTGAAGCAACAGCAAATTCTGAGCCGTCTTGGTTTGGGTTTCCAATTACTATAAAAGAATCTGCTGGTTTTAGTCGTACCGAATTATTGAATTATTTGGATGAAAATAAGATTGGCACACGCTTATTATTTGCTGGCAATATCACTAAACAACCATATATGCAAGGGCGTAATTTTCGAGTTATCGGTTCATTGCCAAATTCAGATCGAATTATGAATCAAACTCTTTGGGTTGGAATTTATCCTGGTTTAAGCGAGCAAATGCTTGATTACACCGCAGAAATTATTAGCCAGTTCTGTGGTATTGGGTTTTAGGGGTATACAATGACTAAATTGAAAGCGTCAGATTTTATTGTTGATTGGTTGTCTGCACATGGTATTGATACTGTTTTTGGGTATCAAGGTGGTATGGTTACGCATATTGCTGATTCAATAAGTAGGCATCCTGAAATGCAATTCGTTCAGGTATATCATGAGCAGACAGCTGCATTTGCTGCTACAGGGTATGCAAGGTACAATTGTAAACTTGGTGTTGCAATTGCAATTAGTGGTCCAGGGGCGACCAATTTAATCACTGGAATTGCTGATGCTTTTTTTGATTCTGTACCTGTATTGTTTATAACTGGTCAAGTTAATACATATGAATACAAATATGATATACCAATTCGTCAGTTAGGATTTCAAGAGAATAACATTATCGACATAGTTAAACCAATTACTAAATATGCAAAGTTGGTAGATAAAATTGAGGAATTACCTTTTGAACTAGATAAAGCATTTAAAATTGCATCTGAAGGTCGCAAAGGACCTGTGTTATTAGATATTCCAATGAATATTCAGAGAGAATTTTTATTACCAGAGCATTTTGAATTTAATAAAATGGAAAATGCATTATCGCATGAAAAAAATAGCAATCTTGATTATACTTGGATTTTAGATAGATTATATTCTGCGCAACGTCCATTAATCTTAGTCGGTGGCGGAGTAGCTTCTGCTAATGCTTTTGATTTAGTGAAGCAATTTTTATTAAAAACACAAATTCCATTTGTTTCTTCGCTGCTTGGTAAAACAGCGTGTAATGAACAGCTTCCAACTTATATGGGTACTATTGGTTCATATGGGAATAGATGTGCAAATATGGCGATAGCTAATACTGATTTATTACTAGTTTTGGGATCTAGGCTGGATATTCGTCAAACTGGTGGTATATTATCAAGTTTTGTGCAGGGCAATAACGTTATTCATATAGATATAGATGTTAATGAGTTAGAACACAGTAGAATAAAAGAAAAAAGTAATTTACATATAAATCTCAATGATGTATTAGAATGGTTGTTGGATAATGTACAAATATTTGAAAATATAAAGTGGAGTACGTATTTAAGTAAGTTAAAACAACAATATAATCAAGATCAGGAACTTATTAGGACAAAAGTAAAGACTGCGCCATATGACTTAATTCAATATTTAAATAATGTAGCCAACGATGGTGATATGTTTTGCGCCGATGTTGGGCAAAATCAAATGTGGGCAATGCAGATGCTAAAGCTTACGCAAAATCAACGTTTTTATACATCGGGTGGGTTTGGTGCAATGGGTTGTGCTTTACCAACATCGATAGGAGTTGCTTTTGCTGATAAGAAATGTGCTACCACATATGTGATTTGCGGTGACGGTGGCGCGCATATGTCTTTGCAAAGTTTGATGCTGATTAAGCAGTATGATCTACCAATTAAAGTTGTTGTTATAAATAATAAAGCGTTAGGGATGATTACACAGTTTCAAGAATTATATTTTAATAATAATATGGTTGGTACAACAGCTGAAGGCGGTTATTTAGTTCCAGATTTTGAGCATTTGGCGAAAGCATTTAACTTGGACTACTTTAGATTTGATGCAAGCAATGGCAATAAATTTAATGCAGATAAGTTTGATGGTTTTACTCAGACAAGGAATTGCTTATTTGAGTATATTATTGACGAAGATTGTCGTGTTTATCCGAAACTTGAATATAAGCAAGCAATATATAATCCATCACCAGAGTTGTCTGTGGATGAGCTTGAGGCAAATATGTTGGTTAGTATAATGGTAGATAAAAATGAATAAAAAAATTAATTTAAGTTCATTAGATGGTTCAAGAATATTAATTACAGGTGGCACAGGATTTATTGGTAAGAATATATTAACTTACTTTGCTCGTAATAACATTAATCCAGCAAATGTTACAATTATTACTCGAAATGCAAATAAATTCTGTACTAGTTATCCAGAAATTGCCAAACTACCTTTTGTTTCTTTTCGAGAAATAGATGTGATCAATCTTACATATGATGGTAAGAATTATGATTACGTTATACATGGCGCAGCTAGCGTAGTTGAGAAGATTCCATCAGCACAATTGTGTAGCGAAATAACTGAAGGTACAAAAAAAGTTTTAGAATATGCTAGACAAGCTAATGTGAAATCTTTTATTAATATGAGTTCTGGTGCAATTTATGGCGAAATTAATCAGTTAGTTGGCGTTGTCGAATCTACATGTCAACGCCCAGTTATTGAAGATAATTCTAGTAGTTATAGTCTGGCTAAAATATTGGCGGAGCATTATGATTTTTTGTATAAAGATTATTTTAAGGTTTCATCATTACGTTGTTTCTGCTTTGGCGGTGATTATATAGATCATGAACATTATGCACTGGGTGAATTTATTTGGAAAGCTATGCATAATGAAGGTATAACCGTAAAAGCTGGCTCAAACATTTATAGATCATATTTATCTACCAATGATTTGGTTGAATGGATGTTGTATATTTTAACATTTTCAGTTGGCAGAACTTCTGATTATGAAGTGTATAATATTGGTTCTGATGAAGCAATTTCGTTGCCTGATTTGGCGAAAAAAGTTGTGCAAGTTCTAGATAGTAAATCTCAGGTAAAGTGTCCAAATTTATCCGACAGCAAAGTTTCATATTATGTGCCAAATATAGAAAAAGTTAAACAAATTGGCGTAGATATAACCGATGATTTAGCTCAAATTATTTTAAATACCGCGAATTATTATCGTCAATTACCTAATAATAAGTTAGATAAAAAATACGTAAAAGCGAATTATATTGATAGTGATAATCATTTACAGCGCAATAGTGTTTCTGCAATAGTTGCATGTTATAATGACGAAAAGGCAATACCGATAATGGCAGAGCGATTGATAGCGGTATTTATAAAATGTAATATTGATTATGAAATTATTTTCGTAAGTAATGGAAGTACAGATAATTTTGATGCAGTCGTGCAAGCATTATCAATGAGTAATCCACGCATCATTGGGGTTACACATTCACGTAGTTTTGAACAAACATCGCAAGCTTCATTTTTAAATGGAATGGAGCTTTCAACAAAGCAAGCTTGCGTCTTATTGGATGGCGATTTGCAAGATCCCCCAGAGTTAATTGAGCAATTTATTGAGAAATGGCGATCTGGTTATGATGTTGTATATGGAATACGTCATAAACGTGAAGCGCCATGGGTTGTACAAATCGGTTCCAAGGTATTTTATAGATTATTTAATAAGCTTTCTTCGGTAGAAATTCCACACGATGCAGGTGATTTTTCCTTAATTGATAGAAGAGCTGTTGATTGGATGTTATACACTCAGGAACATGACGTGCTTATTCGTGGAATGCGTGCGTATGTTGGTTTCAAAAATACGGGTATTAAATATTTTAGACCTGATCGTATGTTCGGTCGCTCATCAAATAATTTCTTCAAATTAATAATGTGGCTTAAAAAGAGCATATTCTCATATTCAAGAATGCCACTAGATTGGATGACGACTGTAGGATTCAGCCTTGTGTTATTATCCATTATTCTTGCCATAGTCCAATTATGTATTCGCATATTCGCACCAGCCGATACGCCACATGGTTTTTCAACCATCATATTATTAATTTTATTTTTTGGATCGTTTACTATTTTTTCTATTAGTATTATTGGCGAATATATTGCCAAAATCGTCGAAGAAACAAAGGGTAGACCTATTTTTATCCGAGATAAAATTATCATAAATGGTGAGGTGAAACGGGTTCACAAAAATGACAAATATTTAGGTCAGAAGTCTTGATGATCAACATTTTTCGTAATAAAGCCTTTGTGTATTTAATAGTTGGTGGAATTAATACACTAGTAAATTTGTGTATTTACTATATATTGCTAAAATGTGGCGTTAATTATATTGTAGATAATATAATTTGTTTCATCATTGGTGTTTTGATGGGCTATATAATGAATACACTTATCGTATTTAAGAATCGTTTAAGATTTAAGAGTTTGCTTAAATATAGCTCTATTTATATATGTTCAATGGTGATCAATATCGGTTTATTGTTTAGCTTTGTAAATTTTTTACAAGTAGATAAAATGTTGGCGCAAATCATGACTGTTGGCGTGGTGACAATTATCAATTATTTACTTATTAAGCGTTTTGTTTACGCTTGAGAATATCTCAGTCCTCATTTTTTCATTAGTTAAATGGAGCGGTTATATGAGATTTAAACTTTTACAGGTGCTACGAAATGAACCATAAGTTGCAAGTACTAAAAACTAGCACTGTAATTACAGTGTTGATTTATATTTTTACCACGGGATATTTCCTGCTGTCTTATTTTTGTGGTAAGTTGAATCCATTTATCTTTTTTAATGCAGATGCGTTTTATTTGCCTGCATTGTATAAAGATCTATTTATTAATCATAATCCATTGAGTAATTGGCATATGCCATCAGTTGCTCATTTATTTCCAGATTTTTTCTTGTTTTGTATAGCAAAATTGATATTTTCTGATATTGCGCTTGTGACTTTAGCGTATGCTATATTGCAGGGCTTATGTTTTATTGTAATTTTATATTTTATTTTGGTGAATTGCTATACCTATGACGTAGGCAATAAGGTAAATGTAATCACTAGTAAAAAATATGCATTTAGGTTTGCCGTGTTAGCCAATGCATTATTTATGTTACTGGCAGTGCTGGAAAATGGTGTTGAAATAAGTGATATTTGGACGTTATATCGAACATATCAGATTTCATCATGGCATTTTGGGTCATATATAATGAATTTACTTGGATTGTTGCTAATTCTTCTATTTTTTAAGCAGACAAATAAAGACGCATTTCATAATTATCCGTATTGGCGTAAGATAAATTCAGCAATAAATGTTAGACAAGATAAAATGAAATCATCTTTTATTTTAATTGTCTGTCTGGGATTTGTTGTTGCATTATCGGTTTTTTCAGATAAAATCTACATTGTGCAATTTGTTGTTCCAATGTTTTGCGCTTGCGGGCTTATGCGAAATCAGTTGGTGAAGTATGTTTTATTAAGTGTGATTTTAGGATTGATTATCGGATATATTGGTAGTAAAGCTTTGCCGTTATTAGCGATGCCGCCATTACATCTTGCAAATTTGGCTAATTTTATTACGGTACAAGATCAATTATTTAATGCATTTGATCAATATTTTTCTGCCAATGTGGTTTATTTAAAATTAGCGCTTTTGAGTGTTATTATATCTGGTATATTACTTGCTTATAATTATAAGCGAGGAATGATTAGATTTCTCGTAGTATATTTTCTCTTCGAGGTCATTTTTATTTGGATCGCGACCATAATCAATGGTGGCGCAACTACTAGATATTTATTGCCAATATTTTTTGGGATGCCTTTACTAATGTTTATATTGGCAAATCCTTACAAGCGGAATGTATTATTCAATTTAGCATGTTATTCCAGTTTATTGGTTATGGGATATAATACCATAAATTTAGTAGTTGACTTTGATGCTAATAAATTATTACCTACGAGTTATTATCTAGGTGAAGTAGCTTGTTTAGATGAGATTGCTAAAGATTATAATGTTCATTATGGTATTGCACAATATTGGGATGTAAAAAAAGTAAATGTATTAAGCAAAAATGGTGTTGAGTTAGCTACTGTGAATGATAAATTAGAATATACTAATTGGGTGGACACGAGTAGTTATAGACATGCGGGTTATGATTTTGCATTTATTGATTTGGCTAAATCAGGAGATTATCTGCCGAATGTTGATCTAATTAAGCAAATTAATGGTGATCCAATGGTAGAAGTTATGTGTGGGCAACGCTGGCAGGTTTTGGTTTATGGCAATGGTAAATTAAAATTACCCAATACTCAATATACTCAAACAAGTTCAAAATAATTGAATTAAACAACTGTTTTAAGTATCGTATTTAATGAAATGGAGTTTTATGCCACAAATTATTGTAAATTGTCTTGGTGGCTTGGGCAATCAAATGACTCAATATGCATTTTATGAAGAATTGTGGTTTCGTGGTTATGATGTAAAGCTGTATATTGGTAATTTTGATACATATGGATTACATAATAATTACGAATTAGACAAGGTTTTTAAGGTTAAAATTGATTATGCGACCAAAGATGAAGTGGAACGCTATTTCACATTTTTGAAAAAAGTATTACGTAAGTTTAGGCTGTATAACAGTGGTCTTGTATTGCAAAAGCATTTCGAGTATTATGAGCCGTATTTGCAACACGTTAAAGATTCTTATTTGATTGGTTATTGGCAGTCTGAAAAATATTTCGCACATATAAAAGACGATTTGCGCAAAACTTTTATTTTTCCTGATTTAATCGGTTATAATCTTGAGTTAATGCAAAAAATGAGTGAAACGAATTCTATTTCGATACATGTGCGTAGGGGCGATTATGTTGGTCATGAATTATACGATAATATTTGTAATTTAGACTATTACAAAAAAGCTATTCAATATATTCAAACAAATGTAGATAATGCCAAATTTTTTGTGTTTTCTAATGATATTGAATGGTGCAAGGCTAATATAGGCATTAATGATGCAATATACGTTACAGGAAATACAGGCTGCGATAGTTATCGTGATATGCAACTAACGAGTTTATGTAAACATAATATAATAGCAAATAGCAGTTTTAGTTGGTGGGGTGCATGGTTGAATAATAATCCAAATAAATTGGTGCTTGTTCCGCATAAATTTTTTAATGGTGATGTTTACAATGAGTCTGATATTTATCCTACTTCTTGGATTAAAATTTAGTGGTGCGAATGAATAATTATATAAAAAGTATCATTTTAAGTTATGGTAGTGTGGTGCTAAGTGCGATTCTAGGACTAATTACGGTGCCATTATCGTTGAATTATTTTGGTAAATCATATTATGGAATATTTTCTATTACCAATGATACGCTTGCATATTTATCTTTGCTTGGTTTGGGATTGCCTTCTGCTACGGCGATAATTTTTGCAAAACTTACCACGCATAAGGAACAGCGTCAGCTATTGTCAAGAGCATTGCTAACCCTTGGTGTATTAAGCGTTATTGGATTATCTATATTGGTTTGTGTGCACGCATTTATTCCAAATTGGATCTATTTCATATCGCAAATAGATAGCAATACTGCAAGGGTCGCAAAGATATTTATTGGAATTAGTATTATATTTTTAATGGTCAAATTGCCATTTAGTATATTCACGCAATTATTAGTTTATATGAATAAAGTATATTTAGCTAAAATGGTGGAAATTTTAGCTAATTTATTGATATTCCTTAGTTTAATTATAACAATTTATTTACGTTTAAGTATGGTAGATTATGCAATAATTAGTGGTGCTTTATCTCTTGTGCCATTGTTTTTAAGCGCATTTTTATTTTTTAAAGCATGGTTTATTAATGTAACGTATGAAACAAAAGATGCAAATGAGCTAATGAGTTATCGTTACTTGATATCTAGTGGGTTTTATATTTTCTTATCTGGTATCGGCGGAATGGTTCTTTGGAGTACAGATAGTCTAATTATTAGCCATTATCTTGGGTTAAATGATGTTGCCGAATATGCTGTTTTACTTAAAGTTTTTAGCATATTATTTTTAATTATTGTGCAACTTATTAATGTGGTTAATCCACTATATCCTAAATTTATACGCGAAAATAAAGAAGAATTATTAAAGATTTTGTATAATAGCACAACGAAGCTTTTTCCAGTGGTTGGTGGCGTAATATTTATTTTAATTTTTGGTTTTTTCCGCGATTTTATTGTATTATGGACGCATAATTCCAACATTTTTATTGGGTATTTATCATGTTTTCTTATGGGGATATATTGCTATTTTCTATGTTATAGTATTGTGTCTTCATCGGCAATGACTGCTTTGAATGTATCTAAGACTTTGTATAAATTGATTTTATGTGAAGCAGTGATAAATCTATCTTTATCGATATTACTGGTTCAACACATTGGAGTTGCTGGAGTTGTGTTAGGCTCGTTGGTGGCTCATGTTGTTGTGATGTTATTTGGTGCGCCATATAGGCTTAATAAATTATTTCCGCATATTTTTGCATTTGATTATCGATATCTATTATTACATATTGTAATAATCATGATACCAAGTGCGTTAATTGTCTACATGTTGAATTCATTTTGTGGTGGATATATTAAATTATTATTATTATGTGTGTTGATTTTGATATATCTTACGGCTAATTATTATTTAATTGGTAAAAACTTACTTACTGAAATCTATGGTTTGATTAGAAGAGGAAAATAATGTTGCCAAATATTTTCGATAAATATAAATTTTTTGCGATAGAAGATAATTTTATAAAAAATTCTAATGTGCAGTCAAACTGTTTATATGGTAATATGGAGCACAAACACATTCCGCTTGTTACTATTGCCATTCCTACGTATCGTAGATTAGAATTATTAAAAGAAGCTATAGCAAGTGTTTTGGCACAAATTGAAGTTGTTGATTTTGAGATTGTTATTGTCGATAATGATGATACTGGTGAATATAGCACACAAATTGTTAATTATTTAACCACAATTGCGGATGAAAGAATTTATTATTATAGAAATTCTCAAAATATTGGAGTTTTCGGTAATTGGAATCGATGTATTGAATTAGCCCGTGGTAAATGGATGACTATTTTGTGTGATGATGATATATTATTCAACAATTATTTGCAACAAATGTTTAAAGTTATAAATAGTGATTCTAATATAAATCGCGTTGAATGTAAGTATTTAAAATTTACGCATGTGGATAAAATTAAGATTCCGCTACGGCAAAGAATAAAGCAGGTTTTAGTTAATTACTTATTTGGCGTAACGAAGGTTATTGATCTGCAAATGTATATTGCTGATTGTTTTACTGCGCCACATGGACAGTTATATAAGACTGAATACGCGCGTAATATTGGTGGGTTTAATTATAGATTTATCCCTGCTGCTGACTATGTTTTTAATGTGCTTTATGTATACAAATATACTGGTATAATACAGATAAATGAATATTTATGTGGTTATCGTATATTATGTAATGAGAGTACAAGACCAATTACTCGGTTAGGTTGTTTGAAGTGGTACGGTAGGATGTCTAATTTTTTGTTAAGTTTACGACCTAGCAAGCTATGGTGGTGTTATCGAAATGTATATTTTACGCATTATTATTGTTCTACTATATTAAAAAATTTTTGGCAAAGAAAATTTATTGCTGCGTGGTGTAAACTTGGTGAAAAAATCTTGCTTTTAATGTTAAATAAAGCCAGATGAAGGAATATAATAAATGAAAATGGCAATTTTATATATAGCAACTGGTAAATATGATGTATTTTGGTCGGAATTTTATTCTAGTTGTGAATCATTATTTTGCAATAATACTGAAAAACATTATTTTGTATTTACCGATTCGGAACAAATCAATAGCTCTGCAAATGTGACGAAAGTGTATCAGGATTCATTGGGTTGGCCGTTTAATACAATGTTCCGCTACAAAATGTTTTTACGAGTGAAAGACTTGCTTTGCAATTATGATTGGGTCATGTTTTTTAATGGAAATTGCCAATTCCAACAAATAATTAGCGAGAATGATATATTTGGAAAGAATCAGCAATATGATTTACTGGCGGTAAAACATCCAGGGTTTTACAACAAATTACCCAGTGATTTTACTTACGAAAAACGTGAATTATCCACGGCTTTTGTTGCTAATGTGCATTATTATTTTGCGGGTGGAATCAACGGTGGCAAATCATCGGTATTTTTGCAATTAATTCAGCACCTAGCAGATAATATCGAGCGCGATTTGCAAAATGGAATTGTGGCGGTATGGCATGATGAAAGTCATTGGAATGCGTATTTAAATAACAATTACGAGCAGATTAAAGGTAAATTAAATATTCTTACACCAGATTATCTATATCCAGATGGTTGGGATTTGCCATTTGTGCCAAAGATTTTGTTACGCGATAAAACTAAATATGGTGGTCATGGTTTGTTGCGCGGTATTGGTCCACAAGGCGGTGGATCAAAAAAGATAATCAAACGATTATTAAAAAATATAATCAAAATATTTAAAGGGTAAATAGTGTTGACAATTTGGTGTTTGGGTGGCTTAGGTAATCAAATGTTTCAGTATGCGATGTATCGTGCTTTGGAATTGGACGGTCACGATGTTAAATTAGATACGGCTGAATTTGATTCGTACGCTTTGCATAATGGATATGAATTAGAACGAGTTTTTTCGTTAATACCAGACCGTATTGTGTATAAACATAGTTCTGGGAAAATCATGCAATTTATTATGCGAGTGATGAAAAAATTAAATATATATCATTATTTTCAACAAAATTATTACACAGAAGAGCGCTATGAAAAGCAACCGCCAAATTTGAATGAAGACACCTATTTACATGGCTATTGGCAAAGTGAGAAATATTTTATAAAACATCGAGATGCAATTCTCAAAGATTTTAATTTTCCGCCAGCAAATGCAGAAAATAAGCGTGTAATTGATTTAATTGCGCAAGTAAATTCCGTTTCCTTACATGTGCGCCGTGGCGATTATATTAATCACTCTGAGCTTGGCGGTATTTGTGATTTGGCTTATTATCAGAAGGCCATTGCGTATATTAGAGAAAAAGTAGCGAATCCACATTTCTTTGTTTTTTCCAATGATTTAGATTGGTGTAAAGATAATTTGCCATTGAATAGCAATGTTACATATGTGGATTTTAATACTGGCGAGTATAGTTTTCGCGATATGCAATTAATGAGTTTGTGTAAACATAACATTGTTGCGAATAGTAGCTTCAGTTGGTGGGGTGCTTGGTTAAATGTGAATCCAGATAAAATAGTGATTACGCCATCAAGATGGTTTAATAATACAAAATATGATACGACAGATATAATTCCACATTCATGGTATAAGATTAATTAATATACTTCGAGTATATACTCATCGTCGTTGAATCTTGGACTTTGTCGCATTGACAAAAAAGGCTCCTAATGTATTTAACATACACGTCGTCGCTTTTTTATATCAATACTTCGCGTCCAAGAATCAAATACTTTGAGTCTATCAAGTATATAATCTGAATCTTGAGTTTTTGTTGAATGTGCCAAATTAAAAAAATGAGAAAAGTATAAAGGTTATACAAAAATGAATAAAAAAACTCTGATTTTAATTCCGCATTATAACAATTTATCTGGTTTGAGATTATCCATATCCAGCATAAAAGAAGACGATACATTATCGTTAGATTTGCTAGTGGTTGATGATGGTAGCACCAAAGAAAAACCGCGATTATATGATCTAAAAGATTGGTATAAATTAGGTGACGTATTTTTGTTTGACAATCAGCAAAATCGTGGAATCGAATATGCTTTGAACGATGGCTTGCAATTTGCTCTAGAACATTGTTATGAATATGTTGCGAGGCTGGACTGTGGCGATATTTGCTACCACAATAGATTTAGTAAGCAGTTGAGGTATTTAGCGGAGCATCCTGATGTTGATCTTCTTGGTGCTTGGTGTAAACGCATTGATATTGTTAGTGGTAGAATAAGTGATTTTTGTCCACCAGTAGAACACAAAGATATAGTAAAGCAATTAAAAATGCATAATATATTTTGCCATCCGTTGGTAATTTTTAATACAAAAGTGATTAATTTAGTTGGTTATTATCCGATGAATTATAAATATGCTGAAGATTTTGCTTATTTTAGTAAAGTTGCTAAAGTGGTTAAAACAGCAAATTTACCTGAATTCTTGCTTGATTATGAGATTAATCCTGCAGGAATTTCTTTAAGTAGAAGGAAAATCCAGCTTCGTTCTACGATTCGGGTGATTAGAGATAATTTCGATTTTAGTTTATTTTCTTGTTGTGGCTTATTATGGTATGGTATGTTGTTGATTATTCCGTATAATTTTGCGACTAATTTAAAAAGGTTGTTTAAAAAATAATGGCACGAATAATTTTTATTGATAATACCGCGCATCATTTATTTGGGCAGCAACATTTATTTATTGCGTTTATAACTGCTGGATATGAGGTTATACTTATTTGTCCGAACGATAATAATTACTTTGTAAAATTACAAAAATTAGGCTATAATTGTCAAAATATTGCAATTGATGGCAAGGGAATTAATCCTTTTCAAGATTATAAATTAATTAAAATGTTAAAATTAATTTTTGCTAAATTAAAGCCAGATCTTATCATAAGTTTTACGATTAAGCCGAATTTATATGCATCAATTGCAGCGCGAAAATATGGTACTCCGATTATTCCTAGCATTACTGGTCTTGGCTATGTTTTTACCGCTAACGTGGAAGAAAATCATAATTTTATGGCAAATTTGTTGCAATATATTCGTCCTAATTATTGGCTAAGAAAAATCGTAATTAGCTTGTATAAATTTGCATTTAAACAAGTTCCGTATGTATTTTTTCAAAATGATGATGATAAAAATGTTTTGCAAGCGTTTGATATATTTTCACCAAATTGTAAATTGTGCGTATTGCCAGGTGATGGCGTTGATTTAACTAAATTTGCATATATTGGTTATACACAAAAAAATTCTGCACAAACAAAGTTTTTATATTCGGGGCGCTTGTTATGGGACAAGGGTTTGGGTGAATTAATTGCTGCAATGCGGATTGTGAAATCGCAATATCCATTAGTTTCATTAACCATAATTGGCAATTATTTTATAGGGAATCCAAGTAGCATAAGTGCGGAAGAAGTTGCTAGGTGGCAAAATAACGGGCTATGTGAATATTTGGGAATGGTGGATAATGTTGCAAAGACTGTGAGCGAACACGATTGCGTTGTGTTGCCGTCATATCGCGAAGGAATGCCACGTGCGTTGCTTGAAGCTAGTAGCATGGGTAAGCCAATTATTACGGTAAATAGTGTTGGTTGTAGAGATGTGGTTGTGCGTGATGTGACAGGATTAATGTGTAATGTGAAAGATATTGATAGTCTTGCACAAAGTATGCTAAAATTTATTAGTTTAGATTGTGCTACCAAGCAACAAATGGGCATTAATGGACGCAAATTTATGCAAGAGAAATTTGATCAAAATATTGTGGTAAATAAGTATTTGCAATCCGCAAAAGAATTGGTAACTACTTCTATGATAACTTGTCAACTATATTTTGCTAAATAGTTAAAAAAAT
>CAYWWJ010000033.1:0-21355 GCA_964462055.1 uncultured Neisseria sp. | reverse complement strand
TTTATTGGTGGTCAAATTAAATGCAACTTGATGGTCAACTTGACATTATTACACAGTCAGATAATAAATATCAAAATAAAAGGTTCACTACATCTAGCTTTATTTATGCTTCCGCTATTCGTTGCAGAGCATTATCGAATATTATATCCGCTTCTTCCTGTGTTTCTGTAGTCATTAACCACTTACCCAACCTAGATGATGTACTAACCAATTCTTCAAATCTCTCTCTTGGTGGCATGATGGCTTGCAAAGCTGCAGCCACAGTTGCCTCAATTCGCTTAATCCAATCAATATTACCACCAATCACAGGGACAGGAACATGTGTAACAACATTGACAGGAGGTACAAATTGATATGGCACCATAAACAATGCAAACAATAGCCCAGACACCATTCCAGCAAAGAAATTATACCCGTGATTACTCCCACCCTGTTTCATTATATTACGTAGCTTACCCATTTCCATAATTCTAACTCGTAATGCACTAATAATTAAAGATTGATTTTCTTCGCTAATTTCAAATTCTTCGTTACCAACATGCTCAACAATAGCCTCTAAATGTGTCAAAAATGAGAATTTGTCGTATGTTCTCTCTTCCAGAAATCTGGTTAGACGAAAAACGGATTTGTTTAGTGAATCATCTTTTTTAAGTCTTAACGTATCTTTAATTTCATTCTTAATTGCCTGAACTTCTTCATCGCGCTGTTTCTTTGTACCCTTAATCTCAATTGGTGAATTTTTCGACCCTGTTTGCTTTAAAATATCCATCATACCATTTGTAACTGTATGGTCATAACCATAACGTTCAATCAACCATCTTTCCATAACATTTTTAGCACCAAATATTAAAACAATAGCACAGAAAGAACCAGCAGGTGTTATCCACGCTCCTGCAGCGACAGCAGCTACTGAAAGAAAAAAACTAGCCATTCCAAGTAAAACCGATATAGCAATAGTACGCCATGCATTTACTTGCGTCAGAACACGCCATAGTGATGTTTTGTCAGATCTAGATCTGGATAACGCACCGGTTAATCGTCGTGACATCGTAGCAGCTAGTTCTTGGTTATTACCATTAAGTGAGTAATGCTTTATAATTGCAAGACCTTGGCAAAAATGAAGCATTGCCTCACCCGAAGTTGATTTCCGAAGACGAAGTACATCATTAAATTTTTCGCTATCCCTGACAAAATTATAAGAAGTCACCACATTTTTAAAATAAAATTCCAAAATCTCCGTTTGTTTCTCTCCAGTTAATTTAGATTGAAGCAGAAAAATTAATGGAACTTGAGTTTTATTATGCACAACATTAAACTCAAGAACAAGCTTGATTATACATTTTTTACCTGCTTCATCATCCGCATTGCAAGCATTACTAACAAAATCTTCAATCTCCTGAACTACATTAGTCATTTCAAAAGTATTATTTTGAATCTTACCTATTAGATTTTGAGCTAATGTTGCTATGGTTTGCGATTTCATCTCTTTAGGTAATTCCGCTATGGTTCCTTGTTCTAGCGAACCTGTAGGTAATTCTGCTATAGTCGGTTGTTTTAGCTCATCTATATTTTCTACTTCAGGAATCAATGCAAATGTTCCCTTCGAATCTGTCTGATCTAAAGCAAATCTAGATTCTTGTAGCTTCCTGATCTGTTGCTGAGTACTGAACCCATGAGTAGAAGCACCTCGCCAAGGAGCTCCTAGAGGAGGAGCACCCAGCGCCCCAACACCAAGAGCAAGACTCGTATTAGGAAGATTAAAAACACTACCCAAAAAACTGCTAAATGGAGAAGAAGGGTGGTTTAATCCAGGCAGTGGCGGTAGTGGCATTCCAGTAATAATTGGCAAATAAGTTGGTACATTAAAGAAACCTGTTCCAATTGCTCCAGGCAGCGCTACTTTAACATTGAAAGAGCTACGATGTTTGGCAAGCTCCTTAATTTGTGATAATTTATTTCCCACAGACTCGCTAACTAGTGATTTTATGTTTGGACTAACATTAGAATTATAAATTATGAAATGAAGTCGATGTATAGCATCATATGAATGCACTTGGCTGCTCCAAGGAGTGCTTTTTAATATTTTATCTACTTCTGGTTCTAATTGAGTAATGGTTGTAATACCAGCTACATTGGGAAAATAACATTTTTCGCAGATTTCATGAAACTTGTTTCTCAAATTATTGACAGCTAAAGTCTCAGATGATTGAAGCTGATTTTCAGGATATAAACTAGTTCCCAATACATCCATAAGCTGTAGAAGTGAACCACGAGACTTTGTAAATTTAATTTCGCCTTTATCATTGATATACATCAATGGAACCTTACCTGTCATAGACCTAATCTGCATCACACTGATCGTACGATCATCTAAACCTGCATGTAACTTATCCAATAATTCGCTATAATTCTTTTGCATTTCGTCATTAACAACACCATTACGCTTTTTTAACTGCTTAAACAACGACTTTACATCAGCATGAATTTGCTGAGCAGATGACTTTTGATCTTTCATGTGCATTTTTAACTCAGTATTAGTATTAATCTGATACCACTTCCGTCCAATGCCCGAATACGATTTAAGTAAATTTAGCCCATTTACTGCGCTATTATTTACTGCACGTTGCCCATATCCAGCACCCATCATTGTCAAAGTCATCACAAGTATCTTAGAGTTAAAATAATTGCCAGGTATAATGGCGTGACCAGATAAGGCAGCATTATAACCAAATGTGGTTCCAGCTAGATTCAACGCATTATTTCTATTTGAATCGAACGCTCTCCCATTACTCATATCAACCTTATCTAGAGAATGCGCAAGATCCTTTTGTATCTTCCTAAGTGTAAAAAACATCACAAAAAGTTCATTTTTTGCCTGATCAACAATTGTTTTATATGGCTCATTTGGCTCTAATGTAGTTAAAATTGTGGCTCTTGCAAAAACTGCACTCATAAAAATTGAAGTAATTCGTTGATGCATGGAATAATCAAACGTAACAGATTTGCAATTCAACAAACCATTACATAACAATATTAATCTTTGCAATTTTTCGCTCTGCAATATCTTCATTTCATCATTTCCATGAACTTTTATGCTATTAGTAAGGTCTAATAACGCGCCATCAAGTCTTTTGGCGTCACTTTCTGTATGAATCAAAGAAAGTAAATGATTGCTGTTGGATGTTATTTCTTCTTGTGATAGATTAATATCATGATTTAAACCATCAGATAATTTGTTTAAATTTTCCATAAATTCGATATTAGTCAATGATTTTTTCGCTGATTTGGAATAAATTGGATTAATTTCTAGAAATCCATCCTCATCATCATAACCCTTGCTCTCCAACAATTCGTTATTTATCGTATGAGTATTCCCCTCATGCATATTGTCTTTTGTTTCACCATCGTTATAGTCATCAATCTTGGACTCTTGTCCATTAGAAACTTGAGGTATATTTGAAAGAACTTGAAATGGAACCTGTAATGCATTGGCTCTCATTATTCTATTAGCTCTTTCCTCTATATTACCAAAAAAAGATTGTGGCTCTTCATTATGTCTCTTACCATTATACAAAATTCGGTAAAGTACATAATAGGAAGCAGTACGTCCAACCCTACCATCACTATCAGTAAGAAGTTGTTTAATTTGATCGGCGCTAATTCCCTCAATAAGGGTATCATCAGAATTGTTAGTAGCAGTATTTTTAGCTTCAATAATATTATTAGTAATAATATCTTCTGGATCAACAACGGTTGCTATCTGCGTCACTTGATCAACACCCTCTGCTATATTCGTCACTTTATTAAAGAATTTGTTTTTCTCCTCAGGTTCAAGGTTATTTGTTCTAGACAGAATACTCAACAATAACGCATCTTTCTCTTCAGAAAAGATGCGCACTACTGGCTGGTCACTAGTAGAAATGCCTGACGGGTGATTTGAATCTATGTTTTGCGAAGAAATGCTTGGATTATGGAATGATGCGCGTCCTAATGTGCCTAATGTGTGAAATGTGCTACTCATAATAAAATCTCGGTTCTTTTATAGAAAATATGTTTTTCGTAATTAAATGATTAAAATCTGAACTAATTTATTAAGCACTAGAAGTAATTTGGATTCTAGACGTAAACGGTTAATAAAAAAATCTACGCGGGAGATTAAAGTACATAAGAAGCTTTTTTTATTAATACGACAAAGCTCAGGACTCAAAAACGATTAGCGCATAATGCTTAATTGTAGATATTATACCACACACATAGCACACCTGTCTATAACATTTTTGCGTAGTGCGCTGAATATATTTCAATTAATGTTGCAAATATACATTACACATAAATAACTATCACTATATTTTTTATCAATAAAATAAAGCTCATGACTCAAAGACAATTAGCCTATGCCATTGTCATAATTTTATATATTATAAAGCTCCATAAATATACTACATAAATTTGGTAAGAGATTTATCATTAAAACCTAGTAAAATATCATATTGACTCATCATTCATAAAAACAAATGTATTATCAAAAATTAATATATTCAATGGATTTCAGGTTGTTGGTTGCAAGATATTAATAACAAAATCCAATGCTAAAAACAAAGAATATATTAGTATTTAAGTTTAGGGAAGTTACAAATGAGGAAAAATTTTATAATGCCACTTTCTATAATATGTGCTTTAATGCTAAATTCATGTGGCAGTGATTCGTTTACCAGATATATTCCAAACAATAATTCCGCATTGAATGCTGAAACATCTCATGAAAAAACGGCGGATAGTACACTAAAATCGTATGAAGCGACTTTGCCATCTGGTGGTTCTTTGGTAGCGCGTGATAATTCATACTTTAAGTCTGGAACAACTTCTGCATTATTATACTTAAGTGCAAATGACATTAATACTGAAGCAAAAGTTAAATTCGAAATAAAATCTACAGATGAAACCCAACAAGATAATTTACCAACACTACAACCTGATTATAAATCATGCCTTTTTAACAAAACAATATCAAATTGTCAGATTGTTATTGATCTAAGTAAAAGCGCTAAAGGTAGATACGAGATAATCCCAATGGTTAATGGAAAACCCTTAAATACAATAGATTTTACTGTAATTGCAACTAATTCATAAGTAACTTAATCAAAAAAAACCTCATAACTATACTCAGGTTATTTTTATGAGGTTTACGCTAAATGACTAAACTTATTTTTTCTTAGAAACTTTTGCAAATGAGACTAAATATTTTAGATTGCGAGTTTTAAAAATATCATAGAACATTTGGTACCATTCATGAAACAATATAACAATAGGATTAAAACTATTTAATGGCGTAGTTATACCATACTCTGGAGTTTGTGTTTCTTCTACAAATGTGCCAAACATTTTGTCCCATATGATAAAAATGCCAGCATAATTTTTATTAATATACGCTGGATTGCGCCCATGATGCACTCGATGATGAGACGGCGTATTAAACACTAATTCGATTACACCTAATTTTTTAATTAATTGCGTATGTAAGAAAAATTGATAAATCAGATTAATCACAACCGCAATAATCACATCAGTTGGTGTATAACCAAGAAAGGTTAATGGCAACCAAAATATCCAGATTCCAGATAATACATACGTTACACTTTCTCGAACCGCTGTTGTATAATTAAAATAATTAGACGAGTGATGTACAACATGTGACGCCCAACCAAATCTACAAACATGCGAGTAGCGATGGAACCAATAATACAAGAAATCTTGTGCAAGAATTAAGCTAATCCAGTAAACGTATTTATTTAATGAATCTACAGCATGAATACTATAAGCATAACTGAGATTTAATATATATAATACTAGCGCAGCAGACAACACGGAGTTTAATATATGGCGAAGAATTAATATTTTAAAATTAGCAAATGAATCTTTGTAATTATATAGTGAATAATGTTTATGTTTGGCAATAATTGCCTCAACAATAATAAAGAGAGTAAAAAAAGCAATAACTATACTTGCTATTATAAGTTTGGAATTTGAATGATACATAACACACCACCTTTCAAAACAAAAGTCTGTCATCCTTGTGCTACGACCACCTAAAACATAACCGGTCAAGAACAAGAATGACTCAACTTTTTGATCACCAGATGCTTATACGTCTTTAACAAATTAATTTTTAGGGTCTTTACCGTCACGAATAAGGTATTATATCTTATCCAGAAAATAAATTTCTAGGCGAATTGACTAACTTTAAAAAAATTCATAATCTGACATTTATTACATATTTAAATTATCTATGTTTTTACCAGAAAGCGCGCTTGCAACAGCATTATTCATGCGTTTAGCAGCAAATTCATCACTAGCTAAATTTAGCTCATCAATTAATTGTTTCAATTGCTTTGTGTGTTGGGCAAGATCAATACCTTGTTCTAAATAACAAGCCTGCAATTTATTCCACGCAACTTGGATATTTGCAAGCTCAACTTCGCTAAGTAATGCGTTGTCACTATTTAATGCAGCCGCTACGGCATCTAATGACGCCATTACCTCAACCTTTACTTCATTAAATTGACGTGCTTGAATATCATCCACAGCGTGAGTAATTGATTCCTTAAGCATATTACTAATTTGTTCATCCATTAATCCAAAACTCGGCTTTACTTCTATACTACTCGCAACACCACTAATCTGCTCTTGTGCGGAAACTGACAATAAGCCATCGGCATCAATTCGAAATGTAATGCGTATTCGTGCAGCACCCGCAACCATAGGAGGAATCCCACGTAACGTAAATGTTGCAAGCGAACGACAATCTTTAACTAACTCGCGCTCACCTTGTAGCACATGAATTATCATAGCTGTTTGACCATCTTTATAAGTGGTAAATTCTTGCGCACGAGCAATTGGAATTGTTGAATTCCGTGGAATAATTTTCTCAACGATTTCGCCCATAGTTTCAATACCAAGAGATAATGGCGTCACATCCAACAATAGCCAGTCATCATCTTTTTTATTACCCGCTAACACATTAGCTTGAATTGCAGCACCAAGCGCAACAACTTTATCTGGGTCAATATTCGTTAATGGTTCACGACCAAAAAAATTGGCTACTGCACTACGAATATTGGGCATTCGTGTTGACCCACCAACCATTATAATTTGTTTGATCTCATTAATCGCAAGCCCCGTATCGCGCAAAACTCTACGCAATGGTAGCAATGCTTTCTCAACCAGAGGTTTAGTTAATGCGTCGAATTCATTGCGCGTAATTATCATATTTACCACACGCTTATTTGATAGCACACACATGAATGAAACTTGTTCTTGCGTGGTTAATTGCTCTTTAATCGCACGAGATTTATTTAATAATAATGCAACATCCGAATCATTTAACTGACTTAGTTGTGACTTATCCAATATATGGCAATACAAACGATGGTCAAAATCATCTCCGCCAAGTCTTGTGTCACCGCTAACCGCCAAAACCTCAAATACTCCATTATTCAAACGCAATGCCGATACATCCAATGTACCACCGCCTAGGTCAAACACAATAAACGTACCGGCATTCTCAGCATCTAAGCCATACGCAATTGCTGCTGCGGTTGGTTCATTCAATAGACGTAATACATTTAAGCCCGCTAATTCGCCAGCTTGTTTGGTTGCTTGCCTTTGCGCATCATCAAAATACGCTGGCACAGTGATTACTGCGCCAATAGGTTCTTCACCTAAACTTTGCGTTGCCAAATCCTTTAAATGTCTAAGAATATCTGCAGATATTTGCACTGGATGTTTTTTACCTTGAGCTGTAATTATTTCTATCGTATTATCTTTTGTCGCAAATTTATATGCTGATGCAATATTTACATCAATCTCAGCAAAATTCCGCCCCATAAATCTTTTTACCGAGGTAATTGTATCCGCAGGGTCAGTGATCCGATATTGAAGCGCTTTTTGCCCAACTAACGGTGGATTATTTTCTGAATAATAAACCACTGACGGAATTAATTCATTTCCATCTGTGTCGCAAAGTACAACCGCATCGCCACTCTTAACCGTAGCGACCAATGAATTCGTCGTGCCTAAATCAATTCCAATTGCTACATTATGCTTATGTGGCTCACCGAATAATCCTGGTTCTGATATTTGTAATAGTGCCATGATGTCCTTAGATTAAATTGTTGATTACTTCACCAATATTAGCCAATAATTTATCACAAAATGATAATTGCTTGGTCAATTCTTTTGCCGCAACCAGATTTTCTACTGAAAATTCATGCGCTAGTTGTGTAATTAATTGGTTTTGCTGTTGCTTTATCTCTCGTTCTATACTTTCCAAGCTAGTAATATCTTTCGCTTGTTTCGCATCTGCTATAGCTTCATGAATCTCCATTTGCAATATTATAAATGACATCGGCAGCTGCGTATCATGTGCCAAATCTAATGCTACATCAAACAAACGAAGTAAGCATTGACTGCGTAATAATGGGGATTTTAATGTAATATACGAAGAATTAATTAACGCAGAAACCTGTAGTGCTTCATTGTAAATTGAAGCATCTTGACTCGCAAAATTATCTGGATGATGTTGCTGCTGTAGTTCTCTATAACGCTTATTTAACAATTCCAAATCAACATCGAAACTTGGAGACAAATTAAATAGTTCAAATTCATTGCGCATTAGTAATTTACTTGACATTATACAGTAAAACTTTCACCGCAACCACACTCATCTTTTACATTAGGATTAGTGAATTTAAACCCCTCTTGTAAACCTTCTTTGGTATAATCAAGTTGCGTCCCATCTAGATAAGCCAAGCTCTTAGCATCAATAAAAATAGTAATCCCCAATGACTCAAATACAAAGTCATCTTCTCTGGCAACATCTACGAACTCTAATTTGTAAGCTAATCCAGAACAACCAGTAGTTTTAACACCAAGCCTCAAACCCAAACCTTTACCACGCTTACTTATAAAGTCACGCACTCTAGTTGCCGCAGCTTCTGTTGCTGTAATCATTTTACCTCACCACCTATATTATAATAACCTGTTTAGGCTCTTATGAAACATGCTTTTGCTTATAATCTGCTATTGCCGCTTTAATTGCATCTTCAGCCAACACTGAGCAATGGATTTTAACTGGTGGCAAAGCTAATTCTTCTGCAATATCTGTATTTTTAATTTGCTGCGCTTCATCCAAATTTTTCCCCTTTAGCCATTCGGTTACCAGAGAAGACGAGGCTATTGCTGATCCACAACCATATGTTTTAAATTTAGCATCAACAATAATACCAGCATCATTTATTTTAATTTGTAATTTCATTACATCGCCACAGGCTGGAGCACCAACCATTCCAGTACCAACATCTGAAGCATCTTTATCTAATGCACCAACATTACGTGGATTTTCATAATGATCAATTACTTTCTCGCTATATGACATTTTATTTACCCTTTATATAATTAATGTGCTGCCCATTTATAATTTGCAACATCAATACCATCTTGAAACATTTCCCAAAGCGGCGATAATTCACGTAATTTTGCAATTTTATCTTGCAATAATTGGATTGTGTAATCTATTTCTTCTTCAGTATTAAATCGCCCTATTGAGAATCGAATCGAGCTATGGGCTAATTCATCATTCCGCCCCAAAGCACGAAGTACATAAGACGGCTCTAACGATGCAGAAGTACATGCAGAACCACTTGATACAGCAATATCTTTAATCGCCATAATCAGAGATTCGCCTTCAACATAATTAAAACTCAAATTTAAATTATGCACAACACGCTGTTCCATATCACCATTAACGTACACTTCTTCCATAGTGCTTAGTCCAGCAAGCAGCTTATCACGTAATTGTCTAATTCGCGGTAGCTCCGTCACCATTTCATTTTTGGCCATGGCAAATGCCGCACCCATGCCTACAATTTGATGCGTAGGCAACGTACCAGATCTAAAGCCACGCTCATGTCCGCCACCATGAATTTGCGCCATTAAACGTACCCGCGGCTTACGTCTTACATAAAGCGCACCCATTCCTTTTGGTCCATATGCTTTATGCGCAGAAAAACTCATTAAATCCACAGGCAAATTAGCCAAGCTAAACTCAACTTTACCAACAGCTTGCGCTGCATCAACGTGGAATAAAATTCCAGCGTTACGACACAACTTACCAATTGATTCAATATCTTGAATAACACCAATCTCATTATTTACAAACATCACAGAAACCAAAATTGTATCAGGGCGAATTGCATCCTTCAATTGATTAATGTCTATTAAACCATTGTCTAACACATTTAAATATGTAACATCAAATCCAACACGTTCTAATTCGCGCATAGTATCCAAAGTGGCTTTATGTTCAGTCTTAACTGTAATTAGATGCATACCTTTATCTTGGTAAAAATTTGCTGCACCTTTTAAAGCTAGGTTAATCGCTTCCGTTGCACCAGATGTCCAAACGATCTCCTTGCTATCGCAACCAACCGCATCAGCAACTTGATTACGCGCTTTCTCAACAGCTTCGTCCGCAACCCAACCAAACACATGTGAACGAGACGCTGGATTACCGTAAGATTCGCTCAAATATGGCAACATTTGTTCAAGTACTCGCGGATCTACTTTAGTAGTTGCCGAATTATCCAAATAAATTGGTGTTATAAGAGTCATTTTATATTTTATCCCTTAATTTTTACAAATAAATATTTTTTTAGTAGTAACATTTTTCTCTGAATTCGTTATTAAATCGTCCAATGTGATTTTATCTAAATATTGATATATTTCCTGTGTTAATCCATGCCATAAATCATGTGTAATACATTTTTTATTGTCATGACAATTTTTATTGCCACGACAAGTTCTCGCGTCCATATCGTCATCCACAGTTTTGATTATTTCTGAAACCTTCAAACTATCCAGATTTTTTCCCAAAACATAACCACCGCCAGGACCTTTATAACTCTTCACCATCCCGCCTTTACGCAATTTGACAAAAAGTTGCTCCAAATACGACAGCGAAATTCCCTGCCTATCGCTTACATGTGACAGCGAAATCGGCTTAGTGTTAGCCTCGCTATTTAACGCTATATCTAACATAGCTGTTACTGCAAATTTACCTTTAGTGGTGAGTTTCATTTAATTAAATCCATTATTTGATTACCTAGAATGCTATATTATACCATTAGTCGACTATTCTTATCAAGTATTATTTTGTTGTTTGTTAAACGTCAATTAGGCCACCGGTGACGGTCGAAAGGTTTTTATAGAACCTCGTTCTGCTTTTGAAATTTAAGTTGTCACTTTGCGTGTTTTGTGTTAGAATATTGGTTGAAATATTATAAATATGCTAAATTTTGACCACAAAAGTTCTACCTCTGTTCATTTTCACTTTATTGGAAATTTATCAATAATATTATCATACGCTTTTTGCGATTCTGCAAGTGATAGTTTTGAATATACCTCTAAAGATTGCCTTGTTTCATGACCAGAATAAGGTTGAATTAAAGCATCATCAATGCCCTGTTTTTTTAACCAAGTAAATAGAAAGTGTCTAAGTTTGTGTGGCGACAATGATTGAGGCATATCTGCCTTATGTGCATAGTTTGCTAATATTTTTCTAATCCCTCGTGTTGTAAATGCTTTTTTACGATTAGATTCAAATAAATAGACTGCACCGCTGCTAGTCTCTTCATTTTTTGCGTAAAGCATTAGAGTTTCTCGAAAACTTGTTGGAAATGGCACAATCCTATCTTTACTTCCTTTTCCGAGATTAATTCTGATTTGGCAACTATCATAATCAATATCCTGCAATGTAATGTTGACTAACTCATTTACTCTTACACCCGTGTAAAGTAATATTTTGATTAAAATCATGTGCTTCATTTCACGAGCTTGCCAAACAACTTCATAATAACGTTTTAATTCTTCTTCAGTTGGAACATAAGGAAGTCTTTTATTTTGTGTTTCAATTTTAATATTAAACTCTTCTTTTACTTTTTTAAATAAATCTCTTAAATAAATATAATCAGGTCGTTCGTCTCGTAGTATTTTTGCTATTTTTTTAACAATTTCTTTAGTTGGAGTCCTCATGCCACCTCCGTTATTCCAAAACTCCTGTAGCTCGACAGCTGACCAATTTTTCTTCATTTGGCACATCTTATTTTTAAAGGATTTAATTCTTTTAGCATATAACAAAATGAGGTTATCTTTTCTCGTTCTGTTAGCACATCTTTAATTAAATCTTCCAATAATGATCTAGCGGTTAAAGAAAAATCATTCTTTTCTTTTGGCGTAAAATCGTTACTACTATAGCATCTTATTACTCTTCGATATTCTTGTAATTTGGCGGTGAATTCGCCATTTAACAATTGATTTGCAAATATTGCTTCTGCTTCTGTTATACCTATATCATTGTTAGAATTATTTGACTCTTTATTTTCATATTTTACATTTAACTGTAGTAGATGTTTTACAAAATGATCTATATATTCTATTTTATTTTTAATTTTCCAAGTAAACACATTATTAATCCAAGCCCCCAAAAGGACACCAAAGATTGCTAATAAGATCTGACTCATTTATTTACTCCAAAATATCTGAATTTCTTTCAATTAATGTCTTTTCATAATTTTCACGAGCTACTTTTATAACTGCATGCAATCTAGCTTCTAAAATATCTTTTGGCGGTAATTCAGTTAAATATTGAGCGACGTGTATACCACTTTTATCTAACTCTAATAACTCAACATGTTCTTTATTTTTACTAGTACATAAGATTAAGCCCATAGGAGTATTTTCACCAGGTCTTCGTTCATATTTATCTAACCAACGTAAATATAGCTCCATTTGACCTTTATAGCTGGCTTTAAACGCATCTAGCTTTAATTCAATAGCTATAAGCTTTCTTAATCCTCTATGGTACATGAGTAGATCAATATAATAATCTTCATTATCAATAGTAATACGTTTTTGACGAGCAATAAAGCAGAAATCTGTTCCAAGTTCTTGCAAGAATTTACTGAAATCATTTAAGATTGCCGTTTCAAGATTCTTTTCGCTAAAATTAGTCGGCAAATTTAAAAACTCTAAAATATATGGGTCACGAAATACTAGATCTTCTGTTAGATTCTTGGTCTTATGGAATTTTGCTAATTCTTCTTTTATTAATTCCTCTGGTTTGTGTGATATAGCAGTTCTTTCATACAATAAACCAGAAATCTTTTGACGTAATATTCTAACACTCCAATTTTCTAAATGACACATTTCAGAATAAAATTGTCGTTTCAGTGGATCTTCGATTGCAATTAATTCAATAAACTTTGACCATGAAAATAGTGGTGACAGTGTCGCCACTATTTTCTCATCATCATACATCTTAGCAAATTTTACCATTCGAAATAAAGCTCTAGCATTAAATCCATTGCCATAATTGATCGTTAATTGCTTAGATAGGTGTTAAATAGGGAACGAGTTTCTATAAAAACCCTTCGACCGTCACCGGTGGCCTACATCAACTGTTTTATTATATTTTTAGGGGTTGATGTTATTTTTTATAAAAATGGGTATCATTCTAACTGAAGGATGACAGTATTATTTTGTTGTTTATTGACGAATCATTCTACCGTTGGAAATTGGTGTTGCACACTCATTCGTTGTCCGATACGGATTAATATCAAGACCACCGCGACGAGTATATCGAGCATATACAGTCAATTCACTAGGCTTACATCGAGATAAAATCTCCGTAAAAATACGTTCAACACATTGTTCATGGAACTCATTATGATCACGTAATGAAATTATATATTTTAATAATCCGCTATGATCAATTTGCTTACCCGTATATTTTATATATAAACTACCCCAGTCGGGTTGATTAGTCACCAAACAATTTGATTTGAGTAAATCAGAATATAATTCTTCTTGTACAATCTCATTATTCGTTGTTAAATAATCTGGATGTGGCAAATATACATCACATTCTATATCTAATTTATCCAAGCATATGCCATCAAATGCTCTGTAAATTTGACAATCAGCCGCTTCTAATTTGATTATTCTAAATTGTACATCAGCGCCAACAGCATCAGATAAATCTTTTATAACAATTTTTTCTAGTTGCTGAATATTCTCAAATTTGGTGTTATTAAAGCTATTGAAGTATAATTTCATTGACTTTGATTCAATTATATTTGGCGTACGACATGAATAAATTATTTCACCGCAAGCAACCTCTGGCTTTCCTTTGTTATTTAACCACGACATTTCGTAATGATTCCATAAATCATAACCATGAAACGCTGGATTTGTGTCATTAACGCCAATTTCATCACGCTTATTTTTTCTAGCAATTGGAAATAATAAAGATGGATTGTACGTGGTTTGATACTCAGATTTTTTGCCTAACTGAGAATTTGATACATTTGTCATATTTATAATCCTATTTTTAACATTAACCCGCAATTATATCTGTTTTTTAATATTCTTCACTCATTTTTTTTATAAAAATCTTGAAATAATATTTTTGAATCTAAGTCGAACTTATCGGAGAAATATTACCTAAATAACACGTATAACAGTGCATTTAATACTATTAAATACTAATTCAAAAGGAGTAATTTTTATGAAATTGTTTTACCCGATTAAAATTGCAATGATAATTTTCTAGGTTTATTTGGTGCTACTGCATTCGCAATACCAAATGCTAATGAAATTACAAACATGTATAAAGACGCAGGAGTTCTGCCAACTAAACAAAAAGAACGATATATACTCGAAGTGTTTGATTCTTGGACGTGAATATCGTTCTTACAACGTCCAAGATTCAAACACAGCGAATTGCTAATCCAGAACTATATATCCTGACAGCCATAACACACCTGAAATCACAGCTGTAGAAATTAGTATCAGAAAAACCAATATTTCTAGCTTGTTACTGAATAATTTCTTGCCTTGTTCGCTACGTGCCATTTTATACAATATAATACCTACGCTATACAACATGGTCGAAAACACGAGATACATCATTCCGCCAGCATATACTAACCAAACACAATATAGCACCGCTATTCCGCCTTTTATTATATCAGCCCAAATAAATTGCTTATCGGTAATAATTAGCTTAAATGCAAATAATGCAGAAAAGAAATACAGTAACAATACCATACTAGTAGCGAGTTTGATCATATTTAAATAAACTGAGCTGGTAAAATACGCAATAATCACAAATAATTGTAATGCAATACAACTGACCAATAACGAGTTAGTCGGCACTTTTTTATGGTTCAATTTAGTCAACCATTGTGGCATCGTTTTATCACTAGCTGAAAGGAAAAATATATTTGTAGCCAACATCATCCACGCAAGTAGCGCGCCAAACACACTAATAATTACAGCAATTTTAACAAAATCAGCGGTCCATGCTCCATCTAATATAGACAAAATACCAGCGCTAGATGGAGTTGCTAATCCAGCCAATTGAGTTTGCGACATAATCCCTAATGGCAATAGCGAAATTGCAGCATCTAAAATTAAAACTACAACCACGCCCCACATAGTTGCTTTCGCAACATCGCTCATTTTTTTCGCGCGCATTGCATAAATACACGCAGCTTCTATACCTAAGAAATCCCACACTGTAATCAACATCGTGCTTTTAACTTGAGTTAGCACACTACCCAAGCTCGCATTACCCCAAAATTCTTGCGTAAACATATGCCATTTAAATGCAATTGCAAATAGAAAAATAACTGCAAGCAATGCAACAATTTTAACTACCATTATAACGGTATTAACCACAGCTGCCTCACGAATTCCAGCATTGATTTGAAAAAATATTACCCAAATTAACAACGACTGAAATATCAATGCGGTTAATGTGTTACCACTACCGAAAAAGCTAAACGCAGCGAACTGACCAATTGTAGCAAATATATACAGCAAGTAACTGGCATTACCAAGTAATGCGTTCAACCAATAACCAAATGCGGAATTAAATCCAACATAGTCGCCAAAACCATATTTGGCATAACCATAAATTCCGCTATTAATATCTGGGCGTTTTCGAACTAAATACATAAACACAGCACCCAACGCCAACATTCCAATTGTAGTAATTATCCAACTAATTACAATAGCACCAGCACCAGCTTTATGTGCCATATTTTGTGGAATATCAAAAACGCCACTTCCCATCATCGAACTAAACATAAGTGCAAATAATGCAATAAACGATAATTCTTGCATACTAGATTTTGATTTCATAAACCCATTCCATTGATTAAATTAAACAAATGCATTACACTCAATAAACTCACGAATAATTTTATTGAGTATAGCATTAAATAATAAAAAAAGCTGGATTCAATTCCAAAACCCAGCCAACTCTGAAGAGGACTATCTGTTGCAAACATCGCAAACAAGTTGCTACAAGCTTGTGTTGCGTTTTCACACAACACACCTCTGACATTATGTTAACATTAAATAGAAGAATTTGTCAAATAATTATAAGTCAATTTTCGTTATACTTCTTATTCACAATAACGCTAACAGCACCAGAGCCAGTAACGTTAGTCATGGTGCGCATCATATCGACTATTTTATCGATTCCAATAACCAATGCCAGCCCCTGTAGTGGCAACCCTACACTTACCAATACAACAGTTGCCATAATCGACGCCGTCCCAGGCACTCCAGCTGTTCCGATTGTCGCAATCGCCGATGTAATTATAATAAGAATATACTGTTGCATAGTCAAATCTATATGCAATAAATTAGCCGTAAGAATACAGACAATTGCAGGATAAATTGCTCCACAACCATCCATTTTCATTGTTGCCCCAAGAGGTGCGACAAAACCTGCCACTTGCGGTTTAATTTTGACTCTATCAACCAAAGTTTCAAGCGTAACAGGTAATGTGCCCAAGCTCGAACTAGTGGTAAATGCAGTTATCATTGCTGGCCAGAATTGCTTGAAAAACACCACTGGATTTTTTCGTCCAAATGCGCTAACTAATACTCCATATACCAGCAGTTGCAAAATACACGCAAGATAAATCGCTATAATAAATTTAATCAACGGCAAAATAGTTTCTACGCCATATTGACTGCCAACCTCAGTTAGCAATGCAAAAATTCCAATTGGCGATAAACGAATAATTTTACGCGTAATTTTAAACATTACTTCAGCAAATTCATGAAAAAAGCTCTTCAATGTCTCGCCTTTTTCATGCATCGAAGTTAATGCTATTCCAAAAAATATGGCGAATATTATCACTGGAATAACCTTACCTTCTGCAATTTGCCCAATCAAATTACCCGGTAGCATGTCTAAAAATGTACTACTCAAACTTGGAATATTTCGTTGTTGGTATTCATTTATATTACTAGCTAAACTAAGCCCTAAACCTGGATTTATAATACTACCAATTAAAACACCAACGCTAGCAGCGATTAATGCTGTCACCACAAACCAGAACAGCGTATTAATACCCAATTTTTTCACCATAGCAATATTCTCTAGCTTAGAAAAACTTGCAACAATAGTAGAAAATGTCAATGGAATAATAATTAATTTCAACAGCTTCAAAAATGCCGCACCAAATGGAGTTATAAAACCAACGATATTTTGCGGTAAAAAATGTCCCACAACCAAACCTAAAACCAATGCCAATAAGCACTGATTCCCAAACCCAATTTTTTTAAACATGATATTTCTCTTCATAAATGAATAAATCATTATACTATATACTCGAAGTATTTGAATCTATTTCTTATATTTTAATAAGGATTTTTTGGCAAATATGGTAAAATATGTGGTTGAATCATGTTATGCATTAATGCATATTTACAAAGTAGATTATGAAAAAATATTTTTTTACCGCATTGTTATTTTTATTTTCAAAACTACCATTAAGCTGGTTACACGCTTTGGGTAGCGCAATTGGCATACTAAGTGATAAATTTTCCAAACGTAGTAGCGCACGATTACGTAGCAATTTATTGCGAACAAAAATGTGTGGCAACCAGAATTGTGAAAATATGGCGCGATTATGCGCTAAAGAATGGGGTAAGACAATCGTTGAAACTGCATGCATTTCTTGGCAATGGAGTCGCAATAAAGTCGCAAATTTAATCACCCACGCAGAAGGATTAGATTTAGTCCAAAATGAATTAAACAGCGGAAAGGCAATTATATTTCTCACCCCACATATCGGTAATTTTGAAATAGCTCTAAAATACACCGCAACACAATTAGAAAAACATCAATTCACCGTGTTATACAAACCATCCAAAGACAAGAATATTGAAACAATGATGAAAAATGGGCGTGGTGAAAGCAACATTAAGCCAGTACCAACCAATCGTCATGGAGTTATGGCGCTGATAAAAGCAATTCGCCGTGGAGAGATTGTTGGCATATTGCCAGATAATGTCGCGAGTATAGGCGATGGCGTCTGGGTTGATTTCTTTGGTGTGCCTGTATACGCAATGACGTTGGCAGCGAAACTAACTACATTAGAGAATTCCGCAACATTTTTAGTGAATTCAATTCGCCACGATAATGGATTCAGCGTCCAATATATTCCATTTCTGCCACAATCTTCCGATGTTACTGAGATAATTCAGAATATGTATAGACAATTTGAAAAGATGATTCTGATGGCGCCATCGCAATATTACTGGAGTTATGATAGATTCCGTACTCCGAAACACGCAACGCAAAAACCTGAAATTGAGACGAAAAATGCTACAAAAACTACCAATTAACCTGGCGTTATGCTTATTATGGATACTAAACCTATTACCAATGTGGCTAATTCGTCTGTTTGGTAACGGTCTTGGATTTATTGCATATCATCTAGTGAAATCTAGGCGCAATATTGGAATAATTAATCTAACACTATGCTTCCCTAATATGAGCTTGGAAGAAAAACAATCTATAATTAAACAGCATTTTAAAGATTTAGCCAGCTCTGCGCTAGAATATAGCAAAATGTTTTACGCATCTGCTAATACAATTAAAAATATTGTACACCTAAAAAACTTCCATTATGTCGAAAAATATTATAAAAAACAACCGATTATTCTCGTTTGCCCACATTTTGTTGGTCTTGATCTTGGCGCATTACGCATAACCCTAGAAATTGGTGGTTATAGCATCTATTCTAAACAAAAAAGTGAATATTTGACCAATATAATCAAAAATGCGCGCCAACGATTTAATAAATTAAATGGCGGACAAATCTTTTCACGACAAGAAGGATTGCGTAATATTATAAAAGAAATGAAAACAACAAAATTACCGCTATTTTATTTACCAGATCAAGACTTTGGACTGCAAGACTCTATATTTGTGCCATTTTTTGCGCAACCAACTTGTGCTACAATTACAACATTACCTAAACTAGCAAGGCTTACCGATGCTATAATAATCCCCATGGCAACTCATCGCCACGGCAATCATTACGAAGTTGAATTTTTTCCACCATGGACCGAATATCCTAGTGGTAATATTGAACAGGACGTTATTCGAATGAATTCATTCGTTGAAGCTAGTATTAGACCAGCATTATCACAATATTTCTGGTTACATAAACGCTTTAAAACACAACCAGATGGTCGACATAAACTATATTCACGTACTTGAATCTATAAAAAAGGAACAACAGTGAAAAGAACATACCCAGAAGATGTACTTAAAGAACTATTTTCTTATACACTTGGCGAAGATATTGCCAATGCAGTAAGCCATTGTATTGGAAGCTTTTTCGGTTTAGCAGCACTAATTAGCCTAACATGGATTGCTGGACACTATGGCGATGCAATGGACACTTGGGCGTTCATTTTCTATGGCAGCAGTATTTTATTTTTATTTCTCATGAGCACAATATATCACTCAATGATTAATCCGACAGCGAGAATAGTATTCAAGCGCTTGGATCATATTGCAATTTATATATTAATCCTTGGCTCATATACGCCTTATGTATTTAGCGTACTTAGAACACCAATGGCATATTTAATATACACAATCCTAGCTATAGTTACCGTTATCGGCATTATTCTTAAGGCATTATATGCTGGACGCTACGATAAAACTAGTACCTTAATTTACGTATTAATGGGCTGGGCAGCATTATTTATATTCCCACAGCTATTTAAAATAATGCCATTTAACGGGTTGTTATTCTTAGTTTTAGGCGGTATTACCTATACTGTTGGCGCAATACTTTATGCTTTTGGCACTTTCAAATATTCCCATGCACTTTGGCATATATTCGTAATTGTTGCAGCAGTTTTTCAGTATATTTCCATCGCATTTTATATTTTACAGTATAGGTAAATACGCCTTTTAACTAAAATTAATTTTCTTTAGTTTCGCCCCCATCATCACTAAATACGTAGTAATAATATTAGTAAGGTTCCTCCGCGATTGTAGGTAAACGAAACTGATTTTTGTAATTAATTTGATACGGATCATATTCAGTTAAATAGGTGCTTAAAAAATCTCTAGTTTCTCTACATTCTGCTTTGATTTCAGATAAATCATATCGTTGACCAAAGCCAAAATTACTGATAACTTCTTCATTTGTTATGTCATCCAATTCGTGAATATATTGTGAATTAGCATTCTCCCATATTTGTTTGAATTTTACTAATATTCCATTGCTATTTTTGATTTGTGGCGTAATTAGTTCTTCAAAATTAGGAATTGCATCTCTTAATGCTAGCAATGCAAAAATTGTACCACGAGAATATTCTTTATTCTTGTTATAATCATAAACACCATTTATAAATGGCAGAATATATCTTATGATTAATATACGATTCCCCTCATAATTACCTTTTGTAAATTTTTGAGATGATAATCCATTTAACATATGCATAATTCCTTGAGCATTCCTATCATTAGACGTAATTAATTGAGTATTTTCAATGTCTGGCATAAATTCTGTGTTGGCTGAATTTACTAAATTATCCTCAGGATTTCCAAATCCGAGATCCATATTTTCATTTTGTTGATGCTCATGATTCTTTGGAACCATATTATAAGTAAAATATTTACCAACTCTAGTAATAAAACTCAATCTTGTCATGTTAATCCCCTTACAAAATGGATTGTTGAAATGTATTCTGGCGGAATTATAGCTTATACTAACATAATTTACCAGCACATTTTTGTGTGGTATTGATTGTTAAGAACCAGTTTAGAATCTTTAATCATAAATATGTTCTAGTAAACACATCACAAATAAAGTCTAATCAAAGATGATTTTTATCGTCAAATATGCTACAATGTAGTCTGTGCGACAAGAGTCACCTGCTTAAATGAGTTGTCTTACTCTATGAGATAAGA
>CAYWWJ010000032.1:0-23802 GCA_964462055.1 uncultured Neisseria sp. | reverse complement strand
ATTTTTTTAACTATTTAGCAAAATATAGTTGACAAGTTATCATAGAAGTAGTAACTAAAATACTTGAAATAAATAGTTGTGTCCATATATATTAGCTATCGATGTCTATTTTTATTTGTAGAAAGGATTTATAAAATGGATAAAAAACCTAATGAAGATGATATAACTAAAGCAAATGAATTTGATAGCACTAATGAAGAAAATGATAATTCTGCATTTGCTACAAATTTGGCTGACGATGAACAATCTGGCGTTGCATCAGATGAAAATAATGTCGAAGCCAATGTAGAATTAGACGAAAGTAATCAGATTCTTCAACTAGAACAGAAAGTGGCTGAGCTAAAAGATCTATACGTTCGTGCGCAAGCCGAAGTTGCTAATGTGCAACGCAGATCTCAAGAAGAAATTAAAAAATCGCGCGATTATTCAATATCTAGTTTTGCTAAGGAATTAGTGGTCGTAAAAGACTATCTAGAAATGGCATTACTCGACAAGTCTGGTAATTTTGATACCTTAAAAATGGGAGTTGATTTAACTTTAAAACAATTAAGCCAAGTTTTTGAAAAGAATCAAATCAAAGAAATTAATCCAGAATTAAAAACAAAATTAGATCCACATTTGCATCAAGCGATGAATACTGTTGAAGATAGTGCTCAAGAAAGTAACACCGTTGTTAGTATTATGCAGAAGGGTTATCGTTTAAATGAACGTGTATTGCGTCCAGCTATGGTGACAGTTGCCAAATAACATAAAATAAACTTGAAAAAATGAAAAATAACCTTATTTATAACATATAAACATAAATTTTAAGTTGCTATTTAGTTGTGGCAGTTCTATCACTACGAGCTGTTAAATACATAGATTAATAGTAACGATTTTAAACTCAAAAGGAGTATACATAATGGGTAAAATTATAGGAATTGATTTAGGTACGACAAATTCATGTGTTTCAGTAATTGAAAATGGTCAACCTAAAGTAATTGAAAATGCAGAGGGTGCAAGAACAACTCCTTCAGTAGTTGCATATACAAGCGATGGTGAAATCTTAGTTGGTGCGCCAGCTAAGCGTCAGGCAGTTACTAATCCAAAGCATACATTATATGCAATTAAACGTTTAATTGGTCGTCAGTTTGAAGAAAAAGAAGTGCAAAAAGACATTTCGTTAATGCCTTATTCTATAGTAAAAGCGCCAAATGGGGATGCGTGGGTTAAAGTTGACGACAAAGAATTATCTGCACCTCAAATTTCTGCTGAAATTTTGAAGAAAATGAAAAAAACTGCAGAAGATTATTTAGGGGAATCTGTAACTGAGGCCGTTATTACTGTACCAGCTTACTTTAATGATTCGCAACGTCAAGCAACTAAAGATGCTGGTCGCATTGCTGGTCTTGAAGTTAAGCGTATTATAAATGAGCCAACTGCAGCTGCGTTAGCTTTTGGTTTAGCAAAAAAAGAAGGTAAAGATCGTAAGATCGCAGTTTATGACCTAGGTGGCGGTACTTTTGACGTATCAATTATTGAAATTGCTGATGTTGATGGTGAAAGTCAATTTGAAGTATTATCAACGAACGGTGATACATTCCTTGGTGGTGAAGATTTTGACCAACGTCTTATTGATTTTATTATTACTGAGTTTCAAAAAGAACAAGGTATTGATTTAAGAAAAGATGTAATGGCATTGCAACGCCTAAAAGAAGCTGCTGAAAAGGCTAAAATTGAATTGTCATCTAGTCAACAAACCGAAATCAACCTTCCATATATTACAATGGACGCAACAGGACCTAAACATTTAGTAATGAAAATTACTCGTGCTAAATTTGAGTCTTTGGTTGACGATCTGATTGAGCGTACCATGGAGCCATGTCGTGTTGCATTAAAAGATGCTGGTGTTTCTGCTAGCGATATTGATGATGTAATTTTGGTCGGCGGACAAAGTCGTATGCCAAAAGTACAAGACAAAGTAAAAGAAATTTTTGGTAAAGAACCACGTAAAGACGTGAATCCTGACGAAGCTGTTGCTGTTGGTGCTGCTATTCAAGGTTCTGTGTTGGCTGGAGATAGAACCGATGTACTATTGCTTGATGTAACGCCATTATCTCTTGGTATTGAGACTATGGGTGGTGTTATGACCAAGTTGATTAATAAAAATACAACTATTCCAACTAAAGCCTCACAAGTGTTTTCAACGGCAGAAGATAGTCAAAATGCTGTTACTATTCATGTATTGCAAGGTGAGCGTCAAATGTCTAAAGGCAATAAGAGTTTGGGGCAATTTAACTTAAACGATATTCCTCCTGCTCCTCGTGGAATGCCACAAATTGAGGTAACGTTTGATATTGATGCTAATGGTATCTTGCATGTATCTGCTAAAGATAAAGCAACTGGCAAAGAAAATAAGATCACCATTCAAGCCAGTTCTGGTTTATCTGAAGAAGAAATTCAACAAATGGTGAAAGATGCTGAAGCTCATGCAGAAGAAGATAAAAAAATGACGGAATTAATCTCTGCACGTAATAATGCAGATGGAATGATACATTCTGTTAAGAAAACTTTAACTGAACATGGTGACAACGTTGATGCAGCAGAAAAAGAGAAAATCGAAGCCGCTATCAAAGATACAGAAGAAGCAATTAAAGGCGATGACAAAGAAAAAATTGAAGCTAGCGTTCAGGCTTTAATGGCAGCATCGCAAAAAATTGGCGAAATGATGTATAAAGATATGCAGCAACCTGGTGCAGAATCAGCTGCGGCTGGTGGAGAATCTGCTAATAAGTCTGATGACAATGATGCTGATGTTATTGATGCTGAATACAGTGAAGTTAACAAAGATGACAAGAGTTAATTTGTAAAATATAAAGGTCTAGTTTATATTTAGACTCAAACAGGTTCAAAATAATTGACTTATACAAGCAATGACACCTATTAATAATAGGTTAGGAGCGCAGTAGAATTTAAGTATGATGAAACTGTTTGAGTATAGGTCTTTTTGTTTAAAGGTTTAAAGATGTTATACTATTTGGGTGTAGCGAGTTTTATTATATTTTTTAGTATATTTGGATTATTTTTTTTACCTATTTTTGGCGGGTGCTTTGCGCTTATCATCTCATTAGCTGTATTAATATCCCTTATTGTATTTTTTAGCATTAATTTTATCTGGTTTTTATTTGCAGGTACGATAATTTATGTTTTTACGATCGCTCTCAGGTATTCGCAATGGAAGAAATTGCCAGATCAAAATCAATATATGCAAGATCATGCGGAATGTGTTTTAACCAATGGAATGAAATGTTGTCATTGTGACTCCGAAGATTTAAGTAATAAAGGATTGTTTGCAAATGATGGTAAATTACGTTATTATCAATGTAAAAAATGTCGGGTAAAATTATTTAGAACTAAAATATTATAAGGTTTTTTTATATGCGTCAACTGATATTAGACACTGAAACTACAGGTTTAGACCCAAAAGATGGTCATCGTATGGTCGAATTTGCTGCGTTAGAAATGATAGACCGCAAATTAACTGGTAAATATTTACATTTATACATTAATCCAGAGCGTAAGATTGATGAGGGCGCGGCTAGAATACATGGTATTACAGATGAAATGGTGGCTGATAAACCTAAGTTTGCAGATGTTGTTGATGAAATACATGAGTTTATAACTGGTGCGGAATTAATTATCCACAATGCCAAGTTTGATTTGGGGTTTATGGATTATCAATTCAGTTTGGAGCAGAAGCCTAAAACACAAAGCGTTGTTGCAAATGTTATTGATACATTAATGATAGCCAGACAAAAATTCCCCGGTAGTAAAAATAATTTAGACGCTCTTTGTGATAGATTCAAGGTTGACAGAAGCTCACGTGGTTATCATGGAGCATTAATTGATTGCGAATTATTGGCGCACGTTTATTTAGCTCTTACGCGTGAGCAAATTAGTTTACTTGCCGATGATGAAGTTAAGAATAATTTTAATTCTGTGGAGCATGTATTTACACAAATTGATACTAGCCAATTAAATTTAAAAGTAATAGAAGCAAGCTCAGTAGAAGCGAAATTGCATGACGATTATTTGGGGCAGTTAGATAAATTAACTACAGGCAAAAGTGGTTGGTATAATTTGACGCAGGAGAAAAAGAAGAATGTCAATTAGGGTATTGATTCCTTGTGCTGGCACAGGCTCTAGATTTGGTGCGGATGTTCCAAAACAATATCTGGAAATATCACCTAATAAATGTATATTAGATTATACACTTCAAAGCTTTTTAGCTGTAGAAGAAATTTCAGAGATTGCAATTATCACTAGCCAAAATGATGTTCTAATTGATTCCGTTATTGCGCGTTATAATGATGTTCGGTTATCGGTGCACAAAGTTGGTGGAGATACGCGTGCAAAAACTGTTGTTAATGGGCTACGAGCAATGTCATTAGCCGTTGCGGATGATTGGATTTTGGTTCATGATGCTGCACGCTGTTTGATTAAACCAGATTTAATTAATCGCTTAATCAATGAATTACGGGACGATGCTGTTGGTGGAATACTTGCATTGCCAGTGAATGATACAGTCAAGAAAGTTGTGGGTGGCGTTATACAGGCAACGTTGGATAGGAAACAAATTTATTTGGCGCAAACACCACAAATGTTTCGGTATTCTATATTGCATAGTGCTTTAATGGAATGTGATCTAGATGCTGTAACAGATGAAGCAAGTGCTGTTGAGTCTGGTGGATTTGTGGTAAGAGTAGTGTGTGGTGATTCCACGAATATTAAAATTACTCATCCACATGATTTACTGTTGGCACGATTCTTATCGGAATTTCCTGAGTATAATTGACAAGTACAATTCATATGTGTTACACTACGGTAATTTACTCTTTGTCTTTTGAATCTATATATAAAGGAGAATGTTATGTGTCCTCGTAAATGTGTATTAAAAATTGGTGAAAAAATTTTTAATGTATTAGTTATCTTGGGGTTAATTGGTGGTCTTGCATCGGCAATTAGTTCTGGATTATTAATTGGCGGTAAAGACGGTCTTATTGCTGGCGGATTACAACTAATTATCTCTTGGAGTGGTACATTAATCATTGCATTAATTGTATATTCGTTACTTGATATTCGTCATAGTTTAGCTAAACCTGATGGTGAATGTTCACAAGATAAAGGGTGTTGAATTACTTCAAAAATAATTCTGTTTTACCCCAGATGAAATCTAACTTATCATCTAGTGAATGGTTACTGTCAAGTTCGTGATACTTAACCCATTTTCTAGTGCTTGCATATTCTCGGCTAACTTCCAAGGGTACGACATCGTCATTTACGCCGTGGAAGAGTAGCGTTGGTATTTGTTGATAAAATAGGTTATCGTTTTGAGTTTCTAAATCTGCAACAAAATCATAATTTAATGACAATGTTTTGCCTTCACCATAATGAAACATTTCAAGTGCCCCATCTTTTTTCCATTTGTCTAAATTTTCTTTTCCCAGCATTCCAGTGCCAATACTTTTTATTTTAAATGCCGGTGCAAGTAAAACTAAGCGATTTATTTTAATGTTTTTCTCTGCAATTATTGCTGATGTTAGCCCACCAAGGCTAGATCCAATTAGCGTAACTGGGGCATTACTAGTGTTTAGTAGCATATTAATTTGGTTTACTTGTCTAGATAAGGTTAATGTTGAAAAATTATTTTGGTTTAGATCTGGGATCAATAGATCTGCGCCAATAGTCGCCATTTTATTTTTAAAAAATTGTGCTTTTGAAGATGCTGGACTAGAGGCAAAGCCATGTATATAAATATAACGTTGTTGCATTATAATCCTCTGTTATGATTAATGATTTTATACAAGAGATAGATTATAACATATTAAGATGGATGATAGGAGCTTATTTGTATACTATATTTTGTGATATTTCAAAATTTTCTTGATTAAAATTAGTATAAATTGGTGTATTTAAATATAAATTATCTAATTGTTTGGATAAATATGTAATATTTTTAAGCGAGGATAAGAGTATTACATTTTTAAATTTATTATTTATTAGCAGCGTCAACGATAGAACATCTGCCAGAATAAGATTATTAGCTTTGGGTATTATATTTTGCTGGTTTGTAAGTTTTTGCTTTGGAATAATTATGCTACTATAATTTGCATTATGGCTTATTGCAACATACATCGGATCAGTTAAGCTACTGTTATGTATCTCTATTTTATTTCCATTACTATAAATTGTTTGATTCCGTAGCATATAGGTATTTTTCAAATTAATTTGATTACTATTTAGCTGTTTAATGATTTCCAAAATATCCAATTTTGTACTGATTATATCTAAATTTTCGATATATTTAGATTTAAGTTCCCTGATTTCATTATTGCTTAGTTGGATTTTTTCATTATTGGTAATAAATAAAATATTTTTTGTTGTAGTTTGAATTAATACATCGTCATCAAGTGTTGTAAGTTTCGTTTCTCCATACGCTATTTTAGGGGCTGTGTTGAGTAGAAATGAGCTAAATAGCACGATGCCCAATATATTTTTACCGCGAATACCGCTTGGAATCAGAAGTAATATTACGCCACAATAACATAGCAAAAGTAATTCAGCACTTGGTGTTCCTTGATAATAGCTCGGTATATATTGTAGCATTTCAATTGGTATCATTGCATAACCGACAATTTGCTCACTGATTTGTAACAGCCACGTCCAATGAATTAAGCTTGAAATTAGCACGATAGGAGTGATTATATCACCAATAATCGGAATTGCCCATAAATTAGCCAGAGGCGAAATAAATGAATAAGAATTAAACAAGTATAACAATAATGGTACGCTTGCAAGTGTAATGGAGTATTGCATTTTAAACCATAAGCGTAACCAAGATGATTTACTTTTTATTAATTCTTGGTTTGCTATGACAAAAATTACTCCGACTAAGCCAAACGATAGATAAAATCCATTACTGTTGGCTGCCAAGGGGTCAACGATTAATACGATAAGCGCTGCAATTAATAGCGCTTGCAATGCTGGGATTTTCTCGCGTAACGTACCATACATGCCAAAAATAAATAGCATATAAAATGTTCGTTGCGTTGGAATTGAAAATCCTGCTAAAACGCTATAAAGCAGCGCAGCAATGATTCCTATCCAAATTATAATGATGCGCTTGGGGATATTTGCTACATTTATTTTGCGTAATATTATTTTGGCGAGAAATACGATTATTGCAGCAACAAGGGTAATATGTAATCCAGAAATACTAACTAAATGAATAATTCCTGTAGCCTTAAACATTTGCCATTGTGTTGGTGTTATTAGACTTTGTTCGCCAGTCACTAATGCAACAATTAAGCCCATATATTGATGATTAGCAAGCGATCTGTTGATATAAGTCACGAAATATTGGCGTATTCTATTAATTTGCGAACTAAGTGTATAATCAGTACCTAAATCAGTTTGTATTTCTAATAAATTCGCTGTTCCATCAATGCCTTGTTGCATAAGCGAATTGGAGTTATTGCTATTAAATGGTTTTACTGAGACGATTATTGAATAACGATTTCCGCTATGGAGATTAATTTTTTGATTAGACTTGTCAAATGGTTTGAAATTATTGTATTCGTAGGCTTGTATAGTTTTACCTTTTAGATGTCCGTTGTCTATTTTGAAGTTAAATTTAGTATAATTTTCATTATGTTGAATTAAACTTGAAATAACGCCTGTAACTTGAAAATGTTCAATTTGCTCTTGAATAAGCTGTGATTTAGCGTGCCAAATAAACAAATTAGCATATGTAAAGCTCATGGAGAAGATGGAGATTGCAAGTAGGGTATTATATCGGTATAATTTTGTATATTTTAGTTTTAATTTATGGATAATAGCAAGAATTAATATGCCGAAAATGAATAATATTGATATGAATAATCCTGAGAAATTTGTGAAGTTTGCTAAAATTATACCGCTAATTAAACTCAAATAAGTAAGCATATGTTTCAAATCGTCTATAATATGTATGTTGAATGATGATACTGAAAATTATACTCGAACAGATTCAATATACAATGAAGTAAAGAGCGACGACGCCTATGAGTAATAGGCTAGGAGCGATGCGCTAAATTGTATGTTGAATATGGAAGAGGAGAGATTGGTTCAATAAGCCGGATTCTGTACTACGACAATCATTCATCTAGGCTAGGTATTTCTACATAGCTCAAGCAACCTACCCGCGTCAATAAATGTGCAGGACTACACGATTGGCGCCTATTTGGTCTTGCACCTAGTGGGGTTTTGCCTGCCACTTCTATCACTAGAAGTGCGGTGTGCTCTTACCACGCCTTTTCACCCTTACATTTACAATGTAAATGCGGTATATTTTCTGTGCCACTTTCCGTAATGCTTTCGCATCCCTGGGAGTTACCCAGCACTATTATCCTGTGGTGTCCGGACTTTCCTCGATGTTGCCATCGCGATCGCCTAAACCAATCTCAGGGAAGGATTATAGCATAATTTACTTACTAGGTTTAATATTAAATCCAAATGGTGCAAAATATTCTGTGCCATTCACCTTAAATTGCACAAACATCTTGGCATAACCTGCTGACTTTGGATCTAAATGAAATGCAATAACTCCTTTTTTAGTATTCGCATTTTCAGTAGGGTGGGCATGAATTAATGTCTGTCCATCATTGGCAAAAACAGCGATGTGTGCACTTGCTCCCATAATTGGTTGTAAATTGTTAACTTGTTTACCGTTTTTAGTAATAATGGCGATTAACATAGTCATTGTGTTTTCTTTAACTTCGCCATCAAAAACTAAATTTACTTTGTATGCGCCAATTTGACTTATTATGTTTATTTTTTGATTTGGTTTAATTGATTCATCAATTGGTCCTAACGTTGTTCTTACATATTCTTGTTCACCATTATTTGGCTTAATATCCGCCCACATTATATAACTAGGTGATTTTGGTATAAAATCAAAAGTAAATTTTTCACCATCTGGGCTTTTTACTAATATTGGATGTATGTGCTGGTAATCGGTGAGTGTTGGGTCAATCAACATTACATGAACTTTTTGAGTGTGTTCAGTTTGTAGATTATCGGCTTTAATTTGGGTGTTATCAGGTCTTAATAAGGTAAAACTTATTTGATTGTTAACCCCAATTTTAAGTGCTGTTGGCTCTTGAATTAATATAGCAGCTTGAGGTTTTACGATGTTTTCCTGTGATGAGTTATTTATTCCTGACTCACTAATAGTTGACACTATGCATGACTCAGCGCAAGTTCCACTTTCATTTATCGTTGTACATTTATTAACACATGGTTTTGTTGTAATATTTGTGCTTGGTTTATGATTTACCATTGCGCATGAGGCGATCATAGTGCTAGCAAAAAATGCTATAAATATCTTTTTTTTCATTCATTTCTCCATTTGTGGTTAATTTGTTATATATTAAATAGCTTGTAGTTATGTATTGAGATTATTTTAAATATATGCAATACATAAAATGGCATGTATATTACGTGCAAATATCATTTTTGCGTAATATTTATTATTAAGTATAAGCCAAAAGTATATCATTGATTGCGTATTTTATGCTATATATTTTAATTTAATCTAGAAATAAATATTCTATTTGTAGAAGATGATTCAAAATTTGGTGAGCATTAATTTTATTTAGTATTTTAATGGTGAATTAAAAAACTTGCATTTTATTTTAGAAGATGCTAAAATAAGGTATTGATAATTGAATTTTTGGAGGTTTATTATGACAACTAAATCATATAAGGATATAACACAAGATCTTAACCATTATTTAGGTGATATGAGAAAAGAAATTCCAGACGTCATGAATAGTTTTTCTAGTTTAGCTCAAGCGGCATTAAAAGATGGTGCTTTAACTCAAAAAGTTAAAGAGATGATTGCGCTTGCAATAGGTATAACTTCACATTGTGATGGTTGCATCGGATTTCATGTTAAGGCATTAATTAAGTTAGGTATCACCCGTGAAGAATTTTTAGAAATTTTAGGCGTGGCTACCTATATGGGTGGTGGTCCAAATTTGATGTATGCCGCAGATGCATTGAGAGCATATGACGAGTTTAATAATACTGAAAATGTATAGTGAATTTATCAAAAATGCCACTAAGGCTGCTAGTCTACTTAAAATCTTAAGTCATCCAGATCGACTTTTAGTTTTGTGTTACTTAGTTGAGGGTGAAATGACTGCTGGGAATTTAGTTTTAAGGTCTAATCTTAGCTTTTCAGCGTTTTCTCAACATTTAGCGATTTTACGAAAAGCAAAATTGATTAAAACTAGAAGAAGTGCGCAAACAATTTACTATTCAATTAAAGACTTTTCGGTACTTAAGATATTGTTGGTATTAAAGGAAATTTATTGCAATGATTTATATACTGATGAAAAATCTGTTTACGAAAAGTAAAATTATAGAATAGCGGTGCTTAACAACTTTTAAAACCAATTCATTTAAGAGTGTAAAGTGCAAGTAATATATTAATTTAGAGGTGCTTTAAAATGACACAGATAACACACATTAGTGTAGGCGCATTAAAGAATTTAATGCAAGAGCCTAACTTGAAAGTTTTTGATATTAGAGAATCTGATGAGTATCAGAGAGAACATATTGTTGGTGCGCAAAATATTCCTTTGTCTGAATTAGAAAACTACAGTTTTAGTGGGTTGCAAGATTCAGATGTTATTGTATTGTACTGTCAAGCTGGAAATAGAACTAAGCAATGTGAGCCTAAATTGCGCCAATTACAGCTTAAGCAGGTTATGATTTTAGATGGTGGAATTTCTGCATGGAAAAAAATTGGTTGTGTAGTTGCTAAAAATAAAGCAGCGCCATTACCAATTATGCGACAGGTGCAGATAGTTGCAGGAATTTTAATTATGCTGGGCGTTATTTTAAGTTTTCTAGTATCTCCATATTTTGCATTATTGAGCGGTTTTGTTGGGTGTGGGTTTATTTTTTCTGGAGTTACAGGATTTTGTGGAATGGCTGTTTTATTAATGAAGTTGCCTTATAATCAGAAAACTAATAAAATTTTATGTCATCAGCCATAACTTAATTACTAATGGGTTAGCCGCAAGTAGCAAAATTCAAGTATGATAAAACTGGTTGAGTATAGTATAATACCGTCTGGGAATTCATATATACTCATCGTCTTTAAATCTTGGACTTTGTCGTATTGATAAAAAGACTCCTAATGTATTACTCATACTCGTCGTCGCTTTTTTGTACCAATACTTCGCGTCCACGAATCAAATACTTCGAGTATATAATTAGGTTAATGCTTCGTTTTCAGGACGTATGTGTGCTTAGTTATTTTTAATAATTATAGAAAAGAGAATTGTATTAATGGGAACTTATCAAGTTATTCGTCGCCATGAGATTCATTGTGGTCACCGCGTACATCTACACGAAGGAGCATGTAAGAATTTACATGGCCATTCGTATGTTGTACATTTTTATTGCCAAGCACCAGAGCTTGACTCGTTGGGTCGTGTGATTGATTTTGGCGTAATTAAAGTATTATTATGTAAATGGTTGGATGATAATTTTGATCATCGAACATTAATTTGGCAAGAAGATCCATTTGCTATTAGTTTGCCACAAATAGACCCAAGTGTAGTTATTGTGCCATTTAATCCGACTGCGGAAAATATTGCTCGATATATTTGCGAAATTATTGCGCCACAACAATTAATTAGTACTGGTGTTACTGTTGCCAAAGTTGTGGTTGAAGAAACTGGGAATTGTAGAGCTAGTTATGAACTTAATTAATACAGACATAGCCTATCCAGTAAATGAGGTTTTTATAACAATACAAGGCGAGGGTTATTATAGTGGAACTGCCGCTATATTCGTTAGATTGCAAGGCTGCGATGTCGGATGCGCTTGGTGCGATACTAAACATAGTTGGTATTTGGATAGCCAATATGAAGTAGATAAGCAAGCTATTATAAATAAAACTGGTGACGGTAAAAATTGGTCTTGGTTTAGTCTGGAAGAATTACTTTCTGAAATATCTAATTATACACCTAAATTGGTTGTAATTACTGGCGGTGAACCATTACAATATAATTTAACGCAGCTTTGTGCAGGTGTTGAGTCACTGAGTAAATATGTGCAAATAGAAACCAGTGGTACGTCAATACCACAAATCAGTCCAAATACGTGGATGACATTATCCCCGAAAATTAATATGGCAGGCAAGAAAGAGGTTCTTGCCGAAGCTGTGAAACGAGCTAATGATATTAAAATGCCTGTTGGAAAAATGGCAGATATTGATTTATTGTTAGAATTAATTAGCAAATACAATATAACAGTGCCAATATGGCTACAACCATTATCGCAGAGTCCAAGTGCAACTAAATTGTGCACTGAACAAGCAATTAAACATGATTGGCGCTTGAGTGTGCAGATGCATAAATATTTGTCAATCCGTTAACTTGTTTTAATTGAAGTTATTAATAAATTTCCTATTTTATAAAAATCTAGGACAGAGTATGAATAAATCAACTTTTAAAAATATATTCAAAATATTTATTATTTCAGTTACTTGTTGGTTAAATAGTTGTGGTATGATTTAGTTGAAAAAGCGAATATTTTAGAAATATTATCCCACGGTTCAATGCAATCATGGTCACATATAAATTTTAGCGGTGAAATTAACATGTTGAGCGGATTTGATATTGATAAAATACTAGGATTACAATTTTGACTAATTTCGGTATTTATTTCAGTAGATTAACCTAATAAGTTAATAAGTTGTAAAAGTGCACATATAATCATTTTTGAAAAGTAGCAATATGAATAATAATATAACTAATACATTGTTGATAAGTAATATTAGAGAACTATTAATCTCTTCACGTCAGCAATATACAGCAATCAGTCAATATTGCAATGCTAAATACTTATTGGCATATTGGACGACTAATAGTTGAAGAAGAGCAATCTGGCCATATAAGAGCCGAATATGGAATGAAGCAATTAGAAGATTTAGCACAAATACTTCAAAGTGAATTTGGTAAAGGTTTTGATTCACGAAATTTACGTAATATGCGTAAATTATATTTAATGCACCTAATTTGGAACGCAGTGCGTACCAAATTGACCTGGACACATCATAGAATATTAATGCGCATAACAAATAATGAAGCTAGAGAATGGTATGCCAATGAATGCGAAGTAAACAATTGGAGTTCAAGAGCACTGGAAAGACAGATTGGCACTTTATATTATGAGAGACTACTTTCAAGTAAAGATAAAGGATTAGTTGCAAGAGAGGCAGATGAAAAAACAGCACAATTAAAAATTGATGTCCGCAATTATTTACGAGATCCATATATTCTAGATTTTTTGAATTTACCAAGTGAATCAATTTTAGAAAGCACAATGGAGAATGGGTTAATTGATAATCTACAGGTGTTTTTGCTTGAATTAGGACGTGGTTTTGCTTTCGTAAAAAGACAACAAAGGATCAGTGTTGAAGACCAAGATTTTGCAATTGATCTAGTATTTTATAATTTTAAGCTCAAGTGTTTCTTATTAATTGATATTAAGATTGGCAAACTAACTCATCAAGATGTTGGGCAGATGGACACTTATGTAAGAATTTATGATCAACACTGTAAAGGTAATGATGATAATCCAACGGTAGGTTTAATCTTATGCAGTGAAAAATCAGCTGCAATTGCTAGGTATTCAATACTCAATGAAAGCAAACAGATCTTTGCAGCTAAATACCTACCATATTTACCAACTGAAGATGAACTAAGGCAAGAATTACAACGTGAGAGAGCAATAATAATACAAAAGAATCATGAAATTGAATCAATTCATGAGTAGAACAATTCAAAGGCGATGAGAATACGCTTGTGAGATTTGTTTGTGTAGGTAACTTGTTAACTCTTCTCGTGTGGTAAAATTGCTACAAACAACTGGATCAAGGAGCTTAATTTTTACAATAAAGCCGTTTAAATACAAGCTTCTTGTTACAGTTTGCCATAAATTAATTTTTCCAGCATACGATACGCAATATGCAACTTTACCATCTTTGCGATAAAATTCTAACACAATAGGTAAAATTGTGCTTTTGCCAATAATCGTAGCTTCAAGAATTGGCGCTTTAAAATTTAGCACTTTGCGACCTGAGCTCGTTTTACCCTCTGGAAATAATCCTATACATGCGCCTTCATTTAATTTCTGTGCGATAATTTTATTTGCTATTAGAATATCTCGCTTTTTACTGCGATTAATAAAAATAGTTCCACCCATGCGGATAACCAAACCAAGTAACGGCCATTGTTTTGTTTCAGCTCGCCCAACAAAATTAACAAAATATTGTGAATACAAAATTGGAATATCAAGCCAAGAAATATGATTAGCAACAACCATATGATTTGGTTGCACATATCCATCAAGTTTATTGCCTTCGACAATTACTTTGGCGCCAGATACTTTTAATAAACCGATCGCCCAATATTTTACGATATAAGCTCGTTTATCATATGGCAGAATATATAGCGCCATTAATGCGATAAGAAATGCTATAGTGGTGATTAAAATAAGTAATATTAGTCGTATTGTAATGGTAATTACTTTCATATGTTTCTTGACTCCGTTATTTTAAATTAATTTATTCTTGTATATATGAGAGATTTGCTAAGATTTACATTGTAAAAATGCTAAAACGATAACCCGAATCGCGTCATAACTTCTCGATATTTTGCGCTGGTTTTAGTTATCACTTCATTAGGCAAATCTGGAATAGGTGGTAGCTTATTCCAATTAATTGTTTTCTCAAGATAATCGCGGACAAATTGTTTATCAAAACTATCTGGATTACTACCTATTTTGTATGTTGTAACATCCCAAAAACGCGATGAATCTGGAGTTAAAACTTCATCCATGAGTGTTAATTGCATATTTTCATCTAAACCAAACTCAAATTTTGTATCGGCAATAATTAGTCCTTTGGTTTTGGCATAATTCGCCGCTTTGTTATAAAGTTTAATCGCCAGAAACTCAATTTCTTCTGTTAAATCTTTACCAATTAATTGCTCAACTTGCTCCAGCGTAATATTCTCATCATGCTCACCTAATTTAGCTTTACTTGATGGGGTAAATATTGGTTTAGCTAATTGTTCGGCATTTTGTAGTCCTGTTGGCAATTTCTGCCCACAAATTCTGCCAGTTTCCAAATAATCTTTGTAGCCACTGCCAGATAAATAGCCACGCACAATTACTTCGATTGGAATAGGCGTTAAGCGTTTAACTATGACGCTTCTGTGTTGTGCATATTCATATTCTTTATGAGTAAGAATATTTTGCGGTGAAATATTAGTCAAATGATTCGGCATAATTTCGGCTAAATAATTAAACCAAAATAATGATATTTGGGTTAAATATTCACCTTTATGCGGAATTGTTTGATTGAGAATTATATCAAATGTTGAAAGCCGATCGCTTGCAACCATTAACATAGTTTCTTTATCAATGGCATATAAATCACGGACTTTGCCTGAGTAGATCTTGTTTAACGAATCTATAGAATTATCATTCATAATGTTCATATTGTATGCCTTTATATTTGATTGCTAATTTTATTAAAATAGGGGTTATAATTGATGCCAATACCAACGTTGAGACTATGGCAGCAAATAAGGTATCGCTAATTATATTGAGTGATTTGCCAAATGTAGCAAAAATTAGCCCAGCCTCACCAATTGGTGTCATACCAAGACCAATTATCAGTTTATTAATTTTGCCTTTAGCTAAATATCCGCTCAAAATGCGTCCGATAAAGGTGCAACCAAGTAGTAATGCGATAATGGTAAGTGTTGTTGGACGGAATAATTTATGTGGGTCTAACATTAAACCAATATGTATAAAAAATATCGGGACAAACAAATGTGATAATGGCTTTAATAGTTCTTCAAGAGTCTTTTTTTCTTGAGTTTCGATTGCTAAGTTTAAACGGAATTGCGTGCTTTCATCTGGGCAAGTGCTCGTTATATTCTTTAGTTCACGAAGAAACCCAGATTGAGAAAAGCTTTTAAAGTAGAATTCATCTAGCATAAGACCAGCAATAAATGCGCCGATTACGCTAGCGAGCCCCATAATGTTTGCGAACCATGCAAATAGCAGGCAAATAATTAATAATACACCAAGTTTCATATTTATACCTGGGTTAATTTTTGTTGACCATGTTGTAATCGCTGGAGTTATCCATGTACTAAATACTGTGGCGAATATGAAAAATGAGATAACTTGAACTGTAATAATTGATAGATTCACAAAGTTAAATGATGCATGTATAATAAGGCTAGATATAATTGCAAAACAAAGAATGCTAATTAATTCATCAATAATAGACGCAACTAAGATTAATTTTACTTCTTTAGTCTTCATTATCTTTAGTTCTTTGAATGTCCTTGCTGAGATTCCAGTTGCAGTAGCAGCGCTAATAATTCCAAGCAATAGGCATGTAATTATTGTGGCATGTGGTACAAAATATAGACCAATTATGTATCCAGATATAAATGTTAACAATGTGCCACAAAGAGCAATTTTTGCGCCACCACGAAAATTGCGACGTAAATCACTTAGTTTAGATTCAAGACCGATCTCAAACATTAGAATAATTGCGCCCATTTCTGCAAGAAATGCTATAATGGGATTGTGAGCAACATCTTTAAACATCGAAATGCCAAAAAACTGTAAATCGCCAAGAATGATACCTGCGATTATTTCACCAATTACTAATGGAAGACCAATTTTTTTGATAATAGATAAGCTGCGTGATAGAAAGATAAATATAGCTATCCATAGAAAAATTAATGCATTAGAATAATGTATATATTGATCTGCAACAATCGAATTTGCTACAGATACATTTGTTATGCAAAATAAAGCTATCATAAAACTTAGTTTTTTCATCTGTTTCTCATTAGATTAAGGGATATATCCTTTATTTAAGTAGCTATCTAGTGCATGACTTACACCTAAAAATGCTGGATACTTTTCTAAAATAACGTAAACTGGAATCCTTGTTAGGTATGGGCGTAAGCGACCCTTGTCTTCAAAACGACAACGAAAATCAGAATTGATGAAATAATCCAACATCTGTGGAATAATTCCGCCACCAAGATAAATTCCGCCGAATGAATTACTCATTATCGCTAGATTAGCTGCGACAGTACCAAGTATTCGGCAAAAGTGATCGATACAAAGTTTACTAATTAAGCATTGGTTATTAATTCCACGCGTGGTTATTTCTGCTGGAGTTGGCAATTGCATAATTTGTATGCCTTTGATGTTGCTAATTGCCTCATACATTAATTGTAATCCAGGACCAGAAATCAAGCGTTCAACAGAAACATGATGAAAGCGCTTATGCACAAAATGCCATAATTCGAACTCTTCTTCATTTACTAATGGCACACTGGAGTGACCGCCTTCTGCTGCAACAGATAAATATTCACCATTCGGATGTCTTGTTAACAATGCCATTCCTAAACCAGTTCCAGGACCAAGGATGCCAATCGGCTTATTTGTGTCTGGTTCTAATCCGCCAACTTGTACTAATTGTGACTTATCTATATGGGGAATAGATAAAGATAATGCATGAAAATCGTTAAGAAAAATTAGGCTTTTAATTCCTAAATGCGCTTTTGTTTCTGCTTGCGACAAATGTTGCCATGGGCTATTTACCATGATAATCGTGTCATCAACAATAGGTGCTGGTAATGCTATTGCTGCATGTTCAACATTGCTTACATTAATTTCTTTTAAGTAATGCGTAATAGCTTCGGCCATATTCTCGTAATCCTTACAAGCCAATGTTGTACTGTGTTCGTATTTGTACGCACTTGTTTCTAAACTGAACCGAGCATTGGTGCCTCCGATATCGCTGATTAGGCGAGGGTATGATTGATTCATTTTGTATCCTATAATTACTTTGAATATAACTGTTTATTCATGCCAATATACTTGTATGTCGTTGCGAGACTCTAACAAATAGCTAATTGGATAATGAAGATCTTTTTGTAAATTTGCTTTAATTAAAACTTCATGTTTAATTTTACCATTTATGCTTAAAATTAGACATGGAATTTTTTTAAGCGCATGCATACTTAAACCAATGCGCTGATATTTAGCATTCTGTGGATTTGTAATAATGTACGTTTGTTGTGTTTCTAATGCATTAATTAATTCCGGACAATCTGGGAAAATAGAAGCTGTATGTCCATCTTCACCCATTCCTAATATTGCAATATCAATATTTTTAATTGCATTATTAGCATTAGATATGCTATTTTCAATGTTATTTTCGTCACTAATCAAATGAATAAAATTTGCAACTTCCGCATTATTTTGTAATAAATATCTTTTTACCAAGTGTGCATTGCTATCAATATTTGTCTCATCAATGAATCTATCATCAACCAATGTAATATCAATATTATGCCATGGCAAATCCATCTGACTTAGCTTTTGAAGTAAAGCAATAGGGCTTTTACCGCCAGATACCGCTAGAGTGATTCTCTCTTTTTTACTTTCGGTTATGTAACTTTTCAAATGTTCACAAATGGCAGTTACTTGTTCATCGCTTGTGTGGGATATATTTAATTTCATTTTGTATTTCATTCTTTTAAGTTCATATTTTATATACACCGATATTATAAACCATTTTCTATATTATTAGTCTAAATTTCAGTTTGATATACTCGAATTATTTGAGTTTATTAATCAAGTGTTTTTCGGAATATACGACTGGCAATTACAATAAATATCAAGCTGATTATGCTAATTGGAATCAGATTTGGTATCACTTGCGCCAACTCATTACCTTTAAGTAAAATTCCTCGTGTCATTCGAATAAAATACGTCATTGGTAATACGCTACCAATCCATTGCGCCCATTGTGGCATTCCGTAAAATGAGAATAAATATCCAGAGAAGAACATTGACGGTAATTGATAGAACATTCCTAATTGGACGGCTTGCAGTTGAGTTTTGGCGATTACGGAGAATATCATTCCTATCATTAAATTGCCTAAAATAAATGGCGCCGATGCAATGTATAATAACACCAAGCTACCGAGCATTGGCATATTAAATAAAACTTTACCCGCAATTAGTACAATACTTAATTGTGTATACCCCAATACCACGTATGGTAGCACCTTGCCAAGAATTATTTCGACGGGCAGCAGTGGCGTGGTCAATAATGTTTCCATAGTACCAACTTCGGCTTCATTGGTAATTGCGCTTGCTGTTACAATTACTAGTGTCATAGTCAACAATGCGCCAATTAACCCAGGAATTACATTAAATGGGTTGATATTCTCTTCATTAAAGCTACGGTGGTTAATTATATTTACAGTATTAGTTGGAGTTGCGTTTGCATGTGCGTTTAATCCTTGTAACATATAATTGGCAACAGCTTGATTCACCGTTACGGGTATGCTGGATAATGCGCCACCATTGCTACTAGAATCAGAGCCGTCAAATTCCACTAACATCTGTGGCGAATTACTGCGTATCAAATCCCGCGTGAATGTTGGCGGAATAGTAATAATGTAATTCACCCTACCAATTGCCATTTGCTGTTTGGCATATTCTTCATCTTGCGTTGTTTTGACTATTGAAAAATATTGCGAGCTTTGTAAGGCGCCAACTATATCTCTAGTTAATGGACTGTCATCATAGCTTATTACTATTGTTGGCAAATGTTTTGGGTCTGGGATGATGGCGTATCCAAATAAAATGAGTTGCATTAATGGAATAAGTAAAATCATCGCAATAGATCCTTTATCGCGGCGTATTACAATGAATTCTTTTTGCATTAAGCCCAAAGTGCGAATGAGTGATAAATTAGAAAATCCAGTAAAAAATTTCTTCATGGTACTAAACTTATAAAAACTTCTTCAAAACTTGGTTTTGAACTGATAAATGTATAATTGCTATATGTATTAATTATTTGTTCCAGTGTTGTAGAATCAGACGATGCAATTCTAAAATCATTACCCAAAATAGTGGTTATGACTTGTGGAAAATTTTGCCTGATAATTTTATCTAACGCATGAGAATCAGCTCCGTGTACGGCGTAACTATGTAATCCAGAGAAATTAATTATTTCGTCCGTAGCACCACTATAAAGTAATCTTCCATTATTAATATAAGCTAAATGATTACAGCGTTCTGCTTCATCCATGTAATGAGTGGTTACTAATACGGTTAGCCCAGTATTTTTTGTTAGTGTGTTTAATAAATCCCAAAATTCTTTTCGTGCCTTTGGGTCAACTCCAGCAGTCGGTTCATCTAAAAATAGTAATTCTGGCTTATGCAACAAACAACAAGCCAATGCAAGTCGTTGTTTCCAACCACCAGATAGGCTATTTGCTCGATGATTACGATATTTCTCAAGATTAAGTAGTTTAATGGTTTCTTCGATTACTTCTTGGTAATTTTTTATTTGGTACATTTTTGCGGTAAATCGTAGATTTTCATACACAGTCAGCATTAGATAATAGCTAAATTTCTGTGACATATAGCCAATTCTTTCTTTGATTAAATGGCTATCTTTTAAAATGTCATAGCCAAGGCAGGTACCAGACCCAGAGCTTGGCGTAATTAATCCACAAATCATCCGAATTGTTGTCGTTTTTCCACTACCATTGGCACCTAGAAAGCCAAAGATTTCGCCACGATTTACACTCATTGTTAGATTATTCACCACAATATTGGCGCCGAATGACTTCGTTAGATTGGTTACATTAACCGCGAAATCTGTCATTGCAACTCCACGCTTAATGGTTGCCCCAAATGAACTTTAGTTAAGTCAGGGCTAATTATCCTCGCTTCGATTCGGTAGACTAATTTTTGTCGCAAATTTTGCGAATATATAATTGGTGGCGTATATTCTGATATATTTGATATATAATTTATACTACCCAGCAATTTTTCATTTGCATTATCTATATTTAGCGATACTTTTTGTCCTAATTTTATACTACTTAATTCTGTTTCTGGTATATAAAAGATGGCTTTTATTTGTGATTCTGTTACTAGTGACAATACTGGTGCTGCTGGAGGAATATATTCACCACGCGAATAATATGTATCAAATACAATTCCACTATCGCTTGCGACAACTTCTTTTTTGTCTTTCTGCCACACATTTTGTTTAGTGCTTATTGACGAAGCTTTAATTTGTGCTTTAAGTGCAATAATTTCATTCTCTAAAACTTGGACATTTTGTTGTAATGAATCAAGTGAATCTTGGCTATAAAATCCTTGCTGATTAAGTTTAGCTTGTCGTTTGTAATTTAATCTTGCATAAGTTAATTTATTTTGCGTTGCTGCTAAATTTGCTTGCAAGTTTGCAGTATCTTCTTTACTTGCGGCAATATTATTATCTTCGTTCGTTTGTTCTAATTGATAAAGTAATTTACCAGATTCAACAAAATTACCACGACTTGCATTAAGCTCCACTAATTTACCACCAAAGTCGCTAGATATGTAAATCAGATCAGCATCTATGTATCCGTCACTTAATTTTTTTGTATCATTGCTACACGCGCTTAATGCGATACAAGAAATTAATAATAGCAATATTTTCTTCAATTTTTAGTCCTTTACGTATTTAGCGTATTGACAATTGTCAGTACGCTATTTATCGTTTTGTCTGTTTTATCTAATGTTGGATTACATTCTGCAATTTCTACCGCCACGATATTATCTAAATTAAGCAGCGCCAACTCATTAATAAATGCTGCAAAATTAACCCCTTCGCCAACTGGTGTACCGACGCCTGGAATATCTTCAGGGTCAAAACCATCTAAATCAATACTGAGCCCAATTTTATCTACATTTTTTGTTAAATAATTGATTGAATCGTTGAAGATCTTGGCAAATCCTTTATTGTCAACATCATAATTATAGTAAATTTTAACCCCAAGCTTGGCTAATAATTTAGCCTCACTATCTTCATATGAACGAATTCCAATTAGAATTAGATTCTCAGGTTTGATCTTTGGGGTAGAGCTTAAAATATTAACTAATTCTGTATATCCATACCCCAGTAATGTAGCCACAGGCATGCCGTGTATGTTGCCACTAAGCGAAGTTTCCGGGGTATGTGAATCCATATGCGCATCAATCCAAATAATACCAAGACTTTGATTGTCGGTGGCTAATGCATTGCTAATGCCACTCCATGATCCAATTGCTATAGAATGATCGCCACCAATAATCACTGGCAGGTTGTCTTGCTGCAAAGTCGCATTATATGTAATTTGCGCAATGGTTGTGAAATATTGTTCTAATGCGGGAATGTCATTTCTTTGCCCAGTGTAATCTACAATCTGTTCAAATTTTAGCGTACTTTCTACTAGATGTTGTTTTAATACGTGAGGTGCGGTTTCACAGCCTGACATTCCAGCACAATTCCCCATTGCTGCACCAATTAGTTTTATCGTTTTTTTATTCATAAATTATCTCTTTAATAACAAACTGCATTTTTTGCCGTATTAACATCATTTAAAACTGAAAATAAATTTTTTGGATCAGCTATTTGTGGAATTAAGTCAAGTTCTTGTCCTAAATTATATTGTCTTGATAAGTCATAAATTAGACGTAATACTGAATAGTCTTCCATTGCAAAGCCCACAGAATCAAATAATGTAATTTCTGTGTCGTTAGTGCGCCCTTCTTTTTCACCAGCAACGATTTGCCATAGCTCGGAATGCACTATCTTTTCTGCATCAGTTTTGCTTAGTCGCTGAATTTCACCCTCAATTAGCGATTGCTCCATGAATTCGACCACTACTTTGCTACGAGATAAAATTTCCAACTCAAGCTCTGTTTTGCCAGGGCAGTCACCACCAAGCGCATTTATATGCACACCATCGGTTAGCCATTCATTTAGAATTACATTTACGTGTCCTTTGCATGCGGTACAAACAATGATTATATCCGCGCCAGTCACAGCTTCTTTTGCATTGTCACAAGCAATTATCTCTATTCCACAATTAGCCAAATTAGCTCGATATTTATTCATTGCTAGAGGATCTATATCATAATAACGCACAGTTTTGATATTTCGCACAAGTAAATGTGCCAATGTTTGGAATTCACTCTGAGCGCCTGTTCCAATAATTGCTAGCGTTTTAGCGTCTTTTTTTGCCAATAAATCAGTTGCAAGAATTGATGTTGCCGCAGTTCTAAATGCAGTTAAGGTTGTCATTTCCGATAAAATTAGTGGATACCCATCGCTAATTTGTGATAATTGACCTGTTGCAACCACGGTTTGTTTACCGGATAATGGATTTTTTGGATGTCCATTTACATATTTAAATGTGTAATACTTATTGTCACAAACAGGCATTAATTCAATAACTCCACCATCTACATGTAATGCATGTCTTGGTGTTTTGTTAAATTCATTCCAACGTGTGAAATCTTGTTTTAAATACTTTACCAAATCTGTAATAAAATTGTTAAATCCATGTTGTGCAACAATCGTTGCAACATCTCCTACCGATAGTACTTTCATTTTGAGATTCCTAAGAAATTAATCATACCATTATTGTAACATAAACGCATGTAAAAGTCACGTTGCACTGCAATAAAAAAGTGATATACTCAAACAAGTTCAAAATAATTTCAAGTATGATGAAACTGTTTGGGTATGAATAGGGTAAATATGATAAAATCTAATCTGTGCGACAAGAGTCACCTGCTTAAATGAGTTGTCTTACTCTATGA
>CAYWWJ010000031.1:0-25147 GCA_964462055.1 uncultured Neisseria sp. | reverse complement strand
GTCTTATCTCATAGAGTAAGACAACTCATTTAAGCAGGTGACTCTTGTCGCACAAACAACATTATATCTTATGTAAATATTCGGAATGAATTGTACTATAAGATACATAATTATAATTAGTTATTTTGACTAAATGGTAAAATTACTGCTTAAAGATTTATAAACTAAAGACATATAGCATAAGTGATGAATGCGTTAATTTACTACATTTTACTAATAATTTTTGGCTATATTTTCAGTTTAAACCAAATACTTATAACATATAATAAAAAGTTGAATAAATATTATGTAATTAGTTAATTAATGAAGGTGGAGTCATGGCAAAACAGTTAAAAAAGAAGAAATCTAAGCTATTCATATAAATAGGGCACTCAATATTAAAATTTTAAGTAAATTTTAAATGTATTATTTCCATTACGTTTAGCATAAAATTCTGAAAGAAATTCATTGATTTTACGTATGATACAAGATCATTTGGATAAATACCATCAAACAAGTTCAAAATAATTGGATTATACAAGCGACGACAACTATTAATAGTAGGTTAGGAGTGTAGTAGAGTTTAAGTATGATAAAACTGTTTGAGTATAGCAAGTCAATATAGGATATAATATAGCATTTGAATCTATAAAATTTAATTTTGTGAAAATTTTTCGTGAGTGCTACTAATGACAATAAATGTTGATGTAAAAATTGCAAAACCAAGTTTTTGGCATTACCCTAAGACTTTTCATGTGGTTTTGTTTATAGAGTTTTGGGAGCGTTTAGCGTTTTATGGATTACAATCTGTTGCTATTTTGTATTTCATCCAAAAATTTAATTTAAGCGGTATGGATGCCAATAATTTATTTGCATCATTTGCCGCATTAATTTATGCTTTTGCTGCTCTTGGCGGTGCGATTGGTGATAAATTGCTCGGTCTAAAGCGTACATATTTGTTAGGTATGTTATTCCTTATGGTGGGATATGTGATGTTTGCGGTAGCAATTGATTTATCGCATGTATATCTTGCTATGGGGTTTATTCTAGTTGGTAGTGTTCTATTTAAAGCGGTTTCAACTACTTATGTTAGTCGTTGTTTTGAAAGTAATGACCCACGTCTTGACTCTGCATATACGTATTTTTATATGATTGTAAATCTTGGCGGTTTATGTGGTATGCTGATTTTACCAGTGTTGGTTTTGCAGTTTGGTTACAGTATTGCACTTAGCATTTCTTTTTTTGTAATGATTATCTCTATCATATCGCTTTTAATCTATAGAGAAAAATTTTTCTTATCTGATAATCAAATAGGAAAAAATCATCAAAGTAAGTGGCTACACATTGTAGGTATTATCGTTAGTGGAATCATTCTTGCTTATATATTTGCTTGCATATTAAATAATTTTGCGATGAGTAAATTTGTTTTGTATATTGTAGCATTCATTACGTTTATAATATATGCTATTGTTGCTATGAAAGAAAATAAAACTGAGTCAAAGGGAATGTTCATTGCGTTAGTTTTAATTCTACAAGCTGTAATATTTTTTATGTTGTATATTCAATTAAATACTTCTATTGCAGTTTTTGCCACGCATAATGTGCGTCTAAATTTTGGTGGTTATACTGTAGCACCAAGTATGATTCGTAGTTTTAATTTATTATTCGTTGCGTTATTTGCGCCGTTTTTAGCCGCGTGGTATATTCGTTTATATAAGCGAAAAATAAGTATCAATATTCCATTTAAATTTGCATTGTCACTAGTTTTAGCTGGATTTTCGTTTATAACTTTAGCCGTTGGCGCTAGTTTTGGCGCAGATACATTAGGTCAAGTTTCTATATTGTGGTTAATCTTAGCTCATGCATTTTATGCTTTAGGCGAAATATTATTATCCGCATTAGGTCCTGTAATGATGGTGAAACTTTTGCCTAAACGTATCGCTGGATTTGGTATTGGAGTATGGTTTTTATCTTCGGCGATAGGAATACGTCTTGGTGCAGAAATTGCCAATTGGGATGTTCTGGCTCCTTATTCTATGAGTAACATTGTATCGGAATTAGACAAGCAGATTATGTTGTTTTTGAAGTTCGGTGGTATTAGTGTTATAATTGGTTTAGTTTTATTGGTAATATCCAAATCTGTGACCAGAGCGATGAATGAAGTTTTACGTCGTCGTTATTAACATGTTAAAAAAAATGATTTGGGCGTTTATAAATAAATGTAGCCGTGCTATTTTGACGCCAAGAATGATAATGGGTTACAAATGCAAAGGTAATTGCAAATACTTGTCAAATACTCGCATCAGTAACACTGCATTGATCGGTAATCCAGAGTCATTTTATGTAGAAGATAACGTTTTTATTGGGCATTACAATATTCTTGATGCCAGTAATAAATTGTCAATAGGTGAGGGCTGTCAGATTAGTAATTATACACTTATTTTAACGCATTCATCGCATATTGCGGTTCGCTTGTATGGTCGCCAATATATTGCGCATAATGGCAATCATGTAGGTTATTACAAAGGTTCTGTTTCAATCGGCGCTTATACGTTTGTGGGTCCACATAGTGTTATAATGCCAGGTGTCAAATTAGGTAAAGGCTCATTAATTTCTGCGTATAGCTACGTGAAATCTGGTGAATATCCAGAATTCGCTATTTTAGGTGGTAATCCTGCTGTAGTTATTGGTGATACACGCGAAATTGATCAAGCATATTTGGAGCAACATCCAGAGCTTGTAGACTTTTACAACGAATGGGCACACAATGCAAAATAAGCAGATTGTCATAATTGGTTCTAATTCGATACATACATTACGCTATTTTTATGCTGTTTGTAAGCGTGTTAATAAGTCTGTGATTTTTATTACAAATGATGCTAATGGTATCGACATTATAAATAACGCTATTATTTATAGCGTTATTTTTACCTTAAAGAATTTACGCGCAAGTAGACAGATTGCTACAATTTTAAATAAATATCACGCTGATATTGTGCATATTCATCAGGCGAATAGCTATGCTTATCATAGTATTCGTGCAATTCGAACGATGAATATACAGCCTAAGATTATTCTGACGACCTGGGGGTCGGACATTCTTATTCTACCGCATAAAAATGCTATACTAAAGCGCATGGTTAAGTATAATTTGTCTCATGCAGATATTATTACGTCTGATTCATTATATATGTCATCGCAAATTCGTAACTTGTTGACAGTTGATAAAGATTTGCGCACAATTAATTTTGGTATGCAAAATTTTCCTGATGCGATAGATTTAGCTAATAAGCAAGATATTATTCTTTCTAATAGACTACATAAGCCATTGTATCGTATAGATAAAATTATTTTGGCTTATGCGAAATTCATTGCGGAGAATCCAAAATATGCGCATTATAAATTAGTTGTTGCGGCTAGTGGCGAATTAACTGCCTCGTTACAGGAGTTTGCCAAGCAACTTGGTTTATCTAGCTCTCAAATTGTATTTACAGGAACACTTACCTATAAAGAGTTGCAAGAATGGTATAAAATTGCTAAAATTTTTGTGTCTATTCCAGAGTCTGATGCGACAAGTTTAAGCGTTTTAGAGGCAATGGGTAATGGTTGTTATCCTGTGTTATCGAATTTGCCAGCAAATTTAGAATGGGTAATTGACCAAATAAATGGTAAAATTTGCCAAAGTGTAAATAATTTGGCGTATGATTTACAATACGCCGTCAATGCAATTGAAAATCATGCTAGTTATAATGAGTTAGCTGAATTTAACTATAAACTAATCGCAAAAAAAGCAGTATTTGAAACAAATCTAGACAAATTCTTGCGATTGTATACTTAACAAATAGACGCTATGATGAAGCAATCAGTTAATATGTTTATTAAATTGTGTGATTCATAGACATGCTTTCACTTTTTTCTAGCATTTTCAGCTCTGGGATAGCCATTTCAGCATGGTAATTTTGGAGCTGAATATGCTCTTTGTCTTTGAAGTTTGGATCTTGTCATATTGATAAAAAAGTTTCTAGTGTATTATTCACACACGTCGCCACTTTTTTATCAATATGTAGTAAGAACGAAACAAATACTGTGAGTCTATTTTGTTTGTTTTAGTTCAGTTATTTTTTTGCAAAATTTTTCCCGATCTTGAGGTTCCTTGCTCTTTATTGTACCAATTCTTATTTTTGAAATCTTTGATATATTAAACTCCGTATCCTCAAAAAAGTTTATTTCTTCTTCATTATTCGAATCCTTGCGTATTGTTATTAACATTGCATCTTCTAGCTCTGCACCTAGCTTTCCCTCTAAATAAGTTTTTATAAATGCAGAATTAATTAGTTCATTAGTATGTGCAAAATCTATTATGCATTCATGCTTTCCCTTAAAATTAATTTGCACTTTGATTGGAATTAAATTGGGTACAATCATATTGTTTTCAATTCCTGGCTTATTTTCAGCGGTAGTGGAGATGTGTGTTTCTGATTTTTCTTCATTGTTTATTTGTTTTTTGTATTCATCTCTTATGAATATTTGTGGGGTTGGACTTGAAGTCATCATAATGATAAATCTTCCTTGTGATTCAAGTTCATGTTGAACACTGGTATTCCATTCATAAGATCTTCCATAAGAATTATCAAAAATGTACCATTTGCCATTATTAAATATTAAATTTACAAAATGTGTATTATCATTCACATGTAATACTAATGAATTTACACCATTCTCTTTCATTTTTTCAAGATAACTTTTAGTATTATATGCTTCTACATAAGTTGGCGCCATTGCGTGGTATTCTATTAAATTGCTTTTTGAAGATGTTTGCAACATTAATTCTGAAAATTCATATATACTATTAAATTCATATGTATCTATTTTAAGCTTCTTAATTAGTAAATTCAACAAATACACCCATTTTTCTACTGCGTTCTGATTATCATTATTTAAAAAAACAGCAATCACAAAACTTCGAATTGCAAATTTAACTAAATTTTTAATGTGTGTAGTGCATGTAGGTAAAATGTCTTCCCCTATCCACAATATTTTCAGAAGTTCTTTATCATTAAGAGCCTGAATAAAGAAAACTGTTATATAGCAAGTATGACCAATTCTCCTCATTCCATCAAGCCTAGATATGTTGAAGTTAGTGATTTCAGGTGGAATATCCGAATTCAATGCTTGATCAAAAGTCGTCGGTAGATTAGATGTAAATTGCGGTCGTAGTGAGTATTGTACTGGAACTTGTGCTTTCCATCCATGCTGGTATGGGTTAGCTGTAGTTTGCTCATTATTTTGTTTATTTACTACGTATACTTTAGATTCGCTTTCTTTTTGCTCAGTTATTAGCAAATCATTCTTATTGCTATGTATTATGGTGAATGCATTACTATTTATTTCTGTTGGTATACTATCAGAATTTTTCTTATAATTAATAACAATGCTACCAGTAAACTCAATATCTGTTATAACTAATTCATCGTTGTTTTTTATTGGTTTTTCAATACTAAAGCTTATATAACGAACTAAATAATATTCTTTAGGATTTTGTTTCGAAATAATATGATAATTAGTTTGTAAAAATTGCGCTAATTCTGCAATGCTAGTGTTGGGTTTTACATGTAATTTAATTAGATGAAATTCACAAGTAACTACAACTTTTTTAAACCAAGGAGGAGTAAAATTAATTCTTCCATTTATCTGGGCTATATTTTCTTGAGGCTCTGTTAATATAATCCATTTCTCATTTAGTGATAAAGTTGATATATTTGTATTAGGCTTGATCTCCGTCTCGTTAATAATTAATGCAACATCTTTATTAAGCCTTTGTCTTAAACTTGCTAATAGATCTCCAACTGTAGTGTTGAGATTAACATCTACCTCTGTGGTTGAGGAATTATTTATGTAGACGATTTTTTTATATGTCTTGTATTTGTCAGTTCTATATTTCTCAACTTTATGTTCCTCAATATATTTTTCAAAGTATTCAAAGTGTTCCATTGATTTTATAATTGCTTCGTCTCCTTTATTGACATATGTGTCTATATTTAAGCAATAGAAAACTACTTGAATAGCATCACTTAAGCCTGTTACATGTTCTGGCCAAAATCCAATTAATTTACCACTCCTAATCACTGTACCGTATATGTCACCCTTATCCCCAGTTTCAATCTTGCAACCATTTGAATTTGCCTCATCTACTTTTAGAGCTGAAGATATAGTTTCAAAAAATTCTTGAGTTGTTATTAGGTCGCCGCCCTTAAAAGGTATCCCTACACGTGCTTCATGGCGTTCATCTTGAACTGTCCATGTTATTGTTATCTCTATTATACATTGTTGTTCTATATGTTGAGTACGTATGATAGCCGATGGCATTACCGAACCTTCGTTTCTTTGGTTATCTAATCCTATACTTTCAATTATTTCAATAAATTGCGCTTTATCCTCTATATATCGAGGATAGATTTTAAATATACCAACCTGGCTAGGGTGAATATTATTGCTCTGGCTGTTAATTAGAACGCCATTTGAATTAAAAAATTGTATTGATTCTGGCAAATTTCCAAACCAGTGTTGAAAAGAGTCTCTTAATTCAGAGTGTGAATAAGGTTTTGTTGGGATATACAATGAAACCTCTTGCTGTTGACCATGTATATCAAGACATATCTTTATTTCAGTGAATCCATACTGTGGAACTGTACTCCAGTTGCTACCAGGGAAATTATTATTTCTCTGGTTTAATGTATTAATATTTTCGGGGAATAAAACGCTTTTTTCTTCATCTGATTTAGTTTCATTCATATTATTTTTATTTGAATTATTATATTTATGCGGATTTATATTACTATTTCCAATACTACTAGCCATTTTAAGATCTCCTGATGTTATTAGTTATTCTTCTATTATTATGTAAAGTTTTATTATATACGATACTAGTCGTTGTATTCGTATTAATATGTTAGTGTTGTATTTTACTACACAGGCATAATTCTAGCAAATTGTATATAACCTTGTCTATAACATTTTTGTGTGGTGTGAAATAATTTATGACTTTATTTAAAGTAATATGATGATTTTTTAAAGTCTCATAGTGTTGTATAACATCATCTATTTAAATAAATGTAATGTAGTTTCTAAAATAAAAAATAATGGTTGTGAAGGTGTAAATTAGGTATGTGTTTTAATAATTAGACGTGTATTCAACTTGATATATCTCAAAATTTTCTAGATTCAATGCTGTCAGTTTGCGTCCCCATACGCATCCCGTATCCAATGAAATAAATTTTGGATCATGGTAAAACCCAAGCGCAGCCCAATGTCCAAATATAATTTTCTTACTGATGCTTATATCAAATTCACACTTAAACCAAGGTGTCAAATTTTCTGGTTTAGATGAAATTTCTGACTTATATTTGTAGTCTAATGCAAATGTTGTAGAATCTAAGAACCTCATTCGTGTGCAACTATTGAGAAAAAACTTCATTTTTTGTATTAGATCAAGCTCATCATTCCATTGATTTGGCTTATTTCCATATACTTGTTCAAGAAATTGCGGGTAATCCTTACTTTGTAAATGATTTTTTACCGCATGATTTAACAGCAGCATGGTGTTAAAATTCAGTTTAGGGTAAATTCCTGCATGAGCTAAAATATAGTCGTTGTCATGGAAGATAAGTGGTTGCGAACGTAGCCAATCAATTAATTTACCAGCATCTTTATTGGTAATAACGTCCGATAAGGTATCGTCGCTATCTGCTACAACCAGCTGATTATAGCTCGCAAGTAAATATATATCGTGATTGCCAAGCACGGTTATTATGCTGTCTTGATTTTTATATGCCCATTTTAGTACTTTGAGTGATTCTGGCCCACGATTAACTAAATCACCAACTAAATATAGTGTATCTTTGCTTGGATTAAAATTAATTTTATCTAATAATTTACAAAGCTCTGCGTAACACCCTTGGATATCACCAATTGCATATCTAGCCATAATAAACCTTTGTTTATGATTATGTACTCAAAGTATTTGATTCGTGGACGAGAAGGATTAATAAAAAAAACGACGACGTGTATGAGTAATACATTAGGAGCTTTTTTTATTAATCCGACAAAGTCCAAGATTCAAAGACGAAGAGTATAAGTTAATCGTTTAATAATAAACTAATGGATTCTTCGTTATTTATGCGACGTATTGTTTCTGCAAGTAAATTTGCAATACTGGCTATCCGTATTTTGCTTGATTGTGCGTCAAATAATGGAATAGTATCAGTAATTACAACTTCGTCTAAAATTGATTCATTGATACGTTTAACGGCGTCATCAGAAAATACAGCGTGGGTTGCATATGCAAATACTTTTGTTGCGCCGAGTTTTTTTAGTGCTTCTGCCGCTTTGCATAATGTTTTTGCGGTATCGATCATGTCATCAATAATTACACAAGTTTTGCCATTTATGTCACCAATAACATTCATTACTTCAGCTTCGTTAGCTCTTGGACGACGTTTATCAATTATCGCCATATCTACATGTAATGCTTTGGCAAATGCTCGTGCTCGCGCTACACCGCCTGTATCTGGCGATACAATAATTAAATTCTCATGTTTCTTGTTACGAATGTCGCTCAATAATACTGGGCTTGCATAAATATTATCAACAGGAATATCAAAAAACCCTTGGATTTGATCGGCGTGCAGGTCGACAGTTAAAACTCGATTAATCCCAGCGGATGTTAACATGTTGGCAACTAATTTGGCAGAAATTGGAACTCTCGCAGAGCGAGGTCTTCTGTCTTGACGTGCATAGCCAAAATATGGGATAACAGCCGTAATTCGACCTGCAGATGCACGCTTAAGTGCATCGCTCAGAACCAATATTTCCATAAGATTGTCGTTTGTTGGATTGCAAGTTGGCTGTAAAATAAATACATCTGAGCCACGCACATTTTCTAATAGTTCAACCGCAACTTCACCATCGCTAAATTTAGATACTGTTGCCTTACCAAGTGGTAACTGCAGGCATTTAGCAACATTGTTTGCAAATTCTTTATTTGCATTTCCAGTAAAGACCATTAGATTTTTATGCATAAACATTAGATGTACCTCTTAAAGTATGGCGTTAATTTATGGTATACTTAAACTATAAAAAAAGCGCAGACTTCTTTGATGGAGCAGTCTGCGCTTTTTTCAGTATATGGCTGGGGTGGTAGGGATCGAACCTACGAATGTCGGAATCAAAATCCGATGCCTTACCACTTGGCGACACCCCAATAAAAATGTTATTTAGTAAAATTTGGTGAAGACTGTAAGGCTTCAGCAAGGTAGGTATTATATCGTACTTCCAAACTAATTGCAACTTTTTTTGCAATATTTTTATCATTAAATTGTAAATAAACACAGCTGCCAGAACCTGTCATTTGTACTTTGCCATATTGTGATAAGTCATTAACTATTTGATTTAATTCTGGATATAGTTTGCATGCAAATGGCTCCAGATCGTTTTCTAATGATAATAATAATGCTTCTGGAACAATGATATTTTTTGATATTTTTTCGAAATCTAAGTTTAAATTCACAAAAATATCACGAGTTGGAATGTAGAAGTTGGGCTTAACTATTACAAAATACATTGGTGTCAAATTAATTGGTGTAAAAATATCGCCAATTCCAGTTGCAAATGCATTTCTACCATAAATAAAAAATGGAATATCCGCACCAAGAGTTCTTCCAAGGTTTATTAAGGTTTCATCGCTCAATTGAGTCTTCCATAATTGGTTGAGCACTACTAGCACAGTGGCAGCATTTGAGCTACCGCCGCCTAATCCTGCACCAGATGGAATTACTTTTTTAATGCGAATATTTGCCCCTAATGGTGTACCTGTGTATTCTTGAAGTAGATTTGCGGCACGATAAGATAAGTCTTTTTTATATGACCACGCTTGTTCGTGTTCAATTAGGGATATTTTACCATTGTTTGTTATTTGAATATCGATTCTATCATATAAATCAATTAAACAAAAAATTGTGTTAAGCAAATGATAACCATCATCTCGTTTGCCAACGACTTTTAGACCTAAATTTAATTTAGCTGGCGACAAAAATGTTTCAAATTTCATATAAATTTTACTCTATTTTAATAAAGTACACGACATTTAATTGTATGGTCAATCGCTTTTAGTTCATGAATTACATCCTGATTATAGCCAGTATCAATATCGGTAATAACATATCCAACATTTTCATTTGTTTTTAGGTACTGTCCTAAAATATTAATATTATGTTTCGCAAGAATATTATTTATTTGCGCTAGAATTCCAGGTACATTTGCATGTAAATGTACCAGTCGATGTGCATTAGTAAACTCTGGTAATTGTAAATTCGGTAAATTGACACTTTGTGTGGTATCACCAGTGTTTATATAGCTAATAATTCGATTGGCAACAAATTCAGCAATATTATACTGCGCTTCTTCGGTGCTCCCACCAATATGTGGGCTCAGAATTACATTATCAATACCACAAAGTTTATGCACGAATGGCTCTTGATTATTTTGTGGTTCATATGGGAATACATCAATTGCGGCGCCTAATAATTTGCCTGATTTTAAATGAAACGCCAATGCATTGAGATCAACAACATGTCCGCGACTTAAATTTAGCAAGACTGCGTTGTCTTTCATTAAACTTAGTTCATTAGCGCCAATTAAATTAGCGTTTTCTTTGCGCCCATCAACGTGCAAAGTCACAATATCAACCTTGCCGAGTAATTCATGCAAACTTTGGCATTTTTTTGCATTACCAAGTTGTAATTTTTCAATTAAATCATAATAATATACCTGCATACCCAACGATTCAGCTAATACCGATAATTGGGAACCAATGTTGCCATATCCTACAATTCCTAATTTTTTACCACGAATTTCATGACAATTATCAGCTGATTTATTCCATTTTCCATTGTGTAGACCAGTATTTTTAGGAATTATTTTGCGCTGGAGCATAATTATTTCGCCAATAGCCATTTCAACCACGCTACGCGTATTGCTATATGGAGCATTAAACGCAACAATTCCTTGCTTTTCTGCGCCAGTTAAATTAATTTGATTGGTACCAATGCAAAATGCGCCAATAGCAATTAATTTATCCGCGTGTTGTAGCACTTTAGGGCTAATTGTAGTCTTAGAGCGTATTCCAATTACCGAAACATCGGCAATTTTGCTACATAATTCATCTTCATTAAGACTTCCTTTGATTGATTCTAGAGTGTATCCTTCATTTTTTAGTAATAAATATGCATGTGGGTGAATATTCTCTAAAAGTAATATTTTAATGCGATTTTTCGGGTATGAAATTGACATTGGGAAGTTATTTTGGTACAAAAATTCATCAAAACTAGGGGTAATAAAATCAGCGTTTTGAATTACATTTTGCCGTGTTACATTTTCTGTATACGCATAAAAATAATCAGCCGCGCCATGTTTTTTTATTTCATAATCAGTATAGCCATCGCCAATTACATGCACCGTTCCGTTTAGTTTTAATTCTTTTACTTGCGTAACTTTGCCTTGATCTTTACTCAATATGTGATTTTGATCGATTCCTATTACATTATCGTTATCATCAAATAAAAAGCTATTTGCATAAATATTTTCTTCTTTTATGCCGTATAATGTAACAATTGGAGTTATATATTCCTTAAATCCATTTGATACAATAAAAATATTATCGCAATATTTATTTAAAAATTCATGATTACGTTTAATCGAGTTCGAAACTTTATGTTTCAGCAAATTAACAAGTTGATTGATTTCTTGTCTGTTGGTTTTTAGTAATTCTATGCGACTATTTAAGCTTTGGCTAAGCGAAATAGTGCCATTCATTCCATCTTCGGTTGTTTGTTTGATTTTTGCCAATAACATCGAGCTGTTTTCAATTTTAGCTAGTGTAATTGCAGCCAATTCATCTAGTGCTTCGACTTGTACAAATGTACTATCAAAATCCAAAATAATGTAATGATTTTTTAACATAGATTTTACTTCACTAAATCAATTAATTGATTAAAACTATCTTCAAATAATTTTAGTCCATCTTGTTGTAATTTTTTACCAAGATTTTTCAAGTTTACGCCATGAGCACGAATATCTGCTAATATTGTTTTGCTTGCGATTTCTGTTTCCTCGCTGCAATCTTGTAATACTGCGTCGAATTTACCATGGTCGCGAAATGCATTCATTGTAGCATCTGGCATCGTATTGATAGTTTCTTTTCCAATAAGCGGCTCCACATATAACAAATCGCTGTATTTGGGATTTTTAGTTCCAGTGCTTGCCCACAATAAATATTGTCCTTTTGCTCCAGCATTTTTTAGTTTGGCAAATTTATCGCCATTAAATAATTTTTGATATTCTATATAAGCTTTTTTCGCAATAGTAATTGCGGTGAAGCCCTGTAAATTATCGGGTAATTGCTGATCTATCGCCGAATCAACTCGCGATAAGAAAAGACTGGCTACGGATTTGATATTATCCACTGACAAACCTTTTTCTAGTCGTTTATTCAACCCTGCAATATATGCATCCCAAGTGTCATAAACTTGTTCTAATGAAAAAAGTAAAGTGATATTAATATTTATTCCGAATGAGATTAATTCAGTTAACGCAAGTAATCCAGCCTTCGTTGCTGGAATTTTAATCATCAAATTTGGGCGATCAATCAATTTCCATAATCGTTTTGCATTATTCACTGTTCCGTCTAAATCATTGGCTAAATATGGTGCTAATTCAAAACTTACATAACCATCTTCTTTATTGCTACTTTGATATTGTGGCAGCATAATGTCGCATGCTTGTTTAATATCTGGAATAACTAATTCTTCGTAACGTGCTTCAGGTGTTAAATCGCTATTTTTAACACGTTGTAAATCGTTTGTGTATAGTTTGTCATTGGCAATAGCTTTGTGAAAAATGCTCGGATTAGATGTTACTCCAGCAATATTATCTTCTTGAATTAATTTGCTTAATTGACCTGATTGCAATAATTCACGAGATAAATTATCTAACCAAACTTTTTGTCCATATTGTTTAATTTCTGCCAGTTTACTCATGGGGAAATGATTCTTTCTATAAAAAATAATGTTATTTGTATTGTGATGCCATTACACTGAGTTTTGTTGGTATAATTTTATCGCCATGACCGCTACATCCAAATGCAATAAATCGGTCAATACAGATTTGTTTCGCGGCATCTTTTGCAACTTTAAAGTATTGGCGCGGATCAAAATGATCTGGGTGATGCGTAAAATAACGGCGAATTGCTCCAGTCATTGCTAAACGAATATCTGTATCAATATTGATTTTACGTACACCAAATTTAATTGCTGTTTGAATTTCTTCTACTGGTACACCATAAGTTTCGCTGATATTACCACCGTGTTCACGAATAACTTCTAGCCACTCTTGTGGTACAGAGCTTGACCCATGCATAACTAAGTGTGTATTGGGAATTGCTTGATGAATTTTTTTGACTTGTTCAATTGCCAATATATCACCAGTTGGTTTACGTGAAAATTTATACGCGCCATGCGATGTACCAATGGCAATAGCTAAGGCGTCAACATTGGTACTTGCGACAAAGTCTTTTGCTTCTTGTGGGTCAGTTAGTAGCTGGTCCATAGATAATGTGCCTTCAAATCCGTGTCCATCTTCTTTGTCTCCTTGACCAGTTTCCAGAGACCCTAAACAACCGAGTTCGCCTTCAACGGATACGCCGACACTGTGGGATAATTCGACCACTTTACGAGTTACATCCACATTATATTCATAACTGCTTGGAGTTTTGCCATCTTGTAATAAAGAGCCATCCATCATTACAGATGAAAAGCCTAATTTTATTGCTTGAATGCATACATTAGGCGACGAACCATGGTCTTGATGCATAACCACAGGTATTGTTGGGTATTCTTCAATTGCACCTAAAATTAAGTGGCGCAGAAATTCTTCGCCTGCGTATTTACGTGCACCTGCAGATGCTTGTAAAATTACTGGTGAATTAGTTTCTTTAGCTGCCTCCATAATTGCTTGAACTTGTTCAAGATTATTTACGTTAAAAGCTGGTACGCCATAACTATTAACTGCAGCGTGATCAAGAACTTGACGTAATGAAATTAAAGCCATACAGGTTATTCCTCTAATAAATTGATATTTTAAGACTCAAAGATAAATGCTGCATATTCGAAGTATTTGATTCGTGGTTGCGAAGTACTTTACGTGGAAATGGTTATCCCATCAACTAACATTGATCCACAACTTAGTGAATTTATTTCGCTATCTGAACCAATTAGCTTAATTTGTTTGAACATTTCGCGTAAATTGCCCGCAATTGTTATATTGTCGACGAAGTGCTGAATATTACCAGCATCAACCCATAAACCACTAGCGCCAACCGAATAATCTCCCGTGACTAAATTAACCCCATGACCAATTGTTTCAATTATGATTAATCCTGTACCCATTTGCTTAGCAAGCGCCGATAAATCACCCTCAAAATTTGGGCTCACGGTAATATTATGACTGCCACCAGCATGACCAGTTGGTTGCATTTTTAGTTTACGCGCAGTATAACTAGATAGCAAATACCCATTAACGACGCCATTTGTAACAAGATTGCGCGGTATAACATTAATACCTTCATTATCAAAATAACAGCTGGATAATCCATTTTGTTTAAATGGATTTTCATGCATATTGAACCACTCTGGAAATACTTGCCTATCTAGTGAGTTTGTCAGAAAACTTAGTTTGCGATACAAGCTACCACCGCTAACCGCATTTAAATAGCTTGCAATAAGCGATTTTGCAATAGGGGACTCAAATATTACGGAGTATTTTCCTGATTGTATAGTTCCTTTATTTAACCGCCTAAGTAACCGTTGCGCAGCTTTTTGTGCCAGATTTTCATTACTCAATAGAGTGTTGAAATCTCGGCTACTTGTGTGCCAATAATCTGTTTGCATTTCATCGCTATTTTTGCCACCAAGTATGCTAACACTAGCGCTATAACGCGTAGTTTGATATCCATTGCAGAAGCCATTACTATTAGCCATCAAAAAATTGTAATTAGACAAACTAATAGAAGCTCCGTCGGAATTGGTGATTTGTGAGTCATATTTTAATGCAGTTTCTTCTATATTTATAGCTTTATTTATGAGATCTTGATTATTGCTAATGTATGGATTATATAACCCAAGATCTGCATGCATTTGTTGGCACAGATATTCTTTATCGGCGATTCCATTTGCAGCGTCTGCTTGTGTATATTTAGCAATATCAATAGCATGGGCAACAATTTGTGGCAAATTTGTTGGGTTGATGGTTGTAATTCCTACATGCCCCTTATTTTTGCCGATAAATACGCTTAAAACTAATTGCGCATCATAACTTGTAGCAAAATTCTCAGTTTTGGAGTGAAGTACGTCAACACCTTTAGAAATATTTTCGCTTAATTCAACCTGCGCCTCAGTTGCGCCTTGGCTTTTTGCAATGTCTAATATTTCATTAGCAATAGTAGCTAATTGTTCTTTGGTATATTCAAATTCTAATTGTTTCATATAAATAATTATCCTTACCTACATTCTTTTATATTGTTTAACAACTGTCGCAGTATATTTTTTCATTTCTTTTTCTTTTTCAACCGCTCGTTTATCGTGTTGTTTCTTGCCTTTTACTAAAGCTATTTCTGCCTTTACCATTCCGCGAGTATAATGTAAATCTAATGCAATAATAGTATAGCCTTTTTCTTTTGTTTTACCAATTAGGCGATTAATTTCTTTTTGCTTTAGAAGTAATTTTTTAGTGCGAATGTTGTCTGCTGATATATGTGTGCTAGCTTGTAGCAATGGCGTAATCTGACAGCCAATCATCCATACTTCACCATTGATTATACGGACGTAACAATCACGTAATTGTGCTTTACCACTGCGAATAGCTTTTACTTCCCAGCCCTCTAACATGATTCCAGCTTCGAATTTTTCTTCGATAAAATAATCATGATATGCTTTGCGGTTATTGGTTATACTCATTTTAATTAACTCTTATTTTTTTATATCCCTACATTATAGCATTTTTATGTTAATTAGTGGTGTATTTGTAAAATATTGTACGGACCAAATGTATTTAATCATTATAATTTACCAAAATTTAGGGTTAAGCGACAAGTGTTTTTGTGTTACAATTAATATTGCATGTAATAAATTCGTGCAAAACTGTTTGTAAAGTAAAAAAGTTGGAGCATTTAAATGTCAAACTTTGCGCATCTCATTGATGCTTTCAATAAACTTGAGTATACGGTTTCAATCGTGGATCGGGAAGATGCAATTCTATTTTTAAATAATAAGTTACTTGATAAAATAGGAATATCACGTGATGCAGATATTCTGGGTCTTAATTTAAATAAATTTACCGCAGATGCCATGAATCACGTAGATCCATGGCGTGAACAAATTTTTGAATGCTTGTCGTCAAATGATGAGAAAATGGTATCATATAGTGTGGGTAGTGATGGTCCTCCTGTAAAAATTTTTCAGCAACGGGTGTTTACCGAAGAATTTGGCTACGTTTTTATTACAGTTAATAAAAATTTATTAGTTGATGGAAATGTTAATTCCCATATTCTGGATATTTATTCAAGGCGTTATGGTACATATTATGTAGAGACTACTAATTTATCTGGTGTGCAATTAACTACGCTCGAAGAAAAAGTAGTAACTTTATTAGTAAGCGGCTTTAGCTTAACCGATATTGCAAATATTTTAAATTTATCGCGTAGTTACATAAGTAAAATTATTGGCAGTAATCTTTGTCCAAAATTTAGTGTGGTTAATGAATCTTCTAAGTTTTTATTGGAAACTTTAGTTAATATGAATTTTAATTGCTTTATTTCTCCAAGTATTTTGTCTGCCACTAGTGTGTCAAATCACAATATTATGTCTTTAGGCTCACTAAATCCTGATTTGCAACTGGTATATGATTTAATTAAATTAAATTTCACACAGCAAGAAATTGCAAATCATTTTAACTGTTCAATGTCATTTGTTGCAAAGATGATAAGCTCTAAGTTGCTACCAAGCCTAAATTTGCAATCTAGCAATGATATTCGTATAACAAATTTAATTATACCTTAAAGCTTATAGCTAAATAAAGGGATATTATGAGAAAATATTTGGGATTCATTTTAATCATATTAATTATTGTAATTTGCTCCATACATATTTATAAAACATATCATAATACCTACGTAAACAATTACGAACGTGATAGTACAATCAATCTTGCTATTTCAGGTGAGCCAACAACGTTTGATCCAGTTAATTGTGATGATGTTTCTTGTGCGCGAATTATTCGTGATTTATTCGAAGGTATTGTATCTTTTGATCAACGTAATAATGTAGTCCCAGGTATCGCAGAATCATGGTCTATCTCAAATGACGGCAAGACTTATATATTTAATTTACGAAAGAATCTGTACTTTTCTGATGGAAGCAAATTAGATGCAACAGATGTAATTGCGTCGTGGCGACGATTTGCCGATCCAAAAACAAATTCTTTGCAAGACAGCATATTAGAATTTGTTGAAAATGGACATAATGTTTTATTAGGTAAGTTACCATTACAAAAATTAGGTGTTTATGCACAAGGAAATGATACCGTCACTGTAAAATTAATTCATCCACATCCATCCTTTCTTTATCTTCTAGCTTCAGTTCCAGGATTGTATATTGTTCCAACCAAGGTCATTGCCAAGTATGGAAATAAATGGACTAATATGCAACATATTGTTGGCACAGGAGCTTATCGTATAGTTAAATACCCAGTAAAAGATAATATTTTAGCAGCAAAAAACCAATTTTTCTATGATGAATCTAATGTTAAAATTAATAAAGTTAGGTATCATGTTATTCCAAATGAAATTGCGCAATATAATCAGTATAAAACTGGTGCAATTGATATTACAAATATGATACCATATGATCAATACAAAATTATAAAACAAGCCTATCCTAAAGAATTACATACAGTTCTTCAAGAAGCGATATATTTTTATGATTTTAACATGCAAAATAATATTTTTAAGCATAATCTAAACTTACGTATGGCATTGTCTATGGCGATTGACCGTGATGTTTTAGTTGATAATGTATTAGGGCATGGAGAAAAACCATTATTTTCATTTGCAACTTCCACCGTTGCACATGGTGTGTTTAATAATGATGTTTATGCTTGGTCAAAGTGGCAACGTGAAAAGCAGATTGCGGAGGCTAAGCGTCTTTATAAGATGGCTGGTTATAGTAAAGAATATCCTCTTAATATATCGATTGTATATAATGATGCTAATTTAAATAAAGTAATTAGTTTAGCAATTGCCAGTATGTGGCATTCAACTTTGGGGGTAAATGTCACACTTGTTCATCAAGAATGGAAATCATTTTTATCTTCTCGTAGAGTTGGAAATTACGAAGTGGCAAGAGATATGTGGATTGGTGGGAATGATATCACAGATTATCTTGACTTTATGTTTTTATGCGGTTCCTTGCAAAATGATTCACATTATTGTAACCCTACTTATGATAAACTTATATCTTTAGCTGGTTCTCAATTTTCTGTTAAACTAAGAAATAAATACTATCATGATGCATTAATGTATAGTATGGATGACTATCCGATTATTCCATTATTTCAACCAACGTACAGTGTGCTAATTAAGCCGTATGTTAATGGTTATGACCCATCGAATAATCATTTAGACGATGTTTTAACCAAATGGATGGGTATTGCTCCAAAGTAAAATTAAAGATGTGAGGTCTAAAATGACAAAAATAACTAGTATCAAAATATTTAAACTATGCATTCCGCTTATTCGTCCGTTTATAACAGCGTTACGTAGAGTTGAGGCAATTGAAGATGTCGTTGTTCTAATTAATACAGATAATGGATTAATAGGCTATGGTTCAGCAACTTCAACTCCAGTGATTACAGGTGACAGTCATGCTTCAATTATTTCAACAATTAAAGACATTATTGCGCCTAAATTAATTGGTCGCGATATTACCGAATTTGATAATTTACTACATTTTATACAAAATTCAGTTGTTAATAATACTTCTGCTAAGGCTGCGCTTGATATTGCGCTTTATGATTTATTTGCTAAACGATGTAATTTGCCATTATATAAATTCTTAGGTGGGGCGAATAATATTGTAATTAGTGATACAACGGTAAGTGTGAAGGGGATTGATGCAATGGTGGCTGATGCCAAATTATTTGTTTCACAAGGGTTTAAACATCTGAAAATAAAGATTGGTTTAGATATTGATGAAGATATTGCACGGATTAAAGCAATTTGTAGCGCAGTTGGTCGTGAAATACAAATTTGCGTTGATGCTAATCAAGGATACACAGTTAAGCAAGCTTTGCAAGTTATCCGCAAACTTGAGCAGGAAGATCTTAATCTTGTAATGATAGAACAACCGGTTAAGGCGCATGATTTTGCCGGGTTAAAATTTATTCGGGACAATACTAATAGCGAGATTTATGCGGATGAGAGCTGTTTTAGTCCACGAGATGCGGGTAAAATTATTGCAGAAAATATTGCAGATGGGATTAATATAAAGTTAATGAAATCAGGCGGTATTTATAGTGCACAGACAATTTATGCAATGGCGACGATTAATAATATTCCGTGCATGGCGGGTTGCATGCTAGAATCACCGCTTGGGGTCGCAGCAATGGCAAGTTTTGTTGCGGGTAGAAATATTCGATTAATTGATTTAGATCCGCCATTTATGATTGTGAACAATCCATTGCAAGGTGGTATGCAAGTAAAGGGTGCGCAATTAATTTTGAGTGATGAAGCTGGGCTTGGAATCAGTGGATTAGGCGATAGTGTAGAATTTTTATATGAAATAAGGTAATGAATGTTGGTAACTACCTGGCAACATCTCTAACATATACAGATAAATTAATTTTTTCCTCATGAGTTATCACAAAATCGGTAAAAATTAATTTATCTGTATATTGTAAACATCACAACAAGTAGTTACAAATATTAATTAAAAAAGGAGAATACGGTGCAAGAAGTACAAAAAGATCAAAGCAAAGTGTTGTTGATCACCTGTTTTACAGAGTTTGGCGAAAGATATAGTTATTACATTATTCAATCACTGTTAATTTTTTTTCTGATTGAAAAATTTCATATTTCGCAGGCAAGCAGTGCGACATTAGTCGGTACAGTTTTGGGACTGGTGTATATTTCTGCAATTGTCGGTGGATATGTTGCCGATAAATTAATTGGCTATTATCGAGCCGCATTTATAGGTTCGTTACTTAGTCTCGTTGGTCTAATTATTTTGTCTATTTCAAATAATCAAGATATGTTATTTTTAGGATTAACGTTTATTTCAATTAGCACAGGATTAATCAAGTCCAACATTTCATCATTTTTAGGTTCGTTTTATGATAAAGCCAAAGTCAGCCAAAGTCATCGTGATTTTGGTTTTAGTATTTATTTATATAGGTATTAATCTTGGTGGGCTATTTGCATTGTTTTTTGCGTCAATGTTGCAAGAAAATTTTGGCTTTGCTATGCCATTTTATTCTAGTATAATCGTTACCATATTAATGATTATTAATATATCTTTTGGATTTTTTCAGCTAAAAAAATATACTGTGACCAATAAACTTCGAACTAAAGTTGTTTGTAATACAATTTTTATTATCTTGTTATATATGATTTTGGTATTTCTAATTCTCAAAAATCCAGTAATCGCTAATTTGGCAATTTTCGGTGCAGTAGTATTTTGTCTGATTATTTTATTTAAGTCTGCGAAAGTTTCTGGCTGGAGTAGACCACTGGTTGCGTTCTTTTTTTCTCGTTGTCCATATTGTATTGGTGTATTTATTTTCAGATATTTATTTCAATATTATTGTTTATAAATACTAGCGTTACACATCAGTTATTCTCATTCAATATATATGATTCTCAATTCCTGAGTATAGAGTCAGCTGGCGTAGTTGTATTTGGTGTAATAATTGGACGCATATGGTTATATTTTGGTAAAATAGGCAAACCTATCCATGATGTCGATAAATTCAATATTGGCTTTATTCTCATGGGTATTATGCTTGCAGGATTTTACGCTGCAATTGTAATGAGCGCTACTGATGCCCAGATTAATGGATTAGTATTTGCCGTTGGATTTCTTATTCTTGCCATGAGCGAGTTATGTTTGTCTGCAATTGGATTATCTATGGTGACGAAAATTGCGCCAAAGGACTTCGTGTCATTATATATGGTAATTTGGCTTGTAACTCTTGGTATAGGTGGTAAATTAGCTGGGCTAATTGCACAATTTGTGCATATTGATGATAATATTGTTAGCTCTAAAGCAAGCATGGCGCACGGAATGTTGATTTTTATTGCGATTACTGTATTTGCAATAATTTTATGCCTGCTATTCCGTAAGATTGTAATTAAGCATTATCCGATTGCGCATCATTAATTAATGTACTAATCGTAGCAGTATATAAGTAATTTTATAAAAATACAGCTGATTTAAAAAGTTAATCAAAATGTCTAACTTAGTATATTTTAGATAGTGTAAAATTACGTACATTAATTACATAATTTTTTGATATTGGAAGTAATAATTGATATGAATAATATAGCACCAGGGGTAACATATAATTTTGTTGTTAATAAAAGCAGTCGCGCGAGTAACACACATTCGAAAGACGATATTGTTAAACGATTGTGCGCTTATTGTCGTGGCAAAAATCTAACCAACATAAGCTACGAGGATAAAAATTTTATTGTAATGGGAATTCGTGAGTTAGACAAAAACTATAATACTCTTTTTGGCAAAAAAACGCATACAGAATCTGCTGTAGTGGCATGGGTTTTGGTTTTTTCTCATTTTAAAGAATATTTACCAAGTAATTTAGCTGAGCTTAACCGCTTTATTACTAGCAACTTTACAGATGTTGGATTAAATGATTCTGACAGTATGAATAACGATTTTGCCTGGGGTAGAAATAATAATCAAAACTACTTTGAGAATGCTTGCAATCATCTCAATAATTGTTTTTATGGTCGTGAAATAACTAATACTAATACACGACATGATTATGCAGGCTTTATTGATAGTTTTAATCTTAAAACTACATTGTCTTTTGAAACTTTACAAACCAAGGTTAATAGTCAGTGTGGAACTGGTATTGCGATTCATCGTGAGATTAATAATCCCAATGCAATAACATTAAATGCAAGTTATAGCTCCGCAACATTCACTGAGGCAGGAAGTTCACAGTTTATTACAAAATTACAACATTATTTCTATTCCCCTAATTATGCATCATTTCATATCAAGAATCAAGCTGGACAATATTTTTATGGTGGTAATAGTAATGAAGATTGGGCGAGTTGCAAATTTATAACATTTGAAGGTAACGTGGCAGAAATTCATAAATTTTTACAAGAGTTTTGCCAAAGTGAATTAACAGCCGTTCATCGCCCAATAAGTGCTCCCACGCGCATAAGAGATGTAGAAGTTACATGTTCAGGTTTAGATGGTAAAGGATTGTCTGAAAACCAGCAAAAAATATGGCAAGAAATTATTGAGCAATTTCTTAAAGAGCCTCCTAGTTCTTGTGCCTTGAATACAATAACTAAAATAACGTGCTATTACACAAAAGGAGATGATGATAAAGCTAATCCAGTAATTGTGGTACGATTTAGTAATGGAGAGAGTAAGGTGTTTAATTACGAGGGAGACAAATATGATAGATATATTCCTGATCAAACATTTAAAGTATATGGCGACCCTAGATCAGGTTTCCTTACAGAAGAGCAAATGTTAGAGGCGTATCGAGGAGCGTTCCAAACAATTAGAATATAAATGAGTATATTTTTTAGGGTGTTATTTCATGTTTTATAAAAAGCATATTTTTTTCTGTACAAATAAAAAAGAAAACGATCGTGGTTGTGGGTTTATGGCTGCCGATGATGCATTTTCATTTACAAAAAAATATTTACAAAATTTGGATATGTGGGGCGAGGGGAAATTACGCGCCAGTAAATCAGGATGTCTGGGACGCTGTGCCGATGGACCTGTTTGCGTAGTATATCCTGATGGAATTTGGTATAGTTATATTGATGAAGATGATGTTAAAGATATAATTGATACACATTTATTGGGGAATAAAGTTGTAGATAGATTGAAATTAAGTTAATGAATAGCCAAATCAATTCAAAATTGATGTATGCATTAATCATACTAGCTATTATAACGAATAGCATTGGTTTGTGGCTACCGATTCTGCGCAATGATGACCCGACATTATACGCGAATATTGCCAAGCATATTGTGCAAAGTGGCGATTGGATTAATCTAATTTCAAATCATTATGATTGGTTAGACAAGCCACATTTTCCATTTTGGGTGACGGCGTTGTCATTTAAAATATTTGGAATTAATTCATTTGCATATGTCTTGCCAGGGTTTTTGTTTAATTTACTGGGTGCGTATTACACATATAAATTAGCGTGTTATCTGTACGATAAAAGCACTGGATTGCTTGCGGTGTTAATTTATTTAACAGCATTACATCTCATGATTTCAAGTGTCGACGTGCGCGCGGAGTCATATTTGCTTGGAACTATTATTCCTGCTGCATATTATTGGCTATTATATGACGAAAAATGTGTTATAAGATATTTATTTTTAGGCGCATTATTTAGTGCAATGGCGATAATGACTAAGGGTATTTTTGTATTAATAACGATAATTAGTGGAATGCTAGGATTGTGGATTTATTCGGGGCAATGGCGGAAAATATTTGCTATCAAATGGTGGGGTGCATTATTTCTTACGTTATTGTTTATTCTCCCTGAATTAATTAGTTTATATTTGCAATTCGACATGCATCCAGAAAAATCTTTATTTGGCGAATCTAGTGTATCTGGCGTCAGATTTTTTTTCTGGGATAGTCAATTTGGGCGCTTTTTTAATAGTGGACCAATTACAAATACACATGGAGATGTTTTTTTCTTTATTCATACATTTTTATGGGCATTTTTACCGTGGTCGTTGGTCTTTATTGGCGCATTAATTGCTTCCTATAAATTATTTCGTAAGAAGCATTCTTTCGTGACTGTTGTAGCTAGATCAGTAGGCAATGATTTTTCAGGTAAATCGCAAATTGTATATTTACTCTCTGCATTTTTCCCGACATTTATTTTATTTAGCTTAACTAAATTTCAATTAGATCATTACACCAATATACTTATGCCATTTGCCGCAATTTTATCGGCGAATTATTTATATTCTCTGTATAAATTACAACACACAGTTAATAATTCATTAATCTATAAATTTCAAATCTGGTTGTCATATTTATTGCTTGCATTAGTCATTGGAATTTCTTTTTTTGCGTTTAATGGCGTTGCGCAGTTGGCTATTTTTATCTTAGCTGGAATTTGTATTATCATATTTTTTAAGGGTAATGCACTTAATTCTATAACTAAATCAGTAATTTATCCGTCAATCACAATTTGTGTAGTTTATGTTTTTATGAGCTTGGTAAATGGGGTGATTTATGCGAATTACGATGCTGGGTATCAAATTGCTAAATATCTAAATAAGCAAACGACATTGCCAATTATCGACTATAAAGTTGATTCGTTGTCTTTAGAATTTCACACCAAAGATCCGTATCGACGACTTGATTCACTGGAGCAAATTGTAAATTATCCATCGCCATTTTATTTAATAGCTAAAACTACAGATGTAACAATATTGCAAGAACGATTACCCAATAGTAAAATTATTTATCGAATTTCTGGTGCAACGATTGATAAAGTTATGGCAAATTTGCTTCATCCTAATAAGCTACATGACGAATTAACTGATTATGTCGTGATATACTCAAGTTTATGACTGTGGTGGCTTTAAATCATGGTTATTACATAGATGGTACAATTTAATTATACTGCAAGCATATATATTTAGAACGAGGAGCAAAGCTTCGCTGCAAGTATACATAAGAAGCTTTGCGACAAAGTTATAATTATATAGGATGAGATGGTATGATAACCTCCTCAATTAAATAATTGAATATTGATTAAATTTTT
>CAYWWJ010000030.1:0-26235 GCA_964462055.1 uncultured Neisseria sp. | reverse complement strand
CCAAGCTTTTTATACAAGAAATACCCCGATTTAAATATTAAGTCGGGGTTTTTTTTAATTATTTAATTTTATGTAGTCGTAATTATGACCTCTGTTTATTGGCAACGACGTTTTTTAGGTATACTTTTCTTTTTGGCTTTTCTTGCAAGTATTCCATTGGCAAATTATGCAATATTAAATTGGGGTACTATATGTAATGCTGATACATGTCTTGTTCCTGTATGGTTTTATCCAAAAATTTATGCTGTATCAAGTGTTATTGTGGTTGGATTTAATTTTGTATTGCGTGATTTAGTACAACGATCGTTAGGTTTAAAATACGCGATTTTAGCAGTTTTATTTGGCTCATTGCTTAGTTATTTGGTTTCTTCTGCATCTGTTGCCACGGCAAGTGCAGTTACGTTTTTGATTTCAGAGACTGTAAATACTGCAGTATACACTCCATTACAACGTAAGAATTTTGTTTTGGCTGTTGTATTAGCTGGTTTTGCTGGAATTGTAGTTGATTCCGCAATTTTTCTGCAGCTAGCATTTGATAGCCTAGAGTTTTTACCAGGTGCAATTCTTGGGAAAATGTGGGCAATAGTAATTTGTATCCCATTAATTTATATCTTAAGGAAAAAAATCAGGTTTTAACATGTTTCTAGCGTACCACACAAAAATGTTATAGACAAATTCATTTCGGGTCGTATATAATTCTAGTATTCAAAAATAATTATCTTTATTCTGTCAATGATAATGCGGTTTAAATTATCGTATTATAATCATTTAATTAAAGAATTGGTCGGCTTTGAAATATAAGTTGACATATTAACGTAGGGCAGGAAAAACCATGTTTGCTAGTTGTAATAGTGCGTCTAGTTTATCTAGAAAACCTTCTCACAATTTGAATCATTTGGAGCATAAGCTTGACGATCAAGATATTGCAAGTGCTAGATGTGATGTCCTTGCAAACTTTAACCTAATGATAAATTATCCGAATGAGGTATTGCATGAGAAAGTTATGTATCTATTAAATTATTTGGTTGAATTTGTGGCTGCACAATTAAATGATTCAGCTGTAATGATTCAGGAAGAAAAATTGGCACAAGTTAAGATTTATTACGAGGACCTGAGCAAGCATATTTTATTTGACAATTACTCAGTAGATGCATTTACTTTAGCTGATTTTAATCATATGATTAGTATGGTTCAAATTCAGAGCAGTTTTTTTAGAAATAATACTTTTCCGAAGGGATTATTAACTTTATTAAATATTTTACCAAAACATGATTTGCATATACATTTTAGCGATGAATCATTGCAAATATTGCAATTACATGGAATAGATACATCGAGGCATCCATCAGTTAGTGATAAATTAAATGACATGGTTGGTAAATTCTTACGAGCAAAACGGCTTCCGCCATTACCTTTATTGCATTTGACCACGAATTCACAATTGGAATATTTACAATTGGAATTGGGAATAAGGCCTATAAACCCTTTAAAAGGATGTTGCGCGGATTTTATATTTAACGTTCTTAATGAACACTTCAAGAATCATGATGGTATTAATAAAGATAATTTCCCTGTAGAAATTTTATTTAATTTGGCGGTATGTTATCGGGATGGTATTGGTGTAGATGTAAATAACGAAGAAGCTATGAAATTATTTAGAGATTGTGCTAGTTTTGGCTACAAACCTGCAATGAGTGTTCTTATGATTGGACCAGTTAAAAACTTTATTGATAATAAATCACGAACTGAAGATAAGATTATTAGGTTAGAAGAAGCATTTATATTGGATAATCTCAATGTTGATGCATGTATGTTATTGTCTAGGTATTACTTAAAATTAGTTCTACATTCTATAAATAATGAAAGTAGCAAGGATAATAATTTTGCTGAGATAATGAAAATCAACGCTAAAAAGAAATATGAAGAATTAGCATTTTTCGGTAATCATCGGGCTGCTTTTGAATATGCAGATATGTTAGAGCGTGGCAGTATTTTTCCTCAAGATATTAAATTGGCAATGGATTACTATGAATGTGCTGCTATTTTAGGTAATTCGGATGCTGCATTTAAGTTGGGTTGTATATATAGTCAAAATAAAGATCGTGCAAAATCAATTTTCTGGTATAAAAAAGCCATGAATTTAGGAAGTGAACATGCAACAATTAAGTTATTTAAGAAATATTGTAGGGATTTTGATAAAACAGGAGCTCGTGGTATATTTTTAATCGCTAAAAATGATTTTAAAGAAATTATTAAAAGTTTAATGAAAATAACACGGCTTGATACTCATGGATATGAGATTAATGTTTTATTGCTTAAGTTTATTCGGAAACATCCTGAGTTAAAGAAATTTATACGTAGATGTGAAATTGAAAGTTACGCTTATAAACTAAAGGAAGTTCCATTAAAAATTAGGCAAAGCCAAGAGCTTATCTCAGCGAAATATGTCGTTGATAATGATTTAGAAACAAAGGAATCGTCATTAGATATAGCGCTAAATCAGAGGTTTCTGGTGGAGAATATTTTTGATGATAGTTTAGTCTTTATACTGCGTAGTAACGCCAATTTCCCAGCGCATTTGATTTCATTTGAAACTGTGGAACGTATATTGGTAGCGTCTAATGATGATTATGGAGATAAATTTAGGAATCCACATACTGGTGAAATAATGAGTTTTATGGTGTTAAGAAATTTGTTTTGAGTGGCATTTGTTGAATTTAAGGTGTGCGATAAACATATTAGTGTGTATTTATTACTTGTAAAATCCCTGCTAATGCAGGGATTTTACATATTAAATATAATTTACCAAATAAAAAATCAACTCTATACAATAATTTTTGTTAAAATACCTATCTTATTCCAAACTAAATATAATGAGTGATTAATGAAAGTAATTTGATGGCAATTTTAGAGTTAAAAAATATAGTAAAAGTTTTTGCTGAGCATACAGTTGTAGATGATGTATCAATTGTTATAAACAAAGGTGAATTTTTTACTTTATTAGGACCTTCTGGTTGTGGTAAAACAACTTTGTTACGTATGATAGCTGGATTCGCTACGCCTGACTCTGGACAAATTTTACTTGATGGCAAAGATATACAAGATTTACCGCCTGAAAGTAGGCCATTGCACACCGTATTTCAAAGTTACGCATTGTTTCCACATATGACTGTTTATGAGAATATTGCATTTCCATTGAAAATGGCGAAATGGGAAAAAGAAAAAATTAATACACAAGTTGAAGAGCTGTTGGATGATGTGCAATTACACAAATTTGCCAAGCGTTATCCGCATGAGTTATCTGGTGGACAAAAACAACGTGTGGCAATTGCTCGTGCTTTGGTTGATAGGCCTAAACTACTTTTATTAGATGAGCCACTGTCGGCATTAGATGCTAGATTACGTGAGCATATGCATGTGGAATTAGTGAAGCTTCAAGAAGAGACTGGGGTGACATTTGTATACGTAACACATGATCAAAATGAAGCGTTGGCATTGTCAAGTCGAATTGCCGTGATGAATCATGGTAACGTTGAGCAATTAGACACGCCGCAAGCAGTTTATTCAAAGCCAAAGACGCATTTTGTAGCCGATTTCTTGGGTAAATGTAATCTATTGAAGGCGCAAATTCTGCAGATAAATGGCGCTAAATTACGTCTAAAGGTTGCAGAAATATTGGAATTTGATTTGACGCATGAAAACGCAGATAAATTAACCGTTGGTCAAACTGGTTGGTATGCAATTCGTCCTGAGAAATTAAAAGCGAATCGCAGTGAACCTGATGATGAGGAATTGTATACAGTTGAGGCTAGGGTGAATGGCTACTATTATTATGGTGATGGAACGTTATATGAGTTTAGTTTGACTAATGGAACTAAGTTGCAGTCAATGTTGTCTAATACTCGGGTGCGCCAAACTAGCTTTTTCGATGAAGATAGTCAAGTTGTATTGTCATTTAACCCACATGCTGGAAGCTTTTTATCTGAGTAAATATTATGCAAGAAAAATCTAAAGTTGAGAAGTACGTGCTATCTTTGCCTCCATCAGTATATTTGGTGCTATTATTTTTAATTCCTACCTTATTAATGATCGTCGTTGCTTTTCGTGAACCTGGTACATATGGTGGGGTAATGCCACTTACTAGTAGTGTTGACGGACATACTACGCTAAATCTTACGTTGAATAGTTTTGCATATGCATTGTCAAATAAATTCATTTGGATATTATTTTTACGATCAATGGTAATATCGGTATTGGTTACTATTTTGTGCCTAATTATTGCTTATCCACTTGCTTTACTGATTGCCTCAAGTCCAAAAAAATATCGTGATTTCCTATTGTTGCTGGTTATTGTGCCATTTTGGAGTAATTTCTTGATTCGTGTGTACGCGTGGATGATTATTCTTGGTCCAGAATCTGCGGTTAGCAATGGGGTTAATTATGTTTTAGCATTGTTTGGTTTTGCGCCTGTTGATTTATTGTATTCATCAGCGGCGGTTATAATTTGTTTGGTATATATAAATCTGCCGTTTATGGTGTTACCATTATACGCTAATCTAGAAAAACACGATATAGCAATGATAGAGGCTAGTCGTGATCTGGGTGCAAGTAAATTTAAAGCATTTTCTCAGATTACATTGCCGTTAAGTCTGCCAGGTATTTTGGCGGGTAGTGCGCTAGTATTTATCCCGAGCATTGGTATGTTTGTGGTACCAGAATTAGTCGGTAGCAATTGTTCATTGATGATTGGGAATCTGATTAAACAACAGTTTTTGCAAACAATGAACTGGCCATTAGGAAGTGTGACATCAATTATAATGACTCTTTCGGTGATTGGAATTACATTGCTTGTTGGATGGTTTGCTAGTCGCTTGGGGGGATTAAAGTATGCAAGTAAATAAATTATTGCCACGTTTAATGATTAGCGGTGGATTAGTCTACTTATTTTTGTATATTCCGTTAATTGTGGTTGTTTTATATTCATTTAATGATTCCAGAATAAATGTGGGTTGGGTTGGTTTTACATTAAAATGGTATAAAGTTTTGTTTGCAAATAAGCAATTAATGCAGGCGGCATTAAACTCGTTAATTATTGCCACTACAGCTAGTGTATTTTCTGTTGTGCTTGGTACTCTTGCAGGTGTTGCATTGCACAAATATAAATTGCGAATGCTTTCTTCATTAGTGATGATACCAATTGCTGCGCCTGAATTATTGGTCGGGGTTGCATTATTATTATTTTTCTTATTAATTAATTTTACGTTAGGATTAGTTTCAATTACGTTGGCACATACGGCATTTTGTATAAGTTTTGTGGCGATTTCGGTGAAAACACGGATGTATGGAATGGACGATAGTATCATTGATGCAGCACGTGATTTGGGCGCTGGACCTATGAAAGCCTTTTTTTTAGTGTTATTACCAACGATTATGCCAGGTGTTATTGCTGGTGGATTGATGGCATTTACATTGTCAATCGATGATTTTGTGATCACATTTTTTACATCTGGAGTAGGTTCAAGTACGCTACCATTGGCGATTTATTCTATGTTAAAAATGGGGGTTACGCCTGAGGTTAATGCTGCTTCGACGATTATTATATTAGTTACATTGTTATTGACGAGTATAGCGACTAAATTATCGCCATCATTATTTAAATAGTACACTCGTTATCTTTGAATCTTGGACTTTGTCGTATTGACAAAAAAGCGCCTAATGTAGTTAACATACACGTCGTCGCTTTTTCGCTCAATACGTATAAAGAACGAATCAAATTCTTCGAGTGTATTATTAATATAATTAGACTTCATATTAGTTTTTATTAAATAGGTTTTGTTGATGAAAAAAATTAGAACTTTGTTATTGGTATTTTTAGCTTTTATTGCTACTACAGCAAGTGCGGAAAAAGTACTGAATGTGTATATAGGTGCAAATTATTTGGCAGATAGCACGGTTAAACGTATTGAGAAATTGTGCAATTGTCGTGTGGAACAAAATTTTTTCAATGATAATGAAGAAATGCTTGCCAAAGTAGTAGCTGGTGCTCAAGGGTATAATGTAATTGTGGCGACAAGTTATGCTGTTGAAGAATTAGCCCACATGGGTAAAATCAAGCCATTAGATAAAAGTAAATTACCGAATTTGAAGTATATTGATCCTGAATTCTTAAATAAAAGTTATGATGTGGGGAATAAATATTCGGTTCCGTATGCGTATACTCCAGTTTTCTTAGCATATAACCAAGATAAAATGCAACAATTAGGAATTGTGCCAAATACGTGGGCAATTATTTTTGATCCTAAATATTTAAAGCTGTTGAAGGGGCGCATAACGGTGTTTAATTCAGCCCGCAATTTATTTGCCGCCGCATTGTTATATTTAGGTAAAGATCCAAATTCTGTGAATGTAAATGATCTAAATGCCGCAAAATCACTTATTGAGCGTGCTTCGCCATATTGGGCAAAATATGACAGTGATAGTTATTATCGTGCGCTTCTTCGTGGCGATATTTGGGTGTCGATGAGTTATTCTATTGATATTTTTAAAGCAATTCAAGACGCGAATGCTTCTAAATCAAAGATTAAACTTGCTGCAATGTTACAAAAAGAAGGTAATATGTATGAGCTGGATAATATGGTTATACCAGTTTTTACGCCCGATGAAAATTTATCTTATACATTTTTAAATACAGCGCTAGATTCACAGAGTGCATATGAACTAGCAAGTTTGACTGGGTCAAGCATTCCAAATGCTCCAGCGTTGTCGAAGTTGGACAAATCATTAACTAGCATTGATTGGATTTATCCAAAAGACATGAAAAAACAATATGTATTTAAAGCATATCCACCAGCAATTCGCATTATGGTAAATGAGATGTGGACTGAGTTAAAAATGCAATGTCGGTATTGAGAGTAGTTACTTAACACCTCTATATATACAGAAATAAATTAATTTTTCCCTCATGAGTTATCACAAAATCGGTAAAAATTAATTTATTTCTGTATATTGTAAAACCTCATTGCTAAGTAGTAATATTGAGAAATGATTTTTCAATTGCTTGCCAGCAATCCAAGTAATTTGGTTGCAGGCTCGGAGTTTCCAAAGCGAATGGTGTAACGCGCCATGTATTTGATGATTCAAACATAAACGCCATTGTATTTGCCAAATGTATTGGCTTTAACTCTCGTTCTATCGCTACTTTACAAGCATCGGCATCAGGTCCATGTGCTGCAAAACGATTGTGTAAACTTGAGCCACCAGCAATAAATCCATCTGGTTTTGCGTCATATTGTCCTCGAATTAATCCCATGAACTCGCTCATTAGATTGCGGTGAAAATATGGCGGGCGGAATGTATTTTCCGCAACCATCCAGCGTGGTGGGAAAATCGCAAAATCAATATTTGCTAATCCAGGCGTGTTGGTTGGTGAGGTTAATACTGTAAAAATACTTGGGTCTGGATGGTCGAAACTTACAGTGCCAATTGTATTAAATTTACGTAAATCATATTTGTAAGGAACATAATTACCGTGCCATGCAACAACGTCAAATGGAGAATGATTTACTGTAGCGCTCCATAATTCGCCTTCGAATTTACAAACTAATTCAAAATCACCATTAATATCTTCGAATTTGGCCATCGGACTTAAAAAATCTCGTGGATTTGCTAACCCATTGGCGCCTATTGGCCCTAACTCTGGTAGACGGAATGGCGCGCCATAATTTTCACAAATATATCCGTATGCAATTTCATCTTTTAAGATTACTTGGAATTTGATTCCACGTGGTAAAGTTACTATTTCCAATGGCTCAACTTCTAGTTCGCCAAGCTCTGTTTTTATTAGCAACTGACCATGCTGTGGAACAATTAGCATTTCACCGTCGGCATTATAGAAATAACGTGTCATGGATTTATTGGCAACATAAATGTGCGTTGCGGCGCCAGTTAATGAGCTAATGTCGCCGTTGCCAGCCATCGTATTAATGCCATCAATAAAATCCGTGGCGTGTTGTGGTATTGGCAACGGATTCCAGCGCATTTGATTTGGTGGACATGGGTGATTAAATGGTGTGCTATATAGATTAATTGGTTTTTTGATTAATTTAAATGTGCCGTGTTTTACCGATGGGTGAATTCGATATACCCAAGTTTTTAGATTGTGTGCTCTTGGCATGGTGAATGCGCTACCGCTAATTTGTTCAGCATATAAGCCAAATGGCGCACGCTGTGGAGAGTTTTGCGTTTTGGGTAGACTATTTTCAATGGTTTCACTACTAAAATGATTATTAAATCCGTGTAGATATTCAAGCATGTAATAACTCCTTTAATGCACTAAGTACGCGTTCATTTTCGGAATATGAGCCGATTGTGATGCGTAAATGCTGCGGTAAATTATACGGCACTAGCGGGCGGACAATAATTCCTTTACGTAACAGTTGATTAAACACTGTTATACCATCTTTACCCGTATCGATGGTGATAAAATTAGCCACGGATGGAATGTATTTGATATTGAGATTTTTTAATCCATTTTGCATTTGAATTAAACCTTCTTTATTCGCTTTACAGGTCTTTATGAGAAATTCATTGTCGCTAAGCGCTGCAATTCCTGCGGCTAAGGCGCAATTATTCACATTAAATGGCATTCTCGCTCTATTTAACAAATCGGCAATAATAGGTGATGTTATCAAATATCCGAGGCGAAAACCAGCCAAACCAAATACTTTAGAAAAAGTACGTGAGATAATTAAATTTGGATATTGCTTAATTAATTGCAAACTTTGTGGGTAATCAGCTACATCAACGTATTCAAAATACGCTTCATCGGCAACAACGATTACATTACTTGGCACATTATTTAACAAATGAACTAATTCCTCGTGGGTGGTATATGTGCCTGTTGGATTATTTGGATTAACCACAAATATTATTTTTGTATTCTTATCAATTTGTTTAATCGTTTCATCTATATTATGTCGATAATCAATTGATGGAATTTTGCGTAGTTCAGCGCCGATTACTTTTACCTGAATCTGAATTGTTGCAAAACAATATTCATCAACAATAGCGTTGCTTTGTTGGTTTAGAAATGTTTTTATCAAAAATTCAATGCAATTTTCCGAGCCATTTCCAACGGTTACCATCTCAACATCTATATTATTATATGTGGCGATTGCGCTACGTAGCTTGAAATAGCTTGCATCTGGGTATAGATGAATCTTGTCGATCGCATCCTTTGCGGCTTTTGTTGCAAGTGGGCTGGCGCCTAATGGATTCTCGTTACTTGCCAGTTTAATTATATTGGTAATACCAAGTTCGCGCTCAACTTCTTCAATTGGTTTCCCTGCTTGATATGGCATTGTTTCGCGTACGGATTTATTTGCTTGTGTAAAAATATCATTCATTTATTTCTGTTCTTTTTATAAAATTTAAAACCACAGTTCTCACTTTTTCAATTTTCCTTTATAGGATAACTTACTAATTTTTACTTTCAAAGATTACAAAATATGAGTTTGTATTAATTCGAAAGTTATTTGGCAAAAACTTGCTACGCTCAAACAGTTTACCAAATTACGCTTTCTTCATTATCAAACTCTAATTTAAATATTCAATAAAAGTAAAGACTAAAGTATTCGACATTATTCCTTTGGCCAAGCTGATTGCACTGCATTTAATTCAATACAATTTTTCTCAATCATGCTTAATGTCGGATACTGTTTTGCCATTAGCATATCAATAGCTTGATTCTCGGCTCCATTATCAGACATAAAACGGCGTAAATTAAATAACTGTGGGACAATGCACACATCAGCAATAGAAAATTGATCGTTATAGCAATATTTGCCTGTGAAAAATTTACTATTTTTAATTTGTTTTTCCAACCCATCTAAGCCAATGGTAAGCCAATGGTTATACCATTCATTACCTTCATTTTTGCTACATTCTAACGTGTTGGTTAAGTAATTACGGATACGTAAATTATTCAGCGGGTGAATGTCGCTAGATATATTTAATGCAATACTACGTACATAAGCGCGCGCTAATATATCTTTAGGTAATAATGGATTAGTTGGGTGTTTTTCCTCTAAATACTCAATAATTGCCAATGATTGAGATATTAGCGCGTTATTATCATCAAGCAGTGGCACTAAACCTTCCGGATTTAATTTGGTGTATTCGTCATTTTTTTGTGCACCAGTTCGTAAATCTATCGTAACTTTTTTGTAGGGTAACCCTTTATATTCAAGGGCTATACGCGCACGAAATGCAGCGGATGAGCGAAAATAATCATATAATGTTATCATAATTTAATACTTTCAGCATAAGTATTTGGCGATACAACGCCAGATACTTCACCGATGTTATACCTACAGCCATCAGAATCTACTGCAACCGCGGTTATAATTAATTCATCGTGATCTTCGAGAAAATTACGGGTTTCACCATTTGGTAATGTAATTGGCAGTTTACCATTTTTAGACATCTCCATCATGCTACCAAGTTGATTAGTCTCGTTTCCGCTAAGGGTTCCAGATGCTAAAATATCGCCAATAGACAAGCTACAGCCAGTAATAGTATGGTGTGCAATCCATTGTTTAATAGACCAATATGCGTTTTTGAAATTAGTCGTAGATATTTCACTACCTTCTGGATATTTCGCTGTTTTTAAGGTTACAATTAGATCAATATTATAGCTAATTAATTCATTGTCTTGTAAGTATTTCATTGGTAATGGTGATTGTGTATCTGGCGATGTTACTTTAACTAACTCAAGTTCTTCTAATGGTACGATAGATGGTGAAATTGAAGTTAAAAAACTTTTGGAATTAAATGGTCCTAATGGCTGATATTCCCATTGCTGGATATCACGTGAGCTCCAGTCATTTACAATGCATACGCCAAATACGTAGTCATATGCATTTTCTATGCTAATTGGTTGACCAAGCGTGCTATTTTTACCAATAACAACACCGAATTCAACCTCAAAATCTAATTTTTTAGTTGGGCTGAATATTGGTGCATCATTCATAAGAATTTGACCTGCTGGTCGTATAACTGGATGTTTTGAAATAGTAACAGAGCTTGCGCGACCATTGTATGCAATAGGCATATGTTTCCAGTTAGGTAAAAGCGGATTTTCAGGTCTAAAAATTCGCCCAATATTGGTAGCGTGATTTTCTGATGCGTAGAAATCAGTAAAACCACCTACTTTAATCGGCATATGTAATTGCACATCTGTAATATTTAAAATAGCTGCTTCAACATCTTTATTTGGTGTTATAATTCGTCCAGTACGTTCAAAGAGTTCTAGCAGTTTTTCTCTTACTTTATTGGTAACAGTTTTCCCTTTGGCGATAAATTCATTTAAATAGTCAGAAACTATCACACTTTCTAGATTTGCATCAATAATATTTGCTTTTGCAAGTTGTTGTAGGTCGACTACAATATTACCGATTTTTACTCCAATTCTTTTTTGTTTATTGGAGTTGTTAAAAATGCAGTATGATATTAGGTTTTTCATAATTATATCCAATTAAATATTATGCTAAGTTTATGTATTTGTATACTCAAACAAGTTCAAAATAATTGAATTAAACAAGCGACGACACCTATTAATGAATAGGTTAGGAGCGAAGTGAAATGAAATTCAAGTATGATGAAACTGTTTGAGTATTAAATGACGCCCCTACGGATCTGATCCAATTCGATGGAATCATATAATGCTTGGAAATTACCTTCGCCAAATCCTTCATCGCCTTTGCGTTGAATTATTTCAAAAAATGCAGGCCCAAGTAAATTTTGTGTGAAAATTTGCAATAATAATTTACGTTTTGGACTAGTCGTTCCATCCATCAAAATACGCAATTTTTTGAGTTGTTCCAAATCCTCACCATGCTCAGGTAGGCGTGTTTCGATTAATTCATAGTAAGTGTCAGGCGTATCTAGTAATGCAATGCCATTGTCTTTAATTTTTATCACAGAATTATAAATATTCTTGCTCGTCAATGCAATGTGTTGAATTCCTTCGCCGTTAAATTCATTTAAAAATTCAGCAATTTGCGATTTATCATCTTTTGATTCGTTTAGTGGGATTTTAATCTTGCCACATGGGCTAGTAAGGGCTTTACTAAATAAGCCAGTTTTTTTGCCGTCAATATCAAAATAGCGAATTTGATAAAATCCAAAAATCTTGCTGTAAAAATCAGCCCATTTTACCATGTTGCCACGATATACATTGTGTGTTAAATGATCGATTACCTCTAATCCGCAACCAATTTCAGTGTCGGCAATTTTGCTAAAACGATTTAGAAATTCATCCTTACGACTGACGAAATAAATATTGGTGCCACCAATTCCACAAATCGCTGGAATTCCATGCCAGATGCTATCGTGGTTGTCGGTTACGGGAGTTGCGCCGTTTTTGATGGCTTCATTATACGCAAATTTAGGGTCTGCAACATAAAATCCCATAGCAGAAGCTGAATTTCCGTGTAATGTGTTGAATTCGCGTACTTGTTTGTCGCTGTTATTGTTTACAAAAAATAAAATTTGTCCTTGTTGGTATAAATTTATGTCGTGAGATTTCCCAACTGCTGTTTTGGTAAAACCAAGCTTAGTAAAATGTTGATGTATAACATCTGGGGTATTTGTTGCAAATTCTACGAAGGCGAATCCATCTGTTTGTAGTGGATTTGGCATCGGGTTATTAATTGTAGCCATTTCAGATCCTTTTAACTCAAGGTTATATTAATTGCAAAGTTGTGGTATTTTACCATTTTCTTGTGAGGGAGTGGAATAATTTAATGCTGCACTGCATATATTGCAATACAGATTTATTACATTAGATGTCGTATTTTGATTTATAATTACTCTTTGTTAATTAATTTATGGAGAATCTATGCAGGAGATTAAAGCAATTAAGTCGAAGGCTATTTATTTTTTGGCTAGACGTGAGCATTCGTATGCAGAATTATTACAAAAATTATCTCGATATTCTGAGAATATTGATGACATTAAGAAAGTTCTAGATCAGCTTAAGGAGCAGGGGTTATTATCTGAGGAGCGATATATTCAAAATTATTTATCTAGTAAAGGTTGTAAATATGGAATGTTGAAATTGAAATACAATTTGGCGAGTAAAGTTGATGATGCGGATTTGATTGAACAATTAATCGAAGAATCAGGGATTGATCAATATGAAGTAGCGCTAAATTTATGGCAGAGGAAATATGGTGTAAAGGCGCAAACACAACAAGAAGTAGTGAAGCAGATGCGCTTTTTACAAAGTCGTGGTTTTAGTTTTGATGTGATTCGTAAAGTGATAAACCAAACTTTAAAAGTCGAATGAATCAACTTTTAAAGTGGTTAAGCATAGTTAATTTATCATTTTATTTTTAGCTCACTCATAGTAAGCTATAAAATGATTTGCTATGAGTGAATTATTCAACTTGATTCCATGCAACCGAATCAGTTATTGTGCTGCTTGAAGCTGGTTTTGGGATGGTAAATGTTACCAGCCATTTAGCAAGCGCTGTTGTCGTATCCCATAATCCTATTGTATAATCAACAGAAATATTTATATAACACATTGAACCATTATCGCAGTTTTCTCCAGCATCCTGATAAAACGAATAGGTTGAATTAATATTATTTAGGGCACTGCCTAATAATATTCTCTGCGTAGTTTTTGTTGTCGAAATTGTACCCGAGGAACTTACACAATTTGGTCTAGAATCATAAGAGTACAATTCAATAGGTAATTTTCCACTATTAAATGAACTATAAGACATTTTTATTATAAAAAATACTGGATTGTTTAAATAATCGGAAGCATAGCCAGTTGTATTTGTAACAGTTTTAATTCCACATAAATCAACCACTCGTGGATTTGCTTGTAAAACTGTGCCGTCACTTGGTGACTGTGGGATAGTTTCAATATGTTTAGTTACAGTTGACACAAAATCTTGGCTTGATTTTCCACCGTTTGAACTAGTGTTAAATATAATGTGTTCTCCAGAATTTGGATTGCTATTTTCTGGGTACATCACCATATATTCGCAAATAGTGTTTTTTGGAATACTTCCGTTAAATTTTGCGCAATTTGTATCAGTAAATAGGTTAGTATTTTGTCCATCTACTAAAAATGTGCCACTACTTTTATTATCAATAGCAATAGTTGTCACTTCAGACCCATTAGGATTAGTTAATTTAAATGATTGATATAGTTTGTTTGATGTAATCTTAGGGTCTATACTAAGAGCATCAGTAATTTGTATGCCAAGCTGTATTCCGCTAGGATAACTGTCTGATACTACTTTTATTGTTGTTGTACCCAAATTACCATTAGAATTAAGTTTAAATGTACATGTACCTCCAGCCGCTAGATTCGCGCCATCACATTTGTTTTCTACAATGCTATATGATGTGGTATCAAATATCAAGCTATTTATTTTTAAGGCAAAGTTGTTTGGATTTTTTAACGTAAACTCTTTGATAGCATTTGTTGGCATATTAGTTTTACTTGTGCCATCATCGTAAATCAGCTCCTGTTCATTTACGGTGAATAAGATTGTATTATTCGGATGATTTTGTGTAGTGACTATAGTTAGCTCCTCAGTACCATAGGCATTTGCCAACACGCTAAAATCAACATCACAATATTCACCTGCGTATAAATTGATGCTAGTGCAGGTATCGCGGGTAATTGTACCAACAGTTGTATTGTTTAGATCTAACTTGGTGATTGTCATGTCGTTTGACCCTGTATTCTTGATTCTGAGATTGTGTGTACCAGGCGCATTTAAGGTGATTTCGTTGCAACCGCTTTCTGTATCAACCTGCATGTTGTAGATTTCCAACTTAGTGTCTATTGTTTTTTGAAATGTTTCTATCGGTTGCTCTCGCATGTAGCCATTGTTGGTAGTAAAGTTAACCAAATGCTTGTTATTAGTATTTCCCTTAGCTTTGGCAACAATTTCACACATTTGCCCACCATTTAGCATTTTATTTAAACAGGTCGAATCATTCACTTGCAAACTATCGTCATCATTACTAGCCAATCCAACTGACTTCATCATCTTTTGTGTTGTGGTTTCTTGTGTTACATTAAAGGTTTTGAGTGTAACAGGCATCGAGCCTTTGTTGTAAACTCTTACCGTTTGTTGTTTGGTTGTATCTATATTTGCTGTTTCGTCGGTATCTAATAACCCAGCACCAGTCGTATCAATATTTATTGTTTGAGTATAATTACCTACATCGGTGATTATAGTTAAATTATCTATTCCTGCAACCTTATCAATGGTGTTGATTGTAATTGTGCAAGTCTCATTTTTGCTCAGCGTTTTATTAATACACTGTGATGTATCTATCGTATCATATGTATTTGTTTGGCTGGAGCTTACATAATTTACTGTAACTGGATTAATTGCCATATTTTTTAAGTAAACAATATTATTTCCAGATTCAGCAATAGCATGGCTATTTAAAATTAAGTCGTTATCACTGGTATTTACTGTGATATCGTAATTATAATCCCCAACATCGGTATTCACCGATATTTTATCGCTACCAGTTTGTCCAGCCATTGCGTGTATATTAAAAGTACATGTATCATTGGGTTTTAAAGTAATACCAAAGCAAGCAGATAGATTAATACCAGTGTCATTTGTATTTACGTTTGACATAGTTAGGTCACTAAGTTTGATATTACTGTTGCGATTATTAGTTATGGTGAATGTATTTTGACCAACGTTATTGATTTGATTAGTTGATAAGTCTAAATCACCTTTGGGTGTAGAAATTTTGATATCGTATTTAAAATCGCCAATATCAGTTTTGAGTGTAATTGTGTCAATACCAGTTTTTGCTTTTTGATTAAGTATTTCCAGCTTACATGACTGATTGGTATATAATTTAGCACCTTTGCAAGTCCCAGCATTTTCAATTATCTTATCTGGGTCAATGTTTTCCATTTGTGTGGTTGTGTCATCTTCCAATATAACCTCGCTAATCGATACTGGTGATTTGCCAGTATTATAAAAAGTAATTTCATTTTGACCAACGCTTTGGATTGAGGATATATTGGCTTCGAGCTTGCCTTTTGGATCGGCAAAACCACTACTGCTACTGCAAGATATTAATATACCTGAGCACAATATAACGAGCAATTTTTTATACATAAGCTTTTCTCCATAAAAATTAAAAATTTACCATTCGAGCCATTTAAATCATTTAATTAGACAATTAATTAGTTATTGTAAAATTTACCTCCAAAATAGTTTCTTTGTGATTTCCCATAATCAGCTTAGTTTTTACAACATCTCCAACATTTTTTTTACTAAAATCAAACTCATATGCACAAAAATAATAATGATTATACATATAACCATCAACGGCGTTAACCCATGCCAAACAATTCGGGATTATGGGCTTATATTCGCCGTCATATTCAATCAATACATATGTACCTGTATAATTGGTATTACTGTTGTCAATACTAAATCCCGCGGATACCTTAGAGGTATTAACATAAATTGGTTGTATTGCATCTCCAGTTTTCCAAATATCAACCATATTAGAATTATTTGGATCAGGATTATTTACCCCAACCGTTACTTCAGCCTGTGCAATATCGGGCAATGTTGTCGACATAGTTTGTGTGGCTCCGCCGTCAATTGAGTAATCAATCTCTAGTGTTCCTGCACTACCATAGCCATTTTGTCCAGTGAGTATTTCTAAATCGCAATCTTCATCTTGTGAAGTTAAGCTTTTGCCTAGACAATTATTACCAAAGATCATTGATTCTGGAGTCATTAGTTGACCTTTGTCGATATCCATAAAATTAGTGCTACTTGGTACTGCGCGCACTGCTTTAATCTCAATCGGTGACCCACCATGACCAATAGCTGTATTGCGGATAATGACCCAATTCCCGATTGGAATAAATGTTTTATTCTCATCAATATAACTTGTTGCCATACCAGTATTTAAAAAGAATGGATACTCTACTTCTGGTCGTTGAATGTCATAATCACGCAAATCAAGTATTCAATGTGGGTTGCTATCATGCATTACAACATAGTTGCTATCATCAATATAAACTTTAACGTAAAGATCAAGCCATATCTCATCATCAGTAACTGTTGCACCATCCTCAATGCTTATATTTAAATTACAGTAGCCAGTTGTGGTGAAATCAGCACCAGAAATGCATGGATATTCACTAGCATTGGTGTCAACAATTGCACCTTTGGGATAATACATAATTGTGAGACGATCTAGCACGGCTTTGTATCCTAATGCATTAAACTTAACTGGACAATCATTGATCTTATTGCAATTCACTGTTGAAAATGCTTTTGATATATCGATTGTTTCTAATATTGTAATAACATTTAATGTGTCAATTCCTGCGAATTTAAATTTTAATTTATCGCGATAATATCTTCCATCTGTTGCTACTGCCATGTTAAAAATAACGATATCACAGCTTTGGTTCGACAATAGTTTAGTACCAATAATGCAACTAGATTTCTCAGGGATAACTTTATTGAAAAGGTTATTCGGATAGGCTTCAATTGATTCTGGCTCAAAAATAATATTTTCAATTGCAAGTGAGCTTGATTCTTTATTGGTGATGGTAATAATATTTTCGTCAGGCTTGTCAGTGATTGAATAGCTTTGGATAGATGAATCGTAGCGATGTGAATTATCAGTTAATGCATCTACTTGAATTTTTTGTGCATCTGGTAGATTATGGGTGTAATCATAATTAAATACTTTAATTGTCTGTTTTAGCTGAGTATTATTGGTATTAATCATTAAATTCACATTAGTACTAGATGTGTATACGCCATTAATATTAACTGTAATTGTGCATTGTTCGGATGGTGCAAGATTTTTACTAATACAAGATGAGCTTGATTCTACGAAATCTAGATCGTTGTCTATAGCAATTGATTGAATATTTAGTGTATTTTTACCTGTGTTGATCATTTGAATACTAATATCGCCAGTTGTGTTGATTGGCTGCATGTTCTCGTCAATAGTCTGGTCGCTAGTAGTAAATATTGCTTGCGTGCTATCAACTTGTGTGAATGATGAACCACCTCCTCCACAAGCAGATAAAATATAACAAAAAATAGAAATAAACAGAAAATTAATCATTTTATTTTGCATAATAATAGCATCCAATTCAAAAATTATAGACATTAAATTCATTCAATTATTTAATTCGCTTTAATTGAGCTAGGATTATATTTTGAAAGTATGAAGTAATACTCTACATCAATCAACCTTAATTGCAATCTAGCACGATTAAACCGCATTTAATACGATGTGAAATTTTGAGCACAGTAAAAAACATTAATTTTAATTGCATTTGTGCATGAACAAATGCAATGTGTATGCAAAAATCACTGCCTCTTTAATATTGGCAATGATTTTATAAAAAAATAAATTTGAAATTAGAGAAAATAAGACAATAGCAGCATAACACTCACAATCTACAATTCAACAACAATAGCAACGTCACTAACACGTGAATGCTGTATAATATAGGGTATAGCAATAATTTATCAGGTGGGGATTATATCACGAAAAAGATTGAATAATAAAATATTTTATTTTTAGCTTACGCTAGTAAACCATAAAATTATTTGTTATGAGTCATTTTTAAATGCGTGGTAAAAAGTGAAGGAGCTGGAATCTTATTTAATGTTGGTAGCAATGATATGTTATAATATTCTCCGCGAATATATGTTATACAAAAAGGAGTGAATATGCCATCATTTGATGTTGTATCGGAAGTAAATAAGGTTGAATTAGCCAATGCTATTGATCAAACTAACAAAGAAGTTAGTAATCGCTTTGATTTTAAAGGCTCAGATGCACGAGTTGAGCATAAAGATTTGGAGTTAACTATTTATGCGGATGATGATTTTAAATTATCACAAGTAATGGAGGTTTTAACTGGTAAAATGGCAAAACGCGGTGTTGATGTGCGCGTGCTTGATGAAGGTAAGAAAGAAAAAATTACTGGTAATAAATTAAAAGAAATTATAAAAATTAAAAATGGTATTTCGCAAGAACTTGGCAAAAAAATGGTCAAGCAAATTAAGGATAGTAAAATCAAAGCGCAAGCAAGCATTCAAGGTGATGTAGTGCGTGTTACAGGAACTAAGCGTGATGATTTACAAACTGTGATAGAATTTCTAAAAAAAGAAGTTACGGAATTACCGTTACAATTTATTAATTTTCGTGATTGATTAGTTGCCTCAATGATAAAATTACAAAAAGTTAAAAAAAGCTATAAACATAAAGGTCAGCCAATAACCGTGTTGGAAGACATTAGTTTGCATGTCGAATCTGGCGAAGTCTTTGGTATAATTGGGCGTTCAGGTGCTGGTAAATCTACGTTAATTAAATGTATTAATATGCTTGAGCGTCCAGACAGTGGCAATATTATTGTAGATAATGTGGATATGGTTACCGTGTCACCACAAATTCTACGTCAGATGCGACAAAAGATTGGAGTTATATTTCAGGGCTTTAATTTACTTAATTCTAAGACTGTATTTGATAACGTTGCTCTTCCACTACGTTTGCACGGAAATCATACTACAGCACAAATTAAATCCAAAGTTGATAGATTATTGGATTTGGTTGAGCTAACTGATTTTGCCAACAAATATCCCAATAGCTTATCTGGTGGACAAAAACAGCGAGTTGGAATTGCTCGGGCGCTTAGCACGGATCCCAAAGTTTTGTTAAGCGATGAGGCAACTTCGGCTTTAGATGCGCAGACGACAAATAGTATTTTGGAATTGCTGTTAAATATAAATCAAGAACTCGGTCTTACGATTTTGCTGATTACACATGAAATAGATGTGGTACGTAAGATTTGCGATAAAGTTGCAGTGATCGACAATGGTCGAATTATTGAGCATGGGAATGCGGTGGATGTTATTTTGCATCCAAAACAGGAGTTAACGCGTCGTCTAATTATTGAAGAAGAGACGCATAGTTATTTGAAGCAAGTCGAGAATTTCTATAAATTTATAAAACGCAATGATAATCATCTGATGTTGATTTCATTTGTTGGCGATAAAACATTTGATCCAGTATTGGACACAGTATCAAGAAGCTCTGGAATCCATTTTAGCATTTTGCGTGGTCAATTAGATCATATTAAAAGAATGCCATTTGGACAACTGCTGCTGGAAATTAGTGGTACAACGGAACAATTAAACAAAGCATTTAGTATTTTGAGCGAAATTGGTGCTCATTATGAGGTTTTGGCATGATGGATTGGGTTGTGGGAATTGATTTCGGCGAAATTTACCAAGCAACATTGGACACATTGCTAATGCTTGGCTTATCTGTGTTTTTTAGTAGTATAATTGGTATTCCTGTAGGTATTTTATTGCATTTGACAGGTAAAGGTTCATTGTGGCAAAACTCAGTTATTTATAATGTATTATCGTTGATTGTCAATGTTTTGCGTTCAATTCCTTTTATAATTTTGTTGATTGTTATGATTCCAATTTCAATATTTTTGGTTGGAACATCGTTGGGCGCAATTGGTGCTATTCCGCCTTTGGTATTTGCCGCATTTGCATTTTTCTCACGGCTAACTGAAAATGCGCTAAAAGAGGTTGATTCAGGTGTAATCTACATGGCAGAGTCGTGTGGTGCAACTACGTGGCAGATTATTTGGCGTATTTTATTGCCAGAAATTTTACCAAGTATTGTAGCAACGATTACGGTCACAGCAGTGACATTGGTTTCGTATACTGCGATGGCTGGTGCTGTTGGTGGCGGTGGACTGGGTGATCTAGCAATTCGCTATGGATATCAACGTTTTGACACCAAGATTATGTTAATTACTGTTGTGCTGATGGTATTAATCGTGCAGATCATCCAATTTTTAGGTGATAGGCTTGCGCGGTATTTGAAACATTAACCGTCTTTATTTTGAGTCATAAGAAAGATATAAATGTTAGGCAGAATTAACGGTAAATTAATTCATACAACCCCACCGCAGGTTCTGGTGGATGTTGCTGGTGTTGGGTATGAAATTGATTTGCCAATGAGTGATTTTGCGGATTTACCTAGTGTGGATAATGATGTAATTTTATTTACGCATTTACAAATTCGTGAAGATTCGCACAATTTATACGGGTTTTTGACTAAAGAGCGCCGTGATTGCTTTCGTACATTAATTAAAGTTTCTGGAATAGGTCCTCGAATAGGTTTGGCGTTGCTTTCAACATTGACGCCAAATGATATTGAATTGGCGCTGGCAAATAATGACACCGCAAGTTTGTGTAGAACTCCTGGTATAGGTAAGAAAATGGCGGAGCGCATGGTATTGGAACTTAAGGGGAAATTAGTTGTAACTCATGAATTTACGCCAAGCTTATTAAATGATAAAGGGCAAGCAAATAGCAATTATTTGATTCGCCAAGATATTATTCAGGCTTTGTCGGGGCTCGGTTATAGTGATAAAGAAATTATGCCAGTTGTGAAGCAATTACCCGCAGATATACTTGATTTGGCACAGGCAATTAAGCATTCATTGAAAATGCTAAATAAGTAAATATGTCTTCGTAGTTAAATGGATATAACGGCCCCCTCCTAAGGGGCAATTACAGGTTCGATTCCTGTCGAGGGCACCACCAATTTAATGTAACTCTTAACAAGATTTCTCATATATACAGAATAAATTAATTTCACCTTCATAAGTTATCACAAAATCGGTAAAAATTAATTTATTCTGCATACAAAGATGTCGAGAAATAATTACCTAAATATTGTGCCATATATCATTTAATTTTAATATTTCAATAAAGTAATACCAATATGAGATTTCGCCCTAATTACGATCTAAGCAAATTCAATACATTTCGATTGCGCTCTACCGCCAAATATTACACTCGCTTGACTTCTGTTTCTCAATTATACAGTCTTTCTGAATTCATAAAAGAACATAAATGTAAATGGTTTATTTTGGGGGGCGGTAGCAATATTCTATTGCCTGAATATTATGACGGATTAGTTATTCACAATCAGATCAATGGATATAGAGTTTTAACGCAAAATGATAATGAAATTTTTATTAATGTAAATGCTGGTGTGAGCTGGGATAAATTTGTTGAAAAATGTACCAATTTTGGGTGGTATGGCTTGGAAAATCTAAGTAAAATCCCAGGTACGGTTGGCGCTACGCCTGTGCAAAATATTGGTGCATATGGTGTTGAAGTTGGTGAATTCATTGAGCGTATTTCTGTTTATGATTTTGATACCCAAAAAACATTGATGTTGTCACATGCAGAATGTAAATTCAGTTATCGTAATAGCATGTTAAAAAATAATTCTCGTTATCTGGTGTTGAGCGTTGTCTTTAAGTTGCATTTAAAACCACGACTTAATTTGACATATCCAGAGTTAGCCAAACATATTGGCGAATCACGTCCAACAGCAAGATTGTTACGCGCTTGTGTCAGTGATTTACGGCAGAATAAATTACCCGACCCAAACATCATTCATAATGTCGGTAGTTTTTTTCATAACCCAATCGTGGCAAGGCAAAAATCTGAAGAATTGTCAAAAGTTTTTCCGAAGTTGCCTATTTATAAAGTTGATGATAATTATTGTAAATTATCGGCTGGCTGGTTAATTGATAGTCTTGGTTTGAAAGGGTTTCGAACAGGCGATATTATGGTTTATGAAAAGCATGCTCTAATCTTGGTGAATAAAGGTAAAGTAACGCAAGAAGAAGTGCTGTCATTTGCTTCTGTTATTCAGCAGAAAGTCTTTGTGGAATATGGCGTGCAGTTAAATATTGAACCCATTATTGTAACTACATAGCCTTGATATTTACAAGATATAGAATAAATTAATTTTTACCGATTTTGTGATAACTTATGAAGGTGAAATTAATTTATTCTGTATATATGAGAGATGTTGCTAGGTGGTTACCAAGCAATTACTCAATAAATACCATTTTTTTGTTATAATTATCTTTCGTATTATATAAACACAGCATTGTTATAACTAAAATTATTGCTGTCATTATAAATAAATTGAATATTATGCTGTCAGGGCTTGCAAGCCAATATGCCGTAAGTAGATTAAAAATGATTCCAAATGCACGACCCAATGCAAATAATACGTTGCTTGCGCTATTGCGTAAATTCGTGCCGTAAGAGCGAGAAACCATTTGTATCCAGACTGTAGGATATCCTCCACCAAGTAAGCCTAATCCACATGCATATATAAATAATGTGCGGTCAGTAACCAAATGAAATATTGGCATTAATATAACGAAAAGTATCAGACTACCCCACATGTATTTGGTATAATTACTCAGCTTATTTACTATATAGCTAGATAATAGCGAACTAATGATATTGCCGATGAAGAATCCGAGCAATAATATTTTAGTTGCATATGACATATCGTAGCTGATATTCATATAGCGTGGATAGATAAACATTATTGTAATCATTAGGCTATAAGGTACTATTAGCATTAATAATTTAAATAATTTGATACGTTTTGGTCGATCGTTAATTAGTAATAATAAATCTCCACGGCGTATTTCAGGATTTTGTTTTTTTGATTTTATAAATACTAATGATTCATCAATTTTTTTGCGTGCAAAATACAACGCAAATCCGCCCAATCCACCAAAGACAAACATTACCTCCCAAGATAAAAACCCTAAAGATGTAGCCGCAATTCCACCTAAAACCCCGCTGGTATAAAGAAGTGATGACGCGCGACTTGATTCTTTGCCAGTGAATAATTCTGCTATTAGAACGCTTGAAGTGGCAAATTCGCACGCCAAGCCAGCTCCAGCCAAGGAGCGCAATATCGTGAACACAACGATTGAATGAGTAAAAATACTTAGTATTGTTGCGCTAGAATAAAGTAATATGCTAAAGCGAATAACCGTGGTGCGCCCGAATTTATCGCCCAAGATACCAAATGTTATTGCGCCGATAAAAATTCCAACAGTGTACCAATTAGTTATAGTGATGCGTAATTGCTGCACGGCTATTGGATCTGTCACGGCAAATAAGTCACGAATTAGATCATTATAACTAACCGAAAAAATGGTTAAATCATAGAAATCCATAAAATAACCAAAGCACAGTAAAATAAGGGTTAAGCGATATTTAGTATAATAAGAATCTGGTGCTTGTAGCATAATTAAGCTCTATTTATAATATATTTCTTGTAACTACTTACAGTGATATTTACAATATACAGCATAAATTAATTTTACCGATTTTGTGATAACTCATGAGGGAAAAATTAATTTATGCTGTATATATGAGAGGTGTTGCTAAGTAGTTACCATTTATTTAGCAGCTGTAGCTTCTTCTTTGTCAATAACTGTCACAGACTCAATTATAATCGGATCAATAGGTACGTCGTCGTGTGCGCCATTACGTTTGGTTTTAACACCTTTGATAAGATCTACTATATCGGTGCCATTCGTTACTTTACCAAATACAGCGTAACCCCAGCCATGCGTATCTTGGCTTGAGAAATTAAGGAAATCATTATTTTTTACATTAATAAAAAATTGTGATGACGCAGAATGTGGCGCAGATGTTCTTGCCATTGCAATAGTATATTTGTCATTTTTAAGCCCATTATCTGCTTCATTTTTAATTTCATCTTCTGTTGGTTTTTGTTTCATATCTTTAGTGAATCCACCACCTTGAATCATGAAATTATCAATTACACGGTGGAATATTGTTCCTGTATAATGACCAGATTTAGCGTATTTTATAAAATTAGCTACAGTAATTGGCGCTTTTTCTGCATTTAACTCAAGCGTAATTGCACCAAGATTTGTGTTTAATATGACTTGCATGTTTATTCCTTTAAAAAATGTTCATTCATCAGGCGAACATAATGCTCTGCCGAATATTGAATGTGTGAAATTTCATCATCAGTTAATTTACGTATTTGCTTCAATGGGTTACCAAAATATAGATACCCAGATTCCAAAGTTTTGTTGGAGGCAACCAAACTACCAGCACCGATTATGACATTGGATTCAATAGTTGCATTGTCTAATATGGTTGTTCCCATGCCGACAAGCACATTATTTTTAATCGTACAGGCATGTAAGCAACAGTTATGTCCAACAGTAACATTATCGCCAATTATAAGTGGATATTCTGGTGGATTATTAGGGTTGTAGTGCGTCACATGCAGCATTGTTAGATCTTGAATATTGGTATTTTCGCCAATTGTAATTGTACTAACATCGGCGCGAACCACCACATTGCACCATATAGACGCATTTTTAGCAATGGTCACTTGACCAATAACTACCGCGCTATTGTCGATAAATGCGCTTACATCTATGTTGGGTGCGATTCCTTTATAACTACGAATATCTGCCATTTATTTTGTCCGATTACCAAGAAATTGTTTCAATTAGGTGATTTTGATTCGTATAAATGCACACATCACCCGCAATGCTTAGCGATTTCTTAACGATTTCGCTTGTATTCAGTGTTGTATTATCAATTAACGCGCGCGCAGCTGAGTAGGCGAATGATCCGCCAGAACCGATTGCGGCAATTCCGTATTCAGGGTCAAGTACATCGCCATTACCTGTGATAATTAAGCTATGTTCTTTGTTGGCAACAATAAGCATTGCTTCTAGGCGTCGTAACATTCTGTCGGTACGCCAGTCTTTGGCTAATTCTACCGCTGATCTAAGTAAATGTCCTTGGTGTTTTTCTAGTTTCTCTTCGAAGCGCTCAAAAAGTGTAAATGCATCGGCAGTGCCACCAGCAAATCCTGCTAGTACTTGTGAATGATACAAGCGTCTAATTTTACGTGCTGTTGCTTTAATTACTACATTGCCCAATGTAACTTGTCCATCGCCACCAAGGCTGACTTCGTTTGGTCTACGCACCGATAAAATGGTAGTTCCACAATATTGTTCCATGTTTTATTCCTAATACAAAAACTAATTTAAGAACCCAAGCCCACTTTTTAAAGATTATTATTTTACAGCATAAAATTGCTAATTTTTACTTTCAATAAAAAGTGATGGTTCTAGTATTTAAGACATCATTGTATCAAAGATAGGCTAATTTCTGCAATATATTTTATTTTACGGTAAGGATGTGTTGAATTTGTGCTGGTTGAGATGGTATGATAACCTCCTCAATTAAATAATTGAATATTGATTAAATTTTT
>CAYWWJ010000029.1:0-28358 GCA_964462055.1 uncultured Neisseria sp. | reverse complement strand
TAACTGGTCTTTTTAAATGCAATTTAGTGGTCACTTTCGATATTATTACACAATCTGACAACTTTTGTAAAATTTACATAAGTTGCCAGATTTGATATTTTCTCAAGGGATAATAATTAACTCTTTTCAAGTGTTTTTATATATCCATCATAAAGTTTTTTGGTAAACTTCTCATCTTGAATTATAAAGCCATATTCAGCATGGGAAGCGTTATACATGGGATGCGAACCCACGTATGCGGCTTTATTATCAACAATAATCATTGTTGCATGGTTATGGACATATTCACCATTAGAATTTTTAGCTTCGACGACTTCAAGTAGACTATGATTTGGATGCTCCATATCGTCTAACAATAATATGCGTTTTATTGCAGCCGCGGATAATACATCATAACTGCCATCATCTGCGGTAACTGATTTATCAGACGATTTAACAATAGTAACCTTAATTCCAGCTTTTACTTTTTCTCGTATGGCCTCAAGCATTTGATCATTAAATTTGGAGTTGTTCAGAGTCTTTGCTATCATTGGTTCGCTGTGTTTCGGGAAAATACCTGACTGAGAAATAAATACTGACTGTTTGGCTGCTTTTAGCAAGGCAACCTGTGCAATTTCAGATATATTTCTTATTTCACTATTTTCTTTTATATGGCCATATTGAGGAACTACTATCATATTTACAGGATCTTTTGTAGGAGTTATGGGAGCAACAGAGTAATTAATAAAGTTCTTAATTCCATAATTAGGTACATTTTCAATCACTTCGTTCTTCTGATAAAATGCTGTTTTTTTATAAGACATGTTAGTTATATTAGGATTGAAATTATATCTAGTAGCTAGATTATACATAAACTTGTGCATTAAAGATGCAAGTTGCGGATTTTCATTAAATGTTACAGAAACATTTTTTATTCGATTGTCTCCGTCATCGTAGTTTTCGTATAGATTTGTGCTGCCAATATTGGTATATTTACCATCAACAACAATTAGTTTTGCCTGGTTCAATGATAATGAGTAATCTGTATATGCAGAATCACCTAAATAATTTTTATATGGTGTTAATTGGATTTTTAGGGGGAAAATAACATTCTGTGCTTGATTTACTGAATTATTCAAAGTTGTGTCAGGGATGTTCATAGAATCTAAAATGTCTTTAATACGAACTCTCTTTGGTAATTTATTGAATTCTGCAAGATTAAAATATTCATATTTCTTAAGTGGTTCATAATAATCGTCTTTATTGACATATATCTCTCGCTTAACTTCTTCATGATAACCATAAACAATTTGATAATCATCAGGAATTTCTATATTTTTTCCAATTAAGTTTTTTCTATGTACATCCATAAATGCTTTACTTACTGAGAATTTAGCATCATTTATAAAGTCTTGAATATACGTCAGTGACATTTGATACCCTTCATATTCACGTCCATAAATAATGCGAACATTCACCTCTTTTTGTTCCTTTATTAATCTTTTACTGAGTTCAGCAAAGGTTTCAACGAGTTCTTTGTACGTAGGTGTATTTTTTCTTGGTAGTGTGGAAAGTGCAATTTCGATGCTCTTATCTGCCTTAAGGATTAATTCCTTCATTTCCTCTTTATATTCGTTCAATGAGCTTTCGCTTGATGCGCCAGTAAAGACCAGCTTATAGCTATCGTCTGGTACATAACTAAACAAATTATATGCGCTATCACCTAGCGGCAAAGATACGTTGTATAATATGTCTTTGCCATTAATATCTAATTGTTTTATTTCTGGAGGAATAGGGCATTTTAAATCCTGTGTGGAATATGATGTACAATATTTATCGCTGTAGCTATTGTAGTCTTCGGTGGGTGCAAATTCATATAGTAACACCGTCTTATAAAGTTCTTGGTTAACCCATGTTGATAAATTTGTTGCTGTAGTAGTATTAGTTGATGTCAAATAGCCTTGCTGTTCTTGTATTTTGTCACGTAATGTTCCCATTTCTTTAAGCTCTGGTAGATTTAGTTCCATATCATTATTTATCGATTTAGACGAGAAAAGTCCTGCTTTAGAGTACAATAACCAATTGCTAATTCCTTTAGCAGTTTCTTGACATTTGTCTTTATTGTTAGGGTTATCTTTTATGCATTGGGTCATTATTTTAGCAAATCCAGATTGAAGTTGCGCTACTTCATCATATTTTGAATCAGAAATACCGTCTATTTGAGGAAGATAAACTGCTCTAAGTTTATTTAAATATTTATCTTGTAATTCATTATAATTGTCTTTTGTGGCAATTGCTGGGAATTTAAATAGCTTGTAATTAGTTTTATACCCATTTACAAGAAAGCTTTTAATTATACCCGTATTGTTTTCATTTTTATCACTATTCGTATCTTTTGTATTGTTTGCAAACCACATAAAAGAAGTGAGAAATAATTGCATCGTTTTGTCTTTATCCATACGTTTATCAATTATTACATCAAGGCCGCCAGTACCAAACTTATTCTTAAACTTATCCTTATTCCAAATGGTATAAATCAGATGATTATCATTCTTATCATTATAACATTCTCGCCTTTTAATTGTAGGTAGTTGTTCATTATCAACTAATATATCCAGAATTTGCTTTTGTATCACTATATCCGAAGTATTATGTGCACTATCATCTGTTCTGTGCGTTCCTAAAAATCTATCACATGAAATTTTAGAACATAAAATAGTATCACATTCATTGACTAATTCAAAATCATCAACTTCTTGCGTTTCATGTTGAGATGGATAATTATGTTGATACTGATAACCAATCCGCTTATAGTTATCCCTTTCGTCTCTCTGCTTATATATAGCCTCTCTCTTACGCTCATCCTTTTCACTGAATGTAGGAATTTTAACAGCACCTCCACATACAATCACAAGCGGGATAGTTATAGTAATGTCAAGAGCAACGCATCCCAAAGTAGATGGAATATATGTAATATCAGATACAAAATCAGAGGTTAAATCAACTAATCTATCTAAACCATATTCATTGTAGTCAGGAACTATATATTGATCTTCCTTATTGGGATGTGCATTAACATTAGAAGCAGCGAGGGTAGCAGCTAGAAAACAAGAGATTAATTTGATTTTTATGGGTTTAACTAAAGTTTTCATTGGAGGGTCTCTTATAAATATTAATTAAAGAGCTGATACACCGCTAGTTTTAGCTTATATTACCAAAACTAGGGTGCTTATAGATAAGTATAAAATTAAAAATACGTATGTAATTTAATTTTTATTTAGATTTACGCGTAGGACTAAAATAAATTGATTCCATTATAGAATGCTTCTCATTGTTAAGTGCTGCATTATAGTCCGTATAAAGATCTGTTGCAAATTTTTGATCTTGAACTATAAAGCCATATTCAGCGTGAGATGCATCATATATATTATGTGAGCCCACATATGCTGCTGCATTTTTCATACCTTGGTCAATAATAATCATTTTTGCGTGATTAGGAATATGCTTACCAGTTGTAGAAGCCTTATCTTTGGAATCTGTAGGTGCAACTACCTTAAGGTTCTCACTATATTTACTATTTACGCCAACCAATAATATCTTTTTCATATCACCAGTGGATAAGCCATCATAATCAGCATTATCTTTATCTTTAGACATATTCGCAGATTTAACAATCGTAATGTTTAGTCCTTTATTTAATTGATTTCTTATTGCTTCCAACATGCTGGAAGTAAATGCATTATGCCCAACAGTCACATTTATCAAAGGTATCTTATTCATTGGAAAAATAGCCTGTTGAGAAATAAATACTGTTTCTTGTGCTGATTTTATTAACTCAACTTGGGCAATATCAGAGATATTTCTTATATCCCTATCACCATTTGTAATATAACCATACCGAGGAATCACCATCATATTTACTGGATTGTTAGTAGGATCAATAGGCTTTATAGAGTAATTAAGAAATGTCTTAACTTCACGGGGAATATCGCCAGCAGAACCCTTTAAACGAATTGCTTTCTTGCCAGAATAAATTGCCGTTGTAGTTGACGTAACAAAGCTGGTTTTATAGCCATTTTCAAAATGAGGTGTAGCAGCTAAATTGTAAATAAATTTATGTACTAGCGATGCAAGCTGTGGATTATCATTAAAGGTAACAGAGACATCTTTGATTCGGTTAGCACCATTATATCCTTCAAATAAGTTTGTGCCACCAATATTGGTGTACTTACCATCAGCAACAATTAATTTTGCATGATTCCATGATAATATATTTGCCGAAGCACGTCCAGAACGTGAGAAGCCTGTGAATTGTATTGAGAATGGTAACTCCCCGTCATATAGGTTTTCGTAACCATCTTCATCCTTTGTAAACTGATATTTAATATCGTCTATAAACTCTGTAAGATAAACTTGTTCTATAATATGACTCTGACCTAATTTGTTATCAACCGTTTTTGGCATACGTCCATAAACAATACGTACATCTACATGTTTTCCTTGCTCTTTCAACTGCGTGGAAAGTTTAGCAAATGTTTTAACTAACTCATTATACGTATATGTATTTCTTGCAGGTGGAGTTAGCATTGCTATTTCAATACTCTTGTTGGCTTTTAGTATTAATTTATTCATTTCTTCTAGATATTCACTGTTATCATCTTTGCTTGATGCACCGGTAAAGACAAAGTCATAACCGTTTTCAGGTACATAACTAAACAAATTGCTGGCACTGTCACCTATAGCTGTTGATATATTAAACAACACATTTTTACTTTTCTCCAAATTCTGTATTCCTAAAGGAATAGGACATGTTTTGCTGTTTGCAGAATATGAGGCACAATATTCTTTACCACTAGCTTCATAAGGAGTGAATTCATAATATAATACCGTTTTATAAAGATCTTTGTCAGCCCAAGCAGATAAACTTAACGCTGGATTGCTGTTCCTGCTTTTAATGTAGGTATTTTGTGCTTGTATTTCATCACGTAGTGGGATCATCTTCTTGAGAGTAGGTATTATGTCTTCTATGTCCGCAGATGGGGCTTTGGAAAAAAATATCATACTTCTTTCATATAATAACCAATTACTAAGTGCTTTAGCAGTATCTTGACATTTAACGGTATTAGCTTGGTTATCGTTTATGCATTGTGCCATTATTTCAGTAAAGCCAAGTTGTAATTTAGAGACTGCCTTTTGCTTCGCCTCAATTATGTCATTTATTTTAGGAATATAGGCTTTTCTTAGTTCTTCAATGTATTGTGTTTGTAAATTCTTATTATTTACATCATCAGCAAGCTCAGGGAATAAAAATAATTTATCGCTGTTTTGGAGGCCACTAGTAAGGAAGTTTTTGATTTGACGAGTATTGCCGTTATTATCAGTATCTTTTACATTATCAGTAAACCATTCTAAAGCAGTAAAAAATAATTTTCCACTTTTGATTGCGTCTAATTTTACTGTGTTAACTTTTATATCAAAGCTAATGGATTTTGTCTGATTTACTACTTTTTTCCGTAATTGTATAAATTGGATTTTTATTAACCACGTATTTACTAACGGTTGGTAATGCTTTGTCATTTGCTAACATTCCATAAATTAGATTTAGTGTTGATAAAGTGTAGAAATTCCTTTCTGAAAAGTCATCTGTATCTGAGTCCTCTACAGAAATATTTGCGCTAACACTTCCAGTTGAGTCATTATTACTGTTGCTACTTTTGCTATCGTCTAGATTATCTAAAAGAATTTTCTGTGTATTAGTAGCAGGCGTGTTGCCAACCTTTGAGAATAATCCACTAAATGACGGCCATCCAATAGCCTGCGCATTTGTACTATATATAGCAAGAGCACTGGTTAGTACGCTATAGATGATTTTAGGTTTTGACATTTATTTTATATTGTTTTATTGATGTTTTCATTTTATGAACCTAAAAAGTTAATATATGTTAATTGTAATTCCATATACCAGATAGAATGGACGGTGTACCCAAATTCACTGTCAATCTAATGGTAATGGTGTTCGCTCTAGAATTCGTAAATAAATGCTAGATTTCAGCGTTTTTATGTATGATTTTATAGCTTGGCTATCTAAACATTTGATACAAGATGATATGATATAAAATGTTTTATTTAAGCTACGGAGAAAAATGTGAATATAGTTTTGGTTATGGGATAAATGGAGTTAAAGCCCTACAGGTTGTTTGAAATAGCTTTCTAAACTGAAATAGATTTTGCACAGAAATAACTAAGTAGATATTAATATAATTATTTTTTGGAGAACTGTATAACAGATACCAGAAAAATATATCGAACCCAAAGATGGAAGACATTCTAGACTGAGATTACCCAATGGCAACACGACATACAATGCGTTATACAACAGTGAGTGATTCAAGTGGCATATATGTACATGCGCGAAAGTCCCAGAAAACACACGAACTGAATGAACCCAACAAACCTGCATTTCATGTTGAAATCCCCCAAGCCCAGCACACAACAACTGAGTAACTGCTATAATTATCAGTAATTTACCGTATGTCAGCTGTTTTTTGTTTTCGCTAAACATTATACTAACCTCAAAAAGAATATGCCCTACCTAAGAATACATTGTAGCAGTATAAGCATAAATAATTTTCCGAAAATTTCGGATATTTATCTTAATCTCCAAACTTAATTGCAATTGGCGTAACCTTTCGTCCGTTTCTAGCGTTTATATTTATCACTTTTTTATTTGTTAAGTCCATACTGTCATCGTGTCCGTGTACAATAATAATGTCTTCAAATAAAGGAATGTTTTGCATTTGTAGGTCTTTTGGTCTAAAATTAGTAAACTGTCCATATTTCAGGGGTTTACTATGATTTATGTTTTCAGATAATGCTTCCAGACTAAACCCATTAATATCAAATTCACCAAATGCAGTTATAATTTTATCGTTTTTGTATTCAAGTCCATTATGAATATAAAAAATATTATTAACCTTATCATAGTAACTATTGATAAAGTATTTTTTTTCAATATGCTGTAATAGTTGGGTTAGTTCTGTATTGTAGCCACTAAAGTTAATATTTCCTCCATCGGTAGCATAACCACCTGCTTGCAATGGATTATGAATTAATCCACTAGCTTCAGTGAAAGAATCATGATTTCCTTTAACAAAAACAACGTTATTTGTAGCGAATAAGCTGGTAATTAGATCAGCTTTATTATTGAAATTGTTTGTAAACCTGTCATAGATAATATCTCCAATAAAAACAGTTTGTATACCATCTTTATGGAATATTGCTTTCTTGTTTATTTGTGCAATATTAGCGGCTACGTCTTTATTGTTTTGGAATGATCTAAGTTTATCTGGTTTTAAATCACTAGCTATAAACTCTTCTGCTAATACGCTTGCTAATAAATCAAGCTCACTATAATTTAGTGTTACAGTTCCAGCTTGTATAGCTACAACGTACATTCTTGCATCACTGCCGTCAATATCGCCCACAACTATAGAGGGGGTTAGAATTTTTTGCATCAAATCAATTTTTGGTAGCGTAAATAATTTTTCAAAGTAACCTAGCGCCAAATCATTTTTTTTATAGAGAATATTGGCTAAGAATTGAATCTGAGTTGTTGCTTGTTTTAATACTCTGTTTTTATCCTTTCTTTCTTCTTCCATTACCGCTGTAAAATACTTTTTCTCTTCCTCGCCAATTTCCATGGTTGTAGCGATATTTTGAAGTTGTATAGATTGATTCATATTATAGCTATTAATATTCTCTTGCATTGAAAGCCTCATGCTATTTCGTAGTGATTCTGATCTATTTCGTAACTCATATATCTCTTGTTCGCTGTATTCTTTTTCAATATAACTATCAGCATCAGCTATTATGTGCTCCCTATCCTTATGGTTACTAGCTTCATCAATGTTTGCTTTATTGCTGAGAATATCGCTTTTTTGTAATTCTTTTTTTGTAATTCTTTCTTTGTTATTTCTAATGCAATCTGACATAGCTCTGAGCTAACCCAGTCGGCTAATTTATTTGCGGTGTTAGTGTTAGTTTTAATGCCCATATTTCCAATATTTCCTAAAAGACTACTAACGAGTGGTTTCGCTGAATCAGTAATGATCTTTTTCCCTGTGCCGTGTTCTTGTATTTGATCAAGAAGGGATGTTAGTTGTTGGAGGGCTGGGATTTGAGCTTCTATATCTTTTCTCGTCATGTCGCTAACTTTTGGTTGAATAGATTTTTCCTTGTATTTGTTATTTGGTAAAGAAATTAAGCGCTTAATCATACCACTTACCGCTTCTGTTGTTTTATCTGTTTTACTTTTTGGTGCAACCCAATATCTAATTAATTTAGCATACTCTTCTGGATTGCTTGAATTATCTTTTATGTATTCTATCATTATTTTTACAAAATTTTCTTGAAGAAGTGCCACTTCTTTTTGTTTGTCGGGATTGATTCCATCTATTGACCGAATAGAATCACTCAATTGAATGAAGTTTGGATTGCTATCGAGGTTTTGAGAGTTACTGTTGGATACAACTGGTTGTTTCTTTTGACTCTCATTCTCCATTGCTTGCGCATCAATATTAAAAACTGCAATAGTTCCAACGAATAAACTATATGCTACTTTAGTGCGCATGTTTTTATGTTTTCCTGTGTTTTTCATTTTTAGATCTTCCCCTATTAATATTGTTGACTATAGAATAACTTTAAATCAAAATTATGTGGATTTGCATTATTTCCACACTAGGATTATACTATTTGATTTTTTCAACAGTCACCGAAAGTTTCGAAAATTACATTTGATTTTACTAAAAGTGATGGCTAGGTGGGGTATAGTAATCGCTATCCATGTTGGTTAATTATTGCGAAGGTTGTTCCAGTTTTGGGTGGTAATATACAATAATTTAAATTGCTGCGGATCAAATTCATGGTTTAATATAGTATCACATAACTTGTTTTCAATCCATATTGACAAATTTACTGCAGTTCTGGTATTAGAGCGTGCTACTATACCAGTATTTTCTTGTATTTTACCACGTAAATAAGTGATTTCCTCAAGATTTGACCCCCATTGTGGTATATTTTTCTCTCTTTCTATTTCTTCATACTCCATTTCATCTTTAGTTCGTTTTTCAGAATCAAATATTGCATCCACCAATTTATTTCCTCTGTTTTGATTTAATAGCCATTTACTAATTAAGCTAGCATTATATGAGCACATGATTATATCTTCATTTTTCATGCATTCCGCCATCATTTCTGCAAATTTTAACTGGAGTTTAGATGTATGTGGTTGTTTATCTTCGGGGATATCTTTTATTGAAGGGAGATAAATCTTTCGCAATGCTTCCAAATAAGAACTTTGTAATTTTAGATCTTTTTCAATCGCATGAGGTGGTGTAAATAATATGTAGTGATTATGAAGCCCACCCACAAGAAATTCTCTAATCTCTGGATTATCATATTTATTATTCCTAAACCAATCTAAGGCAGCAATCACAAGTAATCTATTTTTATTGTCTGAAACTTTATTAAATTTTACTAAAATATTTTTATTTGTGTGGTGTGCAATCTCCATATCTGTAATAACATAAATTGTGTCTGTTATAGTTTCATCTTTATGGGTTATGGGTAGTAGCCTACTATTAAGTAGCATTTTTTCAAGTCGCTCAATAACACTTTCTGTGTAAAAATTAATAGGCTGCAAATTATCCTCTGGGCTACTTAAAAGATTAACATGGGTAAATTCATCTTCGAGTTCCTCAAGAAATTCAAATTTGACATCATTTTTATTTACTGATATAACTTCATTTGAAGCTTTTATGTGTGCAGTTGTATTACCAATATTCACGCCGATATTATTTGCAGTATTTTTAATGCCACTCAAAAAATCACCGATACCACCAGTGTGTGCATCAACATGGGAAACGTCAAGAGATATACTGAACAAAGCATATACCAATGCATTGTTAGTATTTTTATTTTGTTGCTTCATTGTTTTTTCTTTGGTAATTTCTATATTTAAGTAAATCAATTGTCACGTGACTCCTCTATGACGAGATTATAGAATTTATTGATAAGTTTTTTATCCGAATTTTTCGGTATGATGGATATATACGTTAATAAACGTAATTACACTAATTTGATATGATTAATTATGTATGAATATTATTATGGTGTTATGGTTAATAACAAAGTTGTTTGTCGTATGACAATGCATTATACCAATCGCACTTTACAACTCGAATGAATCGATTTTAAAAGTGGTTAAGTATATCTATTTTATCCTTTTAATTCTCGTAAAATGATTTTTCATCTTCCTGCAATCCTTTCTCAGTATTTATCTTATTAATAATACTCAAAGCTAAAAGCTTTTGAAGACTGTCTCCTGGGTTGTAATCAAGCATTGCTATGCTTATACTTTTACCTGTTATTATATATTTTTCAGCGTTGCCAACGATTTCATAACTAGTTTTCATGTTAATGTCCTGTGTTTGTATAGGTTCCCCATCAATCTTTGTATTAATGAGCGGATATCTGATGGCAGAGTCAACATCTAAATTTAGTTTATCACCGTCATTTTTAACTGTATAAGCGGTATGTTGCTCAAGTGGATCACAGACAATTATATTGTCACTTTTATTACCTGTATCCAGTGTAAAAATAATATATGTCATTGGAAAATTAAATCCGTCTTGATGTGCGTAACCTATCATTACAGATGTCAATAATTTAGCCTGATCTTCGTTAGTTATTGATGGCATTTTTTTAATTATAGATAAAAATTCGCGCTCTATTAATTCCACTTTTTCATTTTTATTTAATACTTCTGGTATGTCAATTTCCACTAGATCATCCAGGCTAACTACCGTCAGCTTGCTGATCTTGTTCCCAGTTTTTACCAGTTCATAACCATTTATAGAGAATGCTTCACGCTCAAAATCTATTAGCGTGGCTCCAAATTTATATGAGTGTTTATTATTTATATCATCATTGATTTTTTTTTGTGCTGCAGTATTATTAATTTCATTAATAAGATCATATGTTCCAATGAGTTTATAGTGCCCAACCAAGCTGTTAACTACAGGAATATAATTATCTCCTGCTACACACTTACATGTATTTATAGTATCTGTAATATTTGGAATTTTGTATGCCTTTAATGTTTTACTGTACTCAAGATCTTTAGAAACCCATGTATGCGTATAAGTATTTGTTTCTGGATCAAAACAGGATAGCGTCTCAGCATTTGTGATAGTTGCAATGCTAATAAACAACAATATCAATAGATATGATAATTTTTTCATTGTAATTTCCTTTAAAATATAAAACCAACTTCTTTTGAAGCCATCCCCCCATATTATACCTCACGTTAACTTTTATAGATTAACGAGTTATACTTCCAATCAGATGCTAAGGGTAATATTTGTAATTTAGCTAATGGTAGTATTTATAAACTTTTAAGAAAATTTAATTTGTAGTTGCTTTAAAATGCTGTTTATTGGGTCCTTTAGCTGATTTAATTGCTAGTAAAACGCAAATGTAAAATAATTATTTGCGTTTTAGAGGTGAATTACCTTATAATAACTGCATAGCTAGAATTATACTCGAAGCCTTAGATTCTTGGATGTGAGTGTCGGCCATCCTAATGCAAAGAGTATATGTTGCGCAAAATTAATCTTTCTTAGGAGTTTTATAATGTTTAAGAAAATTTATGTACCAATAGATAACTCAGATATTTCCGATAAGGTGCTTGGTGATGCTATAGCTTTTGCGAAATCAAGTGGCGCCAAACTTAAAATCTCTCATGTGGTAAATTTGGAGCAAATCACATTTGGTATTGAAATGATTGGGGTTGCTGAGTTAAAAGATACACTGATGGGGATTGCAAATAGATTAGTTGAGCACGTTAAAGATGTATTGAAAACAAATTCAGTTGAAGCTGAAGTGACATTATTAGAAAATTATGGTGCTGATTTGGCTTCATTAATAGTTGAGGATGCAAAGGCTTGGGGTGCGGATTTATTTATCCTTGGTTCTCATCATTTGGGCTCGTTTGCACATTTTGTAACTGGTGGTATTGCCGAAGATTTGGCACACGATACCAATATTCCTATTTTATTAATCACTAAGCATAAAGACGATTAATAAAATCAAACTTTAGCTATATTGAATAATATACGTGTGGGTGGTTTTTAGCTACCCACTAATTATTTGTCGATTTTTGTGATTAATTTTATTACAAAATAAAATAATGGTTTTTGAAGACATAAATGACTCAAACATTAAATTTCACTGATCATTCCCGAAGTTTTCACGGGTTTACCTATGTGTATCCTGTGGGATCAAGGCGTAGCAATGGCGTGTCTTTGGGGGTTAATTTAAACATCAATAATGCATGTAATTGGCGTTGTGTGTATTGTCAGGTTGATGGTTTGATTCGTGGTAAACCAGTACCGATTGATTTAGCGCGTCTAGAATATGAGCTAAATTATATGTTGCAATGGATAATGCAAGGCGATTTTTTAGCAAAGTATGCGCCAGAAAATTTGCGACGATTTAACGATATTGCATTGTCGGGTAATGGTGAATCCACTCTTGTCCCAGAATTTTTGCGTGTGGTAGAAATTATCGCAAAACTTCGCGAACAATATAAATTGCATTCGACTGATGTAAAAACAGTGTTAATAACCAATGGAAGTGAGATTGATAAGCCTGCTATATCAAATGCATTAGCACTAATTGCTCAAAATAATGGCGAAATATGGTTTAAAATCGACAGTGCTACGCAAATTGGTATTAATAAAATTAATCAAGTTAGCCTGAGTATTGACAGCGTTATTAAACGACTTAATTTATCCGCAAATTTATGCAAGACTTACGTACAGACTTGTTTATTTCAAAATCATGGACAAGATCCCAGCGATGATGAAATTCATGCGTATTTAGATTTATTACGACAAGTGAAAAATGAAATTGCTGGCGTATTATTATATTCCACCGCAAGAAATCCTGCATTACAAGAGGGCGCAAATATATCGCAAGTTTCAACCGAATTTTTGGCAAATATTGCAATGCAAATTAAAAACCTAGGAATTATAGTTAGGGATTATATTTAATTAAATTCAAGAATGTTATAACTACTTAGCAAAGTCTCTTACATATACAGAATAAATTAACTTTTCCCTCATGAGTTATCACAAAATCGGTAAAAATTAATTTATTCTGTATATTTATAAACTTCGCAGCTAAGTAGTTACAGAAAGTTAAAAATGCAAATAGCAACGTGGAATGTGAATTCGTTAAAAGTACGGTTAGATCATGTGCTTGATTGGCTCAGGCAAACTTCTTGTGATGTATTAGCATTACAAGAACTAAAATTGGATAATCCGAGCAATGCCAAATTGATTCAATGCTTTAATGACATTGGCTATCATTATGTGCATAATGGACAAAAAACATACAATGGCGTGGCGTTATTAAGCAAATATCCATTTACGGATATAGCGTATGATATTCCTGATTACGCAGATGAGCAAAAACGTGTTGTTGCCGCCACGGTGAATGGCATTCGTGTAATTTGTGCCTATTTTGTTAATGGCGAGAGCTTAGATAGTGCGAAATATCAGTATAAATTAGAGTGGCTGGCGGAATTAAAGCGGTATGTTAATCAACAATTGCAACGGCATAAACAGTTAATCTTATTGGGCGATTATAATATAGCGCCAGAGCCACGTGATACGTATGCGCCAGTTATTTGGGAGGGGCAAATTTTATGTAGCGACAAAGAACGGCAAGCATTTCGTGATCTTATAGACCTGGGGCTAATTGATATTTTTCGGCATTTTAACCAGGAAGACAAACAATTTACTTGGTGGGATTACCGAAATATGGCCTTTCGACGTAAGCAAGGGCTACGAATAGACCATATTCTCGTTACTCCAAGTATCAAGGATGTTGCAACAAATTGCGTAATCGACTTAGCACCGCGTAAATTAGAGCGCCCATCGGATCATACTCCTATTATACTAACCATTTGACAATATTTAGCTGTCACAAATAATTTTCTTGAATCAACACAAAAATGTTATATACATGTTGCGTATTTATGTGATACTATACGCACCTTATGCGTAATTCGTATTATGGAAAAATTACTTTAATTTAGAATATAACAAATTTTATGGGGATATTAATATGGGAATTGGACGCTTTGTGGTATGTTGTGGTGGTGTAATTAGGCGACAACAACAATTAGAACAGATGGGGAAATTATTTGCTGACATTGGTGAGGGAGATGAAGGGGTCGATAATCAAGGCACAGAGAATGAATTGGGCGTGGAAGCTGTTAATGGGGACGTTCAACGCAATAGAACGTGCTTTCCAACAGTGTATTTTTTGTCACCTTGGCGCCATAAATCTAAAGGTAATGAAAAACAACATCATCTTCATCAACAAAAGGTAGAAACTAGTGTTGTGAAAAATGATCTAAATTCGTCAATTGAATAGGTGGAGGGTGATGAGTTTAAAAACTATGAATTTGAGGGGCATAAGCTAAATGATGGCGAGTTTATGGATTCTGAGTTAAATGCTGGCGAAAATAAAAATGAATCGACAAATCTTATCACAGAAGAAAAGATTGCTAATTTTACAAAAAAGATTGCTAGTCGTAAAATTACTAAATTTATTATAAAGCAGATAGAAGAATTTAATTTATTGGTGAAACAAAAAATCGGAATTAATACTAAGCTTAAAGGTCACATCATTACCAATTATGTATCTAGGAAAGGAGAAAATAGAGTATATGTAACCTTTTTAACCTATTTATTTTCAACATTAGAATTAAAAAAAATGGTTAAAAAATATAAGCTTCTCAAGGAACCTAAAGGGTACAAAAGGAATACATTTAACATTCCACCGTTAGTAATTAAAAATGAAAATTATGAAAATAGTGATAAACATGGTGGGTTTAAAAAGGTTATTGCCCGAATTTCTGGGCATCAGAAACCTGGAGATATTTTGTTACGAGGAATCCCTGATAAACAAAATAAACCGTTGTTTCCATCACAAACAATACAGCGTATTTTATATAAAGCTAAAATTCAAGAGTGGGTTAATGTAAGTTTTTCATTTAATTTAGGAGAGACAGAATACTTTGTAGCTCGAAATGCTGGATCTTTTGATTTATTAGAACTGATTAACCAAAAAAGAAGCGGAAAGCCAGTGCCAGAAATTAATATCAATAAGTTTATTGAAATAATGGGAGGGTTAGAAGATTTACATATACAAGGTTCATATCTTTTAGATATAAAATCTTCAAATATAGTATATGATGAAGATGCAGATGAGTTAAGGTTTATAGATATTGTGGACTCATTTAGTAATAAAACAAGCTATAAAAGGAATTTTGGTACGGATGGATATATGTGCGAGCAATTTCGTATATGTATTAGAGAGCGAGAAAAAAAAATTAAAGAACTAGAGAAAAAACAAGGCGAATTTAGGCTTCAAAAGTCCAAGGAAAAAAAGGAAGCAAATGATCAAATAGAAGCACTAAAATCAGCAGTGTCTGGTCATGAAGTCACAATAGGACGTATAGAAAAATCAGATATTGAAAATAAAGATAAGGCGTTGGAAAAAATAAGAAAGTTATCGGAAGTGGCGCAAGATACTATACAAAAATCTTGTGATAGCATAGAATCAAAGGTATCAGAGTACGATGAACAGATCGAACAAATAAATGTACAAATTGGGTATGAGGAGAAAAAAATAGGATTACTTTTGGAATTATCTGACAATTATGCTTTTCTTATTACAATGCTACAATGGATGACTCAATTTCATGTATCACAACATATGCCAAATCAAGAGGGTGTACAAACTCTTAGTCGTAAAAATAAAGTATGTGTTATGAAATTTATGAAGCAGTATGTTCATGAAGAATTTCGTGACGAACTTATGGATTTACTTGAATTTCCTGAGCGGTTTGCGTACGGACGTTTTGATTTAATAGACGATGATGAAGATTATGAGCTATCTTTTTCATTGATGTTTAAAGGTACTAATGAATCACGGATAAGGTTAAATAGCAAGTCATGTGAGGAAGAGTCTAATAGCTCTGATGAAGCAAGTAATTTAGAGTCAGATAACGCAAATAGCATTGATAGTGATGATAGTTTGAATAAGATAGTGAAACAGTTAAAGAAATCTCAATCACACCCTTCAAATTTATTAGTAAGCAAGAAATCTTTACCAGCTCAAATTCAAATCGATCAAGATTCTAATTCTGATGATAAAGAAAGTCATGAAAATTTATCGGCTAATGAAATTTTATCAGATGAGATTGTTGGCTCAGCTGAAATAGAATCGGGAAGTAATGATCCAGCCTTCACTATTAATTCATATGAACAACCAGTTTTTTAAGAGTTTAGTGTCGAAATAATATATAAATAGGATATAAAAAGCACGATGAAGTTTATTCATTGTGCAATTTTTAAATATAACAAATTTTATAAGGAACTAATTATGGTAAGTGGCGTTAGAGGTAGTAGAAATGCTTATAGTCCAATGCGGTCAGAATCTAGAGGAGAAAATTTTGATGACGTTGAGCATAAAGATTATGAAAATCCAAGTGAAGATAAATACGGATTTGGTGGTACCAATTTTGATTGCGAGGAGAGAGATGTTGATAATTCTCGTATTCGTAAATACGATCCCGTTCATGTTGGTCGTCGCATAAAAAGCGGAACAACTAATGGTCTTCTTCTCTCTATTAGACGAAAACTAGGATTTCTTGGTACCTCTAGAACAAAGAAGAATAAAGCTGCTAGTGTAATTACAAAATTTATTAAAAGTAGAGTAGAATATACCAAAAAGGCTACGGCAGATTTACGCTCTTATTCGGAAAGTTCATTACGAGATTCGAAAGCCTCACGAAATAGTTTTGAGGAGTTTCTTTTTTTTACTAAGTATCGACCTAGTCAATTTCAGATAACAAAAGCCGCACGAAAAGGTTTTATTACTGAAGGCAGAACATATGCCCATTTTGTTTTCGTGACCTTGATAGAAGGTTCAGCCAAGTATAAAAAAAAGAGTTATGATATTAGTAAATTTGAAACTTTAGAACATGCACCAGATTATGCTATGATGGCTATTGAAGGACATAAAAACACGTTTATTACAAAGCATGGTAATATTCCTCCTAAAGAGAAATCACGTCTAATTGAAATTGCATTTCGTTTGAGTGAAATCGAAGGCAGTGATAAGTTTTTGATAACTAAATTACCATTTACTGCAAAATTACAATGTGGTTTTATTGATTTTGATCTAACTCGCAAACCTCCAATTTTTACTTTAGATTCATTTCTATTTGACGAAAATAATCAGCTTATTGAAGGGCATACAATTTATTTTGATCAATTTCATAAATTAATTTGGGGGTTAGACAAAATACATGAAGCAGGACTTTATATGGGAGGCTGTATAACTAATCAGGAAATAGCAATTGGATATAAACCTGTCGAGACGGATGAAGTTCCTCCACTACTTTTTGCAAATTTTGAGAAGGTAATTGGTTTTAGAGACCGTATCGATCTTAATAATAGTTGTCCAGGCTATACACATAATGGGTTATTAAACGTAGCTAAAGGTATTCACTCTCAAATAAATGGTTTACTAAGGCTCCGTGCTAAATGTGTAGAATCATTAAAAAATATGGAACATCGAAATCAAACTTCAAAAATACATAAAAAAGATGATGGTTCTATAGAATCGTTGAAGAATGAGATACGAGGGCTTGAAAAAAATATTGATGAAAATAGGGAAAGGTTTATTTTCTTTTTGGAAGCTCTTGATAATTGGTCTTTGATTATGACAATTTTAAAAGCGCTTGGTGTTTTCACGGATTACAAGATTGATCCAAAATTAGATGAAAAGGCTCTTAGTTCAGATAATCCATTTGAAAGAGTGAAACATTATTCTTGTGAGGCTATAGAATCTGAATTTGAAATAAATAAAATAGATATCGGTAGGAAAAAACCTTTTATTCCTGAGGCTTATAGTACCGATGATTCTGTTAAATTAGCTCAATCCAATGAGTTTATGGCAGAAGCTTACGACGAATCGAATATTGTACGTTTTATTAGATTTATTGATGAAAATGTCAAGAAAAAATATCGTGAAGAATTGTTTCAATTCTTTATCAATCCAGTTAATTTTCTTACAGATTATATTAATAAGAACAAAAAAATGCCAAACCTATCATCAATGTTTGTAGTTGTTAAACCACCTAAGCGCGCATTAGGCACCACACATCGACCGTTTCGGCGCCATAATCCTTGAGCATTGTGGCTAATTCATTGACTGTTGCATTAGTTGTTACAACATCATCAACAATTGCGATATGTAGATTGTCAACAGATTTATGCAAGGTAAACGCATCTTGCATATTTCGTTGGCGCGCTCTTGGTGTTAATAGCGTCTGATGAGCTGTATTTTTGTTACGTGTAACAATTTTACTGTCGATTATTACATTCGGGTGATGCATTTTATACCAGAAAAGTAATTCATCAATCTGGTTAAAACCTCGTTCAATTAGCCGACTTTTGTGTAGCGGAATTGGAATTATCAAATCTGGAGTTGGCGCATGCTGAATACTTTTATACAATATTTATGAGAGAAATTTGCTGTACTCTAATTTGGCGCCATATTTCAGTTGATGAAGTATCGCGTCCAATGGACTTTGATAGCTAAATTTGCAATATAAATGGTCAAATTGCGTTTTATTGTTATGGCAATTTTCGCATAGAATATGTTCACTTTCAATGGTTGCCTTGCATTTTATGCACGTCATATTACTGATTGGTTTTAATTCTGCAAAGCAATCATTACAAATTAAATTTGTTGACGGTAATGAACAAATGTTACAATAACGTTGCCAAATTAGTAAATTAGCAATTGTATGTTTTATTTTGTAAAGGTTAATCTTTTTTAAATGTTTAAATATCATCTCGTTTCCCAACATTTTAATCAAAATGCGCATAAATTAAAACAAGTAGAATTTATTTATGCCGAAATAGCCAAGCGCATGCACGAAAGGCTAGATTATATCAAAATAACGCCAGCGCATGTGCTAGATTTGGCTTCAGGTGTTGGAATTGACAGCCAATTATTGCAGAATCGTTACCCAGATGCATTAATCTACAAGCTGGATATTGCAATTAATACGTTAAAAATTTACCATAAACCGACTAATTTTTTGCGTAAAATTTTCTATAAAAACAAAGATAAAATTTGCGCTAATGCAGTGCAATTACCTATTGCGTATCAAAGCATTGATCTTGTGTGGTCAAATCTCGGTTTGGCATATATTGAGGATTTGGAAGCGCTATTTAAAGAGATTCGCCGAGTATTGGTGCTGGGTGGCACATTCTTGGTAAGTGGTTTGGCGGTGGATAGTTTGGTGCAATTGCGTGACATGGGTTTGATGACATATAATTTTCCAGATATGCATATTATTGGCGATATTTTGGTGAAGCTCGGGTTTAGTAATCCCGTTACAGATATTGAGTATTTGACGATAGAATATTCAACGCTAGATGAATTATTACAAGATGTACGAATACTGGGCGCTGGGGCAGCAAATTCATCGCATACATCAATTACTCGGGCGCAATATAAAAACCTGCAAAATGAATTCAATAAGCAAACGAGTAATGGTAAAATGCCATTGACGTTGGAGATTTTTTGTGCACATGCGTGGAAAGATAAAGTTGTTACGGATTTGCCACAAGGGCAGCAACCAGTATCGTTTATTTAAAATTATATTTCCACTTCTTCGTAGCCTAAATCAACAACATCAATTAATTTTAGAAATTTTCTTCGTCAAATTAGCAACTTTACAAAAAGTTTATTCTTCTGCTTAAAATTTGCTCCATTCTGCGACGTTTTTCTGCTAGAGGGTGGGGGTAATTTCCTCTCTGTGGTAAGAATTGATCCGCAGTTGTCTGTGTGCAGCCTCCATTTATAACAGTCTCATATAATTCTCTTCTAATTTTTTGTTTTTCTGCTTCAGAATATTGATTATCTATAGAATCACTTGTAAGTAATAATGAAGCACAGATATTAGCGAATTCGCGTTCAAATATAGATGATTGATTTATTAATCTTCCGCCTTCTTCTTCATAGCCAAATACATTTATAGATGAAAACTTCCAAAAAATAGCAGCAAAAATATAAAAAACTTCTTCTTTTGTAATGGTATTATCAAGTTCACGGAGTTTTTTGTGAGTATCGTCAATCAATGAGGTAATCTTATCAATATCAAAAATATTTACGTATCTCTCAAGTATTATTTCTGGAAGGATATTTTGCCTTCTCATTTTACTATCAGGATTAAGACTGGAAATAGGTATATTACGATTAGTAAAGATTTCTTCGAACCCACCAATAGACTGTGCCTCAGTTGTAAGCGTTGGCGCACCATCTTCTTTAGTTTTTATTAGTTCCTTTTTAACCACTAAATTTCCAATAATAGTTGTATTTGGATTTGTAATAACTTGCTGAACAGCTGACTCTGTAAATTCCTTTTGCCCTTGATCTAATTTAATCTTGCCATTCTTTAATAGCTCACTTGGATCTATTAAAAATTTAGTTACTATTGTTCCTAAAATTGAAGCTACAGTAAATTTTGTACTAATAATTTGTTTAAAATATAGTGGTAACTCTAGATTTTTAAGGCCTCTTGTGGTCATTCCGTTAGCATTGAATGCATTATTTATGGTTTGTGTCAGAATTTGAATATCCTGAAGCTCAAAATCTACTTTTAACCTTTCATTTAAAATAAAAATATTTGGTAAAGCAATTATACATCTTTCATTAGTATTTGAATCTTTTGCCAATAATAACGGAGAATTCTCTTCTCCAAGATAATTATAGTAATCCTGAGTTAGTTTTAGTTGTTGCCTTGTGCTATCGCTAATATTTTCATCATCATTCTTTGTTTCATAACCATCATTGTCATTTAATATTCCTTTAATTTGTTCTGCATCCATATAAAATATATGTTTGAGTAAAAATTCCTCATAATTAGTTTGTGGTAAAAAACTTTTGAGTTGAATAATTTTATTTCCTACCGAATGTCTTTCTTCTTGTTCTATTTGATTAGCCGCATCTTTCCAATCAAAATTTATGATTTCATTGCAAGCATTATCTTGATTTTCTTCTGGAATCCCCATTCTAATGCAATACGCTAAGGCTATTATTTTCTTTTCATTTTCAAGTTGAGTATATAAATAACGTATGAATTTTTCTAATTTAATTTTTGACTCAATATCAGCATTTTGTGGATTTGCTTCTCCAATAATTAAACGTATGTTGGTTGCAAATTGCTTAAATGATCCAGCATTATTTAACTTTATAATTCTGCCAAGTTGTTCAGGTGAAATTATAATATTACTACCAATCTGTTCAGGTACATTAATTTCCTGCAATCGTTCATCTATTTTTGTACGTAAGGAATTATTAAAGCCATCGTTTGATAGTTCATTCATAGCCTCGTTAAATGAGTCTTCATGAACGTTTTCAAAACTACAGTATTTTGAGATTGTATCAAATAATATACGTTTTGAACCAGATTGTGTATTAAAATATTGTGGTTTAAATATTAACCGTTCGTGAATTAAATCATCAGGAATAAATTTTAAATAAGATATGCCATTTTCTATCTTATTGGAGAATATGCGAAATAGTATTTTGTCGAGAATTTTTTCATTTTTGACTATAGGTTTCATGTTGAATACATCGAAAGAAGTTAAATCTATTTTAAAGATTTTATCTGAGACAATTAATAAACCTAACATTAATTTTTCTAAATCAGGGTCAATAATATCACCAGCAGTAAGATAACTCGTCATCCATGTATCATATCTAATTTCAATCCTGCCACTATGTAAGCTACTATTTCCGTTGTTTTGATAAGGGTTAAATGCGGTATCAGGTTGGAAAATATCTGGCTTGTTCAATATCCAAGGATTTGTTGCTATGCCGGATATGCCAATAATATTTCCAAATGCCATTTCATTTATCTTTTGAAGCTTATTACCCGATAAATCTAATTTACCAATAAAGCTCTTGCCAAATGCGTCTGTTTTTATAATAGTAATTCGATTTTTACTTAAATCTAGCTCGTGAACATTAAGTCCATTCAGGTGAATGTCGCTTATTTTATTGCTAGATAAATCAAGAAAATTTATATGTATTTCATTAAATGCATTCTTATCTATAAATTCTATTTTATTCCCTTCTAAATAGATGTTATTTCTAATGCCCTTTATGCAGTTAAACGTATGATCTTCTATTCTGGATATTTTATTTTTACTCAAATTAATTTCTATGTTACCAAATGCTGAAAATGCTTGTGGGTTTATTGTTACTATTCTATTCTGAGATAAAGCTAGAAGAAGTAAATTTTTTAAGTTTACAAATTCTATACCTAATGATTTTAATTTATTTCCATCTAATAAAAGTATTTGTAAATTTGTTAATTCTTCAAATGCCTCTGATAATGTGGTTAATCGATTTCTACTTAAGTTAAGTTCTTTTAAATTTGGTAGTCCTGCAAATGCGTTATCTGGTAATTCGGTTAATTGATTTCCAGAAAGAGAAATCATGGTTACGTGCGCCAATTGTTTGTATATTCTGTCAAATGGTGGTAAAGCATCCAAACCAATATTCTCTAAATCTAGTTCTGAAGATTTATTATTTATACAATCAATAATTATTGATTGTGCTTCTTCACGTGCCTCTTGTTGCGCAGGAATATTGCTTTCATTTACCCAATCATTTAGTATAATTATTGTAGTTTTTTCGTCAATTAGTTCTTTCAGCCATCTTAAATCTGCGCTAAGCGATCTGTTATCAAAATCATTTTTATCTTCCTCGTCATCAGTTAATCCTTCCTTTGTTTCAGGCATTGACATTATATTGTGGTGTTGTTCCGTCAATATTCTATTTAATAAATTATCGTCTATGTTGGTCTCATCATTAGCAGGAAAATATAGCGATGATGTTTTAGGCTTGCCTGACTGAATTAGTTTAACCGCATGTTTAATTGTCTCTCCAACTTTGGTTACTTCATCTATCGTATTACAGTTGTGTAATTTTTCGATTACGAAATCTTCAAAATCTTCTGGATTTCCTATAACATTTTGTTCATGGTTCGTTGTATTTATTGCAATAGATGAGGCACTTGCTGCTCTTGGTCTTGATGGTGTTGTATTTATTGCAGTATAGGAAGCGCTTGCTGCTCTTGGTCTTAATGGTCTCACAATGGTTTCCTTCTAGATTCATTGAAAAGGTTAAATATCATAACGGAAAACGACTACATTCACTTCACAATTACCAGACGCCAATGGGTATCTACGAGTTTAGTGTAGTTAAACTAAAACCGCTGTATGTGACAACGCACGTACGGTGGGAGGGAGGAGTTGTGAAGCTCCTCTTACTTAATCTATTAGTCAAAACTTGGTTTATCAATAAAGTTATTACTGATAGTGAAGCTTATGCGACACAGTTGTTGCACAGTTAATTATTCGGTATATTCATAAATAGCTAATCCTATAGGTACACCTACTGTAGTGCCAGAAATTGCACCTGTATCAGTACAAGATGGAGAACTAGTCATTGTTGTACATACTTTCATATCTTGCCCTTGACTGCCAGCATAGATATAAGTGTTGCCGTCATTTCCAACTGTAGTAAAAAGTTGATATATTATGGTGTCTAATCTAAGAAAAAATCCATATGGATTTGAACTTGTATCTGAGTTCATATTAAAATCATAATAATATATTCTGTAATCTTGTTTAGTTACATCACCAGAATTCCCGCTTTGTAGATATGGACTTTTAATTGAAACATATAAATCATTACTGACAATAGTTATTCCATATGTTGTAACAGTGGTATAACTACCATTGTCCCCAGCTTCTTTATTGTATAAAGCTGAATATGTATGGATGTTGGTACAGGTATTATTACTACCACCAGTAGCGCTGTCTAGAGTACATTTAGCAACATAATAATTTTTATGAGAATCTGGTCCATGAATATAGTATAGTGTATTATTGGTGCCGTCTGTATAATAAACCATCTGCTTAATGTAGTGCCCGTTCTCACCAATATTGGTTATATTAGTAGTGCCGTCTATAGTCTGAGTACCCAATATTCCGTCATTAATTGTTGTTACTGAAATTCTTTCATGTCCGTCACCAACATATAAGTAAGATTTATTGTTCAAGGTTACTGCAAGAATTGTGTTCCCCACATAGTCATGAATATTTGCAACTGTAGTACATGTGTTTAAGCTGCCGATATCATCTCCAGATGTAATTATGGGGCAAGATTGTATCCAAGAGGTTCCATTTGCATTCAATGACAACACAAATAAATAATTACCGCTAACAGTTGCACTATGTGCGTATAGCCAACTTGATCCTGATGTGTTTCCTATTGGAGGTTTCCCGCTACTTTTATCAGTATCAACAGCCACACATGTGCTCTTTCCAGATGAGTCTGTGAATGTCATGTCGTTATCATTTATAGTGCATTTAAACAAACTAGATTTATCATCTGTTGTGCTGTTAAAAACATATGCTATTTTATGAGTAGTGCCTGAGATTGTTTTTGTTGTATAAACATTTGGTGCTCCAATATTAGCACCAATAGAACTTGTTGCATAGGCACAAATGTTTATCATGCATAGCGCGACAAAAGATAAGGCAGAAGAGTAAAGTTGCTTCATGAGTTATTTCCTTTAAATAGTTAGAAATTGAATTCCATAATTATCACTGACCTTATTGTAGCACTTTAATAAAATTTTAATTTAGGCATTTTGACTTGTATATTTCCTATTTAATTTGTTATTTATTGTCGAAAACATCATCTATTCAAATTACCAATGTACTCTGTTTAAATTGTGGCATCTTATGTAGAATATATACATCAAAAAATTATTTTGAATGAATTAAAACATACGCCAGAAAATCTGTTAAAATGATGTGTAAAATAATTTTTAGGTCATGCCATGTCAGAAAAAATATACAAATTTATTTACTATAATCATCATCTTCCATTCAACTTATTGATAAATTTTTCAGAAAAATACATAATTAGTATTGAATTTTTATTAAACGGTACCATATCTGATTGTGATGATATTAATTTTTCATTGCCGGAAAATCTGCAAAATGGGATTTGGCAGAATATTGTGCAGCAACTGGATAATTATGTGGTTGATTATAATTTTGCATTTGATTTGCCATTAAATATTGTTGGTACGGAGTTTCAACAAAAGGTATGGCGTGAAATTAGCCTGATTAAGTCAGGTTATACCGCTAGTTATAAAGAATTAGCGTGGCAAATTAATTCTAGTCCGCGAGCTGTTGCTAATGCTTGTGGGGCAAATAAATTTGTGCTGATTATCCCATGTCACAGAGTCGTTGCTAGTAATAAAGGATTGGGTGGATTTATGCGGGGTAATTTGCCTGCTGCATTAGAGATTAAACAATGGTTGTTGGCGCATGAGTCGTCAACTAGTAAATAAATTATTTTGTTCGGAATATATATGAGTAAACGTGATTATTATGAAGTTTTAGGTGTTGCTAAAGGTGCTAGCGAAGATGAGGTCAAAAAAGCTTATCGTAAATTAGCTATGAAGTATCATCCTGATCGTGTGTCAACTTTGGCGGACGATGAAAAAAAGAAATCAGAAGAAAAATTTAAAGAAATACAGGAAGCGTACGCCGTTTTGTCAGATCCGCAAAAACGTCAGATGTATGAACAATTTGGGCATGCTGGTGTTGGTGGTAATTCTGCAAGTGGTGGCGCTGGTGGCTTTCAAGGTGGTGGTTTTGAGGATATTTTTGATTCGTTTGGCGATATATTTGGCGGTGGCTCACGTCGTGGTGGCGGACGCTCTCCAAATGGTCCAATACGTGGCAATGATTTGGAGTATCGTATTGAAATATCGCTGGAAGATTCCGCATTTGGCACAGAAAAAAAGATGAGTTTCCCACGTACGGAAAATTGTGATACATGCAAAGGTAGTGGCGCTAAAAAAGGTAGTTCATCTGTTACTTGTGGCACATGTAAAGGTGCTGGTCAAGTGCGTTTTTCACAAGGGTTTTTCTCTGTGCAGCAAACCTGTCCAGAATGTCAAGGTAGTGGCAAGGTAATTAAAGATCCATGTAGTGATTGTCATGGAGCAGGACGCGTTAGAAAGAATAAAACAGTTAAAGTTAATATTCCAGCAGGAGTTGAGCATGGCTCTACTTTGCGTTTAAATGGCGAAGGCGAAGCGGGAGCCAATGGCGGTCCACATGGTGATTTGTATGTGCATGTGTTAATTAAGGAGCACAAAGTATTTACTCGTCAAGGCAAGGATTTGCATTGCGAAATCCCAATTAGTTTCTCTATTGCCGCACTTGGTGGTGAAGTAGATGTACCAACGTTAGATGGCAAACATGTAAAGCTTAAGGTTCCAGAAGGTACGCAAACGAATAATCAACTTAGAGTTCGTGATAAAGGTATAAAAGCTTTGCGTGGTATCGGAACTGGTGATTTGTATTGCCACATATTTGTTGAAACGCCAGTTAAATTAAGCGATTCGCAAAAGGATATTTTGCGTAAATTTGATGTTGAAAGTGGCGGACATAATTCTCCACATCATCCAAAATCGAAGAATTTTTTCGATAAAATGAAAAATTTTTTCTCAGCGGAATAATTAAAGCAGTATAATTGCTACTTATAGCAAATTTAGGATTATATCTATGATACCTGTAATTATCTCTGGTGGATCTGGCTCACGTTTGTGGCCAGTGTCACGTCAAGCAGACCCTAAGCCGTTTATTAGAAGGCGACACAAAACAAGATATAAAAATAGAGCATTGGGCCGGGTTCGGCTTGCACGATACGACACTCAATACTTTCCTTTGAGATTTGCAGGAGGTTGGTCAAATAAATCTCATCAAGGCAGCAAAACAGTTCATCAAATTGCTGGGAGGTGAGGTTACGTCAGGCTGACCAGTGCTTCAGGGTGGCGGTTTAGACGCCGCAGCAGTTAGGCCTCCTGCTTGCGTGCATCCAACGCGGCGTCAGAGTCAGCTGGCCCGGTCTGTACCAACAGTGTGTGTAGTTGCCGCATCTGGACCAGGGCCACTGCATCGCGGTTCAGCGCATCGTTGGTATCCGCCAAACGCTTCAGCAGCACGGCATGGGTTTTGGGGTCGTCTGCAAACTGCTTGCCCAGGTCTTTCTAAGACTGCTCCAGCAAAGCCAGCACCGTAGGGCCAGTTCCTGGCGCATGCCTTCGGGTAAAAATCCCAGCTCCATACTCATCAGCTGATGCCTTCAGGGCCGTGCCCTTGAGCTGGTTCAGCGCGGCAAACAAAATGCGGCCCAGCTCAGCCTCGTGTGCCGTGCGGGCCTGTGCCTGCTGGGCGCTGCCGCGTGTCAGTGACTGCGCCTTGTGACCCAAGTGCGCCAGCCCGGCGCGCGCCACCGCCATACCGGCAATGGCGCCGCGTGACAGCCGCCCCGTGCGGGGCAGCTCGGACTCGTTAACGCCCTTTTTAGGCATAGGCCACTTGCGCCAACATGCGCGGCACGATGACACTGTGCGCCGGCCCGACGACGGCCATGTACCAGCGTCCCAGGCGGTTGTGGATGTGCACCACGGTGCCCATGGACACCACACGCTTGTCGCCCACCACGTGTTTGACCACCGACAACTGCACCACCAGATGTTTGTCGTCATCAAACAGGATGACTTCGTTGTCATGCACTTCCCGCAAGCTAAAGATGCCAACGCGGTCACCCACGCGGTAGGCGTGAGCCGGTTTGCGGTTGACTGCTGTGGCCAAGTTGCCCACGTGTTTAAGCCCGACCAGGCGCACGGCCTGGTTGCGCACCGCCATCAAGGCATTCATCCAGCCTGGTGTGCGGTTCACAAGTGTTAAATATGTCTCCATCGCGCTCTGGTCCGGCCACAGGTCGTCGAATTGGTAACAGTCGGCAAAGTCGGCGCCTGGCAGCGCCTGCGCTATGCGGCTGCCGACTGGCATGTCACAGAGTAGGGGTTTCATGGGCGGTTGCCCCCCATCCCGCGGCGGGCCAGCTGCAATAGATCCAACAAGCCCGTGCCGTCTTGCATCAGCCGCGCCATCTGGCTGCGCAGCATAAAGCCGCCCAACTCCAGCACCTTGTCCACCAGGCCGCTGCGCAATGCCAGCTGCTCGCTGCTGTGTGGCGCGGCGCGGAGCAGGTCGACCAGCGGGTGGGGCGGCAGAGCCGGCGCGCGCTCCAGCGCCGACGCGCTGCGTGTCCAACCC
>CAYWWJ010000028.1:0-28572 GCA_964462055.1 uncultured Neisseria sp. | reverse complement strand
TCCTGTTTAGAGGCATTGAAATGGCGGATCACGACACGATCTTTAGTCTTAGGCCATATAGCGCAAAAATTTATTCCACAACGATGCAACCAATACTTAGCCTCTACCAATGAACAAAAAATAAACAATATTAAGCAATTTCTTGTCGGTACATTTATATCATTTAATGGTAATTATCTAGGTTTAGGTATAGCGCGTGGATCTGCTTATGAAATAACAACATATGGAACTATTTTTACTGTATTAGAAATTTAACAACTTTGGAGGAAATAAAATGTTTAAAATTACACATTATGCTGTTGATAATATATGTATTTTAACTATTGATGGTAAGTTAAATCATGAAAGTTATACTGTTTTTGATTCATACGTAGAAAAATTATCTGATTACAATCGATTTGTGATTGATTGCCGAAATCTTAGTTATTTAAGCAGTGTTGGACTACAGTCGTTAATTATTTTAGCTAAGTCGTTGCATAATTCTAACGGTAGCTTAATGCTATGTGAAGTAGGTTTTTGGGTTAAGGATGTATTGGATATTTCAGAGATTAATAAATTTATACCATGATGTGATAATTTACAACAATCATTTAGCTATATGTTGAGACTGTCAGATGAAGTCTCAACAGCTACTGTATGAAGGTTTAGTTTTCCATAGATAAATTAGAATACAGGGATTACTATACCTTTGTATGTATTTAAAATATATGCCCTAATCTTTGGATTATGCATTGCTTTGGCTAATTTTTGTATTTTTGCCTCTTTTAGTTCTTCTGGGCGCACTGCTACAATATTTGCGTATGGGCTATCATTGCTTTCAATGAATACAGCATCTTTTAGCGGGTTTAATTTAGCACCCAATGCAAAATTAGAATTGATTACAGCAAAATCCAATTGCTTCGACTTTAACACACGCGGTAACATTGCCGCATCTAACTCCACAATTTCAATCGAATATGGATTAGACGCAATATCGCGTTTAGTTGGGAAAGCAACCCCAGCTTTAAGAGTCAAAAATCCATTTTTTTGCAAAATAGATAAAGCGCGCCCCTCATTTGTTGGATCATTTGGCACACCTATTTTTAAATTGCTAGCTAATTTTTTTACATTTTTAGTCTTTGCCCATGCAGACTGTTTTTCACTTGCATAAACAGCCATCGGCTCAATATGCACAGCAACTAATTCAACTAAATCAGTACCCTTAGTTTTATTAAATTCTGCCAAATATGGTTTATGTTGAAAATAATTTGCATCCATCTGTTTTTGCGCCACCGCCAAATTGGGTTGAATGTAATCGCTAAATTCTTTTATCTGCAGGTCAATTCCTTCTTTAGCCAATATTGGCTTCACTTGACGTAAAATATCTGCATGCGGTGTTGGTGATGCAGCAATAGTAATTACTTCCATTTCCACAGCGTACACACTACTTAAACCTAAAAATAAGGCACTTAGTGTTAATATTCTAAACAAACGCATTTTTCTTCCTTTTTAAATTTATTCATAACTACCTAGCAGTATACTTATAATATACAGAATAAATAATTTTTATCAATTTTGTGATAACTCATGAGGTAAAAATTATTTATTCTGTATATGTGAGAGATATTGCTAAGTAGTTACACTTATTCCTTAGATCCCAAGTATATATTCTACACTAAAATAATAATTTTTGTGGTTCAATTTGCTAAATTTAGCCATTTTGACTGAACGTTATCCAAATAATTCTGTTGAATCTCGTAATTTTTAACCCGTGGATTTACCAAGCGTTGATGAGATGGCTCAAATAATGGCACAACAACATAATCATCGCGAATAATTCCTATCGCCTTGGTGTATAACGCAGTCTGCGCATTCGCATCTATTGTTTGCTCAGCTGTGGCAATTAATTTATCGTATTCGCTATTACAATAATGCGATCGATTATTACTACTTCCGCAACGATACAATGGCGTATAAGTAGTTACTGAATTATAATCAGCTCCCCAACCACCTTGCGACATATCATAATCTCCTTTATTTAAGGATTGCAACAACGTCTTCCACTCCTGATTTTGCAATTCAACTTTGATCCCTAATGTGTCTTTCAACATCGCCGCGACTGCCATCGACATTTTTTTGTATAGATCATTATTTTTATATTTTAACACAATCGTTAATGGTTTATTTGAGCCATATCCAGCCTCTTTATACAATTTTCTAGCCATTGCCACACGTGCTTTACTAGATAAATTTGACCACGAATACTTAACTTCAGCATATTTACCATTCTCAATAGTTGCAGTGACGGGAGAATATAGCGCTGTTTGTCCAGATTTCAATACTTCATTAACTAGCACATTTCGGTCTATTGCCATACTAATTGCCTTACGTAATTTTAAATTATTCGCATATTTGGGAGACTTCATATTAAAATATAAAATTTCAATTCGTTCCCAAGGCGCAACAAATAATTGCGTTGGATATTCTTGTTTCAATACAGCAAATTGGTCAACTGGAACCGTCTGCCCTGTGACATCTAGCGCACCAGTTTTATAATTCGCAATAGCCGAATTTGTATCGGTATACGGAAAATATTTTACCTCGTCAATTCTCACATTCTTCGCATCATAAAATTCGGGATTCTTCTGCACCAATACATAGCCATTCACCACATGTTCTTTTAATTTATAAGCACCAGATGTAACCATATTTTTTGGATCAGTCCAATTTTTGCCATATTTTGCAATAGCTTGCTTAGGAACAACAAACGCATTTGGTGTGGTAATATACGACAAAAATGCATTACTTGGATGTGCTAAATTTACAACAAATGTATTGTCATCTGGTGCAGAAACGCCAAGCTCTGTGGCTGACATTTTGCCGTTAGTAATTGCATCCGCATTTACTACATCTTTTAGCAAAAATGTATACGAAGAACCAGTTGCTGGATCAACCAAGCGTTGCCATGAGTACATAAAATCTTTTGCTGTAATAGGGTTCCCGTCAGAAAATTTTAGCCCACTACGTAAATGGAATGTGTACGTAATACCATCAGGAGAAATATCCCATCGATCCGCCATTCCTGCGATCGGCTTATTACTTTGGTCGAAATCAACAAGACCAGCGAATAAATCATTTACCACGCGATAAGCAGCCCAATCATCCGCCAATTGTGGATCCAACGATGGGACTTCTGCGCCAAGATCAACACGGAGCTGATTTGTATCATTATCAACAGAAGTGGAATTTTGTGTTGCGGAATTTGTAGTTTCTATGTCATTTTTTGAGCACCCAGATATTCCGAATAGCCCAATAACCAAAGCAGTTATAATTATCCTGTTTTGCATGAATTTATCCTCTAAACTTATATACTTTTGGGTCTTGAATTCCAGCCTCTACAAAGCCACTACGGCGACTTTGGCAAGCTCCACATAAACCACAATGCGTATCACCACCTTCATAACAGCTCCATGTGTCGGCAAATGGCACATTTAGACTATTGCCAAGCTTGATTACATCAGCTTTTGATTTTTTGAGCAACGGCGCAATTAATTCTAAATTATCGTCTCGACAATCTTCCGTGCCTAGACGCAATGCCAAATTCATTGCATTGAAATAATCAGGTCTTGTATCCGGGTACAAATAATGATCGCCACACTGTGCGCCATACGCGAGAACATCAGCACGTTCTACACAAGCAATTGACCACGCGATTGAAAGTAACATTGTATTACGATTTGGCACGACTGTAATTTGCATATTCTCTTTGGTGTAAGCGCCATGTGGAATATCAATACTGCGATCGGTTAAACTAGAACCCTTAAGAAATTGTTGCATAAAACTAACATCAATAATATGATGAGTTGCATTTAGATTTTTCGCAATTTTTTTTGCAGATTCTAATTCAATAATTTGTCGTTGCCCATAATTATATGTAATACAAATTAATTCGCTATAACCTTGCTGTTTCAACCAATATCCCAAAGTGCTACTATCTATTCCACCAGATAAAATTAACACAGCCTTCATAACATTCCTTAATTTTTAAAATCCATTATTCATTCGGATAAGCCGCTAGCGTTACCACCAGTCACTCCCCTAAGAACAGTGCTTGCGACTTTCGCCGCATACTGCTCAAACATCTTGTAAAACTAGCTTATCACTAACCCTGCTACATATTGCGGTTACCTGACAACTTCTTCCCATGCAAATTCACATAAATTACGGTTTTCTTTATCAAATACCATGCCGATTAAATAAATCGGCTTATTTTGTACTAGGTATTTCTCATGATACCGCTTGTCTTTAATTTGCTGTAGAGCATTAGTTGCGTTGTCATTACTCAACATTTTAAATTCAACAATCATGATTATATTTGGTAAATGTAGCGTCAAATCAATTTGTCCCATGCTGGTGCTATCCTCGGGAATAGCAAATATACCAACCGCATTAAAGAATGTATACACAATACTGCAGTAAAATCCTTCATAGTATTGAATATTGTTATTGCGAAACCAATCATGCGGAATACTTGATAACAAGCTGGCTAAAATAGTTTTCATTTGCGCAAAATCATTATTTTGTAATGCATCTCCCATCTGGTATTTACTCTGTGATACTGGTATAATATTTTGGGCAAATAAGTGGCTTATAACTGAGCTATTTAGGCTTTTCCGCACCTCAAAATTTGGATAACTGAGAATGTAAGAAATAGTTTTATCAAAATTATTTATTTGTGTATCTTTTATCGTTAAATACCCAGATTGCAATAATAAAACCTCTATGGCTAAATTATTTATATCAAAACTAGCTAATTCATCATCACCAATTTGCACATTTTCTAGTCTCGGTAAATAATAATTCTTCTTTTGCAATAATTTAATTAAAAATGTTGGAGTACCCGTTTCAAACCAATAGTTTTTATATATATTTCCGTTACTTATAAATAGTAATATATCAAATGGATTGTAAACTTTTTGATTTTCTGTTCCCAAGAAATTATATCCATTGTACCAAGTTTTTAGCTCAGCTAAATTAACATCAAGTAAATAATCTTTAAAAATAGTTTCAATATCATTTTGCGTATAGCCACAAATATCAACGTATTGGTGATGAAATGTAATATCATTCAAATTATTTAAGCTACTAAATACCCCAGCTTTAGCAAATTTTGTAACACCGGTGAAGAAAACAAATTTCAAATACTGATCGCAATCTTTTATCACAGCATATAAACTTTTCAACAAATCACGTGCATAATGAGCGTTATCTAGATTGGTAATATTATCTAGAATTGGTTTGTCGTACTCGTCAATCAAAATTACCACAGGACTATTGTACTTTGTGTATAGCGCTTCAATTAATCGCATAAATTTGTTGTTTAACAACTCTTCTGCTAAAATCTCATCAAGTTCATAATGTTTAATATTGCGATCTAAAGTATTATGCATATTTTTCAATAATAACGTTATATCATGTGTTTCACTACTTGCAAAACTAATGTGAATCACTGGATATTTAACATTCCAATCCCAATTATTCTCAATATATAAGCCTTTAAATAAGTCTTTATTACCAAGAAATGCTTGTTTTAGAGTATCTAGAAATAATGTTTTACCAAACCGCCGTGGTCTAGAAAAAAAGTAATATCCGCCACTATTTACTAGGTCAACAACAAATCTTGTTTTATCTACATAAATACAATTATTATTAATTATTTTCTCTAAATTTGATAACCCGATTGGTAAATTTTTTAATGCCATAATTCTTTTATCCTATATTAGTTATAGACTCTAACTCTGCAACTTACGTATTTTAGCATATTTCTCTCATAGTTGCTTAGGATCCGTGTAGTAACCGCAGGTAAGTCTTGTCGCACCAAGCATTATTCTAACACAATATGAAACATCATTCTTTTAATTTTACTGGATATGTACTTATATGAGTGTATTGTATTAATTAACATAGTACTGATTTGAGTTAATTTTGTGGCAAAATTTGGGTGATTTTGCGTAAATTTGGACTTAATTAGAAGCTTGTGATAGATATGAATAGTGCACCAAATGATTTTGCCATTTAGTGCACTCGGTTTTACTAATTTTCTTTCGTTTCTTCAACTCCATCATATGGATTAGTTTGTTTATGTTGGTTAGCATAAATAAATAACTCATCTATCAAAAATGTTTTTTGATGTGTATAACCAAATAATCTACTCAAACCATCATCAAAGTCCTCAGTAAAATCATCTTGGAATGTCACCGTTACGCTAAGTCCATCTGCAGAAGATCTAAAATAAACAGGTTGTTCGTTTTGTGAAATATTCAGTTCTCCATTTGCATTTTTAGAAACTGAGAGAGTTCCCATTAATGCTTGTTTAGCTTTTATTGCTTGAAGATTACTTTCTACTTGTTTATGCTCTGAGCTACCTGGAATAAAGAAATCATAACTAGTCATTTGAATAGTAAATTTATTCTGTTCTTTCTCATTAACTTTCACTAGAAATTTTTCAACAGCTAAACAGTTATCAGCACAACGACGTAGTCTTTCACCAGTCTCTGTCTGCATTTCGTTAAGTTCTCTAGTAAATCTCATAAACCTTGTAACTATATATCCACCTCTAGTAGAATCATATTCAACCTGCAGATCTTCATATTGTACGTCATTAAGAAAATCTCCACTTGCATTGGTTAATCCTCTAGAAAATTTATATGCTGCCGCCCATAAATTACCCTCAAATACCTGACTAACAAATAACAATCTCACTTGATCTTTAGTAGGAATTATTGATAAATTATCATTATTGCTTACGTTGACAAAAGTACTCTGTAAGTGTTTCACATAACTTGGCTCAAACCGACCTTTAATACGGCCAATATCTTTCTCAATATGTCCACCAACGACTACTGCATCTTTAATATTACATTCTATAGGTGTGGAAATCAGCAGCAGAGCAACAGAAACCCCCTGTAAATATTCTTCATTTGTTCGTATCAGAAGAATATTTTCTGTCGCATTCAATTGAAACTTATTATTTAGATGAATTAGCCACCAGATAATTGATTCTTTATTAGCTTCAAGTTGCTTATTGCTCTTCATTTGATTAGTCAAATCATTCATTATTTTATTTATATTACCTGGTGTAATAATTTGGCTGAGTATATCTATAGTAGCATGAAACCTTACGCGTGCACGTTTGATGTCACTGGTTGAATAGTTTCCATGTTCATTTGTTATCTTCTCTGGAGTTAAGCCTAGATCATCCAGCTTCTCAAAAAATGCCATAACTTTAGTAGTAGCTGGTGTATCATTATTTCCTATCACTGGGACAATACATTTGATTTGATTTTCTATATCTATATAATCTTCAGCAAACTTATGTACATAGTCAAAATCATTATTTGTTCGCATCTCAAGAATTTGTAATATATTATAAGGAGTGTATTTAGAAATATAGAATAGATCACCACTCATATTAAGAGTATGTATTAACCACCAAACAATCAAATTTATATTATCTTTAAGTTGCAAATTGTCATTAATTTGTATAGTCAAGTCATTCACTATTTGCTCTATATTATCTGGTGAAATAATTTCGCGTAATACACCTATAGCATTATTAAACCCTGCATGACCAAATTTGTCAGGAAATGCATATTTAGGATTCTTAGTTATCTCCACTGGAGTTAAATCTGACACATCCAAAGCCATAATAATTGCTGCAACTTTAGTAGCATTTGATATACTTGTATCACTTTGTAAATAATTAATCACATCAGATGCCATATCCCTTGATGTGAAATATTCAACTGCTTTTTGATATTGACGATCTTGATATCTTTCATATAAATGCTTAATACCATATCCAATTCCAACTACAACAACCAATGACACAATCGCAATTAAAACTGGTGGGAAAATTGATGCACCAATACCAGCCACACCAGCAATTGCAAGACTAGCTGTTTTTGCTAAAGTCAATAATGCTGTTCCAACAAATTTAAGAGTTGCCACAAATGATGAACCAGTGACAGCAGCAGTGATTCCAGCACCCGCAACACCAGATGTAGCAACTACTCCAGCACCAACACCAACATGAATACCTATAAATTTAGCAGCTTTAAAAAGGAAACTTTCACCACAATCAGGTTGAATACTAGCTAAGTCTTCTTTTAACTTTTTTAAAGTAGGAGAATCAGAATCTCCACGACTCACATCATTCGCAATCTCTATAGAAGCGTTTAATACCAACCGTACTTCTTTCAAAAAAACTAATAACTGACGGTTGCTATCTATATGAGGAACATTTCTAATTAATTGATTTACTATCGTAAGATTTGCTTTTAAACCTTTAATACCCAGACTATTTCCACCCACCATTTTTATCGTAGCAAGACCAGTCCATAACAATTTAAAATCGCGCTGTTGATTTGGCGAAAGATTCTGAACTGCTGTATTGACATCAGCAAAATGCCCAAGTACTTGTGTTGCAAAATCCTCCAACGGATTCTTGGAAAATACCTCTAAATTATCTGGATTTATACCATTATCATAATGAATCTGAGGTTCTTGTTTATCCAAATAATCTTTGTACTCACCATCATCAACTTGTCTTTTGCTATCATTACCAAATCCAAATTGGCTTTTGTTCTCATCATTATCTTGGTTATTATCAACTTTTTCTTCTTTATATTTATGAGACTCTTCTTTCTTAACATCCGCAATATCATTGAGAGATTTTGCTCTACCACGTTTCCATGTTTCACTTGATGTTTTAGGTGAAAAAGGCCCAGAAAAGCTAGCACGAGTAACCATAATTAAATTTCCTTATAAATTTGTAAATAAATATTTACCGCTAATTACTAGCAAAGGTAAATAAAATACTATCCATATTTCAAAGCTGAAGCAAAACCATAGCTTTCAAAGTTGCATATTTAAATCTCTTGGACAAAATTGTCCTACTGTAATAAATTTTGACCACTATTGTAGCATATTTGCATAATTAAATTTTAGTCAAAATGACTAACTCATGACAGCTCATAAAACTTCCATATAAGAGAAGCAAATCTATTTTACTAATATGTTTTTTTCAACTAATATTAGCAAATTAGACAATAAACCAACAGAAGCAATTAAAGAATTTTGCATATTAGACGAAAAGTATTGGGAATAAATCGTAGATTTCCTGTATAATAACGTTATTCAGTGCAGAAAATTCATGCCATGTGTAGTCAAACTCTCAGGCGGAGTGAATTGCACACTCAAACAAATTCAATTATTTTGAACTTGCTTGAGTATGGTACTCAAATAAACAATCGATCAAAAGGAATTAATTATGCTAGATTTTACTTTACCAGCAAGCACGGGTGGAGATTTTACGTTGAATGACCACCCTATCGTGCTGTTTTTTTATCCACGTGATAACACACCAGGATGCACCATAGAAAACCAAGATTTTGCGACACATTACCAAGAATTCATAAAACTTGGTTATGCGGTGTATGGGATTTCGCGCGATAAAATATCCAGCCACTGTAATTTTAGCGCCAAATACAACTTACCATTTCCATTGCTTTCAGATGTAAATGAAACAGTATGTAATATGTTCGGCGTAATGAAGGATAAAAAAATGTATGGCAAAGATGTGCGCGGAATAGAACGCAGTACATTCATTATTAAGAATAAGCAAATAATTCACGAATGGCGCAAAATTAATGTGGATGGGCACGTTGCGGCAGTGTTAGCTTATTTAAAAACTCTGTAACAATTTTAGTGATGCGTTTTGTCTGCATTTTCTTCCATAACGTTAAATAATGCGATTTGGAGCCATGATTGCAACCAAACAAATGGCTTCCACAATACTATAGCAATAATCAATATTGCCAATATTACCAAGCTAAGTAAAAAAGGCTCAGGCAAAATCTGATGACTGAAAGATAAAATCAAGGCAGTGATTAATGAAATACATATAATCGGCAATATTTCGTAAACAATTCGGCGAATACGATATAAATTAGCACAGCCTATTTTAATATAAAACGCGCCCAAAATCTTACCAGTTATAATAATTTCAGAAAAAATCATGCTAAATGCTTTTAATTTTCTATATGCCGCAATTAAAAATGGCAATGACAAAAATAATGAACTAGAACAAACTACAACCCTGCGAAGTTGATCATTTGCTATAATTTGTTTGATTCCAAATAATCCCCGTTCAACGCTAGTAACTAAAAATACACTCGCAATAAATACTGCGGCAACCAAAGCACAATTAATTATAATTTGCAATATAATTTTTGAAATAATTTTGCCTATAATAGCGCTATCACCTTGTGGTTGCACTTTCTTAATCAATTCTGGATATTTCCCCACAAATTCAGTGACACGAACAGGCATACTTGAAAGCATTTTATTGGATAATGGCGATGCTGCTTTAATTAAATATGGTGTTAATAATGTCGTTATTGCCGACACCGCGACTACGATTGGATATAAAAAGTTACTTGTAACTTTTAAGCTAAGACCAAGTGACGCGATAATAAATGAAAATTCGCCAATTGGAACTAACCCCATGCCAACTTGCAATGATGTCCGACCATTTTGCCCAGCAAGAAATGCGCCCAAACTCGCGAATAATATTTTACCGATTATAACAACCACTGTGATAATAATTACAGGCCAAGCGTAATCAAGAAAAACGCTGGGATTAAATAACATACCAATAGTCACAAAAAATATTGCACAAAACATATCACGAACTGGCTCAACTAAAGCTTCAATCTTGCTCAAAGCTTTTGCTTCAGCAATAATCGCACCAATTATAAAAGCGCCCAATGCAATACTGTAGTCAAGTTTAATTACTAACAAACAAAAACCAAAACATAAGCCGAGCACCGTGATCAGCAACATTTCATTGCTTCTAAACTTAGTAACATAGCCGATTAATCGCGGAATAAGCAGAAGTCCTAAAACTAATGCAACGATAATAAACAAAGAAAGTTTGCCAAATATAGACATAATATCCGAAGTGCTAACAGTTCCTGTTGTAGCAATTCCCGACAATAATGCAATAATCGCAATAGCTAATATATCTTCAATAATTAGTATGCCATAAATTAATTGCGCAAATTTCTCTTGTTTCATCCTGAGTTCGGATAAAGCTTTAACAATAATTGTAGTTGAAGAGATCGATAGTATAGCACCTAAAAATAAGGAATCAATTGGCTTCCATCCAAATGCTACGCCTAATTGATAGCCAATATAAATCATAGCACTTATTTTAAATAATGCAATTATGAATGCGCCGAATCCAACTTTTGCGAGTTTTTTTAAGCTGAATTCTAAACCGAGGGAAAACATTAGAAATACAACGCCAAGCTCAGCAAGAACGTTGATTGTTTCCTTATCATGAATTAATAGAAATTGGGGTGTAAATGGTCCTATTATTATTCCAGCAACAATATAGCCTAACACAACAGGCTGTTTCAGTCGATTAAATATAATCGTGACAAAGCCTGCGATTATCATTATTAATGCCATATCTTGAATGAATATATTAGCGTGCATTTAATTCCCCATTAAAAAAGCGTACTAGAAGTATTTAATTCGTGAACGCGAAGTATTGATAAAGTTCAAGATTAGCTACGCAAGCAAGCCAAATACAAAGAGTATAATTAACCGGTATACATGCCACCATTAACATGTATCGTCGTTCCCGTAATATAACTAGCTTCATCACTCGCTAAAAATTTTACAGCATTTGCAACTTCTACAGGATCACCCAAACGCCCGAGTGGAATTCCAGACAAATACATAGCTTTCACTTCATCGGATAATTTATCTGTCATATCTGTTTGTATAAAACCTGGCGCAACACAATTTGAGGTTATATTTCTACTGCCAAATTCTTTCGCCATAGATTTAGTAAAGGCTATAATTCCACCTTTTGCCGCAGCATAATTTGTTTGACCCATATTACCTATAAAACCAATAACTGATGTTATATTGATAATTCGACCAAATCTTGCCTTAGTCATACCACGAATTACAGCTTTTGATAACAAAAATACTGATTTCAAATTAGTATTCATTACCGCATCCCAATCATCTTCTTTCATACGCAAAAACAAACCATCTTTGGTGATCCCAGCATTATTAACCAAAATGCTAATATCACCTTCTTTTGACTCAATATCTTTAACAGCTAAATCAATATTTTCCTTGCTGTTAATATTTAATACTATGCCACGCCCACCAAATGGCGCCAAATAGTCACCAATTATAGCGCTACCTTCTTCAGTAGTGGCAGTGCCAATTACGATATTACCAGCAGATGCCAAACTTAAAGCAATTGCTTTGCCAATTCCACGTGTTGCACCTGTTACTAATGCAATTTTTTTCCCTTCGCTCATGATAACCCCTTTTAAAAAATTTACCAAGCTGAGCCCGATCTCTCAAGCAAAAACACCAAATACAGAAAATGCATAAATAGCATTAACGCTGTAATTGTTAGCATTCTACCATATCTAGTAGCCGCATAAATCCCTAAATAAATATATCCTGGAAACGATGCAAAAAAGAATCTAGTATATGACCCCAAGCTTTTTGACGAAAATGTCGCCAACATCAACATGCCAAACAATATGCATTCATTATATTTTTTGTATTTATAGAATGTAGCTAAAATAAAAAATGAAAGCACAAATAATAACTTATCAATCAAATTACTTCGTACTAAGGTCATGTAGAATGTCCATAATGGATTTTGAACCCAGCTTAATTCTAAAGTATGACGCCATGCATCTTGAATATGATAAAAAGCCAATGCATCATTCACATGAAAATGCAGGTATAACATAAATAATAATAAACCAGATACGGATATTAAAGACAGTAAAATTGTTTTAAATATGCTATTTTGTTTAATTGATTTCAACAAAATTGGCAATACCATTACAAAACCGATAAATCTACTTGCGCTCAAAAAACCGCAACAAATACTCGCCCAAAATAATTTATTCTTTGAAAGCAAATAAATTGATAATACAGATAAAAATAAAAAATTAGCCTCGCTATATAAAGTCATAAAATACACATTTTCACTGCCCAGAGATAAAAATAATATAGCAAATTTTGCAATTCTTAAATTGTAATTTTCTTGTGTATACATAAACAGGATAATCATCGTTGCAAATAAAAGGATCTGATTCAAATAAATACCTGATATTTCAGGCAATCCTGTAAACATTAAAATTTTAACCAGTAGCGGGAACATTGGAAAAAATGCCCAATTTGCTTGCTCACCACTAACTACAGATAATGCATATCCGTTATTGATAATTTGGCGGTAAAATCCAACATCTGCAGTATACATATTATACGCAAAACCACCTGGAAAATCGGCATAATTCGCCAAAAACCAGTATTCACCAAAGAAGATTAACTTTGAAATTGCAAAGATTATTATACAGTAGACAAAGATTTTTCGCGTGGAATATTGATTTTTATCGTATACAAAATTTATCTGTGCAAAAAATTGCAAATGCGTTTTTAAATAAATAAAAATAGATATCACACCACTAGCAATTAGCGCCACAATCAAACTTATTTTTACAATTAAACTGTGACTTAAATCCGAATAAAATGGTTTATTCATCGTCATTGCAACATAGCTATGACTAGCTGGAATTAATAAATCAAAAACACTAGTTTTTTGCCCTATAGTTAATGTAATTAATGGTTCACCAAAATGTGAGTTTATTGTAATAGTTTTAATTTTTAATTTGGCATTGCTAATATCATCACTTCGTGTTATTATACCAGCTTTTTCTTGTTTTAGACACGATAAGCCATAAGTAAAAATGTTATCACGATTTAATAAAAAATCGCCATCGCCAATATTTATTTTAGAATCTAAATATTTCATGTCAGTAGTTGACGATACGGCAACACTAACCGAACCAAATATTTCTAAAAACGAAATAGCAAAAATAAACACCAATAAAAAACTAATTCCAGCAAATTTCATTAATCTCATTAATTATAAACTTTCTTAAATTATCCCTGTCCTCACTTTTTTAGTAACTGTTTAAATGAGATAGGATAAATTATAATTTTTTAGCGAATGATGAAAAAATATAATTTATCCTATAAGAGAAGTAACATTAAAAAAGTGAGGACTGGGGTTTAAATTGTAATTATGGTACTTCAGACTTCATTTTTTACTGAACGTTTACATAATAAGTTATCCTATAAAAGTAAAATCTTCAAGTACACAGATTATAAAAGTTTCAACGCGTTTATGAAATCTTCTTTATTATTCAAATTATAACTTATTAATGATGAATTAATTCGCTTGTTTAATCCAGACAATACTTTCCCCGCACCACATTCAACCAAAGTTGTAACACCACTTGTCGCGATCGCATGAACAATTTTAGTCCAAAGCACAGGCATATATAGCTGTTTCGTTAAAGCAGTGCGAATGTCTACCGCAGAACTATAGCTATTGGCGTCATAATTATGTAAAACGCTACACTGTGGCTGGGCAAATTCTACCTTAGATAAAGCATGCATAAGATCTTCGCTTGCTGTACGCATTAAACTACAATGCGACGGAACTGACATCGGCAATAATTGCACTTTGCGCGCACCTTTAGCTTTTAGTATTTCACTTGCCTTTTCTACGGCTAATTTATTCCCCGCAATAACAACCTGACCAGGTGAATTGAAATTAACAGCTTCGACAACTCCCAAATTGCAAGCCTCAGTCTCCCTGCATCCCTCAATAACAGCAGCATCATCTAAACCTAAAACGGCAGCCATTGCACCAACACCTTCAGCAACCGCATTTTGCATTGCAGTTGCACGCAAATAAACTAAACCCACCGCATCTGCAAATTTTAAGCTACCACTACACACAAGCGCACTATATTCACCAAGGCTATGCCCAGCCATTATTGCGGGCATTTTGCCACCTAATGATTGCCATACTCTATATGTGGCAACTCCAGATGTCAACATTAGCGGTTGCGTATTTTGCGTTTTATTGATCCTTTCAGCAGTTTCATCATTTAACATTGCCAATAAATCAACCCCAATAATATCGCTAGCTTCAACAAATGTATCTTTAACAATTTGATATTCACCTAAACCATCCAACATCGTCAAACTTTGTGATCCTTGACCAGGAAATACAAATGCAAATGACATAACACCTCCTATAACAAAATTAATTCCACTTATTTACTAATTTTATGCTCAAATCACCCTGACTACATTGAATCACTTGCGGTAAATGAGTAACTTTATCGTCCCATGACAAATATTCCACGCGCCATCCGAGTTGCGTGAAACCGCTCTCTAATAAATTTTCTATGGGGTAATCTGGCAGTTTAAAGCCCTGCACCCAATAATACAAATAACTAAGCGGTAAACTAAATCCAAGATTCTGTTGCATTACTACATCTAAATTATCACCCGTGTAGGCCTTGCCATTGGCAGTTAAAATTGCAACACCACTTTCGATCTTAATCTGCGCAATAGTTTGCCCTATCGGAGAATTCAAGTCTAACTCTTCAACGCCGCTTTCTCGCCACCAACTAAAATTACCATAATACGTTTTACTCGCATTTTTAATTAAAAATCTTCCAGACAAATCAAATTGCTCCATAAACTTATCTGGTTGTTTATAAGCTTGTGGTTTCGCTACATTTACATCGTAAAATGAGGCACATGAAATTAAAATAACGCTACACATAAAAATGTATAACGCTGTTAGCAATCTGGATTCTCGCCAGAACAACCAGATTTTCATTATTGTTTATGCTCTATTCCATATTGGAAATAAATCACTAACATTGCAGCTTTATCTAGAACAAATTGACGAAATTGCGCTTGTTTATCAGCTTCCTTTGGAATGACAATTTTATTTGCTTCGTCTTTATTGCCTAATGCGATATAAATTTGTTTTAAATGCGTTGCGATTTCTGCATCTGGATTAATTCCATACGCTTGTTTTGTATAAACCAACGCTTTAGCATAGCTAGATTGCTTGTAATATACCCAACCTAAAGTATCTAATACTGCAAAACTATTTGGATCAAGCATTAATGCTTTCTCGGCTAATTTCTTCGCACGTACAATCTCTTTCGTCTGCGTAACTAAAACATACGCTAAATCATTGTACGATAAGGCATTTTTCGAATCTAATTTAATGCATTTTTCATATACACTAATCGCCTCCTTAGTTTTATTTAGCATGGCTAATGTTGAGGCATATTGGTATAAATATTCTTTATCGTTTGCATATGTCTTTAGATTTTTAGATAATATTTCGTACGCTTGTTGATATTTCGCAGCATCAATATAAAAAGCTGATTTCAGCAGAATTGACTTTCTAGCATCGAATTTATTGTCAATAGCTACTTGATCAATCGCTTTATTAACTGCAATAAAATCGTTTAGAGTCAAGTAATCCTTAATAATAGCAAGCTTAGCTATCTGCGCTAATAATGCGTTGTCTGAAATTTTATTGTAATATTGTAATGCATTTAAATAATTTTCTTGATAATCATAAATCGCACCAATCAATAACGAAACACTTCCATTTAAATGACGACCATTGCTTTCTGCTTGCTTTAAATAATCAATTCCAGTCGTGTAATTTTGTTGATCTAATTGCAAAATTGCCATATTGAGATAAATATTTCCGCGCATTGCATTATCTTGACTCTCTGCAGAAAGATTATTTAGGCGTTGTTGTAAATAAGCCTGCGCCTTGTATGGCTGTTTATTTTTAATTAACGCAATAATATATACATTTTGCAACATAATTGATAATTCTGGCGGTGTTTTTGTAACTAAATTTAACATATTTACAATGTCATTCCAGTTTTCCGCCTTCACATATATAGAACTCAGCATCAAATACGGCATTTCCCAATTTGGGTACTTATTTTTAATATACGCTACTTGCGAGTCAACCTGTTGTGTATTATCATTGCTAGCATAAATTACACTGGCTAATAAATGAGCTTCTGGATAATCACCATATTTGCGCAAAATATCCGTTGCCCATGCTTCATTTATATCGCTAAGACCAGAAATACTTGAACTTACAAAAAATAATATAACACGAATTTTGTCTGGATTAGCTTTTATTATAAAATCTAAATCGGCATTCGCCTTTGCAATATTGTTGTTCTTTAAACTCTGTTTAATGTCTAACAATTTTGTAATACTTGAATTAGGTGCAACCGCCTCAAGCAAAGCAATCATTTCTGCAAGGGCTTGTTCTTGATTTTTATCAACAGTAAAGTAGTTTAATGATGAAATTGCTTTATAAATAATCCGCGGATCTTGATATTTCTTACCCAGCATAATGTATGCTGGCGCAGCATCTTTATAATCAGATTGGTTAAAATTAATATCAGCCTGCATTAATACAGAGAAATCTGCGGGATCTAATTCTACCTGTGGCACACTTTCAAAATTAGCTAATGAATCGCTCAAATTCGACGCTTGGTCAAATATTATTTGATAATTTTCATTACTAAATTCGCTTGCCGAATATTTAGCTGACAATGATTGATTGGTCGTTGCACAGCTCCACATGATATTACTAACTAAAATCAGAAATGCCAAATACACAATTTTTTTCATTCTATCAACCTTTTATAGATTATAATAATTACTTAAGCACACATTTTATCACTTATTCATATGTATAGGGTCAGTTTATGCCAGAATTACCAGAAATAGAAACTATCAAGACGGGTATACAACATTTGTGTACGCAGACTATTAGAGAAATTAAAATATGGCAGAATAAATTACGTTATCCAGTGCCAAATGATCTAAACACGGTAACGCAAAATCTAAAGATACAAAAAATTACCCGTAGAGCAAAATATTTAATTCTGGAATTAAGTGATTCTAGTGGAATAATTATTCATTTAGGAATGTCTGGTAGCCTTACCATGGTCGAACATAATTCGCCACGACTAAAGCACGATCACGTCGAATTTATTCTCGATACCACGACCTTACGTTATAACGATCCGCGACGTTTTGGGTGTATTTTGTATAGCGAAACCCCATATGAACATAATTTATTCAAGAGTTTAGGACCTGAGCCATTAACCGACGCTTTTAATAGCAGTTATTTATTGGATAAACTTAACGAACGAAATTCTAGCATTAAACAGCTGATTATGGATAATAATATCGTAGTTGGTGTTGGCAATATTTACGCTTGCGAGTCATTATTTTTAGCGAAAATATTACCAACAAGACACGGAAAATCAATCACAAAAAGCGAAGCCGAATTGCTGGTAAATTGCATTAAGCAAGTACTTGCCTCGGCTATTCAACAAGGTGGTAGCACATTACGCGATTATAAGCAAGCTGACGGCAATTTAGGTTATTTTCAGCTTACGCATAATGTGTATGCAAAAGCAAACAAACCGTGTAAAATATGCAATAGCCAAATCCTCGAGCAACGCTTAGGTCAGCGCAATAGCTTTTATTGTCCACAATGCCAAAAATGAGACATAAGCACAGCCCTCATTTTTTAATTTTAGTGGACTTTTTATTTCTTGCAAAAACTATCTATGATAACGTATAATTCTACTATGTCCATCTTCATAAATTTTTGATAATGTTATGATTATGTTGATGGACTTTTTTATTTATACTGATTCCTTATACCAAATTCGCGTTTATAACGAAATAGATTTTAAAGTTGATTTTGATCATCATCAATTTTAAACTCTAGAGCCTCACTAAAACGCTGTTGAGATGTAGATTCGTCACCCCAATTTATCATATCATATAAATGATACTGATCTTGATAAGTATCATAAAACTTGACTGGATCAGATAACAATTCAATTAATAAGTTACATTGACCTGGTTTGGCAATTAGTTCCAAAAATTCTCTTATATCATTTGTGATTGTTACACCTCCACTTTTATATGATGCAGGATAATAAGTTTCAGGTAAAATTTTTGCACACTGCTCTAAGATTGATAATAAAAATGAAAATTGATCCTCAATTGAACCATATTGCGGGGAATTTTGGATGCTGTTTATCGCATCCAAAATATTTTCTGGATGATCCCAGTCTATATAACGCGCAAAATCAAATGCTTTCGGGTAAAGCTTCTTTTTTAATGCCCACGTTGTATACCCTAAAGATCCGCCCGTTATCTCTGAAGAAATAGGAGTAGAAACATGTTTTAATAAGTCTAAATCAATTAAAACAGCATCATTACCATCTATTACAAAATTACTTGCTTTAACATCACTATGTGAATATCCTTTTTCATGAAGCTTCTTAAGGTCAAATAAAGATTTTTTAAATATTGATATATCATTTTTATCGGATTTATTCAAGGGGATGCCTCGGTTATGTGCAACAAAAATATTCTCTTGAATATTGTGTAGTGGTTCAATATGTGTTATTTCTAAATCATTAAATAAATCTACAATTTCTAATGGTTTTATTAAAAAAGAATTTGAGCTATCTTGATTTTTAACAGATAGTTCTACCATATGATCATCTATCCCAGAAACCACTTTAAAATTTCCCTCTAATTTTTCTTCTGATGTAGTAGATAGTGGTCTATATACAACCCTACCATGTCTCATAAAATGAGGCTTATTTTCATGCAATCCTTCATATTCCAACTTTTTATAACCACTTTCATTTACTGGTGTTCGTTTCACATAGTCAAGGTGTGGTTTAAGATACGCTCCACGTGCACGATGAATAGTTCCAAGAGCGCGGTATACTTTATCCCTAGCTTCTTCGGGTTGTACTCCTTTATTAATCTCACGTTGAATTGCACTCTTAATAGTTTCCAGCTGTTGTGGGCTATAGACATATTGTTGCTCATCATCAATTTTGCGCTCTTGTTCATTCAAACTTAGATTTTCTATTGATGAATTACTATGACTACTTCTATTAATACCATTTTGGCTATCTATAATTTCATTATCTAGATGATTATTATCTGGTAAATTTGATATTGCACTAGACAGATTTTCCTGCTTATCAACCTCCATATCACCAATATTGTGGTCTAGATTTTCTACATTATCATTTTCTCTGGACGATATGGTAGACGATCGTAATTCTTCCACTGGAGAAGTTTTACCAATGATACGCTCAAAATCTGAAGTAATTTTTTCTTCATAAAATTCATTAAGTTTGTTTTCCAAATTGGAAGACTCGCTATATGCAAGGCTATTCCTTAAATTATTCTCGGCTAAATCAAAATAACCTTCTTTTTCTTCATCATCATTAATTTGATTCGATGAGCTAGCGATTTGTTTTTGTAAGTTAGAAATAATCTTGGTATATTTATCAAGCAAAGTAGAACTAGTTACTAATTGAACTAATTGCTGATATATTTCAATCTTCTTTAATGCTGATGTTTGCGGTCCAATATCAGCCCAAGATTCTGCAACTTTTGCTAAACTATCTGCATTACTTGTATAACGATTCCTTAATTCGACGTCTATGGTAAGTTCAGCCAACTCTTGATACTTGCAAATAAGCGCCAATGGTGGATTTTTATAGTCACCGCTTGTGATCCCATGTAGATATAAGGCATCAATTTTCTTAATTTCAATCTTTATTTGTATGATTACATTACTGGTTACTTTTAAGTTATTCTGCTGTAACCACAATTTTTGTGGCTTAGCTAACGAGCTCGCCGAAAAATTAAATTTCTGCATCAGACCTTGCAATTCAGGCGATAGTTTTTGTTTGACTCCATCTTGATCTACAGTTCTTAATAAGCAGAGCAGTGCATTGCGTAGATTTACATTTTCTAAGGCATGATCATTCGGAATCAGTGCATCAAGCGCATTCATTACGTTAGTCAATGCCTCTTGTTGTTGCTTCTTATAATTAGGTAAAAATAAGCCATATTTTGCATGAGTTTCATCACGCACTTGCTTTAATTCTATGCATGCCTTAAATAACTCGTTAATTTCATTATTCTTTGCGCCAGATGAGTTATTTTCTGACAACGCATTAGTTAATAAAGTTAATGCAGAACCTCTCTGCGTCTCATCATTTGTTGTACGTTCATAATCCCTTATGGAGGTAATATTGTCAGCATTACTACCTTGTGTAGAAATTAGCCCCCCCAGAATATTATTCATTTTATTAACCATTTTAAATCCCTTAAAATATATTATAAACAATATCTACACTAACAAGATTAGTGGTAGCATTAGTTTTCTACACTACATAATACCAATTCTAATCTGGACAGATATAAATAATTCAATTGTGAGCTATTTTACCACAACATTAGATTAATTGTATATAACATTTTTGTGTGGCACATGAAAAGTTTTCAGATTATTGTTGTAGATTTACATGGATTTAATTTGCATAATAGTATTGATATTACTAGCATATATTAATTTATACACTAGCTTTACGGTGAATTTCATTTTAAAATTGTTATATAATGTTAGACAAAATGACTTATATTTATTTTTTATATTTGTGGTTTTGGTCTACACTAATACAACAAAATCAAAAGTTTGAAATTATCTTCTAAATGATTCGGGTCGCATGTCAACTGTTAATATTTTTGTACCAACAAATTTTCCCAGATGGTTAAAATCATAAGCGACTCTTGCTACTGCAATAGGCTTGCAGACCACAATGAATTATTGATTTGAATTATTCACCAAAATTACGCTTTTGTAAATAAAATAGCAAGATATATTTACAATAGGTAGCCAAATCAACAACCCTAAAAACAACGGCAATAATGCAAGCAAAGTGAAGACTATTAACAATAATGAATAAAAAATAAATGTTGGCACATTATATAAGCTTGCTTGTAAACTTAATAACATGGCTTTGATTGGCTGAATATCTGGATTATTTAAACAAATAATTGGCGATAACCACATTGCGATTTGTAAAATAAACAATGGAATCAACATTGCCATTATAATCAATAAACTACTACCGCCACTAATTAATGAATGACCAGTATTATTTTCATAGAATAATTGAATCATTAAAATAATGCCATTTAAGCAGAAATTTAGAAACGCTAGACGAAGCACTGTTTTATTGGCAAATATATCTTCAAATACATCGGAAAAACTTATTGGCTGACCATTTTCAACCATCATAGTTAAGCGGGCAAATCGTGCCAAAAGCAATGGCGACATAAATGACCCAAGCAATGGCAATAAACCAATTAACAAATTAAAAATACCGAGCACTATAAAATGCACAGGCTTTTCCCGGAAAATATAAAAACTCTGTTTAATCCATTCAAAACTTGTTTTAAATTCTAGATTTTTATTTATTGTTAAGTCTGTCATAATACGCCCATATAAAATTAATCCTAAATTATAACACAAGCATCGACTTATTTGCGCTACATTACGCGAAATATGCTAAAATATCTCCATCAAACGAATACACTCAAAGATATACTCAAATCAATTCAAGTATGAAAAAATTATTTGAGTATATATAAAAAATTATTATAAAAGGACAAGATCATGCATAACTTATTTGATACACTTACTACAATTAGTAGCGACGCTGGTAAACAATTACAATATTACTCCCTGCCAAAACTAGCTGCGCAGGGTTTTAATTTAAAAAAACTTCCAGTTTCAATTCGTATAGTTTTAGAATCTGTACTTCGTAACTACGATGACATTAAAATCAATCAAAATCACATTACTGAATTAGCTAACTGGCAAGCGGTTAATCCAAATCGTACAGAAGAAATTCCATTTGTTGTAGCCCGTGTAGTACTACAGGATTTTACAGGGGTTCCATTACTTTGTGATTTGGCAGCTATGCGTTCAACAGCAAAACAGCTTGGTAAAGATCCAAAAGTTATTGAACCACTAGTACCAGTTGATTTAGTGGTTGACCATTCGGTGCAAGTCGATTATTATGGTACGCCTAATGCATTAATGCAAAATATGCAAGTTGAATTTCAGCGCAATAAAGAACGTTATCAATTTATGAAATGGGGTATGCAAGCATTTGACACATTTGGCGTTGTTCCTCCAGGTATCGGAATTGTGCATCAAGTCAATCTCGAATATTTATTCCGCGGCGTGCACGTTAAAAATGACGTAATTTATCCTGATACATTAGTTGGTACCGATTCACACACAACTATGATCAATGGCGTTGGCGTTGTTGGTTGGGGTGTTGGTGGAATTGAAGCTGAAGCTGGAATGCTTGGTCAGCCAGTGTATTTTCTAACTCCAGATGTTGTTGGCGTTGAGCTAAAAGGCAAATTAAACGAAGGAATATTGGCAACAGATTTGGTTCTCACTATTACAGAAATGTTACGCAAAGAAAAAGTTGTTGGCAAATTTGTCGAATTTTTTGGCGAAGGCGCTGCATCATTGTCAGTAACAGACCGCGCAACTATCGCAAATATGGCGCCAGAATACGGTGCTACAATGGGATTTTTCCCCGTAGATGCTGAAACAGTACGCTTTTTAAAAGCAACTGGCAGAACCGAAGAAGAAGTTGAATTATTTGAAAAATATTTCAAAGCACAAGAATTATTTGGCATGCCAACTTCTGGTGAAATCGAATACACCAAAGCGTTAACATTAGACCTCACTAGTATTAAGACATCATTAGCAGGACCAAAACGCCCACAAGATCGCATAGAACTTGATCAAATGAGCAAAAATTTTAACACATTATTCAGCAAATCAACCACTGAAAATGGCTTTAACAAAAAAATCAGCGAATTAAATACACGTTACCCAACTAAATTAGATGGACTAGATCTTGGACATGGTGATGTATTAATTGCAGCAATTACTTCTTGTACCAATACATCTAACCCGAGCGTGTTACTTGCAGCTGGTTTGTTAGCAAAAAAAGCCGTTGAAGCAGGTCTAAAAGTTAATCCAAAAGTTAAAACATCAATTGCACCAGGTTCTAGAGTAGTTACTGAATACCTCACGCAAGCTGGGTTACAGCAATATCTGGATAAATTAGGATTTAATCTTGCAGGATACGGCTGTACTACATGTATTGGTAATTCGGGTGACTTAAAACCTGAATTCAACGAAGCAATTATTGATAATGACATTATCGCTTGTGCCGTATTATCTGGAAACCGCAATTTTGAAGCACGAATTCACCCAAACATTAAAGGTAATTTTTTAGCGTCACCTCCACTTGTGGTAGCTTTTGCTTTAGCAGGAAGAGTTAATATTGATTTAACCCAAGAACCACTGGGAATTGGCTCAGATGGCAAAGCTGTATTTCTAAAAGATATTTGGCCGACATCGCAAGAAATCGGTGCTTTAATGCAATTAGCCCAAAATCCAAAAGTGTATCAAGCATTATACAGCGATTTCACAAAAGATAATGACTTATGGAATGATATTTCAACAACAACTGGTGATGTATATAGCTGGCCAGAGTCAACATATATAGCAGAACCACCATTCTTTAAAGATTTTGGAATGAGTTACGGCGATATTGGCGAAATCAAACAAGCAAAAGCGTTACTTATCGTTGGCGACTCAGTTACTACAGACCACATTTCGCCAGCAGGTTCATTTAAGCCAACAACACCAGCTGGAAAATATTTAATTGACCACAATGTTACACAAAAAGATTTTAATTCATATGGATCACGACGCGGTAATCATGAGGTAATGATGCGCGGAACATTTGCGAATGTACGAATCAAAAATCTAATCTTGCCAGCTAATTCTGATGGTTCGCGTATTGAAGGTGGCTATACATTGCAAGATAGCAAACAAATTGATATTTATGATGCAGCAATGAATTACATTAACCAAAATACACCAACAGTAATTTTTGCAGGCGAAGAATATGGCACAGGAAGCTCTCGTGACTGGGCTGCAAAAGGCACACAGCTACTTGGTGTGCGTGCAGTTATCGCCAAGAGTTTTGAGCGAATTCATCGTTCTAATCTAGTTGGTATGGGCGTTATTCCATTGCAATTTAAGGGATCTGATACTGCTTCTAGCTTAGGTATAACTGGGCAAGAAACCTATGATATTATTGGTATAGATAATAATATCAAACCACAGCAAGATCTTGAATTGGTAATTACTTATGCAGATGGACAAAAAAAACATGTGCAAGTACTATGTAGAATTGATACACCGATTGAGGTAGAATACTACAAACACGGCGGAATATTGCCATATGTATTGCGTGAATTATTGGCATAAAATGCATAAAGAAATTATAATTGTTGGCGCTGGTCCAGTTGGACTGACGCTAGCATTAATATTATCAAAACAAGACAAACGTATCTGTATACTCAATGCTGGCAACGTTCAAGATGGTAGAGTTCTTGCGCTATCTTATGCCAGCTATAACATGTTAGATGCGCTAGCTGTTTGGCCGTCTGAAAAAGCAACACCGATTGATATTGTTAATATTTCGCATCAAGGACTTGGCACTAGCAACATTACCAATGACAATGTTAAATTGCCACACTTGGGATTTACCATCAGTTATAATGACTTATGCCAACGATTATTTGACGAAGTGTCACAACAACAAAATATCGAAATTATTGACGGAGTAGCAACAAATGTTGTTTCAGGCAAACATTTGTCTAGCGTTTCTTATACAGATTCATCAGATGAAAATACTACGCTTAGTTGTGATTTAGCAATTCTTGCTGAAGGTGGTAAAATACAATTAAACGAAATCAAATACCAAAAATTTGATTATAAACAAAAAGCAATTGTAGCTCATGTCACACTTAAAGATATTCACAATAAATACATTGCATATGAACGTTTTGCTGATTCTGGAGCTTTAGTTTTATTACCTTATATGCAACATTATATTGCTATTTGGGCTTTAGAATCTAGTGTTGCAAATGATTACCTAAAAAATACTACAGAGTTCATTGCCAAATTAGATGATGCATTCACCAATCGCTTAGGTGGCGCAAATATAATTGGTAAATTACACAGCTTTCCTTTGCAATTACAAGCGACCAAACAACGAGTATTGCAACGCGTTGCATTACTCGGTAACTCAGCGCAAACCGTTCACCCTGTGTCAGCACAAGGGCTCAACTTAGGTTTGCGTGATGTCCAAGCATTAAGTAGAATTTTAGCCACACAAAATAATTTAAAAAATGAATGTAAGCTTGATAGCTACAATAAATTACGCAATATAGATTCTTCATTTGTAATTAATTTTACACATAATTTAGTTAATCTACTGGAGCAAAAATCAACAATAATAAAACACTTACGTGGCGCTGGAATTATTGGCTTAAGTAATTTACCACCGTTACAGAATGCATTGGCGAATAGCCTAATTTTTGGAATCTAATATGTATGATGTAATTATAGTTGGTGGTAATTTGGTCGGCGCATCTTGCGCGCTTTATTTAGCAAAACTACGACCAGATTTTAAAATCGGGCTAATTGAATCACGAGAGTTGGAATTTGACAACGATGATGTTTTAGACTCAAGAATTTATGCAATATCCCCACATAATCACCAAATTCTTCGAACTTTGGACGCATGGCCACAAGCAAAATTTGTTAACCAAATTGTACAAATGAATGTTTCTGGTGATGCAAGTAGCAACATCGTACTTGATGCAATCGACGCCAAACGTGGGTATCTTGCCAAAATTGTTGAGTCAAAACAATTGCTAAAATCAATTTATCAACAAATTAAATTACTCGACAATATTCAAATAATTCACGCTACATTAACAAACGTAATCTCTGAAAACAACAGCACCAAATTAATCGCAGACAATAATGCAACATATGAATGTAGGCTTTGTGTAGCGGCTGATGGAGCTAATTCATTTGTTCGCAACCAATTTGATTTCGAGCAAAGCGAGATTGCATATGGACAATCTGGCGTTATTGCTAATTTTACATGTGAATTTTCACATAATAACATTGCATATCAATGGTTTTTAGCTAATGGTGATATTCTGGCATATTTACCATTATCAGGAAAACAAATTTCTATAGTTTGGTCAAGCAACGACCCGCAGTCATTGTTATCGCTAAATGAACACGAATTTTGCGAAAAAGTTGCAGTAGCAGGTCAATTTAAATTAGGGAAACTATCACTAATTACTCCACCAACAGCATTCCCCCTCAGATTAATGTTAATTGAACGCTTATATACGCACGGAATTGTATTAATCGGCGATGCGGCACACACTATTCATCCGCTGGCTGGACTTGGTGTAAATTTAGGATTTGCGGATGTTTGGGTTCTAGCCGAAATACTAAGTAAGTACAAACATTATAAACTAAATGATATAGCAATACTTGCAAAATACAACGACGAGAGGTTAATTAAAATCCGCAAAACTCAATTAGTTTGCCATAGTTTGCATGGGCTATTTGGCGCCAACAAATCAAGTTTGACGTTTCTTCGTAATAAAGGACTGAATTTGGTAAATCAAGCTACTTGGCTTAAAAATGCATTAATTCGAGAAGTTGTAGCAAATTAATTATATTCGATATTTTATAGTCTTAACCTCAACCACAACTTTTTACTGAATCTGCAAATCTGTTATTACTTAGTCAAATTAATAACCATCTAATAAAAGAACCACATATGATAGTGGCTACTCTATTGAATTTACTTAGTTTAATTTTTGCCATAGATTGCCATTCTATAAGTAGTTGTTAATCCAGAATTTGTTGCAACACAACTTGTTCCAGACGTTGGTGAAGATGTTAAATCACACACTTGAATATCATTATTTTTATTCATTATATACATGTAAGTATTATCTCCATATTCAGCTAATTGAAGCCCTGCTCCACCAGATGTACTTGAGTAGATTGTAGAAGGCTGTACACAATTCTTATCCTCGTTATAGTAAGCATAACTACTATAATAGCCAACCACAGATGGGCTATTATATGAAAAATATAACTCTGAATTATAGAATATAAGATAAGCTGGATAATAATTAACAGCATAGTAACTCTGACTACTAGAACAATTTTCACCTTCAGATAATTCGCCATTAGTTATTGATATTGGACAATAATATAAATTCCGAAAATCACCATCATACGCCTCAACATATAATTTATTTGATATAGGATCGAAACTAAAAAACTGGAAAAAATTAGCGGATCCTTTATTATATATCTCGTGGATGTTGTTTGTATCCAATGACCCATCACTAATATCAATTTGCATTTCGAAAACTGAAGCTCCGTTATTTACATATAAGTATGAATTACCATTAAGTGTGACAGCCATGATATCTTTTCCCGCGTATGTCTTAATGTTATACACATCTCTGCACGTACCAAGCGATTCATCCGCATTAATTGGACAAGACTGTATCCAAGATGATCCACCACTTGTTTCTGACAATACAAATAGATAATCACCCGCTACCGCTACATCATGGGCGTACAACCAGCTTGCATTACCACTTGAATCTTGACCCGCAGAACTTTCAATATCAATTGCTGTACATGAACTTGCACCAGAAGCATTTGTAAACATCATACTTTCATTAGCTACGCAACGATATAAACTTGATGCTTTACTTGTAGTGTTA
>CAYWWJ010000027.1:0-29180 GCA_964462055.1 uncultured Neisseria sp. | reverse complement strand
CCAAATTACGCTTTCTTCATTAACAAACTCTATATTTCTCCATCATTCACTAAAATTATAATGTCTCCTATCTATTTAAACAGTCAAAAAAAGTGAGAGCTCAGGTATAATTTATTTATTTTCAAAATAACTAAGTTGCATTTCATATGGACTATTGCTCTGGGTTAATTTAATTTTATGTTTATTCATTAATTTATTTTTTTGTTGTTTAACTTTAGTGGAATCAACAGTAGTTTTACTAGTTACAATCACTGCAAACTTTCTAGAATTAATTTTAAATTTTGCATCTTCATATGTTGCTAATATTTGATCAATCGCTCGCTTAATATCTGTACCTTTTAATTCGACAAAAATTGTTATATCAGCATAATTTAAAGCATAATCACACCGCAATTCACTGCCACCTTTTTTATAAATACAACCATCCACTACAATTTTATCAATCTTTTTACGATCTGGATTTAATAAAATAAATTTACTTTGTTTTTCTTCACATTTAATTTCTGAGTGATTTTGTGCTTCAATACATGCTTCAATACGCTTATTCCTCATATTTTAAATCCAATAAATGATCAAATTCCATAGCATTTTGCTCTGACACACTATCTAATTCTTCAGCAACAATAATTCTATTTTCAACATCACGTAAATCATGCGCTAATCCATCTTTGATAAAATAAGAGCTTACATCTTCAAATGGAATTAATAAATTAGCATCAAATTCAGTTTGCTTATCTCTAACATCGTATGCAGTAATTAAATTATCTAAAACAGCTAAAACATATGGACTATGGGTAGTAATGTACAATCCAGAACTATTGGTAACATTTGTAACATAAACCAATAACTCAACAATACTTTTTTGTGCAGTTGGATACAAATGAGCCTCGGGTTCTTCAATAAAAAGAAAACCACTATTACTTTGTTTTGACAATAAATAATTTCGCAAAATTATATATATAGGCAGAAATTCTTGTTGTCCAGATGAACCATGCAATAATCTTGTTTGGAACCCATCTTGCTGAATAAATCCATTAATCGCATCATTTACATATTTGCCCTTTAAAATATTTTCTGAATGAGCTTCGAAAAGTGACAATTTTTCTATTTCTTCTAAACCAGATACATTAGAAAATTTAGATATTGCATTTTGATAATCTTGCCCAAATTGTATAATCAGTGGGTTTAAGTTTAGGTTTTCATTATTATCTTGGATCATACCGAAATTATAACCAACACTCAAAAGTGACATTCGTCCAGCAGGCAAAAACCTCTTCAACGAATTAGCTCCAAAATTAATAGAATTAATTGCATTAGATACTTGCACCTCCATAAGTGAATATCTCACAATTTCAGATAAGTCAATATTTTTGCCTGTTTCTGTATATTGTTTAAGTAATTCATTGCGTTTCTCACTATATAGCAAAGTAATATTTTCAGACCACACTATAGTTATATTTTCATTCGCAATAATCAATTTGATTGAATAATCACCTATTTTATATATAATCTCTGAGTTTGCTCCATAATTACTAATATTTAAATTTAATATTCGAGTAAATAATGACACAAACATTACATTTAAATCAGAAGAACTAGTCCTATAATTAATGATTGGCAACAATATGGTATTACGAAAAAAATAGATTAATTTTACTAATAAACTTTTTCCACTTGCCTGTTCTCCAATAAACACATTAAATTTAGCCAAATCAATATCAATATCTTTTAGTGTAAAAAAATTTTTTACAACTAAACTTTCTTTTTGCATTTCAATTTCCCCATTAGTTTTAAATTTTTAATACAACAATTGATCTAACCCAAGTTTTATAACGGCCTCAGGCATCTGATCTAGATACACTAATTGCACCACAGGTCTAGATAATGGCGAAGTTAACCCAATATCTTCTGGATACTGTGCAAGCAATGGCAAAAACACCCCACCGCCAAGAATCGCCCGCCTTGACCTATCACTTGGCGACAACCCCCAAAGGTTATTGTATACAACAGGAACTACGCTAGCATTTTCACACTGAAATGCACCAACATACAGCATTACATGCCCTGGAATTCGCACAATAGTCATAAGCTTGTGCCCATTTTTATTTAGATACGCAATTCGCCCATCTAATGATTGACTAGAAATGTCAACAACCTTGCCCGCCATAATCTGCTGACCCGAATTACGCGGTAAAAATATGCCAAATGTAGCGTATATATCTTTTAATTCCGCAGAACAATCATTAAAAAATTCTAACCCACCCCAACCATATGGACGACCAACCAATTGATTCAACAATTTAGCAAAATTTGCTGGTGTTACCGCTAATGGCATCTTTTCAACAGCCACACCTGAAACTGTAGCAGGAATAATTTCCGCATTGCCTTGGCTATTTTTCACAGGAATAAGAACTTTTACACTAGAATTTTTCCCATAAAAAGGCAACATCGTGCCAATATATGTAGTCAAACGATAATTACCATTATTATCGATTATGCTGGTATTTGTTTGCGTAATCGCACCCAAATTTGAATTAGCCAACTTTGACCACGACGCAATAAAATCACTTGATACAAAAGCAACAGAATTCGCTTTTATCCAACCAATTACTTCTGGCGAAAGAATTAATCGCCACTGTTTATCAACGCTTGTCGCAATCACGTATACAGGCGTACCAACAAACAAACTCGTTGATTGCAATAGATCAAATGGGTATCCATTTCCAGCAATTTTATAGCTATAAAAAAATGGATCACTCGTAGGCAACGCCCGCACAGCGACATTATCAACTAAAATCGCACGCTTATTTTTGTCATATGCTAATTTCCCCTGTAGTTGCGCCAGATTCATATTTTGTGTGATCGCATTAATCCATTTAGTCGAATACGGGCGATAATTCATTCCATAGCCAATATCGCTTTCACCTTTGCCTTGATTATTAAAATTGGCAATAGTGGTTTGCTCACCCTCATAAATACTTTTTTCTGCATGTTCCTGCAGTACGAAATTCACGTATTTACCGCTCCATGGCGAATAATCATTATCTCCATAACCAAAATAGCGACTCTTTAAATCTTTAAACCGCAGATTTTGCTCTTGCTTACTCAACAATGGAACATTATAGTCGCTACTTGATTCAGGCAACCAATGTGCGACCGATTGCGAGTAATTTTGTAATGGAAAAATGCTGATATTATCGCTTAATGCCGCCACTATATTGTAATTAATTATACAACAAGCCAAAATTAATACAGTTTTTACATGATTCATTTCTTCACCTCTGGAATAGTCGATACAAAATATGAAACCTCACTCAATGTGCAAACTTCTTTGCGACAAGCTGGAATTTTGATTGATTCGCCATTGTAATTTATAGTAACGGTATAGCGAGATTTCTCGTCTTGCCATAATGAGAAATTTAAATTTGCTGCGTATGGCGGTGGCGCGGATAATGGAACTTTTAATGCGCTCATTATTGCTGATACCGTACTATCATGACCTACATACAACAAATAACGCATTTGACTGGCCTTAGGAAGGTACCCAGCTGCTGCTGCAACATTAAACGCAGAATAAATTTCATTTAACAACTTTGTTGAAAAATAATCGCCTATAACAGAAGGCTTAAAACTGTTGGCAAAAGCCCATTTACCTAAATTAATTATTTCATTTACCTCAGATTGCGTCATACCATCTGGAATTGGCGCGCCATATAATTGACGTATATATAATGTATCACCTAATGAAATTAAATTCGCCAACGTTTTTATATCTAATCCAGTAATTTTGCTCCAACGAGGTAATTTATCTTTGACTTTATTTGATTTATCTTGCCACGGCTTACTGCTAAATACATATTTATTTAGCAAAGTCGCAGACATTGGCGATGTAGTATTTGGCAACAACAAATCATCATCTGCTTTTGCAACAGTATGAATCGGAATCGGCTGAAATCCAGATGGCAAAGCTTCATTATCAGTGCCAGCTAAAAATGGTCCACTGCCAAGCGGATACAATCCTATCAATAAAGATTGCGCGCTCATTAATGTGCGATTGGTGTCGCTTGAACGCACGTACATTACCGCCGAATCATATTCAAACGGCAATAACTTATATTGCTTCATATATTTATCACGAAGCATCACACCTAAGTTATATTCTTGTTGCATGCCAACTGGTGTTAATTCGCCCATTCCACTAGTCCACAGATACGGAAAATTAGGCAAATCTCTAATCGGAGTCCTATCACCATGCCTAACAATATCAACAGCAAAAATTAATTTATCTGCAGCGAAAACGTTAAATGGAAACAGAATTACAAATGCTAATTTGATTAAATTACTCACTGAATAAACTCCTTATGTAGAATATAACTAAGATATTTCTTTCCACGTTCTGTGATTACGTACTGCTGATTTTTACTTTTGGGTTTATCTGGTATCGTATATTGAATGAAGCTTAATTTTAACAAATTAATAAAAGCTGTTTTTATAGTTTTGGTTAACGCTGCATAATTTATTATATTTAAAAGATTTAATTTAGATAGTGCGCCATGAATTTGCAATGTATTTAAGATTCTCATTTCAATATCATTAAGCGATATACCATGATCAGCCCCATGATCAGCCCCATGATCAGCCCCATGATCTGGAACAAAACTCGAATGGATTTTAAATGTTACAACAAAATAGCTTCTATCTTCATCAGTATCAAAAAGAACTTCAGGTGAGCCATTTATTTGTAAAGAGCGTTTAATTTTGGGTATACCTGTACTCCTTCCTTCTGTCAATTTTAATTCTTTTAATAATTCACCAATCCTACGATTACGATAAACCCGAGCAATAATTTCACCATGTCGCAAATCACTCAACCTAATTGATCTATCGGGACCAGGATAACTCACTATATCTATGTGATCAGAAAAAATACTTATTTCTATTGGCGAACACTTTCTATAATCTCGATGGTAAACTGCATTAACAATCGCTTCCTCAAGAGCTGAAAATGGATAATTAAAACAACGGATAGACTCAGCCTGATGAGATAATTTTATAACCTGTTCTTGAATAACTACATTTTGAATAAATCGTAAGACATCCCTAACCTGTTGCCATATTGGACCTTTAAATATTTTTTCAGTTAATTTGTCTGAACCACGATTATTTTCAGTAAATTGCACAACATCTATTTGACAATATGGCATAAACCTGTCTGGCATATCATTAAAAAATAACAAGCCAATATTACGTGGATATAATTCCTCTCTGTATTGATTAATAATTACCATTTTTTTGCAAAGACTCGTAAATGGCAATTTTGAAGAATCATACAATAAATCACTATTAACTTCTGCCAAAAATGATTGTACTAACGGCAACTTTAAATCTGTAATACTAGCGTGTACATTTGTACAATCGTCAAATGGAATATTATTAGCAAGATTATATAAATCTTTTTCCTCATCATGATTTGCAACAACTGTGTTAGAAGACCTACGAATATATGGCAAATATTCTTTATTATTATCACTCAAGGATTTACGTGCTTTGTACGGTCTATTTTGCCCGCCATTTACCCATATAATTAAAATATTTTTCCCCATATATACTTCATGTTCACTAATAGGCATATAATAGGGACGAATAGCTTTGTTACATAATTCAAGCAATTCTTTATTTATTTTATCTATTTGATCTATTTCCAAACCAACTGGAGGTAAAATTGGCACACCATTATTTTCTTCTATACCAATAATAATGTACCCACCATTCCAATTATTAAAATCATTTGCAAAAGCGCATATACAATGCAAAATACTCTCTTTATTCCATCCACGCTTAAACTCCAGTCGCTCTGACTCTACAACTGGACCATTTATTAACTCATCAATATTAATTGGAAGCGCCATCTAATTTTACTTCCTATTTTCATCAAATTGCGGAACCGCTGGATTAATACAAACCCATGTTGGCGCATCTTTTGTCCATACCTGCATTTGTGGTTTGAAATACTCTGGATTATCCAACGAACTCGCTGATATTGTGCGTAAATATGGCATGGAATCTGGTCGGCCAAACAATGTAGCGCCACATTTCGGACAAAATACGCGATGAACATTTTTACCAGACTCACCAACTGTAACGTATTCCACAGTCTCACCAACAATGTCCAAGGCATTAGGACTAACAGCAATAAATGGTAAATACGCACCACCAGTTGCTTTTTGACACGTTCGACAATAGCAAAAACCCATTCCAAGAGGTTTTTCATTTATTGTATAATTAACTGCGCCACATAAACATGAACCATGAACTTTCTCTTGCATAATCAATAACCTCTAGAAATTTAACTACATTTTTGGCAATAAATGAGACATTCCACGCATCATTTTCATCATTCCGCCACCACCTAATTTTTTCATCATGCCCGAGATTTGTTCGTATTGTTTCAACAACTGATTGACTTCCTGCACGCTAGTACCAGAACCTAATGCAATGCGACGTTTTCTTGACGCCTTCAACAAATCTGGTTTAGATCGTTCAGCAATAGTCATTGAATTAATAATCGCAACATTACGCTTCGCCATTTTATCATTTATCATGTCAGGCGCTTTGGCTGCAAGTTGCGCGGGTAATTTATCCAGAATCTTACTCATTCCACCCATATTACTCATCTGCTCAAATTGCATTTTAAAGTCATTTAGGTCAAATCCCTTACCCTTCTTGACTTTATCCATAAGTTTCTTGGCTTCAACTTCATTTACCGAACCTTTTACCTCATCAATCAGAGATAAAATATCCCCCATACCCAAAATTCTCGAAGCCATGCGATCTGGATAAAATGGTTCCAAGCCATTTACTTTTTCTGAAATACCGATAAATTTGATCGGTTTACCTGTAATTTTACGAATGGATAATGCAGCGCCACCACGAGAATCACCATCCATTTTAGTTAGAATTATCCCCGTTAAACTCAATGCCTCATTAAATGCTTTTGCTGTATTAACCGCATCTTGCCCCAACATTGCATCCACGACAAACAATGTTTCCACGGGTGTTAAGGCTTGATGCAATTGCTTAATTTCTTGCATCATAAACTCATCAACAGTCGTACGACCTGCCGTATCAACAATTAATACATCAAAATAATGTTTTTTTGCATATTCTACCGCAGCTAAAGCAATTTCAACTGGTTTTTGACTAATATCCGATGGGAAATATTCTATCTCTAGACTACGAGCTAAAATATGTAATTGTTCTATCGCAGCAGGACGATACACATCGGCACTTACCACGAGAACTTTTTTCTTATCTTGTGTCGATAAACGCTTAGCTAATTTACCAACAGTTGTTGTTTTACCAGCACCTTGAAGACCTGCCATCAAAATAATCGCGGGTGGCACACAACTTAGATCTAATGCATCGTTAAATTCGCCCATTAATTGAGCTAATTTTTCATTCACAACGCCAACTAAAGCTTGACCAGGAGTTAAACTGCCCAATACTTTTTGCCCTAGTGCATCGACCTTTACGTCTTCAATAAAATCTTTTACAACGGGTAATGCAACATCGGCTTCCAATAATGCAATACGGATCTCACGTAATGCATCTTTAATATTTGATTCACTAAGCCGTGCATTACCAGATAGAGTTTTTACAACTCCAGACAAACGAGAGGATAAATTTTCAAACATAATAATACCTTAATAATATAATTAACACCAAGCCATCACTTCTTAATTTTACTCTTTATATAATAACTTAATAATTTTTGCGTTCAAAGATTACAAAATATGAGTTTGTATTAATTTGAAAGCTATTTGGCAAAAACTCGCTAACGCTCAAACAGTTTGCCAAATTACGCTTTCTTCATTAACAAACTCTATATTTTTTCATCATTCAATAAAAAGTGATAACTGAAGTATTCAAAGACAATGAGTATATTAACGTAAATCAGCAGGAAGAGCAAACACCATATGCTCATCAACCGCTGTCATAGTTTCCATATTTTCATAACCAAGCTCACGCAAGCGTTTAATAACACCTTCAACCAAAATCTCTGGCGCAGAAGCACCTGCCGTCACACCAACGTTTTGCACATTATCGAACCATAAAGGATCTATTTCTGTTGCAAAATCAAACAAATACGCTCTAACCCCCAAGTTTTCAGAAAGCTCCTTCAGACGATTGGAATTCGAGCTGTTTTTACTTCCGATAACGAGCATTAAATCACATTGTTTGGCTAATTCTTTTACCGCATCTTGGCGATTTTGCGTTGCATAACAGATATCTTCATTCTTCGGCAAACGCAGATTAACAAACGTACTCATTAATTTATTTATGATACATTTCGTTTCATCAACTGACAATGTAGTTTGCGTTACAACTGCGATTTTTTCTACATCATGCGCAATTGGCAATATTGCAATATCGGCTTCAGTTTCAATTAAATACATTTCACCTTGGACTTGACCCATCGTACCTTCAACTTCTGGGTGCCCTTTATGACCAATCATGATGATTGTGTACCCCTGACGATGTAGATTTTTTATTTCCACATGCACTTTACTTACTAATGGGCACGTAGCATCAAAAATCAATTGCAAATTTTTCGCTTCAGCATCTCGGCGCACTGACAATGGAACTCCATGCGCCGAATAAATCAGAATACTACCCTCAGGAACATCAGCAACATCCTCAATGAATATCGCTCCGCGCGCTTTCAAATCATCAACGACGTACTTATTATGCACCACCTCATGACGAACATAAATTGGCGCACCATATTTGTCTAATGCTTTCTCTACAATAGCAATAGCACGATCCACACCAGCGCAAAATCCACGTGGATTAGCTAAAATAATTTTCTTCATTTGTTTGCCGACTTACTAAAAAATAGACTTTCGATTATTAATAATACAACGCCAATACAAACAGCACTATCTGCCACATTAAATGCTGGCCAATGGTACGTTCCGTAATACCAATCAATAAAATCGGTAACTTTGCCAGCATATACTCGATCAATCAAATTACCGATCGCACCGCCCAAAATGAAACTAAACGCTAGACCACTAATTCCTGAATACACATGTTTTAAAATATAGTAAATCAAACCAATAGATACAATAATCGATATCGCTGCAAAAAATACCTTCTGCCAACCTCCTTGATCCGCCAAAAAGCTAAATGCAGCACCTTCATTAAAAGCAAGCGTCCAATTCCAAAATGGCATTACAGGCTTAATCTCATACAAAGTAAAATTACTCCGCACAATATATTTAGAAATCTGATCAACAATCAATATAAGCAATGAAATCCCTAATAATCCAAATCGACATGACAAAGCTATATTTGATTTTTCTGTCCATTTACATTTACCCATTTTTATACCTTTTAAAATTAGTGCATTATGCAAAATGACGAATCTCGCCCTCGCCAACAACATTATCCACACAACGTGCGCAAATAGATGGATGTTCGCTATTAACGCCCAATGTATCTGTATAATGCCAACAACGCTCGCATTTCGTTTCGTTGCTAACAACAACTTCTACCTTGTTCTCAGTCGCCGACACTAGCGTAACTTTAGACACCATATACGCGAATTTCAGCTCATCGCCAAGACTGTGTAATGTTGCCAACAATTCATTATTCGCATGAATTACTAATTCAGCCTGCAATGACGCACCAATTTCGCCACTACTACGTTTATTTTCCAGCTCTTTCAACACAACTTCACGGAAATCGCGAACCAAGTCCCAACGTTTGGCAATATCATCCGCATTCGTAACCTTAGGCACATCGTGATGCACGCTATATAATGTGCTATCGTGTTCGTCATTCATCAACACTTCCCAAGCCTCATCGCTGGTAAATGCCAATATTGGCGATAACATTAATAACAATGCTTTAGTAATATGATACAGTGCAGTTTGTGCCGAACGACGCGTTTTGCAATTAGCTTTCGCAGTATACAATCTATCTTTTAGAATATCCACGTAGCTACCTAAATCTTCTGAACAATACGAAACCAACTCTTGAACTACATAGTGGAATTGATATTTTTCATAGAATTCATTTACCACTTTGTCTTGAACTTGAGCTAAACGAATTAATGCATAACGGTCAATTTCTAACATAGAATCAATCGCCACGCTATCATTCACTATATCAAAGTCAGCTAAATTCGACAATAAAAAGCGAAGTGTATTCCGAATGCGCCGATATGATTCGGTAACTCGCTTCAGTATTTCATCGGAAAATGCAATATCATCTGAATAGTCAATACTGGCAACCCACAAACGTAAAATATCCGCGCCATATTTATTGACACCATCTGGAATATTTACGATATTTCCCTTTGATTTAGACATTTTATAGCCATCGCCATCGACCAAAAATCCATGAGTTAATAATTGTTTGAATGGTGCAGAACCTTTAATCGCACATCCAGTTAACAATGAAGTCTGAAACCATCCACGATGTTGATCAGAGCCTTCCAAATACAAATCAGCAGGCCAAGCTAATTCACCACGTTTGGCTAAAACACTCAAATGCGTTGTCCCAGAATCAAACCATACATCTACAATATCGATTAATTTAACGTAATTATCCACATCATTTGCAGGCAAAACGCTGGCTTTGTCTAAATTAAACCACGCATCAATACCAGTTTTCTCAACAAGATTTGCAACATTTTGCAATAAATTATAGCTATCCGGATGCAACTCGCCAGTTTCTTTATGAATAAAAAATGTCAACGGCACACCCCAATTACGTTGCCGAGAAATGCACCAATCTGGGCGATTATTGATCATACTTTCGAGACGTGCGCGCCCATTTAGCGGGAAAAATTTCGTATTACTCACGGCAACTTCGGCTTTTGCACTCAAAGTCACACCATCAGCGCCTGATTTATCCATCGTGATAAACCATTGCGCCGTTGTACGAAAAATAATCGGCGTTTTATGTCTCCAACAATGCGGGTAACTATGATCTAAATTCGTATGACTAAGCAAACGATTCTTTTCTTTGAGCGTCTCGACTACTTTGCTATTGGCGGCAAATACCTGCTCACCAGCAAACAATTCTGTAGTAGAAATGAATTTCCCATCGCCACCAACTGGATTATGCATATCCAATTTATACTTCAACCCAACGTGATAATCGTCCATACCATGAGCGGGCGCCGTGTGCACCAAGCCAGTTCCAGCGTCTAATGTCACATGATCACCCAGGATAATTGGCACTACGCGAGAATAAAACGGATGCATAAATTGCAAGTGCTCCATTTGTGAGCCTTTCACAGTAGTTAGTAATTGATAATCACCGCCGTAACGTTTCATGACATCGGCAACTAATTCATCCGCAATAATCAAAAGTCCGTGCTGTGAATCCACCAAACGGTACGTAATATCTGCCCCAACGCAAATTGCCTGATTCGCAGGAAGCGTCCACGGCGTTGTCGTCCAAATCACTGCAAACACATTTTTTTTTACATCGTCACACGCAAAAATTTTAAGTACGTCTGCGCTATTTAGCGCTGGAAATGCAACATCTATCGCTGGCGATACTTTATTGTGATATTCAACTTCTGCCTCGGCTAAAGACGATGCGCAATCCAAACACCAATGCACAGGTTTAACACCACTTGCCAAATATCCAGATTTATACACTTCGCCCATCGCGCGAACAATTTCGGCTTCCACGTCATACGACATCGTCAAATACGGATTCTCCCAATTCCCCAACACACCAAGGCGAATAAAATCTTTCTTTTGTTGTTGAACTTGTTCCGTAGCATATTCGCGACATTTGGCACGAAATTCTTGTGCTGGTAAATTTTTACCATGTTTTTTTTCGATATTTAATTCAATTGGCAAACCGTGACAATCCCATCCTGGCACATATGGGGCATCAAAACCAGCAATAGTTTTACTGCGAACAATTATATCTTTTAGAATTTTATTTGACGCATGACCAACATGTAGCTCACCATTTGCATACGGCGGACCATCATGAATAATGAATTTATTCCGCCCAAGGCAGATTTGGCGAATTTTTTGATAACGCCCCTCTTTCGTCCATTTCTCAAGCATTGCTGGCTCACGTTTTGCCAAATCACCACGCATAGCGAATTTAGTGTCAAGTAAATTTACGGTATCTTTGTAGTCCATGAAGTATTTTCCTTTGTTTATTTATATAGAGACCTTGGTTATCAATTTTTAATCTAACTCTTTATAGGACAATCATATACTTTGTACGATCTTTGTCCATTATTGATTGCAGAATCTGGAAACACAACATTTCCATGAATTTGTGCTGCTTGATTTCTTCCCAATATATCAAGCTGGTTTGTCATAGTTTCTTGACTCTGAAAATCTTCAGCCTTTGCCCAAACCGAAACTGTAATACTACCTAAAAATTTGCATTTACTTACTGATTCTTTATCAGATGAAACAGTAACGTCTTGCGCCTGAGGATCTAAGCTAACAAACGCACAAGATACCAGCGCAAATATTGGAATAAACAAAATAGTGTTTATGATTGATTTTTTCATTATTAAATCCCTGTATTAATTAACTAAATCAGATAAAATGGCCATTAAAGCATATATATTAGCATCTTTAAATTATACCATATTTTATCATAGATTTTGATTCTACATTAAGCTTTAACCTGAAAAATATTTTGTAATCTTTGAATGTAAAAATTAGGAAGCTATCCTATAGATAATAAAATTAAAAAGTGAGGACTGGAGTATAAATAACAAAGGTATAGCAAGAAGTTCACAAATTCAAATACATACTCGCTGAAAATACTCGCGAGTATTGATTAAATCTTGTTGCATTTGTTTAACTAAGCTATCTAAATCGGTAAATTTAAGCTCGTGGCGAATAAAACTCAATAATTCTACACGGGCAATTTTGCCGTATAAATCCAAATCAATATCCAACAAATGCGCTTCTAGCTTATAAACGCCATTCTCGCTAATTGTAGGATTCCGCCCAATGCTTGCAACGGCATTATATCGAACACCGTCAATATACACATATGCAGTGTAAATTCCCCACAACGCAGGCTTATTTTTACCCAATGAAAGATTAATCGTCGGAACCCCCAAAGTGCGCCCCAATTGATTACCACGAATAACCCTTGAAGTATAATGCAAATTACGCCCTAAGTATCGGTGTAACTCGGATAATTTATTTTGCGTGGCAAATTCGCGTAGCATAGAACTAGAAACTCTATCGCCAGCAACACAATGAGGCGCAAATTCAGTAGCTGTAATTGGAGTCTCTGCAAAGGAATTAATACCACCAAGACCACCATTACCAAAACGGAAATCATGACCAACTACAACATGGCGAATATTTAACTTTTTAATTAATATCTGTTGTATAAATTCGTCAGGAGTCATTTTTGCCATTGATGAGTTAAAATGCAACACAACTAATTCATCAACAAAATCTCCCTCTTTTAACACGATATACTTATCGCGCAACAAACTAAGCCGCGCAGGACGTTCTATACCACGCAAATCCTGAAAATACTCTTGAGGTAAGCTTTCAAAAGTAATTAGAATTCGCCGATAATTATTTTGCTTTGCAATTGAATTTAATGTTTGTAATAATTCTTGGTGACCTAAATGCAGTCCATCAAAATTACCTATCGTTGCTATTACTTGTTGCCGTTGATTATTTGTCGAATTGAGAATGACTCTATACATATAAACTGTTTCTTTGAATCTTGAAATTTATCGCACTACGAAAAAACCCCACATAGAAGCGGGGTCACGAAACTGATATAAGCATCTCAGTTACCTGCATGTGAGGGTGCAGTTATAGGTGCATTTGTTTGCTGTAATGAAGTTGCCTGATATCGGGTTTCGCAGCCATTACCAGAACGATCAAGAACAGGGCTACCATCCCGTGAAACAAGTGTGCCACCAACAGCAAATACTTGAGACACTATAGCGCCAGAGAATAACATTGCCATAACTATTTTCTTACTCATGTTTTCATCCTTTAAAAGAGATGATTTATTTATCATCTATCGTTATTGTACACAATCTGACACGATTTGTCAATAGTCAAATTGACTTATTTATAAATAACATGATATCCTTAATTTCATCTTGACAAACATTATGCTCCATTGTGTATTTATTCCACGTAATATTACAAGATTTTTTATGTAAATATTCATATGCATCAATACCTAAACTATATGGAACCACAAGATCTCGAGTACCATGACAACTCATAATTGGTAATTTTAATTTATCAGCAGATAATTCTGGAATTAAATTTAAATTTGGTAAATAACAAGATAATGCAATAATTCCTGCAAAATTATATTTGGACACAAGCCCAGCATAATAGCTAATTACTCCACCTTGTGAGAATCCCGCCAAAATTATTTTATTCGCAGGAACTCCATTTTCCACCAAACTATCACATAATGATTCAATTTGGGCAACCGACTGCATAATTCCAACATTATCAGGATCCATTGTATCCGTCAGACTCCGAATATCGTACCAACCACGCATTTCATAACCGCCATTTATGGTAATCGGTCGAATTGGCGCATTCGGGAAAATAAATTTCACACATTTATCTAAATTTAGTTCCGAAACCAAAGGTGTAAAATCATTATAATCAGCGCCCAAACCGTGTAGCCAAATTACGACAACTTCTGGATCATGCCCAATATGGTTAATTCGTTCAATATATTCTAAATTATTCGACATTTAATACTCCATTCGATTTATCGTTAAATTTTCGTAACTACCTAGCTGTAATATCTACAAGATACAGAACAAATTAATTTTTACCGATTTTGTGATAACTCATGAGGGAGAAATTAATTTATTCTGTATCTATAAGAGAATTACTAGATAGTTACCAATTACCTTAAATTAGCCAATTCTTTATCTGCAATTGCCAATGTTTCATCAACAACATCCACATTATGTGAACTACAAATAAACCCCGCCTCATACATAGATGGCGCAAAATATACTCCATTATCTAACATCGCATGAAAAAATCGCTTAAATAATTCCAGATTTGCTTGCATCACTTGTGCATATGAATTAGGCGTTTCTTTACAAAAATAAAAGCCGAACATTCCGCCCACATAATCCGCAGACAAATCAATAGAATGCTTCTGCCCTAACTTAGTTAACCCATCGCAAATATGTTTACACGCAATACTCAAATTAGAATAAAATCCATCAGCTTGAATTAGCTCCAACGTTGCAAGACCAGCACTAACCGCAATTGGATTACCAGACAACGTACCAGCCTGATAAACCGCACCAATCGGCGCCAAACAATCCATGATTTCTGCCCTACCCCCAAATGCAGCCAATGGCATACCACCGCCAATCACTTTCCCAAGCGTAGTCAAATCAGGTTTAATGTGGAATATATCCTGCGCGCCACCCAATGCAACACGGAATCCAGTCATTACTTCATCGAAAATTAATACACTATTATGTGAATCGCAGAGTTGCCGAATTGCAGTTAAAAACTCCCGACTTGGTTTTACCAAATTCATATTACCAGCAAATGGCTCAAGAATTATACAAGCAATATTGTCGCCATAAAGCTTAAATGCTTCATTAATCCCCGCAACATCATTATATTCTAGCACCAAAGTGTGCTTAATTACATCTGGCGGAATCCCCGCACTACTTGGATTAGCAAACGTTGCAAGTCCAGATACAGCTTTGATCAATAAATTATCGCTATGACCATGATAACAACCATTGAATTTGATTATATATTTTTTATTGGTATAGCCACGTGCCAAACGAATTGCTGACATTACAGCCTCGGTACCAGAGCTGACTAATCGAAGTTTCTCAATATTTGGCATTAATCTGATTATTTGCTTGGCAAATTCAACTTCAAGCTCCGTTGGTGTTCCATACGAAAATCCATTTTCCACCGCTTGCTTGACTCTATCAACAACAAATGAATTAGCATGACCAACAATATTCGCCCCCCATGAACAAATATAATCAATATACCGCTTGCCTTCGGTATCAAACAAATAGCAATCTTTCGCTTTAGCCGTAAAAAATGGCGCACCACCAACAGAATTAAACGAACGCACTGGAGAATTAACCCCACCTGGAATATATTTTTTCGCTTGTTCAAATAATTGCGTGTTATTCATAAATATCTGCTCCTTTAATAACCTAAACCTTACTCTATATACCTACTAATTTCTCACCTTTTGATTTTTTTACTATATTTTTAGACATTCAATAAAAATAAGAAATGATGTGATTTTAACATATATATAAACACATTTAAATTATTATTTATAACTATTACGCAAATAGGTTTCATCGCACTTGAATTTCCATGTGTTCCTAAAGCTATTATTCATAAATGTCGCCACTTGTTTAATTCGATTATTTTGAATTTATTTGAATATAACGCAAAAATGTTATAGACAAAATAAATTAGACCATATATAATCACGGCATATAAATAGTGCTTTGGATCCTGTTTAGTATCACCAAATCCAATTCAGATACCTATAATTAAGAAATGGATAAAGATATTAGACTTATAATATAAGCTAAATGTTAACAATAAATTAAAAAGGAATTAATATGACAATTGGAAATCAAACAACTACTGGTAGACCACGCCGCGTGCCAACACTGGAAAAGAAGAAAACCACTAATGGATACCACATACAACCGCCACAGGCAACCACCTATACATATTTTAATTATGAAAACGAGATGGAAGAAAATAATGAAGAACAAAAAATTGAAGACCCCTTGCTAACCATACCAAAAAAGAAGAAATCCATTAGTGAAAACCACTTACCAACACAAAATCAAGATAATAACTATGATTTGTTTAATCATGAAGAACAGGAAATTAAAACCCCAACTACCGCGCGTGAAATGACATACAATTTAATCAAAGCTTTAGAAGAATGGTGTAGCATGTCTCAAGAACAACGATACTTGATTAAAATACATGAATTTGCCGAAAAATATCGAATTAGTTACCCAGTCTTTGGCATTAATGTTAATCAAAATGAGCAAAATGGATTAAGCCAAGAAGGTGAAGATCTGTTATCAAGAATAAATAATGCTGATAAAACTAATGAATTACGCAGAGCAACTGAATATCTGTTATCAAAAATAAATAATGAATGTGAAAATAATAATACCCATGAATTTTTTAATCATGAAGAAGATAGTGAAGAACAGGAAATTAAAACTCCAAATAACAAACGGGGAATGACACACGCCTTAACCAAAGCTTTAGAAAAATGGCGAGATATGCCTCAAAAGGAACGAGACAAGACTACATTAAATGAATTTGCCGAACGATATAAAATTAACTACGGAACCTTCCATACTTATGCTGATCAAAATGGGTTAAAACAAGACGGTGACGAACGATTATTAAAAATAAAGCATAATCATAAGTTTAATAAACTAGAGCCACAACATGTAGAAGAATGGCGCAATATGGATCCAAATAACCTTAACTTACTTGACTTTACTAAAACAGGGGGTTTCTCAACAAGTAATGCTCGTAAGTATGTTACGCCATCAGGAGGAGTTACCCAACGAGGTCAACAGTTACTTGAAGAATATGATGGGCACGAATTTCATATTATAACACCTGAAATCTTAGAAGAATGGCGAGATATGCCTCAAGGGCAACGAGACAAGACTACACCATATGAATTTGCCCAACTCCATAATGTTAAAATTACCCATCTCGTGCATTATATTAATGCACGAGAAGAGGAACCATTGCGTATAGAAGGCAAACAGCTGATTCAAAAACAACGGCAGCATAGGTTTAAAACCAAACCTAAAGAAGCAATACAAAGATGGGGTAGCATGTCTCAGGACGAGCGAGATAAGATGCACCTATCAAAATTTTGTGAGAAAAATAATCTTTATTATGGAAGCTTTCAAAACTATGTAAACCAAGATGGGATAACGGATCGTGGAAAGAAATTTCTAAACCAACCTGATAAAACTTCTACGACACAGAGACATTGCGCCACACCTAAAAATAGGTCAAAAGGAAATAATAGAATATATAAAATGATTGGGGTAAAAAAAGAAAAATCTAAAAACACATTAAAATAACAGGAAATAGAGGCACCTATATTTGGCTCATTTGACTAAACAAGAAACCAAGGTAGGTGCTCATATCTAATTCACAATGAACCTACCTTGAAGTAATCCCACAGCCACAAAAGATTGAAGGGGATCTATTCTAGCTTTACTAGTTAACTAACAGAATTCTACTACGATATGATTACATTCTTGAGCCATTCGATTTCACCAGCACCATCAATTACAACCGCGTCAAATCTACAATTCACATCATGCCCCAGTTTTAGCAGAAAAAATTGCGCAGTTTTGACCATTTTTCGTTGCTTTGCTGGCGTAATACTTTCTAATGCGTTGTTAATCCCGGCCTTACGCGCCTTTACTTCAACAAAAACAATGGAATTACCATCTTGTTTATCTTGCATAATTAAATCAATTTCACCGAATCGCGAAAAATAATTTTTCTGCATTAATCTTAGACCTCGCTGTTGCAAATAATCACAAGCAATTAATTCCGCACCCTGACCAATAATCCGCGACATTTACTTCTATCCCTCTAATTCATAATTAGTTGTAAGCATTGACAGCCATCAATACTCTCTGTACGTAAATTTTTGTTAATGCAATAACTCCCAAAACTCAAATACTTCAAATATACTTTTGGATAAAGCGTAGCAATAAACCAAAACCAAAAATTACACACAGAATAAATAGTAGCCCCATAAATTGAACATTATAATCAAGCCCAATGTATTGATATAAATCTCTATTCCGATCAACAATATCCAATACAACACCGCTGGCTAATTGCCCTAGCTCCGTAACTCCAGTAATAATCATATTGGTCACGGCAATCCCAACACCTGAGACCTCAACACTACAAATTTTACTGAAGAATTGCCATACAATAACCTGAACAGATGAAAAAACCCCAAACAAAAACACATAAATAAACAAATGATTGTGTGCCATAATCGGCATAAAATTAATAATAATCAAAAATCCCAGCATTAAAAGCCCACAAATTGACACCAATGATTTTAATTTATGCGTTGCATTCATCAACAATACGACGATGGGAGAAAAAACTACCCAACCCAATAAAAGCATTGTTATTAATTGCGTGCCAGCATATGCTGAACTAGCATAAATTGTTTGGAAATAGTATACGCCATATTGTGAAGTTAACACCACTGTAGGAATATAGATTAAACCAGCCCATATTGCATTTAACCAAATTTTACGATCTTTGATTAATTTCATCGTCAAGCCAATTATAAACTGAGTTGGCATTAATTTCACATTAAAAGCACTCTTTGGAATGAATAAATAAAACAATATAGATAATGGTAATGCAATTAATCCAACGTAAATAAACATATGATTCCACGCTATATCATATTTAGCCAAAAATACGCTAACTTGTTGTGAAAAAGCCGCCGCAAGTGTTCCCAACGAAATCACAATGCTTGCAAATAAACCAAAATATTTATTTGGTAATGTTTCCCGCGAAAGTTTTAATACGCCGATAAACGCAAATGATGAACCAATTCCAATTAACAACCGTCCAAACAAAGCCAATGCATAACCATCTAACACAAATAAAATATTACCCAAACCACACATAAGCGTGGCTATAATTAATATTTTTTTACTACCGTATTTATCAAGAAGTAATCCAGCAGGAATTTGCATTAGCAAATAAGTTAAATTATAACTAGAGATTAAAAAAGAAAAACAAATATGTGTATTAATATGAAAATAATCAATAATCTGTTGTTGATATGCACCGGTCAACAATCGTAAAAAAAATTCATAGCAATAGAATATAACTCCGATAAAAAATACTGTATTGATTTTTAATATATTAATCCACGATTTATTATTCATAATATTGTTTTCTTAGATATTTATTGATTTTGAATTTGCGAAGATAAATTAATTTATCATGTATTTAGTCTGGCGCAATGCCAATAATTTGACTGTCTAATAGCAAAATTATATGACATTGCCCAAATAAACTTAGTTAACTTACTTAATATGCCCCAGCAGCATAAGTTAGTTCATAAGAATGCGAATAAACTTCCAAAATATTACCAAATGGATCCTCACAATACACCATACGATATGGTTTTTCACCTGGATAATAATAACGAATAGGCATCCTCTGTTTGCCACCAGCCTGCACAATTTTTTCCACCAACTCTTCCACGTTAGGATCTTGCACACAAAAGTGAAATAATCCAGTCTGAAAAGGCTTAAACTCTGGCTTTGGTAATGCTTTGGTTTGTGCAAACTCAAATAGTTCAACTCCAATTTTATCTGATGTTGCCATATGAGCAATTCGAAAATCACCATATCCAGGACCAAATACATCTTGACACATTATACCAATTGCGGTACTTGGATCTTCCTTAACCTCGGTAGGCTTCATAATTAAATAAAAACCCAAAACTTCGGTATAGAATTTTACCGCCAGATCTAAATCTGGAACAGTAATCCCAATATGAGAAAAAGAACGTGGATAAGTCATTAAAAATTCTCCTTTAAAACAGGTTTAGTATACTACTTATAATCAAATAACGTTACAACTTTGCTAACGCCGTTTACTCCAGCCGCAGCATCAGCAATTTTTCTAGCCTGCGATTGAGTTACAACACCTAAGATGTAGACAACATTTTCTGTAGTTACAACTTTTATATCATTTGAACTTACACCTTCCAGACCAATAATTTTTGTTTTCACTTGCGATGTCGTTAATGTGTCATTACTTCTCGCGCCAAATGAAGACGATAATCTAACCGCTAAATAATTATAGATTTTTTTAACTCCCGGAGTTGCCTTTGCCTCAAACTCAATACTTTCTTTACTTTTTTCATTAGCAATTTGACCTGTTAATAAAATTACTTTATTATAACTTGTCACGTAGATATTGTCATTTGGATAATCGCTTGAATATTTCATTTGCAGTTTTGTAGCAATTGTATTGTCGTCTAATACAACACCCGAACTACGTGGGTCAGTCACAACTGCCGCAGTAACACCCACAACAGTTGCGGCTGCACCAACAGCAATAACCGCGCAACCATTCAGATTAAGTAGTATAATACCAATGATTATTAATCTTTTTAACATTTTCTTTCCCTTGTAAAATTTATTACTCAAGTATTTTAAGAGCAAACTTTGTAAGTTTCATATTTTCATTAGCTTGCATAAATAATGTAGCATTTTTTCTTTTTTCCCCAGCCAATTGCAATTCTAAAATTTCTAATACGCTACCATTTCCACAACTAACCGCTAATGCATCATCTTGTAACCCGATTATACAACCAGCATCCAAAGTTGTTTTAGATTTTGCTATACGTGCACACCATATTTTTACTATTTTGTCATTAATAAACGTATACGCCCCAGGAAATGGATTGTAACCACGAATTTTACGCTCTATAATAAATGCGTCTTCATTCCAATTTATTTTTGCTTCCGCCTTACTTATTTTACTTGCATAAGTCATACCATCATTTATTTGAGCCTTTGGAGTTATTGATTCATAATTATACAAATATTGAACAATCATCTTAGCACCAAGGTTTGCCAACTTGTCATGCAAGCTACCAGATGTGTCATGTGGCAGAATTTGTTCACGCTCACACAACAATATATCACCAGTATCCAAGCCAGAATCCATCTGCATAATTGTAACACCAGAAACATCATCGCCACCTAAAATAGCACGCTGAATTGGTGCCGCACCTCGATATTTCGGTAGCAATGAAACATGAACATTTACGCAACCAAGTCGTGGAATGTCCAATAACTCTTGTGGTAAAATTAATCCATATGCTACAACCACAATTATATCAGGATTTATCACTTTAATTTTCGCCAAAGCATCTGGATTTTGTTTAAATGTCGCAGGCTGAAATACCTCAATTCCTCGTTCCAGCGCTAATTCTTTGACTGGAGAGCTGGTTAATTTCATTCCACGCCCAGCTGGTCGATCTGGCTGAGTTAAAACTAATTCCACATTAAATCCAGCATCCAAAATACTCAACAAGCATAAACGGGCAATTTCTGGCGTTCCCGCAAATACTATTTTCATAACACAGATCTATCATGCACGAATTTGGCTTCAAATTCAACAAATTTATCCGCAGCAATTGCCCCACGGATCTCTGACATCAACGTCAAATAATAATGAATATTGTGTATCGTATTAAGCCGTGAGCCCAATATCTCGCCAATTTTAAACAAATGATGCAAATACGCACGTGAAAAATTCTTACACGTGTAGCAACTACAACTACTATCTAATGGCGCCGTATCTTCTTTGTACTTCGCATTTTTGATCTTTATATCGCCAAATCGTGTAAATAGCCACCCATTACGTGCATTTCTGGTTGGCATAACGCAATCAAACATATCAATACCAGATTTTACACCGTAAACTAAATCCTCTGGCGTACCAACTCCCATCAAATAATGTGGTTTTTCTGCTGGTAATATTTCGGACAATTCATCCAACATTCTTAGCATTTCAGGCTTTGGCTCGCCCACCGATAACCCGCCAATAGCAATTCCATCAAAGCCGATTTTCATTAATTCATCAAGAGATTTTTGACGCAAATCCATATGCATACCACCTTGCACAATGCCAAATAACGCATTTGGATTTTCGTATTTGTCAAATGCCAATCGTGAGCGTTCAGCCCAACGCAAACTAAGCTCCATTGACTCACGAGCAGTTGTATAATCTGCTGGATACGGCGTACATTCATCAAAAATCATTACTACATCTGAGTTTAATATAGTTTGTATTTCCATTGATTTTTCTGGTGATAGAAATAATTTAGACCCATCAATCGGGTTCTGAAAATAAACGCCCTCTTCTTTAATTTGACGCAATTTACCCAAGCTAAACACCTGAAATCCACCAGAATCTGTAAGAATTGGTTTATCCCAACCAATAAATTTATGCAACCCACTGAATTTGGCAACAACATCTAGACCTGGTCGCAACCATAAATGAAATGTATTACCCAAAATAATTTGCGCATTATTTTCTTTTAATTCCAATGGTGACAATGCTTTTACTGCACCATATGTACCAACTGGCATAAAAATTGGTGTCTCAACCACACCATGATTTAACGTTAACCGACCTAACCGCGCCTTACCGCTAGTTTTTAATATTTCAAATTTCATGAATCTTTCTTACCTTTAATTACTCGATTACTATACGTAAGCCCAACAATCGCCAATAAAATAATCGCAATTGCTAAATAAATTTGCCACGTAAACACTTGCTTAAACAACAACACACCATACAAAACACCAGTTAGCGCAGCAATTGCATTCACCAATGTATAATAAACTGGTCCAACGCGCTTAATTAACAAAAACAACAGCACATAACCAAATGCCGACAGAATCACCTCAAGCATAATCAACCATGAATTGAAATCACTAATTACCAATGGATAAAATTCACCTTGGGACAATGTAAGTGGGCTTAACAATAATGTTGAAATTAACAACATCCACATTGAATAATTCAATACATTACCGCTTTCAGGTCTAAATCTGGCAATAAATACGGCACCCAAGGCGTAGCCAAATGGAATAAGTAGCGCTAAATATAACCAAGCATTACTAAAATTAATAAATAAATGTTGTGATGCTGGTAAAATTATCAATAAAATTCCGATAAATCCTAAGACGATAAATGAAAATCTAGATAATTTAAAGCGCTCTTGACCAAAAATAATGGCTAATGGATAAGTAAAAATTGGCGCAACATTCGCCAAAACAGTCAATATTCCAGATGCTAAATATTGAGCCGCAAAATAGATCAACAGATTAGGAATAACTATTGCAGTAACTGCACAAATCAGCGCATAAACAAATCCTTGTTTGCTAACTTTGATATCTCGCCGAATAAGCTGGATCAAAAACAAGCATAAAAACGGACCAAAAGACTGCCACAGCGCATATCCATACGGAGATACGCCATGATTCATTACATAACCGGCAATTGCATATCCACTTGCCCAAGTTACGCCAAGAATAATTAATAATAAGATTGATAAGATCATAACTTACCATGACAATGCTTATATTTTTTACCGCTACCACATGGACAAGGTGAATTACGGCTAATTTGTGGCTGCGATTTTTCGCTACTAGAATCTGCCAATGACGAATCAAAATCTCGATGAATATAATTAGCATCAGCCACAGATGCATCAGAAAATTCATTTGGAATATCATGCAACCCTTGGATTTTTACCGTTAAAAATACCCGGGCAACATCACGCTTAATATTATCCAACATACTTGAAAACAAAGCAAATGATTCATGTTTATATTCTTGTTTTGGATCTTTTTGCGCATATCCACGTAAATGAATTCCTTCGCGTAATTGATCTAACTGCGTCAAATGTTCACGCCAATAATGATCAATATTTTGCAATAATACACTGCGCTCAAAACGGGTAACTTGGCGTTTGCCAGCATCTGTTGTTATGGCACTAAACTTAGCCAGAATTTCTTCTCGGCTGGATTTGTTTATCTCAAAAGCCTTAAACATGAAATCTTTTTCAATACCATTTTGCGCGCAGAAATCATCCAACGACGCCAAATTCCAATTTTCTTCACTAAGCGCATTGGCTACAAATAATGCAATATCACTATCAACTTTGGCAGCGAATTCATTCATTTTTTGTGTATAGCGTTCATTTGCCAATGCAACAATTTCTTCTTTTAAAACATGCTCAGAAATATTTGCATTTGCATCTAATTTCTCCTGAACTGAATACTCTAAACCGAATTCATCCTTAAGCAAACGCTCTAAGCCAACAATGTCCCAAGTCTCAGGCATTGATTTTAGCGGAATATAATCATCAAATGTTTGTGCAACAACCGAATCCAGCATTTTCAACGCAATTGGGCTAAGATTGTCCAACTCCAAAATATCGTCGCGTTGCTGATAAATAACCTTGCGCTGATCATTCGATACATTATCATAGTCCAATAACTGCTTACGAATATCGAAATTATGCGCCTCAACTTTTCTTTGTGCTGATTCAATAGAACGTGATAGCATTTTATGCTCAATAGCTTCACCAGCCTTCATACCTAAACGTTGCATCAAACCGCGCATACGCTCGCCACCAAAGATACGTAATAATGGATCATCCAACGATAAATAAAATCTGCTTGCGCCATTATCTCCTTGACGCCCTGAACGACCACGCAATTGATTATCAATCCGTCGTGATTCGTGACGTTCCGTGCCAATAATATATAATCCGCCAGCATCTAGAACTTTTTTATTCCGCTCATTCCATTCTTGCATTATTTTATCAATTTGCTTTTGCTTTTCTGCACCAGTAACACTATCATCATTTTCGATTTTGCTTATAAGTGGCTTATAACTGCCCCCCAAAATAATATCGGTTCCGCGACCAGCCATATTAGTTGCAACCGTAACAGCAGCTAAACTTCCTGCCTGAGCGATAATATCAGCTTCACGTGCATGTTGCTTGGCATTTAATACTTCATGTTTTATTTTAGCTTTAGTTAACAACCCTGACAATACCTCTGAATTTTCCACAGAAGTAGTACCTACTAAAACAGGCTGTCCACTTGCATAACATTCTACAATATCGGCTACAATTGCAGAGTATTTATCATCAATACTCATGTAAATTTTATCGTTATTGTCAATTCTCACCATCGGTCGGTTTGTTGGAATAACAACCGTTTCTAAGCCGTATATTTGCTGGAATTCGTACGCTTCTGTATCTGCAGTTCCTGTCATTCCCGACAATTTTTTGTACATTCTAAAATAATTTTGAAACGTAACTGTTGCCAATGTTTGATTTTCCCTTTGAATAGCAACATTCTCTTTCGCCTCAACAGCTTGATGCAGACCATCACTCCAGCGTCTACCGCTCATTAACCGCCCAGTGAATTCATCCACAATAACAACTTCGCCATTTTGTACAACATAATGCTGGTCTTTAAAATACACATAATGCGCTTTTAATGCTGACAATAAATGATGCATCAAACTAATATTTTGCACATTATACAAGCTGTCTCCAGACTCTAATAAACCAATTTCAATTGCAATTTGTTCGACTCTTTCATGACCTGACTCTGATAAAATTACATTGTTATTTTTTTCGTCAACCCAGAAGTCACCATCACCGCTACCCTCCTCTGTTTGACGCTTTAACATTGGGGGAATCTGATTTATCTTAACATAAAGATCGGTCGAGTCGTTTGCTGGACCAGAAATAATTAACGGAGTTCTTGCTTCATCAATTAAAATCGAATCAACTTCATCAATAACCGCAAATGAAAGCGGTCGTTGTACCTTATCTTTGGTTTCAAACACCATATTATCGCGTAAATAATCAAAGCCAAACTCGTTATTTGTACCATAAGTAATATCGCATGCGTATGCTAATTTCTTGTCCTGCGGAGGCATATCTGGCAGATTAATTCCAACTGTTAGACCAAGAAATTGATACAGTCTACCCATATCTATGGCATCACGTTTAGCCAAATAATCATTAACCGTAACAACGTGTACGCCTTTATCCGCAATAGCATTTAAATACACCGCCAATGTTGCAACAAGCGTTTTACCCTCACCAGTTCTCATCTCAGCGATTTTACCAGCATTTAAAACCATTCCACCGATTAATTGCATGTCAAAATGACGCATATTAAGCACACGTTTGCTTGCCTCACGACACACTGCAAATACTTCTGGCAACAGAGCTTCTAAACCTTCACCTTTTTTATAACGTGATTTAAATTCATTAGTTTTTTGTTGTAATTCTGAATCGCTCAATTTCAATAAAGAAGATTCTAATGCATTTATTTGTTCCACAATTTTACGATATTGCTTCAATAAACGTTCGTTGCGCGTACCAAATATTTTATATAAAATGTTTTTTATCATTATAATTTTATTTCTTTAAAACAAGGTGAAGGTTTCTGGATCCACGCATATGCGTGAGTAACACATTTAAATCTTACGTAATAGGTAACATGAGGTATTATAAATACATATAGGCTGTATTTTACCATAATTCAAACGTTACTGCACAGCCTATATAATTATAACTTTGTCGCAAAGCTTCTTATGTATATCTTATACACGGCGAATCTTTGCTCCTCGTTCTAAATATATATGCTGGCAGTATAGTTAAATCTTGCCCTCTGTGTAGTAACTAAAGATCTTAAACAGATTCTAACTAATTTTTACATTTAAATGATTACAAAATATCAAGCTAACTCAACAAAACCACTCCTCATACACCTCAATCTCAACACACTAGCAATTATAAGCATTAGAATACACCAAAGCACAATAGGATAATTACCATAGCGCTGAAATGGTGTCACACCAATTCTTCCCTGCACGACGTCGAACAATACATCACGGCGAAATGTTGGCAAACGCGATTGAATTTCTCCAAATGGATTGATTATCGCACTTAATCCTGTATTCGTATCTTGAATAAAATAACGCTGATTCTCCAAAGCACGTGCTTGCGAAATCTGTAAATGCTGATCTTCGGCAATTGAATCACCATACCACACCATGTCGCTAATATTCGCCATAATCGTTGCCTGCTTGGCTGCATCAATCAATTCCGTATTAAAGCCATTCTCATAACAAATGTTAAACGCCAATTTCTGCCCCGCAATTACTAATGGCGCTTGATTCTCAGCACCAGCACTAAAACCAACCATCGGCAAATTAAACATATGATAAACATTGCCTATCACTGACTTAAATGGAATATATTCACCATACGGCACCAAATGTGTTTTAGCGTAGAATGGCTGTTTATCATTGGTTAATACAATCGCCGCATTAACATAATTATCATATTTATCAATAATTTTTGGCATACCAACAACTAATTCCGCATTATTGGCTTTGGCATAATTTACTAAATCAGGCAAATAATCTGCTGGCAAATATCGTTCAAATTGCGAAATTGCAGTCTCAGGAATCATCACTATATCCGCCTTAGTTTTTGCCACCATATCAGCGTAAACAGCTAGATTATTTTCCAATTCACCGCTTGACCACTTCGATTCGTGCTCAATATTTCCCTGCAAAAGTGCAACACTTGTTGGCTTGCCATACGGCTTGGTAAATTTTAATGTAACAATGTAATTACCAATGACAAAAATCACCAGAATGTAAATTATGCTCAAGCTAAATAGCTTATTTTTCGTGGTTAATTTAACATTCAAATTCAAACCAGATTTATTTTTTTTTGTAGCTTTGGATTTGAAACTGCTCATATTATAAATTTGTTGCAAGATAATGAATAGCGCGCCGCACAAACTCAATGTCAGCCAAGAAACAGCGTAACTACCAAGTAGCGGAAACCACCCTTTCAATACATGCGAATTTACTTGCGTATAGCTAATTTCATTCCACGGGAATCCACTAAACAACCATGAACGTAGCCATTCAAATAAAACCCAGATGCTAGGAAACAATATCAACAAATTAAATGCACAATACTTCGATTTTGATTTGCAATAACATAAAGCAGTGAAGCCCATAAATAGCGCCAAATAAGCGGTAAAAAATAACTGCCCAAGTATTGCAATAATAAATCCAGTACCTATTACGACATATAAAGAATAAAATGCCCAATATAATTGCGTATTAAAATACGCCAAACCAAATATATAACCAAGTAAGAATAATTTTTTCTTATCCAGAGAAGATGAATTTTTTGGATATGTGGCAGAACTTTTTTCTAGAATAAATAATAATACTAAAATAGACAATACTATGCAGAATATTTTGTTAAACGGCGCAAATGCAAAAACGCTAATCGCACCAGCAAATATTAAAATTAACAATTTCACGTAAAATTTATCCAGCATATTTTCCCTTACAATAAACATTGATACAACTCAAGTCATCACTTTTTAATTGAATGTTTAAATAGATAGGATAAATTACTAATTTTTTAGTGAATGATGGAAAAATATAGAGTTTGTTAATGAA
>CAYWWJ010000026.1:0-29333 GCA_964462055.1 uncultured Neisseria sp. | reverse complement strand
TCCGTGAGGGTGGCAGAACTGTTGGTGCTGGCGTTGTTGCTAAAATTTTAGTTTAATCACTACATAGGAATAAATTATGAGTAATCAAAAACAAAATATACGCATACGTTTAAAAGCATATGACTATATTCTAATTGACCAATCAGCAGCTCAAATTGTTGAAACTGCAAAGAGAACTGGAGCTTTAGTAAAAGGCCCTATTCCATTGCCAACTAAGAAAGAGCGTTTTGATATTTTACGTTCACCGCATGTGAATAAGGCTTCTCGCGACCAGTTAGAAGTTAGGACACATTTGCGTGTAATGGAGATTGTTGAACCATCAGATAAAACAATTGATGCGTTGATGAAGCTAGATCTTCCTGCTGGTGTTGATGTAGAAATCAAACTACAGTAGTATATACTTTTCGTACATAAAAACCACAGTAAAATGTGGTTTTTTGCTGGAAACACCATAAGATTAGCTAAAATTATTCGAAATTAATTGAAAATTATAGCAAAAATCGCTCTTATTGTGTTATAATACTTACTTAGTATTTAATGCAACGCTATATGCGTTGTAAATTTGCACACTGGTGGTTCAAGGGTGTAGAATTTATTCTATCTAAATCCACTGGTGGAAGTATAACCCTGTAAAGGAAAAAACATGTCAGTTGAAAATAAAGAAGTTTCAGAAATCAAAAATGCTCCAGTTTCAATGAAAGAAATGCTTGAGGCAGGTGTTCATTTTGGACATCAAACTAAATTCTGGAATCCGAAAATGAAGCCATTTATCTTTGGTATCAGAAATAAAATCCATATTATTAATTTAGATAAAACTTATGCGATGTTTAATGACGCAATTAAATTTGCAGGTCAAGCTGTTCGTAATAAGGGTTTTATTTTATTTGTTGGAACTAAATCACAATCAAGTGAAGTTATTGCTGAAGAAGCAAAACGTTGTGGTATGCCATATGTTAATCACCGTTGGTTAGGTGGTATGTTGACTAATTTCGAGACTATTAAAAAATCAATTAAAAAATTAGAAGTTAAGACTGCTATCCTAGAAAAAGCTGGCGACACTGGTTTGTCTAAAAAAGAATTGTTAAATTTATCAAGAGATATTCAAAAGTTGCAGTTAAGTATTGGTGGTATTGCAGAGATGAATGGATTACCATCGGCATTGTTTGTTGTTGATACTATTTGTCACAAGATTGCAATTGATGAAGCTAAAAAACTTGGAATTCCTGTTATTGCTGTTGTTGATACAAATAGTAGCCCAGACGGTGTTGATTACATTATTCCAGGTAATGATGATTCAGCAAAAGCGGTGCGTTTATATGCAAAGGCAATTGCAGATAAAATTTTACAAGAAAAAGAAAATAAGTTACATGAGTTAAAACAAGAAGTAAAAGTTGCAATGGTTGAAGGCGAAAACGCTGGAGAGAAAAAATCTACAGTTAGACGTATGACTAAATCTGATGAGGTTTCGGCAGCTTCTGAGTAACTACTACACTCTTGCTATTTGAGGTCTTGGACTTTATGCATTGATAAAAGCTGTTTAATATGTTTTAATACATAGTATTTTTCTCAATACGTACGTTCATGGTCAATAGCTTTGAGTAAATATTTTAAAAATTAAATTAAGCCGTACTAGTTGCGGCTTAATTTACTAAAAACAACAAATAAAGGAGCATAGAATGTCAAATATTACTGCAAGTATGGTAGCACAATTAAGAGAAATGACTGGTATGGGTATGATGGAATGCAAAAAAGCGTTACAAGAAACTGCTGGAGATATTAAAAAAGCTGAAGAATTAATGCGCGTTAAAAGTGGTGCTAAAGCCAGTAAAATGGCTTCTAGAACAGCTGCTGAAGGTGCTGTTGCTATTTACATTAGTGAAAATGGTAAAGAAGGTACGTTATTAGAAATTAATTGTGAAACCGATTTCGTGGCTAAAGATGAAAATTTTGTTGGTTTTGCTAATGCTGTTGCAAAAGCAATTGTTGATAATAAAGTTGTAAGTGTAGATGTGCTTGTTGATGCCAAATTAGATAGTGGGCAAAGTGTAGAGGAGGCTCGCAAAGAGTTGATTTCTAAACTTGGTGAAAATATTACTATTCGTAGATTTGAATCTTTCAATACTTCAGGTAATCTAGCTACTTATGTGCATGGTAAAAAAATTGGCGTATTAGTTGATTTTACTGGTGGCGATATTGAATTGGGTAAAGATGTTGCGATGCATGTTGCTGCAACTAAACCAATCTGCATATCTAAAGATAATGTACCAGCTGATAAAATTGAAGAAGAACGTAATATCTATGCACAGCAAGCTGCTGCTTCAGGTAAGCCTGCAGAAATCGTTGCAAAAATGGTCGATGGACGTATTTCTAAATTTTTAGCGGAAATAACTTTACTTGGTCAGGCTTTTGTGAAAAACCCCGATCAAACTGTAGAGAAATTATTAGCAAGTAAAAATGCTAAAGTAAATAAATTTGCCATGTTTACAGTTGGTGAAGGTATTGAGAAAAAAGTTACAGATTATGCTGCAGAAGTTGCAGCGGTAGTAAATATGTCTAAATAAACTTTTGTATACTCGAAGTATTTGAATCTTCGCTAAAGCGGGGATTCAGACAAAAGTTTGACATTAAATTTGTTAGTATTAATTACTATTTATAGTTATGGTTTTTCTTTTGTGAAAATGCCATATACTAGTGGGATGTTAAAATGAAAATAGTATTTACGCAAAATGCGGTGAATAAAGTTAAGGAATTAATCGAAGAAGAAGGTAATCTTGACTTAAAATTGCGAGTTTTTATTACAGGCGGTGGCTGTTCAGGGTTTCAGTATGGATTTACGTTTGATGAGATTACTAATGATGATGATTTTGTATTCGAAGAAGATGGTGTAAAGTTTCTCGTAGACAGCATGTCTTTTCAATACTTAGTTGGCGCAGAAGTTGATTATATCGATTCATTTGAGGGCTCTCAATTTACCATAAAAAACCCAAATGCAACAACTATCTGTGGATGTGGTTCGTCTTTCGCTGTTTAGCATAAGGAATATGCACGCGATTAATTATTAACTAGTAAGGTGTAGAACATTTTTAATGTGGTAGCTTATGCGCTTAGTTATACTCATGTTGACTCTCCTTTTTTATGGGTTATGTTATTCGCTTAATTTATCTGATTTTATGCCAAGTTTTTTAGGTGAGTCACGGGTTAATAAAACCCCCAATTCAAAAGCTAAGGCAGTTTCAGCTTCTCAACCTACAACATATGGCAAAATAAATCAGCAAAAAAAATGTGCTGACCTTAACTCTAGTGTGCCGAATATGTTCTGTGTGATTGAGCCTAATGGACTTGATTCGGAGAGTGGTATTGCTAATAATAATAAATCATTTGACATATATAATGGTGTAAGTCTACCCTTAAATTATGCAACTCCAGATGCAAATCAAAATGCATTTCACACCACCTCACCATTGACAAAATCTGACTCTCCATCTCAGTCGTTGATAAATAATCTATCTTTACCAATAAAAACAGGTAAAGATGTAAATGTAAACATTACAACGCAGCAAATTGAATTAAATATTAAATATTAAGGATACAACGATGTACTATATTTTATTGATAGGTTCGTATTTAATTGGTTCTTTGTCTTTCGCAATTATTGTTAGTAAAGTTATGAAAATTGATGATCCGAGGAATTATGGATCAATGAATGCGGGCGCAACGAATGTAATGCGTAGTGGCAACAAAAAAGCAGCGATACTCACCCTTATTGGTGATTTATTAAAAGGGACTATTGTCGTATTAGTGGCGAAATATTTCTTGCATAACATTGATGATGGCGATACTATTGTTGCATTATGCGGTATAGCTGTTGTTCTTGGACATATTTATCCGATTTTCTTTAGATTTAAAGGCGGCAAGGGTGTTGCTACTGCTATTGGGGTATTTTTAGCCTTTAATATCTGGTTGGCATTATTGTTGGTTGCAACCTGGTTAATTGTATTTAAATTTTCAAAATTATCTTCGTTATCAGCATTAATTGCAACTGCATTATCACCAATTTATGCATATTTGTTAATGGGAAATGATGCGTATTTTGGTGGTACATTAATAATCGCATTTTTTGTGTTATATAAACATAAGTCAAATATCATTAGGCTACTGCGTGGAGAAGAAAAAGCCTTCAAAGCCAGTGGTGACAATGAATAATAAAAAAATAATTTTATTGGTGAATCTTGGTTCGCCCGAAAAACTTAGCAGACCGTCAATTTATCGTTTTTTAAGTAAATTTTTGAGTGATAAACGTGTTGTTCCTTTGCCGAAGATCGTTTGGTATCCTTTGTTGCATTATGTAATATTGCCACTTCGATCATATAAGATTTTAGAAAAATATGGTCAAATTTGGGGTAAAAATGGCTATTCGCCTTTGATTAACTATACTATGGAGCAAGCAACGAAACTTCAGAATGTGGTGCAAGATGACGATGTTATTGTTTTTCCTGCATTTTCCTATAGTTTTCCATATATTAGCACGCAATTGGACAACATTAGTAAGCGTTTTAATATCACACATTTACAAGTTATTTCATTGTATCCGCAATTTTCATCAACTACAACAAGCTCGGTGTTTGATCAAATCGCCAAGTATTATGCGGATAAATTGTATTTGCCAAAAATAGATTTTATGCGTGATTTCCACGATAATTTGGTATATATAAATGCAATTAGTGATAGCATTAGAGATTCTTGGAAAGCGAATGGGCGTGGTAAATTATTGATATTTAGCTATCATTCATTACCTCAGAAATTAATTGATAATGGTGATATTTATCTTGAGCAATGCATTACAACAACTGAGATGATTGTGCAAAATCTTGGTCTGAAAAAAGATGAATATACACTTTGTTTTCAATCTAAATTTGGGCGGGCAAAATGGGTGGAACCTTCAACACAAAAGGTTATTAAAGAATTAGCCGATAATGGTGTTGATGAAATAGATATTATTTGCCCTGGGTTTTTTAGCGATTGCTTGGAAACATTGGAGGAAATTGATATTAGTTATAGAGGATTATTTTTAAAACATGGCGGGGAAAAATATACCTATATTTCATGTTTAAATAGTACAGATTTGGCAATTAATGTGTTACAAAATATAGTAAGAGGAGGAAGCGTATGTGTGGAGTAGTCGGTGGAATTAGTGAGCGAAATATCGTTCCGATTATGCTTGAGGGATTAGCGCGTCTTGAATATCGTGGCTATGATTCGGTTGGCGTGGCTATTGTTGATGCAAGTGGTAATTTGACACGTGAGCGCACAACTGGACGAGTAAAAGAGCTTGTCAAGCAGTGTGGTGAGAATAAACTCAAAGGATTTGTTGGAATTGGTCACACAAGATGGGCAACGCATGGTGGTGTTAGCACGACAAATGCGCATCCACATTTTTCAGCAAATACATTGGCGATAGTACATAATGGTATTATTGAAAATTATGCAGTGCTTCGTGATGAATTAAAAACACAGGGATATACATTTGATTCTGAAACCGATACGGAAGTAATGTTGCATTTAATCCATTCGATTTATATACAAAATGGAAAAGATTTAGTGCTTGCTGTGAAAACCGCGATAAAGAAAATGCATGGGGCATATGCAATTGCTTTGATAAATAAAGATAATCCACATCAAGTTGTATGTGCAAGACTTGGTTCACCAATGGTATTAGGCGTTGGAATAAATGAAATGTTTTTTGCATCAGACATATCGGCACTATTACCCGTTACACAAAAAGTTGTATATTTAGAAGATGGCGATATTGCGGTGTTAGAATTGGCTGATTATAAAGTTTGGGATAAAGACAATAATTTAGTTAAGCGTAAGGTAAATTTGAGCGAATTATCTGCCAATAGTGCTGAACTTGGACAATATCGACATTATATGCAAAAAGAAATTTTTGAGCAACCAAGAGCGATTGCCGAAACTTTGGCACATTTGGGAAATTCATTTAATCTAGATGTTTTTGGTAAAGAAGCTGCTGATATTTTTAAGTCAATCGATAAAGTGCAAATAATTGCTTGTGGTACTAGCTATAATGCTGGTTTGATTGCAAAGTATTGGCTTGAAGAATATGTAAAAATTGAATGTAATATCGAAATAGCCAGTGAGTACAGGACGCGCAAAGTTCCATCAAGACCTAATACATTGATAGTTAGCCTTTCACAATCAGGTGAAACTGCGGATACTATGGCGAGTATTAAGTATGCAATCGAATTAGGCATGGATAAGACGCTAAGTATTTGTAATGTTGCAGAAAGTAGTTTAGTTCGATTATCCAAATTGCATGTGCTAACTCAAGCAGGTCCAGAGATTGGCGTTGCTTCTACGAAAGCATTTACCACGCAATTAATTGTGTTGTTGTATTTGACATTTACTTTAGCAAAAATTAAGGGTGAATTAAATGTAGATAATGAATCACAAATAATTGAGCAAATTAGGCGCGTACCGCAATTAGTGCTTGATACGCTACAATGTGAGGATGCGATTAAACTCATGGCTAAAGAATTTGAGCATAAGCATAATGCATTATTTTTGGGGCGGCATACAATGTGGCCCATCGCGATGGAAGGTGCCTTGAAATTAAAAGAAATTTCGTATATTCATGCAGAAAGTTATGCCGCTGGTGAATTAAAACATGGACCGTTGGCGTTAATTGATAAAGATATGCCCGTTATTGTTGCTATGCCATCTGGGCTAGTTATGGATAAGGTGAAATCGAATGTGCAAGAAGTCTTGGCGCGACATGGTTTGGTTTATTTATTTACCGATAGTGTGCATGAAATAAGTAAATTATGCCACAAAAGTATCCTAATTCCAAGCAATAATATTCCAGAATATTTGTTGCCTATTGTGTATACTATTCCAATGCAATTATTGTCATATCACACAGCATTATGCAAGGGCACAGATGTTGATAAGCCTAGGAATCTAGCCAAAAGCGTCACTGTCGAATAGAATCTGGGAGTTAAGTTTTTTACGGAAGCATTGTTTGTGTAAAGAATTAATTGAAAAAGTTGGATGCAGCTTAATTAGGTTAATTTATTTGCCTCCATATTACCTAGATTTGAATCCAATTGAACATGTATGGGGCAAATTAAAAAGTATACATAAAATCAATGAAGGATGTTTGATTGATGGTGAATATATATACCTTGCGGAAAAGATAAATTGTAAGTGTACATTAAGACATTACATTAAATTTGGCGACTGATGTATAAAAAATCTTGGATTTTGCATATTAGAAAGTAACGTGTATAAATTTGGTTAGTTTTTATACACGTTACTTAATGAAATTAATTACTAGGATTTATTCCGCAATCTTGCAAAGTTGGATAAGTTACTTCTTTAACTGGAATAGGCTTTGCTGGCTCGGATCTATATCTTTGAATATCAGTGTTAAATTTGTAATTATATTGTGGGAGCAATTCATTAGTGACATAACGATCTACAGAAGATTTACATCTAATATTTTTTGGAACATACGAAGGATAATAATCATATTGAAGTAATTCATCATTCATACAAGCATCCATTGCATATTTGTACAATATATTATATACCCGCTTATCTTCCCTAACAAGTTTATCATATATAATTGATTGTTTTTATATGCGATAATTTCTTTGTTATAGCGTTGTTCATCAATAGGTTGATCTTTCAATGCCTCTTGAAGTTCATTTGTTTTATCTTCATTATTTTGTATACACTCATTATATTGAATAACATTATTTTTTTGATCTTCATCTTGTTGTATTTTATCTGTTGCTTTGTCAAGACTTTGTTCATCATTAAAATATTCTAAATTATATTTGCTACCATTAAATACAATAGTTCCATTCCAATATCTTGCTTTATAAGGATCATGATTATCTATATATGTATCCCCGTTAATACAACCATTGATATCTCTAACATCTTTTATTGTGCCTTCACCTGTATATATCGCTTTTTCAACCATATTACATGATGTATATCTATTTTGGCTCAGTAATTCAGAATTTGAGGCACATCCCACAAGTGACATAAATATTGTATAAGTAATTATCGGTTTCAGTCTCAAAATATATCCTTTCTTCAAATTAATAATTTAGTGAGTAGTTGGTCTATGTGCAACAATATCCTCCAGTGCAGAATCACATGCGGATTCATTTTGATAATAATTCCAATCACTAATACATTCATCTAAAACTTTTATGTCATTTATATTAGCAGTGTTATTGATAATATCAGTTGGGGTTAAATTTAATTTTTTTATAGATAGTTCAAATTTATATTGAATTTTTATGGCATCCACCATTTTTTTAACCATGCTAAGATTAATACAGTTTTTAAAACCTATGTATCCAAACTCTTTTTGTGAATTACACACTAGAGGTTCAGAGAAAACATATGTTTGTTGAGTTGAATTTATAAATTCATTTAAACCATTTTCTAGCTCACTTGAAAAATAATGATTTAATATATTTTTATTGTTATGGTTATGAAATTTTATACTTAATTCATTAAATCTTAACCATGTTGTAATATTGTTATGTTTACGTGCTTTAACATAAAATGAATATTCTTTTTTTTGAGATATTTCATTGTCATTTGTTTCATATTTTAATATAATTACATCTTTATTATTAATAACTACTAATTGATTATCATATTTTTCAATATTATCCATGCTATTATCATGAGTTATGCTGTCCATAAATTCATCAAATTTTGTATTAATTTGGGGCTTATTGTAAAAAAATGATAAAATATCTACATCTGGTGATATAATAGACTGACCACTTAATCTTATATACTCTTTAAAAGTAGTTAGATAAAATGGATCATTTATCCAATTTATCCCTTCAATTAATTTTTTCTTATCTTCAAGAATAGTTGATGATTCCGTATTTGTATTATCAACTTGTATTGGGTTGTAATCATTAAGCTCAAATAATACACCACCAATTAAAATATCACACGCATTTTTTGCTTTTTCAGGATTATCTGCGTATAGATCAGGATATTCTTCAGCCTCAATGGTCTGGCAATTTTTCATGTATTTATATTCTAATTTCGACATGTCGCTATTATATAGTTTTGCTTTTCTATTTCTTAAAAATTGTGATACTTCATCTATGCATGTGGTTTCATCAGTGCCATCATATTTGCACATGTTAGTAAGAAAATGTGATTTGCTATTTGGGTCAGATGCAAGAGAAATAAAATCAGTTGCAGTTAAATTTGATGCGCTATTAGTATCTTCTGATGTCTTGTTGTTTTGATTATTAAGCAAGCAAACAACAGAGATTATCACGATAATCCAAAAAATGAATTTTCCCAAAATACAGCTCCTTAAAATTAAGTCCCATATTTTAACAGATTTCAACGCCATAAGTTGAACAATTAGCTTGTGATTGCTATATTTATTGTAATGAATAGTGAAAATATTTAAAGCTAGAACTGTGTATACGATGCTAGCTTTGTATAGTGCAAATAAGATTATGTAAATTTTCTTTTAAATACGTATTATTACCGTTCAGAAACTGATTGTTAACTGCCACATAGGCAGCTTAGAAAATTGGTGCTATAAATCAACCCATCGTGACTATTTAACTGCCACGTAATTGGCTTATTTCGCTATCATACTCAACGATTAACGGAGCGTGGTCGGAGAATTTCTCAGCTTTGTAAATTGATGAGTTAATTAATTTATGCGCGAAATATGGATTGGCGATTTGGTAATCAATTCGCCAGCCAACATCTTTGGCATATGCTTGCCCACGATTCGACCACCACGTGTATCCAGGGTTTTCTGGATGCAGAGTTCGCCATGTATCGACAAATCCCAATTTTAATAAATCAGTCATCCATTGTCGTTCTTCGGGCAAAAACCCTGAGTTTTTAAGATTTCCTTTCCAATTTTTGAGATCCAATTCAGTATGCGCAATATTCCAATCACCGCAAATTATATAATTCCTTCCAGAATTAATTTTTGTTTGCAGAATTGGCATATAATATTCCATAAATCGAAATTTTTTTTGCTGTTTATCTTCGCCACTAGAACCAGATGGTAAATATAATGAGATTATCGAAACATCGCCATAATCTAATTGCAAATAACGCCCTTCGGCATCAATTTCTGGGTTATCTAGCCCAATAATTACGTTGTCTGGTTTGTGTCTTGCATATATTGCAACACCGCTGTATCCACGTTTGGTGGCGCTATGAAAATAGCTGTGGTATCCATTCCAATTAATTAATTCCTGAGGAATGTCGGCAAAATCAGCCTTAATTTCTTGTAGACAAATAAAATCGGCGTTTTGTGTAGTTAACCAGTTGAAAAATCCTTTTTTATGTGCGGAACGTATGCCATTTACATTGGCGCTAATTACTTTCATCGTTTATCCTTTTATTCATAAATAACTGATGTTACGCACTAGTTGCGGGTTACAACCACTAATCACACCATTATACAAAAATTATCCTTAACTAATGGAATTATTTTGTATATTTTCTACTTACATTATGATTACAGCATATATTACAAACAAAAATCGACTTGTTTAATTATCATTTAATAACATAGACATCAAAGGGTCTGTTAACTTATATATCCCATTTTATTATCACCAAGATTTGGGAAGTTTTCTACTAAATATTGATAAACATCTTCTTTATTTAATTCTTTTAAATATAAGACCTCGCCAAACCTATAGAATGCCCCAGATTTGTCAAGAAATATAGAGTTATAATCATATAAAAATATGGTTATAAATAATATAAACATTAAAAATAATCATATAAATTTGTGATATTTTTTCTTATTTGAATGCCTACCTTAATTACTTGCAAAAGTTGTTATATAATTTGTGTATTGTACTAATCTAAGGGTGCACTATAGTAACTATGTTTAGACGCTAAGTTTATACACTAATTCCAGCGACGTATCCCGATGACCATGCCCATTGAAAATTATATCCACCCAACCAGCCAGTCACATCGACGACTTCTCCGATAAAGAATAATCCATCGACTAATTTGGATTGCATTGTCTGCGAAGACAATTGTGTAGTATCAATTCCGCCACGCGTAACTTCGGCTTTTTTATATCCTTGCGTGCCATTTGGGGTAATTTTGAATGAATGTACAAAATTCTCAATTAATTCGATCTCATTTTTACTTAATTGGCTTAGTGGCTTATCTAATTTCAATAGCGCGCAAATGCTATCAGCTAATCGTTTAGATAAAAAATTTTGCAAGAAATTGCTGAGTAATTTATTGCTTGATTTATGTTGATTAATTTCGTGCGAAATGTTTATTTCTGGTAACATATTGATATTTATGCTTGAATTAGCTGACAAATATGATGATATTTGCAATATCGCAGGACCGCTAAGCCCTTTATGTGTAATTAATGTATTCTCTTTGAATGTGATTTTACCGTGATTTACTTCGCTTAAAAAGCTAACTCCTGACAATGGCGCAAAACTCGCTAATTCGTCTTGTTTCAATGTTAATGGCACTAATGCTGGTGCTAATTCTACGATATTATGCCCAAAATCCCGCGCTAGATTATAGCCAAACGGTGTTGCGCCAATTTGTGGAATCGCTAACCCGCCTGTGGCAATAACTAGTGTTTCGCTTGTGTAAATTCCATTGGTTGTTTCAATGCTAAATCCAGCGATGGTTTTGTTGATATGTTTGATATTGCAGGACATTTGACGCATTACATTATTCTGTTGGCACAAATTGTCAAGCAAATCAATAATCGTTTGCGAGCTATCGTTACAAAAAAGTTGACCAAGAGTTTTTTCATGATATTGTATAAAATTGTTGTCAAGCAATTCCATAAAATCATGTTGCGTATAGCGACTCAGCGCCGAAATACAAAAATGTTTATTCTGCGAAATATATGCATTTGGATTGGTGTTTATATTGGTGAAATTGCATTTGCCACCGCCAGAAATACGAATTTTTTCGGCTAATTTAGCGCTGTGGTCAAGTATTGCAACTTTTTTACCACGGCTAGCCGCTGTGTAGGCACAGAATAAGCCAGCCGCACCAGCGCCAATAATTACAGTGTCAAATTGATTACTCTGCATGGGTAAATAGTTCATTGTCTAAAATTGTTGTCATATAAATTGCGCTCTCTCTGATAATTGCTTATTACGATTCAAATACTGTAACTATTTAGTAGCGATGCCTACAATATATAAAATGAATTAATTCTATATATTCATATAGCCACGTAACGTAATACGCAAATCTCATCGCTTGGATGAAATGAGCCCTCTAACAGTCCATACGAATGCAGTTGTTGTAACCATTTGCTATCTTTTACTTCAGTTTTACGCCTTGGGACATTGTTTACATTGCGCGCATTAACTAAAATTACTTTATATCCTTCACTATCTAATATTTCAGTCTTCTGTACATGATTTATCTAACAAATCATAATATTTATCATGTGGCGGATTTTTTAATGCTTCAAATTTGAAACAATATTTTCTGCGGCTTATGTGATCACTATCGGCATAAATCAAACCAGTTTGCTTATCTACGCTCTTATCGTTAAGCGCCTCTTGATAAATTTGTTTTGGTGTCCAATTAGCAAATTTACGTGTATAATACTCATCATCTTTTATCTTGGTTACTACTGTAATTTTATTGCTCATGTAATTGTATGTATGTATTTCGATATCGGTAGATTCAGCATACGCTGCACCATTTGTGTATTTTATTTGAACTATATCGCCGCTTTCAATGCTTACAGTTGTCCCATCAAAACAATAAGTCAATTGGCTGATTTTATATTTATTGTGTGGTAGTATGGTTACAAATTTACACGCCTCCACAACGTTGGCATCCATACTGCCACCAGTTCCACCCCAAACACTGTACACAACGGCATTAGGTAATATTATTCTGTTGTCTATGTTCATCACCCAAACATGATCGCCACCATCGTCATCTTTATTTGTAAATATTTTCACTTGTTTATTATTAATGAGCAATTTTTCAGGATGGGAATCTCCAAATTTACCTACGATTTTAATTGTACCAAATTTGGTAGCGTCACTATTACTATAATCACCTAAGTATGTACTATTTCCTGCAAATGTATATGAAGCAAGGAGAATGAAAAATATTGTATGAACGAATTTAGGCATGGATATGTACCTTTTTAATATCAAAACAATTCTGCATGGCTACGAATAGCCACTAATGTTATGCTTTTGTGTTTCACTTTGATGTATACTAGCAAATCATCTGGAAGCAAGTGCAGTTCCATCATTTCACTATAATTTCTTGCATAACGGCTTTATATGAGAGATATTGCTAAGTATCTACTAAATACTTCAAGTATAAGTTAAGGTGTTTAATGACGTATTGTATACTATATTACAAGCTCTAGTCAAGGTGAAAAACCTTGGACCATATTGTGCCTCCGCCTAATTTCTATTTTAATTGCTGATTAACCATAGATATTCGGTAAAGATCGTTTATGTATGATGATAAAGTGGTACAATTATGTGCTGTGGTTATATATACATGTAGAATCATCTTGTGCAAAGTAAATTTATTGGAGATAAAAATAATGACGCAATTACGTCCATCATTACGAGAATTAAATCAATTACGTGATATTAAATTTACACGTAATTATACTGCATATGCCGAAGGTTCGGTGTTGGTTGAGTTTGGTAATACTAAGGTTTTATGTAATGCAACGATTGAAGAAAGCGTTCCGCCATTCCTGAAAAATAGTGGCACAGGTTGGGTTACTGCAGAGTATTCTATGTTGCCACGCGCTACGCATTCGCGTAATAAACGTGAAATAACACAGGGTAAACCTAATGCAAGGACTCAAGAAATTCAGCGTCTAATTGGGCGTAGCTTACGTTCGATAGTTGATCTGGGGGCGCTGCTCGGTTCGCGTCAAATTATTCTTGATTGTGATGTAATACAAGCTGATGGTGGAACCCGTACAGCCGCAATTAGTGGGGCATATGTTGCGCTTTATGACGCGCTTAATCAATTGGTTGTCACGGGTAAATTACCAAGCATACCGATTACACAATTCATGGCGGCTATTTCTGTTGGAATATATAATGGAGTTGCTGTTTTAGATTTGGATTATGCAGAAGATAGCAATTGTGATGCAGACATGAATGTGGTCATGACTGAAAATGGGGAGATTATTGAAGTTCAAGCAACCGCGGAATCGCATCCATTTAGCCGAAAAATAATGGATGAATTGCTTGATTTGGCAACTTTAGGAATAAAGCAGATAGTGAGTTTGCAACGAAATTCACTATCTAAGCTCTGATTGAACTTTTTTTGATGCTGCACTTTTTGGATACATTTTTTGTAATTTATCTGCCATGGCTTTAGCTGCAGCGCTATTGCCCATTTGATTTTGACAGATGAATATTGTTCGCATTGCATCAGGAGCATTTTTATTATTTGGGTTGTCTTGGTAAAACTTACTTGCAGTTGTTATTGCTTGTTTGTATTGCCCATTTGCAGCGTACGCTATCCCTAAATAGTAACTGGCATTTGCAATATTTTCTTTATTTGGATTTGTTGCGATAATATTTTTAAATTGAGTTATTGCTTTTGGGTAGTCTTTCGCTTTTAGAGTTACTAAGGCGTGCTGTAATTCATTACTGTTGCCTATTGCTTGGTGTGGTGTTGTAGCCGTTGCTTCTGGAGTTGGCTTCGTAGTAGTAGTTGTACTTACAGAAGAAGTACCATCCAGTGCTTGTAATCTAGCATCAAAACTTTGGTTAAGTTGCTCTTGCACCGATTGCGACTCTTTAACGTTGTAGCGTAGAGCTTCAAGTGAGCCGTTTAATTGATTAATTTGGCTTTGTAGGCTGTCTAGTTGATTAATCATATCAATTAGCTTCTGGTTATCCACTTTGGTGTCAAGTAGACCAACGTTTTTTTGTAATTGCGCTAGGCGATAGTTAGTGTCCGCTAACTGCGCTCTAGCTTGATCATCAGCACAGCCTATTAAAAAAAGGCTTGCTGACAACCCAATGATTGTCAACAAACTTCCTTTTTGCATTAGTTAAGTACGCCTTCAGTAACGGTACCGTTGTAGAAACCTTCATCAACAACAGGTAAACCATTTTGATCTACGCTATAACCATGTGGCTCAGAATTTTTGTAAACGATATCTGCACGACGGTTTTTAGCGCGGTCTGCGTCATTATCATTTGCAAATTTAGGCTTTAATTTACCGTTAGATACAGTCTCAACTTGTTTTTTGCTAACGCCGCTAGCAACTAACGCTTTTTTCACTGCATTAGCACGTTTTTGACCTAAAGCAAGATTGTATTCAACAGAACCGATATCATCAGTATTACCTTGAACTTGGATCTTAGCATCTTTAGTTGCTGCTAAATAGTTAGCGTTTGCACCAATAATGCCTTTGAAGTCATCTTTGATATCGTATTTATTGAAAGCAAAGAATGCTGCATTATTGTTCATAATAACAGCAGCAGGAGCTGATGCTTCAACTGGAGCTTCAACTGGAGCTGATGCTACAGGTTTAACTTCAGGTGCTTTAGTTGATGAACAAGCTACCAAAGACGCTGCTGCAATTGCTGCAACTAATAATTTTTTTAACATTTGTGACATTTATGAACTCCTAAATAAAATTAAAAAATAGTGAACTCTAGTTATACGCAAGCCGTAAAATTCTTGAGCATATTAATACTATTGATGGCTATTGTCAATACCATACTTAGAACTGCTTGGTGCATTCGGATTATTTATGGGATTAGCCAATTCATCTTGAGTATAGTACTCTTGACCTTTTTGTCCAGTAACTGGTGGATTACCAAATACTTGGTTGCTTCCTACTTTTGAACCAACATCTGAGCTATTTTGCCCATTGCTTAGTTGCTCTTTAGTATAATATTTTTGTCCTTTTTGTCCAGTAACTGGTGGGTTACCAAAAATTTGATTACTACCAGCTGTAGAACCAACGTTGTTAGGATTTACTACTTGTTTTTGTGGTGTTTCTACTGGTTGTACTACTGGTGAATGATCTTTAGGGCTAGTTACAACATCTCCATTGACATCAGTTTGAACGTCTGCAAAAACAACTCCGCTTGTAATAAAAGCTAGAGTAATTAAAAGTCTCTTTAACATAATTGCTTCCTCTATAAAAACAACGTATTCTAATGTTAATTATTGACGAATGATGAATTATACTATACTTATTAGCTTTTTGCAAATAAATAAATGTATTATTCTAAACTATTTGACCAGCGTTGGTCAATAATTGCAGAGAAATTAATGTTTTCCAAGCTTGTTTGTTGCGTGCCTGTGCTATTACTAATGTATATTGTATTATTGCTAGAGAACATGATAAGCTTGCCATTTGGTGCAAAACTAGGAGCAACATCTTGATTTGTTGCTTGGCTTATAGGATATGCGGCTTGTGTTGCCAAATCTAAAACGTAGGCTTTTAATGTTCCATCTAATCGATTAATAAATGTTAATTTAGTTCCATCTGGAGAATAGCGTGGAGTCGTATTGTAATTTCCTAAGTTGTTAGTCAGGCGTTTTGGTGTTGCGCCTTTCAGATTAGAGAGAAATATTTGTGGTCCACCATCATGATCTGATACAAATATGATATTTCCTTGGCTATCAACATCTGCCTCAGTGTCAATTGTACCAAAATTGATTAATTGTGCTGATGGCGTTTGATTTTTAATGTATTTTTGATTATTAATCAAGTAGATGTGTGATCCATCATCATCTTTTGTGAGTGTTACAAGTAATTGTTTCCCATCTGCGGTAAATGTTGGTGATGAGTTAGATCCACTGAAATCAGATGCGAGATACCGATTTCCTAGAAATAAATTTTGCACCCAAACTGTTGGTTTTGTATCTTTTTCCCATGAAACATATGCGATTTGATTTCCATCTTTACTCCATGCGATAGACGATAAAACAGATGCACTATTTACTATGATTTTTGGATTATAACCATCGTAGTCGCTAACAATTAACTTGTGATAACGTCCATCTTTTGCAATATAAGCTATCTGGCTATTAAATACGCCTTTTACGCCAGTGATTTTCTCATACACCGAGTTACTAATTGTGTGAATGGCTTTTCTGAATTCCTTGGCATCAAATGTTATATTTTGATTTAGCGTGTTGGCTGGCTTCTTATTATTAATTAATTGATAGCTTATTTTGAATTTATTTGCGCCAACGCTTTCAATACTACCAACAATTGTGTATAACGTGCCACTTTCTACTTGCGAGCTTGTGGGGATGTTGCTAAGAGCAAATTCGCCAGTTACGTTCAAATCGTTATAAATTACACGGGCAATACTATTTTTACCATCGCTATTGAAATTTACTATTGCCAGAGATGGATTACCATTTGTAACACCACCCACGATCTGTATTGTTTGTTCGGCATAAGCATTAAAACTCAATGTGAATAATAAGCTTAAGAATATATATTTCGAATATAGATAAATTATACGCATATAAACTTTCTTTTTAAAATTTATTCTGGTTGAAAAACTAATCGTAATACTCTGTAATCATTAAATTTTGCGCCATCTGGTAGTGGCGGAAATACTCGCACATTTTTTACTGCTTGTTGCACATTTGTGTCGTATTCGTCATTACCACTGGATTTTTCGAGCTTAATTTGATACACTTGCATATTTGGCAATAGTGTCACTTTAACTATTGCTGTTGCATTTTTATTCACGTTATTTGGTAGTACAATAAACGGTCGTACGGTTCGTACAACTAAATCTGCGTAATTACCAACTAAGCTGTTGCTATTCGCAGTTCCTCTGGACGTGCCACCAGTTGCTGTTCCGCTATGTTTATTTGCCGTTGGGGTAATGTCACTAATCATGTCGGATAATTGATCTTTCGCTGTTGGCATTTTCACTGGTTTAGTAACGGGTTTCGCTGGTGTTTTCTCAACAGGTGTTAATGGTAATGGTTTCACTTCTTCTGGTTTTGGTGTTATAATTGGCTTAGTTTCTTGTTTTGGTACATTAATTTCTGCTGGCGTTGTTTGTACATTTATTGGCTCAATAACACTCGGTTTTGTAATAATACGTGGAGACGTGCGTAAATCTTCTGGGCTTACCAAACTTACTTCCATGCCATCACTACGTGATGGTACTAGGATAGTACTTGTTTGTTGTAATACAAGCAATAATGTAATTACTATAATATGTAGACTAATTGAGGCTACAGTACTTTTTTTAATCATGTTTTTGTTTCACCACAAGTGCGACTTTTTTAATCCCTGCACTATAAAGACTATCAACTACATTTATAACCTTATCATATTGAACAGTTTTATCTGCTGCAACCACTACTGCTGTATCGTTATTGCTTAGCTCTTTAACTTTTGCGATTACATCGTTCAAATTATTAACTGAATAACTTTTATTGTTTTGTGTTACATTGTATTCACCACTTTGATTAATATTTACTTCAACTGGTGTGGTGGTTATGTGCGAGGCGCTTCCTACGCTAGGTAAATTTATTACTCCAGGTGTAAACATTGGTGCCGTTACCATAAAAATAATCAACAACACGAGCATTACATCAATATAAGGAACTACATTCATTTGGTTGATTAAACGTTCACGTTTGATTCTTCGCTTCATTTATCATCCTTTTTGTAAGCGATGCTTAGTCCATCGCCGATAGTTAGCATACACATTTCAACCCTAGGGTCTTGATGTAAAAACCTGTTGAATTCTTTGATTGATTTGACAAGATTTCTCGGCGCTTCTTGTAAAACTTCACCACGCATTAGAACATTGTCAATAATAATCAAACCACCTGGACGGACTAGCTGGTAACAACATTCATAATATTGCTTATAGTCGCTTTTTTTAGCATCAATAAAAGCAATATCCATGGTATTATGCATATTTTGTTCTAGCATTTTGTTTAATGACACCAAAGCATCATCTAAAAATAGCTGAATTTGTGGTGTAACATTTGCAACATCCCAATATTTTCTTGCAGTATCAATGTGATCTGGTCTATGATCCAAGGCATATATAGTGCTATTTTTGCCCATCGCCAACGCCATTAATAGCGAGCTATACCCCGTAAACACGCCGATTTCAAGATAATTTTTAGCGTTAATCAGTTTAGCTAAAAATGCCATGAATTGACCTTGATCTGGCGTTATTTGCATATGTCCCGTGGCGGAATTGCTATTAAACTCACGTAATTCCCGTAGAATTTGGTGTTCGGTTACACTATTATCTATAACATATTGAAATAATTCGTTGTTAAAAACAGCTTTCATAATTTAGTTTTTAGCTGATTTTTTGCTGTAATCAAAGTATTCATAACCATCGCGTTTGAGATTAGTTTGCCTTAACTTTTCTTCTTGTTCAATATCGGCATCGCTTTTATCCCACCATGTGGCGCGTAATTGTTTTTGTTCAGATTTAATCTCTGGGTTTTTTTTGATAAATTCATTTATGAATTTTGTTGTATCAGAAACATAACCATTTTTTTTCATTGTTTTTTCCTATTTTAATTAATAATTCCACCGCCGAGACAAATTTCATTGTCATATATGACCACAGATTGCCCAGGAGTTATTGCCCATTGTGGTTCATCAAATATAAGGCTAACAGTTTCTGCATCTGTGTAACTTAGATAGCATTTTGCATCGTGCATTCTGTAGCGTGTTTTAGCTGTGTAATGTCCTTCGGGTGGTAATTCTCCACTGCCAAAATTTAATTGCGTTGCGGTCAAAGTTTTTGACAACAACAGTGGATGATTATGTCCTTGCACCACAATTAACGCATTTTCGGCTAGCTTTTTATATGCCACAAACCATGGCTCACCGTCACCACCAATTCCTAAACCCTTGCGTTGACCTATAGTGTAATACATCAGTCCTAAATGTTCACCCATTATTTTACCATTAGGTGTAATCATTTTGCCAGATTTGATTGGCATATATTTTTGTAAAAATTCGCGAAATGGCCGTTCGCCAATAAAACAAATGCCTGTGCTATCTTTTTTTGTTGCATTTGGTAGTTGTAATTGAGTTGCTATTTTGCGTACTTCTGGTTTTTCAATGCCACCAAGTGGAAATAGCGAATGGCTAATTTGATATTGATTTAAACGATACAAAAAATAGCTTTGATCTTTATTGTTATCAATAGCTTTGCAAAGAACTTCTTTATTGTTGTTAAGCGTTGTTTTTGCAACGTAATGTCCGGTTGCAATATAATCAGCGCCTAAGCGTAATGCATGCTCAAGAAATGCTTTAAATTTAATTTCTGAGTTGCATAAGACGTCTGGGTTAGGCGTGCGTCCAGCTTTGTATTCGCTGAGAAAATAGCTAAATACTCGATCTTTATATTCTTTGGCAAAATTAACGATTTCAATATCAATTCCTAAAATATCAGAAACCATAATTGCATCCATGCTATCTTGCTTAATAGTGCAATAACTATCCGTGTCGTCATCTTCCCAGTTTTGCATGAAAATCCCAACAACATCATATCCTTGTTGCTTCAATAAATATGCTGCGACGGACGAATCAACTCCGCCACTCATTCCGATTACTACTTTTGTCATTTGTGTTCCATAGAAAATAGACTATACTCTTTGTCTTTGAATCTTGGACTTTGTCGTATTGATAAAAAGCTCCTAATGTATTATTTATGCACGTCGTCGCTTTTTTATCAATTCTTCGCGTCCATGAATCAAATACTGCGAGTATATGATTATAGCCTGTTTTCTATATCATAAATAAAATATTTTTTTCTGCATTAGCTAAAATGTTGACTTAGTAAGCTAATATGGTGTAAAATTTGTACTCACTATACTCAAACAAGTTCAAAATAATTGAATTAAATAAGCGACGACACCTATTATATAATAGGTTAGGAGCGTAGTTGAATTCAATTATTTTGAACTTGTTTGAGTATACTTAAATAAAAATTAGAAAGGACATGCGGTGTATTCATCATTTGCAACTACTGCTCGTGGTTTAGAGAGCTTATTAACTGAAGAATTAATTACATTAGGCGCAAAAGAACTTGTTTCTGTAAATGCAGGTGTGCAATTTAAAGCTACGCTAGATGATTTGATGCGAATTAATTTGCATAGTCGTTTGGCAAGTAGAGTTATGATTCAAGTTGGTTTTGGAGGCTATAGAAATGAACAAGATATATACAACTTAGCGCATAAAATTCAATGGGAACAGTGGTTCAACATGGGGAATACACTTAAAATTGCAACAAGCGCTATTAAGTCTCCTGTAAAAAGCTTGGAGTTTATTACGCTTAAGGTTAAAGATGCTATTTGTGATAGATTTGTGGAATTAGTTGATGCAAGACCGTCAGTAGACAAAGTTAATCCAGATATGCGGATTTATACATTTTTAACCGAAGAGACTGCGACTATATATCTAGATACTTCTGGAGAGGCGTTATTTAAGCGTGGTTATCGACAAAATAAAGTTGAAGCGCCATTGAAGGAAAATTTAGCGGCGGGGTTAATTAAGCTTTCAGGCTGGACTCCTGAGCAAGCATTTTATGATCAAATGTGTGGCAGCGGTACGATTGTAATTGAGGCCGCGAGTATTGGTGTTAATTTGGCACCTGGGTTATCGCGTAATTTTGCGTTTGAGAAATTTGCCCAGTTTAATAGCGTGGGTTGGGAGAAAATGAAAGAAGATGCTGAGGCTGCAATTAATCGTGAAGCAAAACTTAGTATTTTTGCTAGTGATATTAGTCGCCGTGCATTGGATATTACGCAGGATAATTTTAGTTATGCTGGGTTATTGGATTATGTAAATGTCAGTGATGGAGATTTTTTAGATCATAAAGCCCCAGCCACAAGTGGTGTGTTAATTACTAATCCACCGTATGGAGTTCGTCTGGAAGAAGAGGAAACTATGGCTGCATTTTATCCATTATTGGGCGCGCATTTGAAGAAAAGTTATATGAATTGGAATTGCTTTTTCTTTAGTAGTGATTTACGGATGCCAAAATTAATGCGTCTCAAACCAAATCTCAAAATACCGCTGTTTAACGGAGCGTTAGATTGTCGATTATTTGAATTTCAAATGGTAGAGGGCTCAAATCGTAAGCCGAAGGATTAAGCAAATATTTTGAGTATATAAACAGGATGTAAAAATGAAAAAAATTAATTCAAATATAAACAGCGTATTAGCGATTTTATTAACTTTATTTTTTCTAAGTTCATGTCATGATTCACCTCAAAACAATCAGAAAAAAAGTGCTTTACAAAAGAATAATGACAAGATTTTAAATGTAGATATAGGGTCAGAAGTTCCGACGCTTGACCCACAGCTTATGCAAGACATGAGCTCTATTCGTGTGGCAAATGATTTATTTGCAGGTCTTGTTAGCTTTAGTCAATCTGGTGAAGTGGTCAGTGGTTTAGCTGACCATTGGAATGTGAGTAATGATGGTAAAACGTATACATTTCATTTGCGTAGTGATATAAAATTTTCAGATGGTTCACCAATTACCGCCAATGATTTTGTTTATTCATGGCAGAGACTGGCTAATCCTAAAACTGGGGCGCCATATACATTAGTTATGGCGTCAATTTTAAACGCTCCACAAATTTTTGCTGGGAAATTGCCCGCTAATGATTTAGGTGTGAAAGCAATTAATGCCGATACTTTAGTGGTTACTCTTTCATATCCAGATGTAGATTTTTTGGCAAAATGCACTCGTGCGCCGTTGTACGTAACTCCGAAACAAGCAATTGAAAAACATGGTAAGGCATGGACGGAACCACAAAATATGATTACTTCTGGGGCATATAAACTTAAAGAACACGTGATAAATGGCTATATTCTAATTGACAAAAATCCATATTATTATAATGCGATAAATGTTAAAATTCCTCAAGTCAAATTTTATCCAATAGTTGATGTAAATAGTGCTGTGCAACGATATAAAACTGGTGATTTGGATATGACGTGGACAATTCCAGTTGATCAATTTGCTTCGCTAAAGAAGCAATATTCCAAGCAGTTGCATGTTACTCCAATTGAAGCGACAGTTTATTACAATATAAACATGTTGCGTCCAGAATTTAAAGATATACGTTTGCGTAAGGCGTTGTCATTGGCCATTGATCGTAATGTTTTGGCTAGTTCTGTTCTTGGTACAGGAGTGATTCCATTGTATTCAGTGGTTACTCCAACAGTTGATAATGGCAAGTATGCGGATATTACGTATTCATGGAAAAATATATCACGACATGAACAGATTAAACAAGCTAAGGCTTTGTATAAGGCTGCTGGGTATGGCGTTAATCATGAATTCGCAACGACTATTACGTACTTTACTAATGATGAGCAGAAGAAGGTTGCATTGGCAATTGCTTCTATGTGGAAATCGGTTTTAGGGGTTAATGTAGTAATTGAGAATCAAGATTGGAAGACATTTTTGCAAACAAGGCGGCTGGGTAATTATGCTATTTCTTTTGGGCGGTGGTATGCTGATTATAATGGAGTTTCTACGTATACGCCATTGTTTCAGTGCCGTTCGCTGGTTAATTATACCCAATACTGTGATTCCAAATATGAAGAATACATTACCAATGCGACCAATGCGGTTGATAATAATATCAAACATGAAATGTATAGCAAAGCGCTTAGAATTGCATTAAATGATTATTCAACGATACCATTGTATCAATTAGTGTCTGAAAGGCTGATTAAGCCAAACATTATGGGTTACATTCCAGAAATAAACCATTTAGATATGGTAAAATCTGAATGGATCATAAAGTAGAAAGCGTTATTTATAGAGGATTTTATGTTACGTGTAGCAGAAATTAAATTACAATTAGACCATACCCAAGATGAATTAACTGACGCAATTTGTAATATGCTTGCAATTAAGTCAAATGAAATATTGTCACAAACAATTTTTAAACGTAGTTACGATGCACGTCGCTCAGCAATGTGTTTAGTCTACATTGTAGATATTGAGCTGAAAAATGAAGCTGCGATTTTAAAGAAAATTGGTAAAAAACCACATGTGTCGATAACGCCAGATATGAGCTATAAATATGTAGTGGAAAATCCAGTTAATTTACCAGAACGCCCGATTATCATTGGATTTGGTCCATGTGGAGTTTTTGTGGCTTTGATCTTAGCCCAAATGGGTTTTAAACCGATTGTGCTAGAACGAGGCAAAGAAGTTCGTGAACGCACCAAAGACACGTGGGGTTTATGGCGTAAAAATGTTTTGAATCCTGAGTCAAATGTTCAATATGGTGAAGGTGGTGCGGGAACATTCTCTGACGGCAAATTGTATAGTCAAGTGCGTGATCCACGTTACTTAGGGCGAAAAGTAATCGAAGAATTTGTGAAAGCTGGTGCGCCAGAAGAAATCATCTATGTAAATCGTCCGCATATTGGTACTTTTCGGCTAGTTGGAATGATTGAGAGAATGCGTGAGACGATAATTAATTTGGGCGGCGAAATTCGTTTTGAACATAAAGTGACAGATTTTTTAATTGATGAGGAGAATGATTCTCGGCAAATTCGTGGCGTGATTCTTGCTGATGGTAGTAAAATTATGAGTAATCATGTCGTTATTGCATTGGGGCATAGTTCACGTGATACGTTTACCGCTTTGTTTAATCGTGGCGTGTATATTGAAGCGAAGCCATTTTCCGTTGGGTTTAGAGTTGAGCATCCGCAGTCTATTATTGATCTGGCGCGTTTTGGGAAGAATGCTGGCCATGCACTTTTGGGTGCCGCTGATTATCGTTTGGTGCATCACGCGCAAAATGGACGCTCGGTTTATAGTTTTTGTATGTGTCCTGGTGGCACAGTTGTGGCAGCAGCCTCAGAGCCAAATCATTTGGTCACCAATGGAATGAGTCAGTATTCGCGAAATGAGCGTAATGCAAATTCTGCAATTGTTGTTGGGATTTCGCCTGCTGATTTTCCGAGCGACAACCCTCTTGCAGGAATTGAATTACAGCGCGAGTTGGAAGCTAAGGCGTTTGTGCTTGGTGGGGGCGATTATTCTGCGCCAGTTCAATTGATAGGAGATTTTTTATCCGATCAAGCATCGAGTAAATTAGGTGCGGTGACGCCATCATATAAACCAGGGGTTAAATTAGTGAATTTGGCAGAATTATTACCTAAATATGCAATAGATGCAATTCGTGAAGCAATTCCTGAATTTAACAAAAAAATACATGGATTTGCAATGCACGATGCTGTTTTTACTGGCGTTGAAACTAGAACTTCATCACCAATTTGTATAAAACGTGATGACAGTAGTTTGCAAAGCATTAATACACGCGGACTTTATCCAGCTGGTGAAGGTGCAGGATATGCAGGTGGAATACTTTCTGCTGGAATTGATGGAATCAAAATTGCCGAAGCGGTTGCACACAGCATGCTAAACATTGCAAATGTGACCCAATAATCTGTTATAATATTGCCATGTGGGTTTGTTAGCATTGGTTTATACTAAAAAAATTCATCATACTTTTGAGTTTGCTTGAGTATAAATTTATTATTAAGGTTTAAATACATGAAGAAAATTATCACTATACTAGTTATTGTGGCTTTATTAGTAGTAGTGTTTGTGGTAAAAAAATCTAAGCCGCAAGGAAATATAAGTGCAAATTCCGCTGGTGTTGTGTTATTGAATCCAAGTGACGTGGTAACAGTAAAATATGGCAATGTGGATGATGTAATTCCATTTACTGGTGATCTAAGCCCATTGAAGCAAACTATCATTTCAGCTGAAGTTGATGCTCAAGTAAGAAATGTTCTGGTTCAGGAAGGGCAAAAAGTTGTACAAGGGCAATTGTTGGCTATTCTTGATGATACTGAGTTGAAACAAACTGTTACAAAACAGTTGGCTTTATTGGATTCAGCAAAAGCACAACTTACATTAGATCAGCAAAAAATGAATAAAAATAAAGAGCTGTTTGATGAGGGGTTTATTTCTAAAATTGCTTATGATGAATTGGTAAACAACTATACTAATTCGCGAGAATTGGTAAATCAGCAAGCTGCTTTGCTTAAGACTGCGAACAAACAATTATCAGATGCAATGATTAAAGCGCCATTTGCTGGTGTAATTTATAAAAAAAGCATAGAACCAGGGCAATTAGCAAGTAAGAATTCACAATTGTTTTCTTTGGCAGATCTATCTGTTTTAGAAATAAAATCTTATATTCCTGGAGATGAGATTAATTTGGTGAAATTAAATCAAGTGGTTGGGTTTCAAGTAGAAACAGATGATCATGTGTATCAAGGAAAAATTGCACGGATTAATCCAGTTGCGCAGGATGGAACACGTTCTTATTTAATTTATATCGAATTTGATAACCATGAGTATAATTTAAAGGCTGGTCAATTTGTTAAAGGTCAAATTGTGTTGCGTAGTTTAAATGATGTATTATTTGTACCGACTGATTCAATTCATATTGATAACAATAAAAAATCTTATGTTTTAGAGTTAAATTCTGGTGTAATTAATCTTAAATTTGTTGATGTGTTATTAAATAATCGATTATTAAATTTGACATCGATTAAGGGTGTTGAATCTGGCACTCAAATTATTGGTGGCAATGTTTTGAGTGTTAAGGTTGGCGATAAAATTAAAATCGTATACTAAAACTGAACTTGTTTGAGTATATATTAAATTTAATTGATAGGGTATATAATATGGCTGGTCATAGTAAATGGGCAAATATTAAGCATCGAAAGGCTGCTGCTGATGCAAAAAAGGGTAAAATAACCACACGTATGGTGAAAGAGATAACTATTGCGGCAAAAATGGGTGGTGGTGATCCTGATTCTAACCCGCGCTTGCGTTTAGCGATGGAAAAAGCACGAGAAAATAATGTGCCAAAAGATAATGTTGAACGAGCTATTAAACGCGGTACTGGTGAGCTTGAAGGCGTTAATTACGAAGAGTTACGTTTTGAGGGCTATGGTACTAACGGTGCTGGAATTATTGTTGATTGTTTGACTGATAATAAAACCCGCACTGTTGCGGATGTGCGTCATGCATTTAATAAGTACGGCGGTAATTTAGGCACTGATGGTTGCGTTGCTTATCAATTTAAACATTGTGGACAATTGCTATTTGCACCAGGTGTAAATGAAGATTTACTTATGGAATCGGCAATTGAAGCTGGTGCTGATGACGTTGTTCTTAATGATGATGGCTCATTTGAGGTTTTAACTCCGCCAAATGACTTTATTGATATTAAGGCGACTCTTGAAGCAAAAGGATTCGTGGCTGAATACGCTGAGGTTGCGATGAAAGCACTAAATGAAATTGAATTAGATGCGGAAGATTCTCTGAAAATGCAAAGATTATTAGACGCATTTGAAATGTTAGATGATGTGCAAGAGGTTTATTCAACAGCAGTATTGGATTTATAATATACTCTTTGTCTTTGATTCTTGGACTTTATAATACTTCGCGTCCAAGAATCAAATTCTTCGAGTATACTAATACTATATGATTTATGAGGATCTGATAATGAGCAATAGCTTTGTACAGAAGTTTATGTTTGCTGAATTGCCGATACGAGGCGCGTTTGTAATCTTAGATGATGTTTGGCGAGAAATTATAAGCCAAAATACGTATCCTGATAGTATTGCGCAAGTTCTTGGTGAATTGGTTGCGGCAAATATACTCATGACTACTGGTGTCAAGTTTAGAGGTAAAATTATTGCGCAGATACAAGATAATCCTTTATTTAATTTGATTGTTAGTGAATGTAGAGATGACTTAAGCGTGCGCGCAACGGCGAAGCTTTCAAAGAATGTTGATACGGAGTTGAATTATCATAAATGTTTGAGCGTTGGTAAATTAGTTGTTAGCGTTGATTCAAACAATGAGGGTAAAATTTATCAAAGTATAATTGCCTTAGATGGTAGCAATTTATCTGAAACAATAAATAAATATATGCTGCAATCGGAGCAGCTGAATTCATTATTTATTTTAGCTTATACAAAAGAGCGCGTTGTTGGATTTATGATTCAACAATTACCCGAGCAAAATGTTGAATTATTCAATGAAATTGAAAGGGTATTTTTTCTGGCAAATACATTGGGGCGTGAAGAATTGTTAGAGGATGATGTGTCTACGGTATTATATAACTTATTCCATGAAGATGATTTGGTTTTGTATGACAAAATTGATGTGGATTCATTTTGTACCTGCTCACGTGGTAAAGTTTCAAGAATGTTGAGAAGTGTAGGAATGGCAGAGTTGGAACGAATAGTTGCGGAAGAAGGCGCTGTTAATGTGACGTGTGAATTTTGTCATACAGAGTATTCGTTCAATAGTGCTGATATTATTGATGTTTTTGTTGCTGATGTTAACTTAGCTTCACCATCTGACAAAATCCATTAATACTCTTTGTCTTTGAATCTTGGACTTTGTCGTATTGATAAAAAAAGCCTCTAATGTATTAATCATACACGTCGTCGCTTTTTTTCTCAATACTTCGCGCCCACGAATCAAATACTTCGAGTAAATTAGTTAAATTCTTGTTTGAGTGCCACAAGTAATTTTTGTGTCGCAATTCCTCTATGGCTAATTTGATTTTTAGTTATATCGTCAAGTTCTGCAATGGTTTTGCCGTATTGAGCTAAGTGGAAAATAGGATTATAGCCAAATCCGTTACTACCACGTGGCGTTGATATGATTTCTCCGTGAATTATTCCGTCTGCGATAATCGGTTGAGGATCTTCACAATGACGTATAAACACTAACGCACAATAAAAATATGCTGGTGTATTTTCAACACTTTTTTTATTTATTTCATGAATAAGTTTTTGATTATTCGCAATATCGCTTTTAGGATTTTCTCCTGCATAGCGCGCAGAATAAATCCCTGGTTGTCCATTCAGTAATGGAACACAAAGTCCTGAGTCATCAGCAAGTGCAGGCAGTCCAGTGATTTTGCTGCAATGTCTTGCTTTATGCAGCGCATTTTCAATAAACGTAATATATGGCTCGTCGATTTCTGTTACATTAAGCTTACTTTGCGCTATAACATTTATACCAACATTTGCTAAAATTACATTAAATTCTTTGATTTTTCCTTGATTATTGGAAGCAAGTATTATATTCATGATTGCCTTTGTTTTTATAGAAATTAGTGGGTAATTTTAGCATATAATTGTTTGACTTGTGTTGAAAATTGATGTGTTTTGCTAATGAGATGGTATGATAACCTCCTCAATTAAATAATTGAATATTGATTAAATTTTT
>CAYWWJ010000025.1:0-30822 GCA_964462055.1 uncultured Neisseria sp. | reverse complement strand
TATATCTACTCAAAATAGCATTACAAAACAGTATTTATCTAGGAAATTTATTTTAGCAATTTTATTCCATATGTTGACTTTACCTAAAAATTAATTTGAAGGCTGTGCTGCATTATGACAGAGCACCTCTAATTTAACATAGCATTTAAATATTATTAATTTAAAATATTTAATTTTAAAAAATAAATTTGACAATTTGATTTTTGTGTGATAAAATTTCGAATTAGGTGTTATGGGGCGCCTATACCCACAAAAGAAGATTTCACCCAAAATCAACATCTATCTTTATTGATTTATTTGTTTACCTTTTATATATATGCCAAGTGTGGGTTTGGCAGTTGATATATAGGAGTACAAATGAATAATTTATCCAAATTGAATATTTCACAATCTAGACCATTTACCCTTGAAGAATCTAAGATTCAAGCACAAATTTTGCTAAAAAATCTTAATTCGACTAATGCAGAAATTGTATCAAATGCGAAGAATCGATTTATTAACGTAGCAATATTCGCCACAACAGACGATATTCCAATGCTGGCGAAATTAAAACATGCACTTGGTGTTATTGCTACTGAAAATAGCTTTGATTCTTGGATTTATTTAAAAACATATTTTGATAAAACAAGACATACCAATTTTGTTATGCATAGCGGGTTTTTAAACCAATGGTTTTCTACATATAAAGAGGCTAAATCATATTTATCCGCACAGCCGAATTGTTTTCTTTTGCCATATAAAAAGTATTTTGTAATTTGTGAGTCTGATTGTATAGAATACATGGGGTTTGATTTACAAGATAATAATTGGACACTAATTCACCATAATTGGGTAGAACCGATTGATTATCATGCATGGGAAGCGCTTAATCGCCAATATTCTAAAATGAAAGGACAACAAAATGCTTGAATTAAATCAACAAATAAGTAATAAATATTTGCAAAGCATCTTTGAACCAATTGATTTTGAGTATGATATTGATGATTTGGAAGTTATTGGGCAAATTCCATCAGAATTAGATGGTGCATTATATAAAATTGGTGCAAATCCACAATTCGTGTATTCATCAAATTATCATTTATGGGATGGTGATGGCATGGTACATAAATTGGACTTCAATAATGGAACGATTAATTATTCAAATCGCTATACACAGACGCAAAAATTTATTATGGAACAAGAAGCTGGACACGCTATATATGCTGGATTTAGAGATAAAGTAGATAAATTACAACAAATCCAGACTGGCTTAATGCCTGACACGGTTAATATTAATGTTATTCATCATGCTAATAAGTTATTGGCACTTAATGAGGGTAACGATATTTACCAGATCGACAAGGATTTGGCTACGCTGAATAAATTCAAATTTAATGATGAGTTGACTGGCATGACAGCACACCCTAGAATATGTCCAGAAACTAGTGATTTAATTATGTATAGCTACTTATCTAGGGATATTATTAGCAATAATATGATTAAATACTTTGTTGCAAATAATAAAGGTGAAATTACTCATAAAGAAAATATACAAGTACCATATAAAAGTTTAATGCATGATTTTGCTATTGCCGATGATTTTGTTATATTTCCAGTATTCCCTCTAACATGTAATATTGGTAGACTATTTACAGGTGGCAATATCTTTGAATGGGAGCCACAACGTGGATGTTATTTTGGTATAATGCCACGTTTTGGAACTAGTGATGATTGTATTTGGATTCATCAAAATGATCCAGGACTCGCTATACATATTGTAAGTGCATATAAAGATGGTGACTTGGTAATTATGGATGCAGTTTATTCCGATGATATTCCCAATGATGCAGATGGATTTACTCCAGATAAAGAGGATATATTTCCTGCATATTTGACTCGTTGGATTTTTGATATAAAAAATAAATCAATTATCTCAAAAACTAGGTTAGATGATGTATCTTGCGAGTTTCCTAAGATTGATGAACGTTATACCGGCAAAAAGTATAACCATATCTATGTTGCATCAACCTTACATTCAAAATGGCATGGTCATGAATTTAATGCAATTACTCATTACGATATACAAAAAGGTACTAAGCAAGTACATGACTTTGGTAAAGATGTGCTTTGCTTAGAGCCAATATTTGTTCCTAAATCCAAAACAAGCGATGAGGGGGATGGATTTTTACTAACATTTGTATATAATAAATTATTAAATAAGAGTGAGTTAGCAATTCTAGATGCAAACAATGTCGATAAAGAACCTTTGGCAATTGTAAAAGTTCCGCACCGTGTGCCATTTACATTTCATGGTACATTTGTGGCTTCTAGCTAATTGTTTATTTACCAACAACGATTGGTATGGGCTCAGTATTTTGCTTAAATGCTGAGCCATTAACTTTTTCGTGAAGATATGTTACACCATCATTCATTAACGTTTTTATTGAATCAGGTGTAATACCGTCCTTTAAAAACCACAGTATAAATATATTTAAGTTAAAATCACCTTCTATGACTTGTTCTTGTAAAACATATTTTTTATGCAAATTATCCACCGCCGTCAAATGACCTACATGTAAAGATATTTTTTCAATGATTACATTAGCAATATCAATTCTTTCATTTTCTTTAGCAACTATTGCCAACATCATATAATAATTGATGTCGCTAATTTGTATATCGCCCATTTGCCTTAGATAAGTAAGTAAATTCTCGGCTCTACCTAAAATATAAGCTCTTACCTCATTGATTTTAGATGTTCGTAAAAAATTATTTATGCGTTGCGTTGCTTCTTCTGAGTCATCCCAAGGATATAGTGACTTATTTTGATAATCTTTATCAGGTCTTTCTGTAGTCTCAGATTTTTTATATAACAATCCTATATGATCACTTAAGATTGCATTTAAGCTCCCAAAAGCACGCTTCTCATATTCACCCTTGACTGCAATTTTTGCTAACTTACTTTCAAAGAAGTTATGTATTTCCACACCATGGACATAAAAATAGCTCTGCTCTGGAAATTTGTTTCCCAACCTTGCTTCTAAATTTTTGTGATATTCCGTTTCATTGGTATGGATATTTCCTTTTTGATCATATGGATACTTACGTGCTTCAGTAAATAAATTATAATCAATGTAGAATAACACTCTAGCACGAACATAATCATAAACTACATTCGCAAGAATAGATATTAATATTTCCTTACCAATAATATCATCCTCATTAATCCCATTGCTGGCTTCTATCTTTGTAACATCATCGTTTAATCTACTCATAACATTTCTTATAACACGTATATTTTTAAACTTGCTAAACTTATATTCCTTCATTAATTTACAATAACAGTCCATTGTAACTTTACTCCACCTGTCAGAGTCTACGCAAATCCCAAACTTAAATCTTTCTAACATTTGACCATAATAAGCGATGCTATACTTTTTATGTTTATCCTTATCCACAAAGACATTTGGATAGAGGTAGCTGTCAAACCAATCATTTAATTTATGATGCTCTATAGCATTTTTCTGATAGCGAACATTGTCGAAAAACATCTTTACGTCGTCACTGCATTGTTGCTTTAAGATTAATTTATTTTTTTTATTATTAATCAACTGGTAATAGCTTTTATCTTCAGTCTGATAAACTCCATCGGATAGAATTTCATCTTCATTCTTCTCAAATTTGCACGAACAGAGATCCAATTTATACAAATAATTGGTTCCAGCAATAACTGGAGGCATACATACATCATCAACAATTCGCTCCATATACATCAGAAATACCTCATTTTTTATGTCGGAAAAACTAGCTAACAATATGATATCACACTTATTACTAGTTTTTAAATAATCAATTATACCAATCAAATCAACATAATTATTTTCTCCACTATGTAATCTCTCTAAATCATCAAATACTACTACACGCCTTTTAGGCATAAACGCACGCCAATTATTCTCAAGTAGTTTAGATAATGTGCCATTTAATGATAAAACTTTCCACAAAAAACTTTCTTGCCCAAGTTGATTTATTAATTCAGCTTTATTTGCTGAAAAGCAAGATATCTTAATATCTTTTATATGCTTTTTATCTCGAAATACATCTTCATATAAAGTGGTTTTACCAGAACCCCATTCACCTTCAATCAATAAACAATATCCACCAACTTTCTCTTTACAAGCGTATCTATGACAAATTAGCTTTATCCAAATCAAGGAATGCTTAACAGATTGATAAATAACAAACGCGAGAAGCAAACATCCTATACCCACTGTAACCAATTGTTCTATTACTTCGCTATAATACGTTAAATTCTTAAAACACATAGTAATTATTGCCACAATTACTAAAAAACCAGATATAAAAGCAACCATATTTACCCCATAAATTAATTAAATTTACATTCACAACCTTACTACATGACGCAAATTATTTTTTGCATATTTTTTCTAAGGTAAAATCATTTATACACAGCAAACTAGAATAATTTATAGTGTTTTTATCATTAAGAGATATTGGATTTTTACCATATTTTTGCAAGCAACATAATCATATACGACTTACCCTCAAACAACCTACCACTCACCCTTTAAATTTATAGTTTTTCATCACTAATACGAAAAAGCTTGGCACAACCAACGTTGCCAACAGCATGGAGCCGAGCATTCCGCCAATAATTCCAGAGCCGACCGAATGTTCCGCATTCGCACCAGCGCCACTTGCCAACACTAAAGGAATAGCTCCCATAATAAACGTAATTGACGTCATGACAATTGGTCGCAACCGTAATTTCAATGCATGCAATGCACTATCTTTTGCTGAATGACCATTTTGCATATGCACCAATGCAAACTCAATGAGTAGAATTATATTCTTTGCCGATAATCCAAGTAATGTGAGCAGGCTTATCTGGAAATACAAGTCATTACTCTGTCCACGGATTAACAACATTACCCCAGCACCAAATAGCGCAAATGGCACTCCCATCAACACCACCAAAGGCAAGCGCCACATTTCATATAGTGCACATAAAAGCAGATATATCATAATAATCGAAAAGCTGAGCACCAACACAGTTGTCAATTGAGATTGTACCTGCTGAAAACTAGTACCAAACCAATCATATCCATATCCATTTGGCAACTTAGTCATTTCTTGTTGTATAATTTTCATCACATCCCCAGAAGTGTAGCCATTATTTGGCATCACCGTTATTTTAGTAGCTAGATAATCATTAAACCGCTCTATAATATCAGCCTCACTGACTGAACGCACTTTTACCACATTTTCAATTGGCACCATAATGTTATTGTTATTTTTCACATAAATATTGCTTAACCTGTTTAAGTCATTACGGAATGGATAATCCGCCTGCATTATAACCCAAACTAGCCCCTGCATTAAATACGCAAAATTCACATTACTCGTGCTATAAACAGCCTGTAACGTATTGTAAGTATTAGCAACAGCTACGTCATAATATTTCGCGCGATCCACATCTAGATCTACCACAATTTGCTCGACATTGGTATTTAACAACGAATATGAAAGTTTAACTTCTGGGTGCTTCATTAATGCGGTATTTAGCTGATTTGCCACTGATTGTAGCTTACTGGAGTCACCATTAGCTCTATCTTCTAGATAAAATTCTACACCACCAGTCGTACTTAGTCCACGAATTGGCGGCTGATTATATGCCTTTATTTTAACATCTTTATATTTAGAATTTAATTTATTTACGGCAGCAACTAATGCATCCACACTTTGCTTTGGGCTCGTTCTATCTGACCAGTTATTTAGCATCACCTGCAATGTTGTTGCTGACGTTCTTGGCCCGCCACCGCCTAATTTATCAATTCCAACAATGCTTGTCGTTTCCTTTACTCCTGGCATTTTTACAACATCAGCAAGGATCTCCATTGTTTGTTTTTTTGTTGCATCCAATGATGCAGTTATCGGCAAATTAAGTCCAGCAAAAAAATAGCCCTGATCTTCATTTGGCATAAAACTTGTTGGAACTAATTTAAAAATATAAAATGTGGCGATTAATGCGACCAATAAAAATCCTAAACTATATTTACCTATATCAATGATTTTTCCGGCTATTCTTATGTAAAATCTGCTGAATGCATCAAATAATTGATTAAATTTTCTAGAAAATTTACCATCTTCAACACGCTTCTTCAATAATAATCCACTTAATGCAGGAGTCAAAACAATTGCACAAATCGCGGATAAAATTACGCTACAGGCAATCGTTACGGCAAATTGTTTGTATAATACACCACTCAATCCGCTCAACGCCAAAACAGGCAAGAAAACAACACTTAATACCAACGAAATTGCAACAATTGCTGAAAATACTTCGCGCATAGCAAGCTCAATTACCATACGCAAATCATGGTCTGGATGCTGCACCTTTATCCGTTCTATATTTTCCACTACGACAATGGCATCGTCCACCACTATTCCAATTGCTAAAATAGTGGCGAATAATGTTAGCGTATTAATCGAATACCCCAACATATATAAACAAGCAAACGAACCAACAATAGACACTGGAATCGTAATCAATGCAATAAGACTTGCGCGCCAATTATGCAAAAACAGCAATATTACCAACGCAACCAAAATTGATGCATCACGCATTGCTTTTAGCACGTTATCAATAGAATTACTTACAAATTGTGTTGCATCAAATGCTACGTAATATTCTAACCCCGTTGGAAAACTTTTTACGTCTGTGGCTAATCGATCCAATACTAATTGCTTCACTTCCAACTGATTTGCTGATGGATCCATAAATATCTGCATATTAAGTACATTCCGATTTTCCACTTTACCTGCTACATTTTTAAATGTACTAATTACAACAGTATTGTAACTTTGCGCGCCTAATTCAACTCGCGCAACATCTTTCACGCGAATAATTTGCGTCCCTTGAGTGCGAATAACGATGTTGCCAAATTGCTCTGGCGTTGTGTACATATCTGAGCCACTAATATTCAACTGCACCGAATTTGCTGTTGCGGCAGATTGTCCGACTGTATATTGTTGATTTTGATCTTGAATTACCGCCGAAACATCTGCTGGGGCGATATTTAATGCATTCATTTTATTGATATCTAACCAAATGCGAATTGCATAATTTCTTGCGCCGTTAAGGCTGATTTGCCCAACGCCTGGAACTATGCTTAAATCGTTATATACCGTACGTTGCAGATAATTATTCATATACTGAGTATCTAAACTTGGGTTGCTACTAAAAAAACGTAATGATAACAACATATCTGGCGAACTTTTTCTTACTATAACTCCAAGCTTTTGCACAATGCTTGGTAATAATGGCATTGCAGCATGAACTCTATTTAACACATCATTAACCGCGTAGTTCAAATCGGTTCCAACTTCAAAAGTCAGACGAATTTGCGCACCACCAGCACCTGAGCTATTAGATGACATATACAATAAATTGCTTACTCCATTGAGCTGATTCTCTATTTGTGCCGAAATTGAGCGTTCAATAGTCTCAGCACTGGCACCCGGATATTGTGTTGAAATTGATATACTTGGCGGAGAAATGTTTGGATATTGTTCAACTGGCAAATTAAACACGGCAGCAATTCCCAATAATACGATAATCATGGCAATAACGCATGATAAAATTGGTCTTCTAATAAATAAATGGTATTTCATAGTGTCTTTTTAGTAATAAAAACGCGAGCTTAATTCTTCTAACCCCAAGCTATTTAAAATGTCGTTCAATCGTTGAGCGGGTTTTTCTCTCGGTAAATTTTTATAAGTCGCAATGATTAATTCATTTTTCATAGAATGCTCCCAACCAACAAGTTCGGTAACACTCACTTGATAACCATGCGCTTCAAGCTGTAAACAGCGCAATACATTAGTGATATGACTACCAAATTCACGAGCATGGATCGGATGGCGCCATATTTCCCGCAAAAAATTTTGTTTTATAGACTTGCCTCTATTTTTGTTTAATAACGTTGCCACTTCCGCCTGACAACACGGAACCAAAACTATATATTTGGAATGTTTAGTCAATGCAAAACGAATCGCATCGTCTGTTGCAGTATTGCAAGCATGTAGCGCAGTCACAATATCAATAGTTGCAGGAAGCAAAGTTGAATCAATAGAATCTGATACGGATAAATTTAGAAATGACATTCCTTTAAAACCCAATTTTATGGCTAATTCTTGGGATTTTTTAACTAATTCATCGCGTGTCTCTATGCCATAAATATGCGAATTATCTTTTAAACTTTTAAAAAATAAGTCATACAAAATAAATCCTAAATATGATTTACCTGCGCCATGGTCAACTAAATTAATTGATACATTATCTTTTTTTATAGCACTCAAAAGTGGCTCAATAAATTGATATAAATGATACACTTGCTTTAATTTGCGTCTCGAATCTTGATTCATCTTACCATCACGAGTAAGAATGTGTAGTTCTTTCAATAATTCGACGGATTGTTCTGGTCTAACCTCATACTTATTGTTCATTTATACACATCCTTTCTATTCCCAATGCTTATAAATTCAAATGCTAATTAAAAAACGAAGACTTAATGCAAAAAAACAAATCATAATAACGATTTGATATAAACTAACAAGATATGATTATAACACTTTTTGTACAAATATGTGATAGCTTGGAACTCGCCAAAAATAAAATTGTAATATACAAGATTTCTTGGTTATCCAAATTGCCTAATTTTTTGCTTTAAACATGTATTATAATTCACAATTGAAAAATTAAACAAATTTACAATTCTTATACTGCCAACATATATTTTTTAGAACGAGACGCAAAGATTCGCTGTGTATAAATTATACATAAGAAGCTTTGCAACAAAGTTATCATTAATATATGTTGGCAGTAACTTTATAATATAAGCTTCAGGAATTTTATAATGGCAAACATATCAAATAATACATATTATCATCTGCAACGAGATTTATTAAAAACAGAAAACCAAGCGGAACCACAATTAGAATCAAAAAATTTTATATCTAATGCAGTGAAAAATTCTAACATAAATTCATTATCTTCAGAATTATGTTTATATGTATTCTGCAAAAAAATAGGAATTAATCTAAAAAACAATCAATTAACTTTCAAAACTATAAACTATATTGAACCAAATGAATGTGTGATTATGCAATCACCGGATAATCAGTTCAAATTACTTAATCTACTAAGACATGTGCATGTTGCTTTAAATGGTTACTATAACTTGATGGTTTTTGGAATGAGCGTACATGACAAAATATCTACAGTATTGAGTGAAATTTTTTATAATAAAAGTATATCTGATATTGAAGAATTGACAGAACTATTATATAGTATAGCATCTGATAGCTCTACACAAAATCCATCACATATTAACAACTATCAAAATATAGATCACTTCCTTGAAACTTCATTATTAAACCTAAACCATGAAGTTCCAATAGGAATAAGTTATTTAAGCGAATTTTTAGATGATCTTTTTTGTAGATATTCAGAAGTCATAAAAAACTGCGTCAAAAAACCCACCAGCAACTGGATTTTTGTAACATGTAATGGAAATTACAAAGAACATCATCCAATAAAAGGAAGGGTAAATATATCATTCGGCAACAATACTAGTGGAGAGATATTTGAAGGCGCGATGATTATATTAGCTCCGATAATATTAGAATTTTGTTTGTCTAGGGAAAATATAACTAAGTTTAAATTTATAGCACCAGAAACTATCAAAAATATACATAATCGAGGACACGTTAGCGATGGTCAAATAACTATTTACTTTACACCTGAGACCAACGCAGATCTTATCTTAGAAACATTAACTATACTAGATGCTTATTTGCAAAAAGTTTTAATAAGTAAATTACAATTATTTATAATAAAACCAGTTCCAAATGCATTTGATACTTTTATACCTGAATGTGTATTTACTACTTTTAGAAATGAATATTTGCTTGAATGGAATGACCTTTATATTGATTTTACTGACTTTACTAAACCAATTCCATTTACTTTACCAAATTTCTTAGAACATTATAACGAAGCAAAAAATAAAGACTGCATACCACATAAATTTTCTAAATACATAAACATGCAGTTTCAGTACGAAGCAAGTGATGAAAAAACTAGATATGACTTTATTCGTAGCATTATTAGCGCGCACGATATCAGCATTGAATCAAAAAATGAAGCACTTTTGACCCAATACATTGAAATAGTCAAAAGCTTCATCAATAATTTAAATTATTAGTCAAAAAATACAACATAATTGTAACTACTTGTGCTAATATTCACCCTATATAATAATATTATGAAGTATTTACGAAAGAATTAATCATGTTAAGAAAGCTAATAAAATCAATCATTCCCAATAAGGGAGATATATTTTTTACATTGTTTGAAGACGCCGCGATTAATGCATATGAATCGGCGAAACTATTTCAAGAGATACTAAGCTCACAAAATGAAGAGCATAGTAAACAATTATTTGCTCAATCTAGATCAAATAAACAAAAAGCAGGCGAAATTAATCAACAAGTGCTAAAAGCGCTAAATAATATGTTTATCACGCCAATTGACCGTGGTGATATTCAAGAACTCTCAGGATTATTGTTCAAACTCAATAAACGCATCATTAAAATCAGCACAAAACTCAAAATATACAATATAGAAGCAAAATCTGATGACTGTTTAATCGAAAATGCAAACACATTATTACTTATTTGCAAAGTACTTGTTGACGTATTAAATGGCTTAAAAATTGCCAATAGTGAAAAAATTAACCTTTGTTGCGAAAAAATTAATGAACTAGAAGAAAATAGCATTGAGAATCTACGATTTGCTATAAATGAAATTTTTTCCGGCAAATTTGATACGATAACAATATTGAAATTAAAAGAAATATACAAAAGCATTGATTCAGCAATTGAAACAGGCGTTACTGCATCAGAAATAGTAATGCAAATTTCACTTAAAACCATGTAGATAAAAAGGATTGTTCATTATGACCATTACGATTGTTGTTTTTATAATTACTCTTGCTTTAGCCTTCGAATTTATAAATGGTTTTCATGATACCGCCAATGCAGTTGCAACTTCTGTTGCCACTAGATCTCTAACTCCATTTCAAGCGATTATACTTGCTGCGATTTGCAATATTATTGGCGCATTAATTAGTACCAATGTCGCACTAACCATTGGCTCTGGTTTAGTTGACGCAAAAACAGTAACTGGAATAGTAATAGTTGCAGCACTTTTTGCTGCGATTACGTGGAATCTAATCACTTGGTGGTTTGGCATTCCATCTAGTTCATCTCATGCATTAATCGGCGGATTAATCGGTGCCATATGGGTACACAATGGCGCATATGCGATTAATTTCACAAACCTATGGTACAAAGTTATTTTACCAATGATAGCTTCACCAATTTTAGCATTTATTTTAGCTTTTGTCGTTATGATAATTATGACAAGAATTTTTTCAGATAATCGAAATCCACGCAAAACAAATAATTACATCCGTGAAATGCAAGTATTATCTACAGCATTTTTATCTTTTAGCCATGGCTCAAATGATGCACAAAAAACAATGGCTATAATTAGCTTGACATTGCTTAGTTACGGCATGATAGACGCAATGTATATTCCAACTTGGGTAATCTTAGCCTGCGCAATCTGTATGGGTTTAGGCACATTATCTGGCGGAATGCGGATTATCAAAACACTCAGCACACGTGTTGCGAAATTAAAACCAGCGAATGGTTTTGCCGCAGAAATTAGCTCTGCATCCTTAATTTTTATCGCATCATTACTAGGTTTTCCAGTTAGCACAACTCAGGCGGCATCTGGCTCAATTATGGGCGCTGGCATTACTGGAAAAAAATCGTTACGCTGGGATATTATTCAAAAAATGGTGATTGCATGGTGCTTAACTTTGCCAATTTGTATGGGAATTGCTATATTTTTTCTAAAAGCTATTATGCTAATTAAACATATTTAATTTGATTAGGTATATCACTTTGTTGCACTTTTGGAAAAATGTAGGTTAAAAGGTTAAATTTTAATATACACCCTCCTCCCGAAAAGTTCGGATAATAAATATAAAAATAGCTGTTAAAATTTGTAGCTTAGAATGTATGAAACTATTAGGCTACTAATTCAAAATATATAAAATTTATTTGAAACTAAAGGGAGAAAATAATGAAATTATTATCTAAAAAAATATTCTTTTATCTCATTGCAATTAACTTTATAAATAATGTTTGGGCCACCGAAGAAAATGTTATAGTAAAAGTAAGACCCAATAATTTTGTAGATATTCAACAAATAATTCCACAAATACAAATCGACATGCGTTATTATACTAATCATAATTTTGTTGGAAGAAAAATAGATGGATATTTATCGCCAACCTGTTTATTAACAAAAGAAGCGGCAACGGCTCTTAAATCTGTGAGTGATGAATTACTCCCCATGGGACTTACATTGAAGGCTTATGATTGCTACCGCCCGCAAACAGCTGTTAATGATTTTGCAAACTGGGCAACTCAAATTAATAATACAAAAATGCGTAAAGAATTTTACCCAACAGTTGATAAACAAAATTTATTTAAAGATGGATATATCGCTTATCGTTCTGGTCATAGTCGAGACAGCACAGTAGATTTAACAATAGTTCCACTAAATAGTTTGATTCCGATATATAATGCAAAAATGAAACAAGTTGACTGCACAGCGCCACAAAAAATGAGATCACCTGATAATAGCCTTGATTTTGGAACGGGATTTGATTGTTTTAGCCCTGTATCACATCCGAGTTATCAAGGTATATCTGCACAGACAAAAGCAAATAGGTTGCTACTTCAATCTTTAATGAAGAGTGCTGGGTTTAAACCACTTGATGAAGAATGGTGGCATTTTACATTAATTAATGAGCCATATCCAACTACATATTTTGATTTTCCAGTGTCAAATGATAAGAAAAACTAAGCAGTAATAAGCCAATTCGCTATATCTTCAACTAGCTGTATGCCTAATTTATTGCTAACGCTGACCATTGATAGAGGATTTTCATCGCTAGCGTGTTGTAAGTTAAACGTCTTACTTTTGATAACGCTATTGGTTTTATTGTCCACCAGTTGCGCAATTACTATCAAATTTACGGTATTTTTTCCATCGCGCGTATCTAAGGATAAACGGATTAATTGTGTGTTTAATCGATATTGAGAATTAGTCACAAACCCTGAAGTAACAACATTTGCATAAATGCATTTCCCACTCAAATACTGTATAATATTGTTACTTAACATTTCACTTGGCTGACTTACCCACTGATTCATGGCATACGATGCTAAGGTATTTTCTGCTGTAGAATAAAACATTTTATTACTATTAAATGGGCTTAATGCATGCATTTGATTGACTTGTAGCACATTCTTATTGTTACCAATGCAATTGTTATCCACAGTATTTATGGTTAACTGATATGTGTTTAATTGTGGTGTTTTAATCGGCTCAAGTGTACCACAAGCCGACATCCCTATACCAACAAGCACACTAAGTATAATAATTATTTTCTTCATTCTCCAGGTCCTTTCATTGGACTAGTTCTGCCGCGCACTAAACTAGATGGATTTTGATTTAACATTTTTAACAACTCTTCTAGTTGGATCGACGCGCGATTCATATTCTCTATTGTTTGATTCATATTTGGTAGCAAAGTACTATTTACATTTTGCAAAGTAGTATTTTGCATCGTAGTCAACATAGTATTTAAATTGTTGGTAGTTTTATTTAGATTTTGCGTTAACGTTGATGCATTTTGCATCAATTGCGATACTTGTTGAGAATTACTTTTCACGCTATTTAACACATCATTCAATATATCAATGCTTTTACTGATTTGCTTAGATCTTGAAGCGATTGATTGACTTATGGTGTCTAAATTTGCCACTATATTTGCTACGTGATTAATATTTTTATTATCCAATAGCAATTTAGCTTGCACAGAAATATCTTTAACATTATCAGTTACTGACTGTGCTTGCTCAGATAAGCTAAAAAGTAGCGAAGATTTTGTCTGAATCTCAGGATATGGAGGAACTTCAGTTGGGGTAATTATTTGGTATTTGACAGAAGCATCATTCAGGCGTAAATCAATATACGACATCCCAGTAATTCCTTGCGATTTCATTACTGCATATGTTATGGTCGTAATTGGCGTTCCTTGTAGTACATTAATATAAACACGTATATTGTTAGGATTTTGCTTATCTAATTCAATCTGTTTAACTTTACCAATTTCTACGCCATTGTATTTTACTACAGAGCTTGTAGTAACGCCATCAATTGGCTCGTGGAATACAGCTAAATATGTATCATATACCTGACGATTAGAGCTAGAAAACCAGAGCCAAACACTAACTAATACTGTGACTGAAAAGATAATAAATACCCCGATTAATAAATACTTTTGATTATCTTTCATTTTTTTCCTTATTGTAGACCATTAGTGTAAAATGTTTTAATTATTTGCCCACGAGATCCGTTAAAATATTCATATAACTCTGGAATAGTTGAATTTGCAGCATTTACAACACTATCATGAAATAAAACTTTTTTATCGCCTAAATATACAACTTCGTCTGCAACACGCCAAATAGTATCCAAATCGTGCGTAATCAAAATTACCGTCAGCCCTAATTGATGCTGCAATGTTGCAATTAATTCATCAAATCCAGCCGCACTATTTGGATCCAACCCAGCAGTTGGCTCATCCAAAAATATAACTTTAGGATCTAAAGCCAATGTTCTCGCCAATGCAACTCGCTTTAACATGCCGCCACTAATTTCTGTTGGATAACGATTATAAGCTTGCTCTTCAAGACCTGTTAATCGCAGCTTCAAATATGCAATTTCTTTTATCGTCTCATGACTAAATTTGGTATATTCAAACAATGGAAACATCACATTTTCTAGCACAGTCAATGAAGAAAATAGCGCGCCCCGTTGAAACATCATCCCCATTTTACTTAATATATATTTGGTATATTCTGACTCAATATCGTAGCTGGAAATTTGTTCACCTAGCAAATAAATTTCCCCTGAGTCAATTGGTTGCAACATAAGAATCTCACGTACTAATGTAGTTTTTCCGCAACCACTAGCGCCAATAACCACCACAATGCGTTCTGAATTTATCGTTAAATTAAGATTTTGATGTATCAATTGCCCATCAAAACGAGTTACTAAATCTTTAACTTCGATAATAGGCGTTTTATTTAAGGTGTTAACCATTAATTTATATTCCCAGTATTTGATAAATAACCGCAAAAATTGAATCGATAAGTACAATCAAAAAAATTGAAAATACGACACTTCTTGTGGTTTCTTTGCCAACGCTTTCGGCGCTTCCTCGAACATTAAAGCCACAAAAACAAGCCACCAAGCCAATTAACATCGCAAATGCTACTGATTTTATAATTCCACCAGTGTAATTATAGATCGAAACATCTGATTGCACACGAGCAATAAATAAGCTAAAATCAACGCCTAAGGTGGAATTTGCCACCAGCATACCACCAAACATGCTAGTAATATCAGCAAATGCCGTCAATAATGGTAATGCAATCATCATTCCAATTACGCGTGGCAAAACCAAGCGCTTAAATGGCGAAATACCCATGATTTGCAATGCTTCAATTTCTTCTTGTACTTTCATTGTACCAATTGACGCCGTAATCGCCGAACCAGATCTACCAGCAACAATTACTGCCGCCAGCAATGGCGCAACCTCTTTTAGTAAGGCAATTCCCAAGAAATTCACTACATAAATATTAGCTCCATATGATGTAAATTGGACGCTCATTTGGTAGGTTAGCGTCACACCAATCAGAAAACATAGCAGGCAGACAATCCATAATCCTTTAACGCCAACATCTAAAACAGTGTCTAATATTGCTTTGATCTCAATGCTAAATGGGTGTCTAATTAACGTAAAAAATCCAAAAAACAAGCGTCCCAGAAAAGTCATAAATGCAATTAATAAATTCAAAAATTGGCTTGATCCAGCGCCTAATCCACGTGCGAAATGAAATATTATCAATCGCCGTGGATCATCTTGCTTAATTACACCCAAATGTGCAGCGATCATTTTATACATAGATTCATCATTGTCATTTAATAATAATTGCTTAACTTCAATAGAATTTCGCTCAAAATGCTTAATGATTTTCACTAAAAATAGCGCGCCAGTTGTATCAAAATAGCCGACATTTCGCCCATCTATAATAACGCTTTTAGAATTATTGCCACTATTTAAAGTCTCTTGTATCTTATTTTCATTAATCGAAATGCACGACCAATCACCCGTGAGTAATAAATTTGCACTATCGTTAATAAACTCAAGATTCGCTGGCGCTGGCAAAGTTATACCACTATTTATCATCGAATTATTCATATATAAATATCACGCTAAAATATTACCCAACTCACGAACCACCGCCGACAACATTGCCAAATCCATTTGTTTATACGTTTGTAATTCGTCAAACATTGCATTGATTTGCGCTATCTTTTCAGGCTGCTTATCTAGCCATGTTTTAATGAACTTGCCATCAGTCGCATCCATTGTGGTGAATGCACTTTTTAATATATTGCTATAAACAACATATCCGTCTGCCAATAATGCAGAACGCGATAATGCCTGCCATTTATTATTTTCAGGTAATGCAATTAGATTCCGACGCAACCAATCAATCCGCAAAGAGCGTCCTGCGTAGAAATAATTATCCGCAACTGAATATAAATCACGGTTGTATTCTTTACTCAGCAAAACAATATCCAACAATTGCGGAATATAATTCGTCCGTGCGATTAATTTCACTAACCCAACAGGAACGCCTGCCTCAATAAATTTCGCTTCATGTTCGGCAACATCGGAATAATTTTCCACACTTACCAAGTCACTAAACTTAGTAATCAAATTACGCACCTGAGATTGATATTGCGACAATTCATTAATTGTTTGTTCTTGCTTAATACTTCGCAATGTCCAACGTGTCATTCTCTCCAAAGTTTTTTTAAAGCGGATCTGCATTGCGATTTGTATATTCGCACAGATTTTATTATCTAAAGCTTCGATTGCAGCAAAAACTTTGTCCGCCTCAACTATATTATACACAGCCCACCACGCCCGAATAATTAACGACGTACTAGCCCTAAATTCATCTTGAAAGCGTGATACAAATGTTATTCCCATGTGATTTATTACTAAATTAGCTAATTGATTAGCAATAATTTCTTCTTTCAAATAATGTTGCTTAATTTCACTTAAATAATTTTGCTGTAATGTATGCGGAAAATAATTCACCAACAATGAAGTAAATTGCTCATCGTGCACCAAATCCGAATTTAATATTTCATTATTTAGGCGCATTTTAGCATAAGCCAATAATACGGATAATTCTGGCATAGTCAAGCCAATTCCCATACGCTGGCGTAATTCCACCTCATGTGCATTGGGTAAAAACTCCACTTTACGATCTAATTCGCCAGATTTTTCCAGCTTATCAATGAAATACATATTCAATGAGAATAATTCCACCGCACGAGCAGATGCATAACGCAAAATCTGCGTTTGTAGGTAATTATCGCGCAATACCAAATGTCCGATTTCATCGGTCATATCCGCCAGAATCTTATTCCTCTCACCGATTGTCATGCCTGTTTTCTGCATAATCGCAGCAAATAAAATCTTGATATTAACCTCATGATCAGAGCAATCAACTCCAGCAGAATTATCTATTGCATCGGTATAAATATATCCACCAGATTTGGCAAATTCAATCCGCCCCAGCTGGGTTGCGCCTAAATTACCGCCTTCAACAACAACTTTTACTTGCAACTCTGTGCCATTAACCCGAATCGCATCATTCGCTTTGTCTTTCACATCTTCATTACTTTCGCTCTCTGCCTTGATATAAGTACCGATACCACCATTATAAAACATATCAGCTTTGGCACGAAGAATTGCAAAAATTAAATCCGTTGGTGATAATTCGCTCGCATCAACACCAAGCCATTGCTTAACTTCATCCGACAGCGGAATTGACTTAAGCGCACGAGAATAGATTCCACCGCCAGCAGAAATTTTACTCACATCATAATCTGCCCACGTTGAGGTTGGCAAATTAAACATGCGCTGACGATCTTGAAACGAAATCTCAACATTAGGATTTGGATCAAGAAAAATATGCATATGATTAAATGCCGCAAGTAATTTTATATGTTTTGACAGCAACATTCCATTCCCAAATACATCACCCGCCATATCACCAACACCAATCACAGTAAAATCTTGGCTTTGTGTATTAATTCCTAAATGACGAAAATGGCGTTGCACTGATTCCCACGCACCCTTAGCGGTAATACCCATTTTTTTATGATCATACCCAGCCGAACCGCCTGAAGCAAACGCATCACCAAGCCAAAACCCCTTTGCCAAGGATATTTCATTCGCATAATCAGAAAATGTCGCTGTTCCTTTATCCGCTGCTACAACCAAATACGGGTCATCTCCATCTAAGTGAACCACATCCTTCGGGTGAATAATTTCCCCAGCAACCAAATTGTCTGTTAAATCCAACAATGAAGTGATGAATTGTTTATAGCACGAAATTCCTTCCGCCATATATGCATCACGATCATTGTAATCAGGCAGTTTTTTGCATACAAAACCACCTTTTGAGCCAGTTGGAACGATTACAGAATTTTTAACTATTTGCGCTTTTACTAAACCCAAAACCTCAGTTCTGAAATCTTCTTTTCTATCGCTCCAACGAAGCCCACCACGCGCAACTTTTCCGCCACGTAAATGAATTGCTTCAAAGTTTAGCGAATACACGAATATTTCGTATAATGGGCGTGGTTTTGGAAGAAATGATAATTTGCCTGACTCAATTTTAAATGAGATTTGTTCTTTATGCGCACCATCATCCGCAGTTTGGTAGTAATTCGTCCTGAGCATTGCCTCAATAACCGCCATAAATGCTTTAAGAATTCGATCCTCATCAATACTTATAACGTCACTTAGTAAATCGGCAATACTACTTCTGGTTAGCGCCGCATTTATCTCACTGTGCGTCTTCGGATTAAATTTAGCATCGAATAATGTAAAGAAATTATGCACCAATTTAGGATATTTGCGCAAGCAATCACTCATATATTGCTTAGAATAGGGTAATGAAGTTTGAATTAAATAATGTACAACAGCACGAATTAATGATACTTGACGCACATCTAATCCACTATGTAAAACTAACTTATTGAGCCCATCGCTTTCAACCTTGCGATCAAAAACAGCTATAATCGCTGATTTCAAATTATCAATAATAGTGGCATCATTAATTTCATCAACCACACTTTCAGGAACTTCAACGCCGAAATCACACACGTGAACAATATTCTCTTGCGTTAAATTAATTTCGTACGGGTATTCATCTAACAATTTAAACCCGAAATTCTCAATAATCGGTAAACCTCTAGACAAGCTAACCTTATCGTGAAGTTTAAGGAGCTTAATCTGCCAGATATTACCCGCATCACTAATTCCATTGTATATTTTAATAGCATACATATTATCTGGAGTTAAAGTTTCTATCCGCGCAACATCTTCCACAATCTCATTTATAGCGAATGAATCAAAATAATCTTCACCAAAAGCATTTTTATATTTATTGAATAACACATCTGCTTGTTTTGCATCAAATGCAACTTCAAGTGCATGTTTAAATTTAGTTAAATAATGTTCCATAAATTACACCTCTTATTAATTATTCAAAAACTCAGCGACATCAAGTGCCGCATATGTCCAAATCATATCAGCGCCTGCTCGTTTAAAGCAAAGCATCGTTTCCATTAACGTACTTTCGTAGTCAAGCCAACCATTCTGACTCGCGGCTTTTAGCATTGCATATTCACCACTCACATGATACACTGCTGTTGGCTTTTGAAAATGTTGTTTCACACGATATAACACATCTAAATATGGCAACCCTGGTTTTACCATTACAATATCAGCACCTTCGGCGATATCCAGTCCAACTTCGTGCAAAGCTTCCGCACCATTGGCTGGATTCATCTGATAACTAGCCTTATCTGATTTACCCAAATTACCACTAGAACCAACTGCATCGCGAAATGGTCCATAGTACTTTGAAGCATATTTCGCCGAATACGCCATTATTCCAGTGTTAATGAAATTACTCTCATCTAATGCCATACGAATTGAACCGATTCTACCATCCATCATATCAGACGGAGATACAAAATCAGCACCAGCTTCAGCGTGACACAATGCCTGATTTTCTAGCACACTAACAGTTACATCGTTAAGAACATACCCATTTTCATCAATGATCCCATCTTGACCATGGCTAGTATACGGATCTAATGCCACATCGCTAAATATCAAAAGGTTTGGATAATTGCTTTTTAGTGCACGAATCGCACGCGGAATGAGACCATCTGGATTATAACTTTCACGTGCATCTTCAGTTTTCTCAGACTCGATCACTGGAAATAATGCAATCGCTTTTATGCCAAAATCAATGCATTTTTTAGCAACAATCAGCAGAATATCTATACTCATGCGATATTGTCCTGGCATCGACTTAATTTCTTCTTTTCTGTTATTACCCTCAAGAATAAAAACAGGATAGACTAAATCATTCGCTGTAATATGGTTCTCTTGAACTAAATCTCGAATCGACTGGTTTTTACGATTCCGTCTAAATCGCGTTTGATGTTGCAAACTAGCAAAAATATGCATTTTTACGCCCATTTAAAATTATAACCACTTAGTAATATATCCTATTTACTTAAACATTCAGTAAAAAGTAATGACTGTATATTGATTGCGACTAAGTAGTTACTAACTATATTCCAAAATAGAAAATACGGGAAACCCTTGTTCTATAATGCGCTTGCTACCATCCAAATACAATAAATCATTCACCACAGCGCACTCAACTATTTCACCACCAAGCTTCTTGATTAAAGTGCACGCAGCAATCATTGTACCGCCTGTTGCGATTAAATCGTCGACTATCACAACTCTATCGCCAGATTTTACTGCATCTGTATGCAATTCAACCGTAGTAACATCTCCATATTCTAATGTGTAGCTCTCAGCAACAGTTGCATATGGCAATTTACCCTTCTTGCGAATTGGCACAAAGCCGATTCCTAATTCATAGGCTAAAATAGGTCCAAAAATAAATCCACGCGCATCTAATCCAGCTACCACATCTAATTTTGCATCTTTATAACGCGCAACTAAAATGTCAATAACTTTATGAAAAGCACTTGGATTTTGCAATAACGTCGTAATGTCGCGGAATACTACGCCTTTTTCAGGCCAATCTTTAATTTCTCGAATAGAATTTCTAATTATATCTAAATCGTCATTCACTTGCATTTATTGTTATGTCCTTACTTTTTAACATTATTAAGTGTATAATCAAACTTCTTCATACTTAAATTTCACCACGCTCCTAACCGATTAATAGGTGTCGTCGCTTGTTTAATTCAATTATTTTGAACTTGTTTGAGTATAGAAACAGCTTGCTTGCATAATTTTGTAATTTTAGCAAAATTACCAGCGTGAACCAACGCTTTGTCAACAATAAAGCTACATCCAACCGCAAATACATTAGGCTGCGCGTAATATTGTTCCATGTTATGTAAACCAATTCCACCAGTTGGGCAAAATTTAGCTTGGCTAATTGGGCCTTGTAGTGATTTGATTATTTCTAAGCCATTGCTCGCTTCTGCTGGAAAAAATTTCAAATATGTAAAACCTCGAACCAAAGCTTTCATAACTTCTGAAGGGGTCGCTACACCAGGGATAAATGGCACATCATAATAATTAGACGCACGCACTAAATCTTTGGTTAAACCTGGCGAAATAATAAATTTGGAACCCATTTTTACTGCTTGGTGATATTGGTCATCGCTAATTACACTTCCAGCACCGACAATCATTTCTGGCACATGCTTACTAATCTCTTCAATACAACCAAAAGCAACATTAGTACGCAATGTCACCTCCATAACTCCAACTCCGCCAGCCAACAAAGCATTCGCCAATGGCACAGCATGAGTAATGTCATCTAACACCACAACAGGAATAACACTACTAATATCCGCAAGCTTCTCTGCCGTTAATATGTCTTTCATAGTAAACCCCTAAAAAGCAGTTGCACCAGTTTCGGCGCTACTCACATTTTGTCTAAAATTAATAAATAATTCACGCCCTATATTATAGCTATTTTTACTGATATCTGGATGAATAATTTTACGCGAAGCAAATTCTTCGTCGCTAACCTCAACTGATAATCGCCCATTTTCTAAATCTAATTCTATAATGTCACCATCATGAATCTTGGCAATCATTCCACCAACCAATGCTTCTGGCGTTAAATGAATCGCATTCGGTACTTTTCCAGACGCTCCAGACATCCGTCCATCGGTAACCAACGCCACTTTGTACCCTTGGTCTTGTAACGAAGCTAACGAAGGTGTAAGCCCGTGTAATTCGGGCATTCCATTGGCTTGTGGTCCTTGATAAGTCAATACAACAACCACATCGCAGTTTAATTCACCACGCTTATATGCTGCAATTACATCATCTTGACTAGTAAATACACGCGCAGGTGCGCTTACATAACGATATTTTTCATCAATTGCAGAAATTTTACTCACAGATCGCCCAATGTTGCCAGAAATCAAGCGTAAACCACCATCTTTGGCGAATGGATTATTCAACGGGCGCAAAATTGTTTCATCCAAAGAATCACCAACTTCTTGCCAGCACAAATTACCCGCTTCATCTAAATACGGATTTTTCACATAATTGTGTAATCCATTTCCCACAACTGTTTTTACATCTTCATGCAAGTAACCACCGCTTAGTAATTGCTTTATTACGTACGCAACTCCGCCGGCAGCGTGAAATTGATTCACATCTGCCGAACCATTTGGATACACGCGGGCGATTGTCGGTACAACATGTGATAATTTAGCAAAATCATCCCAATTGATTATTATACCACAGGCTTTAGCGATCGCTGGTAAATGCATCGTATGATTAGTTGAACCGCCAGTTACGATTAATCCAATCATCGCATTAACAATACTTTTCTCATTTACTATTTCACATAATGGAACTAAATTCCCACGCTCAGATGTATTGGACACCACTTGTTTTGATGCAAATGCTGTCAACGCTTCTCTTAGTGGCGAATTTGGTGCGACAAATGCCGACCCTGGTATGTGTAAACCCATTATCTCCATTAACATTTGGTTACTATTTGCCGTACCATAAAACGTGCAAGTACCTGCCGCGTGATATGATTTCATTTCAGAATCTAATAGCGCTTCGGCGCCCAATTTACCCTCAGCGTATAATTTGCGCGTTTCGGCTTTTTCTTTATTGGAAATTCCGCTTGCCATTGGACCAGATGGAATGAATATCGTTGGCAAATAACCAAAGCTCAATGCGCCGATTAATAACCCTGGCACGATTTTATCGCAAATTCCTAAGCATAATGCGCCATCAAATACATTATGCGACAACGCAATTGCCGTACTCATTGCAATAACATCACGAGAAAATAACGACAATTCCATACCGATTTGCCCCTGCGTAACGCCATCACACATCGCTGGAACACCGCCAGCAACTTGTGCTGTTGCGCCAACTTGCGCAATTGCTTGTTTTATTTGTTCAGGGTAACGGTAATATGGGTGATGCGCCGATAGCATATCGTTATACGCTGTGACAATTGCTATATTTGGTTCTTCTAACTTTTTTAATACGAATTTCGTCTTATTATCTTCCGCCGCCATTGCATGCGCCAAATTGGTGCAACCCATTTTTTCGCGGCTAATTTTCGTACCGTAAAAACTACGCATACGTGATAGATATGCATCACGCGTTGGCGCACTTCTTTTGATTATGTCATTTGTCACTTGTTCGATGATCGGATGTATTTTTGTCATTTTATTTCTTCTTCGGCATATATAAATCGGTTATTGAGCCATCAATTATTTCGCAGGCAAATGCAACAGACTCAGATAATGTCGGATGCGCATGCACAGTTAATGCAACGTCATGAATATCACAACCCATTTCCATTGCCAACACGGTTTCAGCCAATAGTTCCCCAGAATTTACGCCAACGATACCCGCACCAATAATTTTATGTGTTTTTTTATCCGCAATAATTTTCGTAAAGCCATCATCACGACCATTGCCAAGCGCACGTCCTGATGCAGCCCATGGAAATTTGCCGACTTCAATTTCAACGCCTGTTGCTTTTGCCTCCGCTTCGGTAATTCCCATCCATGCAATCTCTGGATCCGTATATGCAACACCTGGAATAGCTCTTGCATCAAAAAATGACTTCATCCCCGCACAATTTTCCGCAGCAACTCGTGCCTCATGTGTTGCTTTATGCGCCAACATAGGTTGTCCCACAACATCACCAATTGCAAATATATGAGCCACATTCGTACGACATTGTTTATCAACAGCAATAAATCCACGCTCATTTACAACAACTCCAGCCACCTCTGCCGCAATCAATTTACCATTTGGAACCCTACCTGTTGCAACCAAAACCTTATCAAATACCTGTGGCGTGTTTGGTGCTTTTTCGCCTTCTAAAATTACATGCAAACCATCTTTTTTGGGCTCTATTTTTACGCACTTGGTCGATGTATAAATCGCCACATAACGTTTCTTGATTCTAGCTTCCAATACTCTTACCAAATCCCTATCTGCCCCTGGAATCAATCCATCACCAAGCTCAACAACAGTAATTTCACAACCTAAACTCGAATAAACTTCTGCCATTTCTAGGCCAATAATTCCACCGCCAACAACTAACATTTTTTTGGGAATATCTTTCATTTCTAATGCGCCCGTTGAATCAATCACCCGTGGATCGTCAAATGGAAACATTGGTAATTTTGCAACAGACGAACCAGCAGCAATAATTGCATTGGTAAAGCGAACTGTTTTAACTCCGTCACTCGTTACAACATCTATAGTATACGCAGAAGTAAACTTGCCAACGCCATGAATTACATCAACTTTTCGTTGTTTGGCTAATGCAGTTAGCCCTTTGGTTAATTTCCCAACTACGCCAGATTTATATTCACGAATTTTATCTATATCTAATTTTGGTTTGCCGAATGATATTCCATGATGAGACATTTCATCTGCTTCGTTGATGACCTTTGCAACATGTAATAATGCCTTAGATGGGATGCATCCAACATTTAAGCAAACACCACCTAATGTGGCATATTTTTCAATTAATACAACATTCTTACCCAAATCTGCGGCTCTAAATGCAGCAGTGTATCCACCGGGACCAGCGCCCAATACTACCACGTCACATATAATTTCATTTGTGTTCATATAAATTCCTTCAATTTAATTATAATACTCAGACCACAGTCCTCACTTTTTCAATTTTATTTTTTATATACTTAAACAGCTTCATCACTCTTTGAATTTTACTACACTCCTAACCTATTATTTAATAGATATCGCCACTTGTTTGATTCAATTATTTTAAACTTGTTTGAGTATAGGATTAATCCCCAATATTATACACCAACCAAGTTACTGCAGTTCATAATTTAACATATACAAAAAAGGATGCTTACTCACTACATAAATCTATTTAAACTTAAATAATATTATCTCTAGATCAACAAAAATGTCACTCCCTTTATTACTTATAAACGCAGTGCTTAAGTGAGTAATTCAAATTACTAAATACACCAACTTACATTTTAGAGAACAAAAATGTCACTTTTTATTATTTATGAATACAGTATATAATCCAGCATTAAGCACATTAACAACAATTAAGAACATGTTTAAGATCTTTAATCGTTATGAGAAAAGCAATAATTGAGATAGAATTTTATGAAATTTTTGAGTAATAGTTACTCATATTATGTATAAATTTTTGTAAAATTATAGCCAATTTGTGCTTTTCGCAATAGATTGGAAAATTTTAAACAGGTTCTAACACTGCTCTGTGAATAGTGAAATTAAACTTAAAGCTATTTTATCATTAACTATTTTGATTAGGATTTGTCATGTCCACAATTTTTAGAACTTTTATTTACGCTATATTATTTATTAGCAGCATAAATGCATATGCCGCAAGTAAAGCTACATATTTTCAACTCAACAATATGTCACCGTACACAATAACCAGTTTAAAAGTTGGTGGTGTTGACAACTATGACTGGGAAAACGAAAGACCAGATCATAACCTAGATGGTAGAGGACCAATTGATTCTCTTCAATCAATCCGTGAAGAAGAGGATATCAATGTATTCTCTAGTAGCAGTCCATTTGATTTAACTATTAATTTTAGTAACGGCATACAACCAATAAATATGAGATTAAATATGCGCGACTGCAACGAGGGATCATTAAGTTTTATGCGTTTAACGGACAATAATGATGTTAGCGTTTTACAATATATACGTGATGATGAAATGTTCATAACTGTAATTAAAAAATCTGACCAAGCGGAATGGATGACCAGCCTTCCAGATAATACCAAACTGGCAAATTTATCTATTCCTGGCACCCATGATACTGCAACATAGAATACTTCAGTATCATTCTTTAAAACGCAAGACAACGACTTTACCACACAGCTAAATGATGGTGTTAGATTTTTTGATATTAGAGTGCGAAGAGTACCTGGCGGATGGGCACTACATCATGCTAAGAAATATTTGAATCTAAATTTTGATAATGTTTTAGACTCATTAGAAGATTTTCTTAAAAAACATCCACAGGAAACTATTATCGTTTCAATTAAAGAAGATAAAGCACCTATGGATGATACTTACACCAACTGTCAAATATTTAATCAGTACAAAACCAATAGACCAAATGTTAAATGGTATGACTTTGCCAAAGGAGTGTCTCCCATATTAAAAGATGTACGTGGTCAAGTAGTATTATTAGATCGCTTAGGTTGCGGTGACGGGATTAATGGAGACTGGGACGATGATGGCGTAACTATTGGATCTACTATATCTGTACAAGATATTTATAAAGCCGGTGGCACTGACAAATCCAATGCATTTAATAGTTTTGTAGAAAATTATTCTGGAAAAATAAAGCTTAACACAAACTACACCTATTATATAAATTTTGCTAGCGCATCAACTGGTAGTTGCTTGTGGAATCCATATAGCTGTGCTCAGAGTTTTTACCCAGACATATACACTCATATGAATAGCAATGTTATAAAGCAGTATGGAATAGTTCCTGCTGATTTCTATAACAAAGCTTTTGTTGATTATTTGATTGGTACGAATTACCTATAAGTTAGTTAACTAATTTATCCCACGATGGGTAAGTAAACACTACAAAATGCACCATATTGAGGCAAAAATGCACCAGCATACTTGCCTCAATTCTCTTGGTCTTTTGATACACATACCCATAAAATAACCCAGCAATGCTCGCAAATATAATCATAATCATACCAGATTTATAATGGAATAATCCAAACATAATACTCGCAAGTAAAATTGGTAACCATGATTGCAATTTACGTAGGTATAAACCGCATAATTGATGCAACCAATGTTGTAATATCCCACGGAAAAATACTTCTTCAGAAAGACAAACGAGCAATAAATTATGCAATGCAAATAGTATAATTGCAGGCAAAGGGAATTTAAACTCAACCCGCACAAAACCTGTCAATAGCGCAGGGGAAAGCAACACTAAACACACCAATATGCTAGGGATAATTGCGCTACGAATTGTCATTTTCCACTCAGCAATACTTCGATTCACATAGATTAAATGCGTTGCCAATAGCACCGCAACAAGCGTCTTTTCGATATTCAACCCCATTGTAAATGGCCTGGAATGAGGGCTCAATCGCACATTATCCAATAGCATAATATAATTTGCATGCGTAAAATTGCTATTCAACATAGCCAACGCAATTGACAATAATACTACGAAAACTAAATAATGGCGCAACCGAGAATGCAACTGAATTAAGTGAGCACTAATCCCACTAACCGCGATTAATATTAACCCATTAAACGATATGTAGTCGAACCAAAAACTAACAATTGTAGCAATTGCACACAACAACAATGTGAAATTTTGTTTTCTTAACCATAGACTGAGGCTGATTAGACAAAATCCAGCAAAAATAAGATAATTCATTTACAAATCCCTCTCAAATAATGCAATTGATTCCACATGTGTTGTATGCGGAAACATATTCATCACACCACATTTAATCAATTTATAACCATGATCATTAACTAAAACACCAGCGTCACGCGCTAATGTAGATGGATTGCACGACACGTAGACAATACGCATTGGCGCCGTTGCTTTAGTGATTGATTTCACTAATTCATAAGCTCCATCACGCGGTGGGTCAATTAACCACTTATCTAATTTACCTAAGCCAGCAAGCCAATCGCTATCAATCTTAAACAAATTACACACTTGATAACTAACATTTTCGCCCAGATTATTATGCAGCGCGTTTTGTCGCGCACGTTTAACTAATTGATCGGAGCCTTCAATGCCAATAACTTGCCGCGCATTTTTTGCAATTGGCAACGTAAAATTACCTATTCCGCAAAAAAAATCCGCGATAAGCTCGTGTGCTTGCGGAGCTAATAATTCCAGCGCAAGATTCACCATCTTATTGTTTAGCTCTGTATTCACCTGCGTAAATTCACTTGGGTAATACGGCATTTCAATACCATAATCCCCTAATGAATAACTTAATTGTGGCGCATCCAACGGATAAAATGGGTAACACGTTTCAGGTCCTTTGGGTTGTAGCCATATTTGCAATGGATTTTCATTCGTTGAATATTTTTCGACAAAATTCGTCAGAATTTCTTCATCGGCAGCCGTAATTTCTTCCATGTTACGTAATACCAACACAGAAACACGATCACCAACCGCAACTTCGATCTGCGGTAATTTGGTTTTTATCGATAATTTCACAAACTCTTGACGCATCAGCGGAATTAAATTCGAAATATGCTTAGGCAGTACCAAACATTCGTTCATATCAACAACATATGGCGCCCCATTTTCACGGAACCCAACTAATAATCCACCTTTTTTATCAACATTCTTTGCGGATAATCGGGCTCGTTGCCGATATTCCCATGGTTTTCCATATAATGGTGGCAAAAATTTATCGCGCTCCAATGTAACATTACCAATATGTTGCAAATTTTCCATCAATGTTTGCTGTTTATATTCAACTTGCGTCTTAAATTCAATGTGTTGCAACGAACACCCACCGCACAGAGTAAAATTTGGACAATCTGGCGTTACGCGCTTTGGACTGGGCGTAATTATTTCAATTAATTTGGCTGTATCAAAATTCGCTTTTCGACGAACAATCTCAATTATAACTTCTTCTTGTGGCAATGCACCTTTGACAAAAACTGTTTTTCCATCAACCTTTGCTACACCTTTACCTTCAAAATCAATTGATTCTATTGTAACCGTTTGCTGCATCTGTGTCATTCTATTCCTTATATTATGGATAAATTAAATATTTAGCGCGAATCTTCTTAAATTTGGCAATATCTTTCTGCCAAGACGCTCTAATTTGTGATTCAGACATATCTGAAATAATCTGCTCCTTAAGCGTTTTATTTCCCGCTAATTTATTGAAATATGCGTTGAAAAAATCCTTCTTATCTGAAAATGTCTTGTAACTATTTATTAATAATGAAACATCTATTTCCCCACGTGGTTGTGAATATGATTCGGCACGCAAATCATACTTCCCCAATAATTCAAATGGAAATTGAGTACCTCGCCCGACGCTCATTTTGGTTCCCTCAAACCACCCCAAACTAGGATAATTATAAATTGCCTGTATAGTTTTTAAATTTGGTGACGGCGGGTATTTTACAATATATTTAGTCGCATGTGTATAATTTAAATTTTTTACAACGATTAATTTTAAATCTTTTGCAGGCAAATCGGATGATGTTTCGAGCCAGTTTTCACCCTTTAGCATCAATGCATATTCGCCAATGGTCATTCCATATACAATTGGAATTGCTTGCATCCCAACAAATGACAAATATGATTTTTCCAAAACAGGACCATCGATATAAAAACCATTAGGATTGGGGCGATCAAGTATAATAAGCGTTTTAGCATTTTTTAACGACGCTTGCATGATATATTGTAACGAAGAAATATAAGTATAATAGCGAACTCCAACATCTTGAATATCAAACACACTAACGTCAATATCGCGCAACTGTTTTTCTGTAGGCGCCAAATTTTTACCATAAAGCGAAATTAGCGGTATATTTTTATAGATTCCGTCATTTATTTTTTGACCAGCGGCTCCATCGACAAAAAATCCATGTTCAGGGGTAAATATCTTTACCACATTGATTTTATTCGCTAGCAGGAAATCAACTATATTCTGACTTTCAATTTTGGAAGCATTATTCGCAAATACCGCAACTTTTTTGTTTGTTAATAATTTGCTATAATCATTTATTCTGGCGCCTCCTATAATTACATTATCAGCATTGGCAAAATTAATCGCAAGTAAAAATAAGCAAATACACATCAATACTTTATAAATGCCAGAGTATTTGTCGTGAGCGTATTGCATTAGCATCTCCAAAAATAGTTACTGCTTCTATGATAACTTGTCAACTATATTTTG
>CAYWWJ010000024.1:0-32467 GCA_964462055.1 uncultured Neisseria sp. | reverse complement strand
ACTCTATCCAACTGAGCTACGGATGCTTTTTTTGGCGGAGAAGGAGGGATTCGAACCCTCGATACGAGTTTTAGCTCATATGCTCCCTTAGCAGGGGAGTGCCTTCGACCTCTCGGCCACTTCTCCGAACAATCTCTTGTTCTAGAGGTACGTATTATATCAAGACTTTATATCGCTGTCAAATATATTTTCAATTATTTTATTGATTATTTATTATCTACTTGTTTTAGTTTGTGAAAAAAATTATACGCTAGTAGTTTAATTTGAAGTTTTTTGAAAAATTGAATTTGCAAAATGAGTGATTTATCCTATATAAGTTATTTAAATACTCAATAAAAGGAGAAAATTTATGTATATAATTTGAAAATTTATTAGAAATTAAGATTTAATCATTATAAAAAATCAAATTAAAAAGATTGGTTGAGGAAGTTTTATAAAAAGCTATAAATAGAAGTTTAAATTTTTCTTTGTATTCTAAATACTCTTGTAATAAAAAATATGTCTTATGAAATTACCACTTGTATTTATTGTTAAAATAGGTATATAATACACACCTTATAATTTAAAAATTATTTTGTACTCTTTTTGAGGGGTTCGCAATGACACAAAACCAACATATTGAAATGGCGTATAATGATGAAGACATTTTATCTATGTCTGAGCAAGATTATATGAATAAGACTCAATTGAACTTTTTTAAACAAAAATTAGTCGCTATGGAACAAGAACTTTTAGAAAACGCCAAGAAAACTACTAACGCATTTCAGGAACAAGAAACTAATTATATTGCAGATCCATCAGACAGGGCAACAATAGAGGAGGAGTACGCATTAGAATTAAGAACTCGAGATCGTGAACGTAAATTATTGCAGAAAATTAGAAAAGCACTTGATTTAATTGAAAATGGCGAATATGGATACTGTGAAGATACGGGTGAAGCTATTGGTTTAAAACGCTTGATTGCTCGTCCTGCTGCTACATTAACCATTGAGTCTCAAGAACGTCGTGAGAAATTGCAAAAGCATTTTGCTGAAGATTAATTAATATTCTAGTAACTATTTAGCAATATCTCATATTCTGTATATTGTGAATATTACCGCTATGTAGTTACATTTTTTATTTAGTTATATATGTTAATAATATATATTAAAACCTAACAGTAAGGTAAATTATGACAACTAAAGTCAAACAAGCTGATTTTATACAATCAATTTCAGATAGTTTGCAGTTTATTTCCTATTATCATCCTCAGGATTTTATTCAGGCTTTATCAACTGCATATTATTTAGAAAAATCTCCTGCTGCTAAAGATGCAATGGCACAAATTCTAATTAATTCAAGGTTGTGTGCAGAAGGTAAGCGTCCAATTTGTCAAGATACAGGAATTGTCTGTGTATTTGTTAAAATTGGTATGGATGTTAAATTTGCTGATGCCACTATGTCTATTGATCAAATGGTAAATATGGGTGTTAGGCAGGCATATAATAATTCTGAAAATAAATTGCGCGCATCAATTTTATCTGATCCAGCATTTAGCCGTGTGAATACCAAAGATAACACGCCTGCGGTAGTGCATTACGAGATTGTGCCTGGTAATACAGTACATGTTGATATTGCAGCCAAAGGCGGTGGTTCGGAAAATAAATCAAAATTTGCGATGTTAAATCCAAATGATTCAATTGTTGATTGGGTGCTAAAAACTGTACCACAAATGGGCGCTGGATGGTGTCCACCAGGAATGCTTGGTATAGGAATTGGCGGTACAGCGGAAAAAGCTATGCTAATGGCGAAAAAATCGTTGATGGAACCAATTAATATGCATGAGCTATTGAAAAATGGCGCGAAAAATAAACTTGATGAATTGCGGATTGAGTTATACGAAAAGGTAAATGGGTTGGGGATTGGTGCGCAAGGTTTGGGCGGTTTGACAACTGTCTTGGATGTGAAAATATTAGATTATCCAACTCACGCAGCATCAAAACCAATTGCAATGATTCCAAATTGTGCTGCAACTAGGCATGTGCATTTTGTTTTGGATGGAACTGGAGCTGCTATTTTAACTCCGCCGAATCTTGATGATTATCCACGGATTGATTGGGATCCTAGCGCTACTTCACGGCGGGTTAATATTGATAAAATAACCAAAGAAGAGATAGCCATGTGGAAAACTGGCGAGACATTGTTGTTAAATGGTAAAATTTTAACTGGGCGTGATGCGGCGCATAAGCGTATGGTTGATATGATAAATAAAGGCGAAGATTTGCCTGTTGATTTTACTAATCGATTTATTTATTATGTGGGACCTGTTGATCCTGTTAGAGAAGAGATTGTTGGTCCTGCTGGTCCGACTACGGCAACACGTATGGATAAATTTACGCGCACGATGCTTGAGAAAACTGGTTTAATTGGTATGATAGGTAAAGCTGAAAGAGGCGACGAAGCGATTGATGCGATAAAAGATAACGGAGCTGTATATTTGATTGCGGTTGGTGGCGCTGCTTATTTGGTATCCAAAGCAGTTAAGAGTGCTAAAGTTGTGGCATTTGCCGATTTGGGAATGGAAGCTATTTATGAATTTGAAGTAAAAGATATGCCAGTGACTATTGCTGTTGATAGTAGCGGTAATTCTATTCATAAGAGTGCACCACAAATATGGGCAAATACAACAATTAAATTGGAGGAAATATAATGAGTTGGTTAAGTAAATTATTGCCACCAAAGATAAAAAACGATGGTGGAACCAGTAAATCTAATGTGCCAGAAGGTTTATGGTGTAAATGTGAAAATTGTAATGAAATTCTATATCATACAGACTTAGATAATAATTTGAAAGTCTGTCCAAAATGCCAGCATCATCATTCGGTGTCTGCAAGACAGCGTCTGGATATGTTATTAGATAAAGATGGGCGAATTGAACTTGCAACAGAGGTGAAGCCAGTTGATGTTCTGAAATTTAGAGATAGTAAACCGTATGCAGACAGATTAACACAAATGCAACATAAGCTTAATGAAGATGATGCATTAGTAGTAATGCAAGGAACATTAAATAAGCATCCGGTGGTGATTGCCGCATTTGAATTTAGATTTATCGGTGGTTCTATGGGAGCTGTAGTTGGTGAAAAATTTGTGCGCGGGGTTCAAGCTGCTGTTGCAAATAAATGTCCGTTTATTTGTGTTGCAGCATCGGGTGGCGCTCGTATGCAGGAAGGGGTAAATTCTCTCATGCAAATGACAAAAACCTCTGCTGTATTACATTTATTAAGTGAAAATCAGCTTCCTTTTATATCGCTTTTAACCAATCCAACGATGGGCGGCGTATCGGCTAGTTTTGCTTTCCTTGGTGATGTGGTTATCGCTGAACCTGGCGCATTGATCGGGTTTGCTGGTCCTCGTGTAATTGAGCAGACAGTTAGAGAAAAGTTGCCAGCTGGGTTTCAGCGCTCAGATTTTTTATTAGAAAAAGGCGCTATTGATATGGTTATTCCACGACATAATTTGGTTGTTGAAATATCTAATATAGTTGGCATATTAATGCATAAAGATGTGGCAAGTTTAAATTAGGGAAGAAATATGCGAATTGCGATTATTTGTGCAATGCAAGAAGAGTTGGAACAGATTTTATTGTCAATTAAATTAAATACAACAAGCTTGAAAAATATTGGTGGCATTGATTACACTTCATATATGTATGAAAATCATGAGGTAATTGCTTTAGTCTGTGGGATTGGTAAAGTTAATTCGGCTGCGTCAACGCAAGCATTGATTTGTACATTTGCGCCAGATTATATTATAAATGTCGGTGTTGCGGGTGGGCTAAGCGACGTATTAGCTTTTGGTGATGTTGTCGTTGCGACCGATTTGGTGCAACATGATATGGATGTTAGAAGTTTTGGTATCGCACTTGGTCAAGTTCCGCGGATGGACACATTTAGTTTTGCATGCGATAATTATCTTGTTGAAACTGCAATGCGTGGCTTGGTATCAGATGAGTATAAGGTTGTTCGTGGGCGTATAGCTAGCGGCGATCAATTTATTGATAATCATGAAAAAGCTATGGCAATTCATCGTGAATTTGATGCGCTTGCTTGTGAGATGGAAGGCGCTGCTATTGCGCATGTGTGCTATTTGAATAAAGTGCCATTTGTCGTAATCCGTGCATTGTCTGATATGGCTGGAATTGATGGTAGCGCGACGCATAGTTTTTCTGAATTAAAAGAGATTAGCGCTAATCGTGCAGCCAAAGTGGTAACACACATACTTAAACAGATTTAATTATTTGAACTTGTTTGAGTATTTTACATAAATAAAAAGTGAGGGTCATGATTAAATTTGTTTTGTGTGTAATCTCTTTATTATTTTGCCTTAATTCATGGGCTGATTTGGGTGTTTTGAAAATAAATTCTTATTTAAACCAAAAATTGCAAGCAGATATTAATGTAACTGGCACAAGTTTAGTTACATCAAATATGAATACATCGGTAAATTTGGCAAATATAGCACAATTTAATGAATACGGTATTGATTATCACTATGAACTTGGTTATCTAAAATTTAAAATTAATAAGATAAATAGTCATAATTATAAGATAATAATTACTTCAACTAAGCCAATTAGTTCGCCAATTCTAGATTTACTTTTGGAGTATAAGGTTGGTAGTGTTAGTTATTATCGGCAATATAGAATAATGTTAGATCCAATTAGCTCAGTTGATATGGATAAAATTGCGATATGAATAAACTTGCAATGGTTGTCGAATACGATGGATCAGGTTATTTTGGTTGGCAAAAGCAACATGAATTTTTAAGTATACAGGAAGTTCTGGAGAATTCATTATCTCGCTTTGCTGCGCACAAGATAGACGTGATTACAGCTGGTCGTACAGATAGTGGCGTTCATGCTCGATATCAAGTAATTACTTTTGAGTCTGATGCTAAGCGTCCATTGTATGGCTGGATTCGTGGAGTTAATGCGCTATTGCCACGCGATATAGTAATTCAAGATGTTGCGTATGTAAATAACGATTTTGATGCACGATATAGCGCGCTTAGTCGAACATATAAATATTATTTGTACCAAAATCCAGTTCGTAGCGCATTATTGGATAAAAAAATTGGCTGGTATCATGCGATGCTAGATATTGTAGCGATGTGTGACGCTGCAAAATTTCTAATTGGAACGCAAGATTTTTCATCTTTTCGTGCTGCAGAATGTCAGGCAGCAAATCCAGTTCGTGTTCTAAGTGTTTTTAATATAACAGAACATGACGGAATTATTTGTTTTGAAATAACGGCGAATGCATTTTTACATCATATGATTCGTAATATTGTTGGCGCATTGGTCTATGTTGGCAATGGCAAGTTGAGCGTTGATGGTTTTCGAGATGTAATTGCTACTAAAAATAGAAAATTAGCCCCGCCAACATTTATGCCAGACGGATTGTATTTAACGAATGTTACTTATAAAGATGACATATTTAGCTATAAGGCTCGCCCAATTTTATTCATCTGAAATTTGTTAATTAATACCACAGTTTTTACTTTTTAAATTCAACCCACTATAGGATAACCTATGAATTTTTACGTTCAAAGATTACAAAATATGAGTTTGTATTAATTTGAAATCTATTTGGCAAAAACTCGCTAACGCTCAAACAGTTTGCCAAATTACGCTTTCTTCATTAACAAACTCTATATTTTTTCATCATTCACTAAAAAATTAATAAGTTATCCTATATTTATTGAAATATTCAGTAAAAGTGAAGATTGGGGCATCTAAAGGAAATCTCAATAATGAAGATTGACTACCAACATCAAGAATTCGTTGCTACATTACAACAAAATGGGTATTCCAATCACATTTACACCGATGAATTACGGCGAATCGCCTTTGCTCATGATGCGAGTTTTTATCAATTAATTCCGCAAGTGGTTGTCGTTGCTGCAAATCAAACACAAGTTGTGCAAGTATTAAAAACGGCATATAAACATCATATTGCAGTTACATTTCGTGCGGCTGGGACTAGCTTGTCTGGTCAAGCAATTAGTGATTCTGTGCTTCTGGTTATTGATAATAATTGGAATAAATATGATATTTTAGATAATGCAACTAAAATTCGTCTAGATCCAGGGTTAATTGCGGGTAAGGCTAATCAATATTTACAACCGTATGGGAAAAAATTAGGTCCAGATCCATCTTCGATTAATTCAGCTAAAATCGGTGGAATAATTGCGAATAATTCTAGTGGAATGTGTTGCGGAACGGCGCATAATTCATACAATACGTTATATGCAATGCAAATAATTTTTGCTAATGGTGACGAGTTGGATACAGCTAGTCACGAGTCAATTCTTCATTTTAAGGCGCGCAATCCTAAATTAATTGCTGGCATTAGTAAATTAGCTACAAAAGTTAGGCAATCTCCAGAATTAAGTCAGCTAATTTGTCATAAATATCGCTTAAAAAACACAACTGGTTATGGAATTAATGCATTACTTGATTTTACTGATCCGATTGATATAATTATGCATTTGCTGGTTGGGTCAGAGGGAACGCTTGGATTTGTGTCATCAGTTGTTTTATATACGCGTGATTCACATCATAATAAAGCTACGGCGTTGTATGTATTTGCGAATATTCAGAGCGCTTGTGGCGTAATTTCAGATCTAGCAACAATTGGTGTTGATGCTGTTGAGCTATTGGATCGGCGTAGTTTGAAATCAATTCAACATAAGCCAGAAATGCCAACATTTATCGCAGAACTAGGTGACAGTGCCACAGCTTTATTAATCGAAATATCGGATTTATCCGCGGAAAATTTACACCGAAAAATTAGTTTATGCGAGGGGTTATTAGGAAAAATAGCGCATCCACAATCTGTGAAATTTACTACAGATAAGGATTATAGCGCAAAATTGTGGAATTTACGCCACGGATTATTTCCAAGCGCTGCTGCGTTACGCAAAGACGGTACAAGTATTTTGATCGAGGATATTGCATTTCCATTGGAGCATTTAGCGATTGGCGTAGAAGAGTTGAATAATTTACTGATTCAACACGGTTATCATGATGCAATTATTTTTGGTCATGCATTATCTGGGAATTTGCATTTCATTTTTGGACAAGATTTTAATAACGCGAGTGAAATTCAGCGTTATGATGAATTAATGCAATCAATTACCCAATTGGTCGCGGTAAAATACAAAGGTTCGTTAAAAGCAGAGCACGGTACTGGGCGGAATATGGCGAGTTTTGTAGAGTTGGAGTGGGGCGTTGCTGCATATGAAATTATGCAAGAGATTAAGCAATTATTTGACCCAGCTGGAATATTAAACCCAGATGTGATTTTGTCAAATAAACCGAATTTGTATTTGGCAAATCTGAAGCAAATGCCACTTGTTGATCCGATTATTGACAAATGTACCGAATGCGGATTTTGTGAGCCGGTTTGTCCGTCGAGGAATCTGAGTCTTACGCCACGGCAACGTATTGTGGTGCAACGTTATTTATCACATAGTAGCAGTACTGAGCAGTTTGAAGATCAGAAGGCACTTCAAGCAGAAGCAAAAAATATATTAAAAGATTATCAATATTTGGGAATTGATACATGTGCAACCACAGGGATGTGTGCGCTGAAATGTCCAGTCGGAATTAATACTGGTGCATATATGCTTAACTTAAAATCAGATTCAACCAATTTGGCACAACAATCGCAATCTATAAAAGAATCAAGTATTTCTCGAAATGGTCATTCGAAAATAGCCAAATACGCGGCAACAAATTTTGCAATAAGTAGTCAAATAGTGCGAAATACATTACGTATTGCCGATTTACTAGGGGTAATTATTGGTAAAAAACGTTTGTATTTGGCAACAAAATATATTAACCGCAAAACACAACATAAGACGCCAGTTTATTTGCCGTCATTGATAAGACCAACTAAAATCAAGTTAGATTCATTGTATTTAAAAGAGCTTAGTCACAAGAAAGCCGTTTATTTTCCGAGTTGCGTGAGTAGGGTGCTTAATGATGAAGCGCATTCATTGGTAAATACCACTTGTCATGTGTTTAATCATTTCGGATATAGCATAATTATGGCAGATTTGGCTGGTATTGGCGATGGATTATGTTGCGGTCAATCTCTTGCGTCGAATAATGATTCATCATTGGCTAAATTAAAGTCTGATGAATTATTGCAACAATTGATTACATTATCGGATAATGGCAAATATCCAATTTGCTTTGATACGACGCCGTGCGTGTTGCATTTACAAACTGTTGCAATTAATTATCCGCAGTTAAAAATTTATGATATGGCGGAATTTATTCACGACAAAGTATTGCCAGATTTACAAAAAAACAACATCAAATTAGTTAAGGAAACGAAGCCTGTTGCCTTGCATATAACTTGTTCAGCGCAACGCCTTGGTTTGGAGCAGAAGATTCTACATATTGCGAATTTGTGCGCCGAAAATGTGGTTATTCCAGACGGAATTGAGTGTTGCGGATTTGCAGGTAGCAAGGGGTTTTTTGTGCCCGAGTTGAATCAATCAGCCTTGAGTAATTTACATTCGCAGGTGTCTGGTTGTAGTAATGGATATTCTACCTCAGGAACCTGCGAACTTGGGTTGAGCTTACATAGCGGTGGTGTTCAATACAGCAATATTATGTTTTTATTGGCAAAAGCTATTTGCCAAATTTCTTGATTGTTTCGTCGTGCCTTGCATCACTTTCGGTATGTTGATATTTCATTGTGGTTTCAAGTAGACTGTGGCGTAGATTTTCTTTCACGATACGAATATCTATTCCTGCATCAACTTGATGTGTTGCGGATGTGTGACGCAACCAATGCGTGGAAACTCTTTCTATTACGAATGCGCTTCCTGGGTCGTGAGGTTTTACTTGCTCTGATACTTGCTTGCAAGTGTGTTTTATTATTTTGTATAAAGATGATTGACTGATTGGTTTATTCACCCCATAAAGTCCTAAAATAAGAGGGATTTTTTCTTCTAAGATGCTTGGGTATCCAGATAGTCCAATTACTTCGCGATAACGGAGCAGGGCGGTGAATAATTCATTTGGCACAGGAATTTCTCCCGCCTTTTCGCCTTTCCCCAATACTTTTAGCCACCATTGTCCTCGTTTGTGAACAAAATTACTCATGTGTGCAGTGGTGATTTCTGAGCGTCGACATCCAGTAAAATAAAGCAGATTAAAGATCCATAGCGTGCGTTCTTGTGTTTGCTTTTCTGCTTTGGTTTTGTTGGGCATTTGGTGAATATAGTCTAAAATGTATTGTAATTCTTTGTGCGTTAAATAGCGTTCAATTTGTTGGTTAACTTTTAATTTACGGCGAATCAGGCGAAATGGATTTTGCGTAATATAGCCAGCATCAATTAGGTACTCAAACATTGCAGTCAGTATTTGCATATTGAGTTTTATGCTGGAATTAGACAAACCTTTGACAAATGGTCGCCAATTAGGGTCATTGCGCGGTTTACTGGGGCCACACCAATCTGGGCTTGGGTTTGACAAAAACTCTTGATAATCTTGTATATGTTCACGTTTAACGGTGTGTAGATTGAAATTTTGTTGCAATAACCACATTACAAAACGTTCAGCAGATTGTCTGTATGAAATGCATGTATTCGGGCTTTCTTTGAATTCCGCGAGCCACGTTTTAATCGCCTCAATATCGTTGTTTGCAGATATTGTACTGTTTTGGCTGGTGTTTTCTAACTCCAAAGCATGTTTTATGCTTGGAATTATTGTGTTGTTATCTGGTTTAATCATATTTAACTTATTAAAATTAATTTTCCAAATTTTGTTATATAAATAACTGTATTATACATGAAAAACATAAGATTTACTAATTTAAATTTATAAATCGTATGTATGTTTAATTATGAATTGCCAATTCATGGAGGTAAGTTATTAAAATATCTATACTTTATGCCACCTACTAAAGTTCCACCACGGTTTTGATTCATGTAGTGTATAGTTTTTATTTGGAATAATTGCCATGACTGGTTTGTATTTACGTTCTATTCTTGAGTTTATATTAGTTACATTATGAGTTGAGTGTGCCTTATTTATGTTGGACTCAGCCTCATGTCCATGTACAATTGTAAGTGAGTTAAACTCACTATTTTCATCATTCATCGCTGTATATATCATCTCGTTATCTGATGGACGAAATCCTGTAGAGCTAAAATCTAAAGGCATACCATATAGGCTATAAATTTCTGTTAAACGTTCTTTCGATATTTGAGAATTTTCTATACTGTTATTGATTGCTGCTAATATAATTTCAGGATTATGATTGGTGGTCGCAATAATTTTATCTGCATCAATATTTTGTAATGTGTCATTTCGTGTTGTACATTGTATGCCAACGAATATACCATATTCATCATATACAAATGATCTGCCATTCATTTTGCGAGCTAATTCTGCAGGATTTTTTGCTTTTATAGGACCAAACGCAGTTAAAAATATATTCTTACCAATTTGTCTGATTCCATGGTGACAATATAGGGTGTTTGTCTTTTGATCATAGTAAGCGTTCTGAAAAACTTGTTTTTTGTGATTATCCCAGAATTTATAAATCTCTTTGGTATAGTGAGTCTTTTTTGCATCTAGGAGTTTGTTTATAAATATTTGCTCCTGATCTCGTGGTATTTTGCTAAAATCATTAGCCAATATTTTTTTTATACCTTTATCTTGATTTTCGCTTAAATCAGCCCATATTCCTGCTTGTGTAAAGATCTTAAGTATTGTTGCTAGTCTATCTTCTGGAGACCCCATTTCGATCATCTCAAGTGCATCTTCATGGTTTCCTGCTATATATATAGCGCCATGTTCATGCATTTTTGCTCTTATTCCAGCACAGATTTCTTTTTCAGATGCTAGTCGATCATGTATATTGTCTCCTCCGATTACGGCTGTAGTAACGGCTTGATTGCATTGTATCTGATCTTGGAGCTGACGTATAAGTTTTTTTACTTTTGGATTTTCTTGGAACCTCCTAAGATGGTCTGTTTCATCGTTTCTGGTTTTATTATTTTCTTCGTGTAATGTTTCCGCTTCAATTTTCATTAGGCTAATTAATGTATTAATTCCTTCATTATCAAGGTCGACAATTCCAGCCCATATCCATGCTAACATTTCTCGTATAATGTCGCCATCGCCTAATGCAATGATAATGTCATTTGTCTGAAGAAGGTGATTGATTTCTGCAATGCGTTCGGACGGAGTCAATTCGCTTTGACCTGCAATTGGTGGCATCAAGAGCATTTCAAAGCAATTTCTTGTTTGAAGGTCGCTACTGAGTTTTTCATTTATGTTATTAAGTAATTTGGCGCGGTTTCTGGATATTGTGGCTTCACGTGGAGTAAGCCTTATTTCGTTGGATATATTAGGCTCTATAACATTAACTTTAAACTCGTTATTGGGCTCATTATTATGCATATTGATCACTTGAGTATGATCTAGAAACTGATTGCTAGATTCAGATTCACGTGATTTTGTTGTATTAATAAAATCTGATGAATTACTCGTAGTATAATCTTCCTTGGTTTCATCATCATCATTTTTTGCTTCATTGCTGGATGTAATATTAGTTATAGGTTCAAAATACTTAATATCAATCAGAGGTGGCATGAAACGTGTAGGGAATGATTCACATTTCTGTTTTCCCAACCATGCTTTGCAGTCGCGATCAACTTCAAGGTTTTCAACTCCAACGAATGATATTAATTCTCGAATCCTACCTGGTAGTTCTACCATCCAGTATGAATTACGATTATTTATAAACTCTAGAACGTCATTGGTATTAATATTTAATATTTCGCAAATTTTATAAAGTTCTGTTATTTTTTCATCTAGAACACTTAAGCTGTTTATATTGACTGTGTGATATTTTATTTTGGCAAGTAGTGAGATAAATTTTATGCCATTTTCTTTATTTTGATCTTGATTTATGAGGTTTTGAAGCTGATTTAAAGCCATTTCTTTTTTGTCACCATTCATCGTGGAGATTGTGTCGCCCTTTATTTTATAAGATATGTTAATATTGCTATCTTCATATTTTCGTATTGCTTGTGCTCTAGTATATACAGTTGTATGGAATGCATTAGTGATTAGTGGCATGATAAAATTCCTTATAAAGATTTCTGGTATTTCAAAAATCTGTTATGTTAATTAATTCTACAAGTGTGCATGCGTAAATTGATTTGGACTTGCTGTTATGATGCGGAAAGTAAAACGATACGAGCATCTGTATGTAATTACTTTAAAAATTGAGTTATTTGAATTTTAAATTGTTATTAGTACAAATGCTTAGTACGAAACTGTAACATATTAAATATAATATTGTATATAACATTTTTGTGTGGTGTTAGAGTATTTTAGTTTATTGTCTGTGAGTTTAAGGTTGTTGTGCAGAAAGACGTAAAATAGCTTTCCGCTACAATTTAAATGGAAGATTGAGTAGATTTTATACATAGTAAAATTATCCTTATGGTGCTACGAAGCCAAAATGAGTGTAAGCAAATTCGCTGACGATACGTCCGCGTGGAGTGCGTTGCAATAATCCTTGTTGCATTAGATATGGCTCGATTACATCTTCAATCGTATCTGCTGCCTCACCAATACTTGCTGCAATTGTGTCTAGCCCAACTGGACCGCCAGCAAATTTTTCAATAATTGACAATAATAGTTTTTTGTCCATTAAATCCAGCCCGATATTATCAACATCTAGCATTTGTAATGCTTGGTCTGCAATAGCTTTATCTATGCAGCCATTGGCCTTTACTTCAGCGAAATCGCGTACGCGACGAAGTAGCCGATTCGCGATTCGTGGCGTTCCGCGCGATCGTTTGGCGATTTCGAATGCGCCATCTGCTGTGATATTTAGATTCAATAATTTTGATGAGCGTAATACAACTGTGGTTAATTCTTGTATAGTGTAAAATTCAAGGCGCGCAATAATTCCAAATCGATCACGTAATGGGTTCGTCAACATCCCAGCTCTGGTTGTCGCCCCAACCAGTGTGAATGGCGGTAGGTCGATTTTGATGCTTCTTGCGGATGGACCTTCGCCAAGCATTATATCAAGCTGAAAATCTTCTAACGCTGGATATAAAATTTCTTCGACAACTGGAGATAGGCGATGTATTTCATCAATAAATAATACATCATGTGCTTCCAAGTTGGTCAAAATCGCAGCCAAATCACCAGCTTTTTCTAGTACTGGACCAGATGTTTGCTTTAGATTTGCGCCCATTTCGTTAGCAATAATGTGTGCCAATGTTGTTTTTCCTAATCCTGGTGGACCAAATAGCAACACATGATCAAGCGCTTCCATTCGTTTTAGTGAAGCACGGATAAATATATCTAATTGCTCCTTAGCTTTTTCTTGTCCTACATATTCAAGCAATGATTTAGGGCGTAGCGCTCTTTCAATGACTTCCTCATTTTGGATTTTTTGCGGTGCTAGTACTTCTCGCTTGATATCGCTTGTTGTTTGTAGATTGTCTATTTTAATCATATTGCGCCACCTTGTTAGTTCATAAGCTGTAATTATACCATATACTCAAACAGTTTTATCATACTTGAATGTAACGATGCTCCTAACTTATTATTCATAAGTGTCATCGCTTGTTTAATTTAATTATTTTGAACTTGGTTGAGTATAGTGTTTTTATAAATTTGCATCAATAAATCCAAATTTGGTAAAATCGCTAATTTTCATGGGATATAAAATACCATTAAGGTGATCACATTCATGTTGCAATACTCTCGCAAAAAATCCATTATCTTCGCCTTGTACTTGATTGCCGTCTATATCATAATAAGTATACTTGACGCCAATTGGTCGCATAACTTCGCCTTTTAAATTCGGCACAGATAGATAGCCCTCCATGTATGGCGATTTCTCATGATTGGAAATGGTTATACTCGGATTAATAATTACAGTTAGTGGACATTCGCCAATCTCGTTATATCGAGGATTATCACTAGTATATTTAATAATCACAACCTGTTTTGATATTCCGATTTGTGGAGCTGCAATTCCAACACCACCATAATGCAATCTTGTATCTTCTAAGTCTTGTATCAAATCTACTAGCATTTGACTACCAAATTCGTGTGGCAACACTAAGTTAGCTTTCTCAAGCAATAATGGATGCCCCATTTTTAGAACTTCTTTTATCATTTAACCCCCACGTTTTCAATAAGTTTTAATTTCAAAGACAATAATTTCCTCAATGTACTGAAGTTCATTATTTTTAATTCCTTTAATTACTATGATTATAGTAATGTTATTAATAATACAATTCCGATTATATGATGAAATTTATAATGTTATTATATCACTAAACATAAAAATTATATTGAAAATATTTATTTTACAAATATGTTGACACAAAATAACAAATATATTACAATGACTACATTACCAGAATAGTTGACTTGAGTTGTCAATGAGACCATTTTGATAGATATTTAGTATTATTTTAGGAGTGCATATATTGAAGTCAAATAAGATTGTAGAATACATAAGTCAAGATTGGCGAACGCTACTTTCAGTAGATGAACGTAAACAATACAGTGCAGATTTTATTCAAGAATGGTCAAGGCGTTCATGTGGTTTATCTTCTAAAAAAATATCTACTACTGTAGATGAATTAGTTTTGTCTATGCAGGATGATAAACTTTTTATTGCTTCAGTTGGCCATGGATTTTTGGGAATAAAAAAACATGGGCATTTAGTTTTGGTGTATGCAATAACTATTGTAAATGATCAAATAATGATCTTGATAAATAATCCATCACCGTATGGAAAACAGAATTATTGCATCAGCTTTGATGAATTTAGGTCAAGTTTATAGTGGAACAGGAATTTTAATTGCACGAGAATTAACCATTTATAGGAGTTTATAAATGTTGTCAAATGCCATAGCCAATAATTATATGGCGCCTCTCATTTTATGCTGCGTTGCATATATCTATTTTGAACGTTGTTGTGATAATATTCCTACCTACATACTCAAACAAATTAAAGTATGAAGAAATTATTTGAATATAAATTAATTCAATTTTAACATAGGGGTAATACATGACAAAACACAATATTTTAATTATGGGTGCTGGTAATATTGGTACTACGGTTGCTGGACTTTTGGCGCAAAGCGGCGATTACAAGACTTATTTAGGTGATATTGAGGCGCCTCGTTCTATTCCTCAAGTTGCTGGTAATCCAATCGAATTTGTACATGCAAATATAAAAACTCCAGATTCGATTAAAAAGTTCATTCAAACGAATAATATTCATGGTATAGTATCTTGTTTGCCATTTAATTTGACGTTATTTGTTGCGCGAATTGCACATGAATGTGGAATTCATTATTTTGATCCGACTGAAGATGTTGCAACCACAGAAGCGGTTAATGATCTAGCTAAAACAGCTGCTGGAACATTTGCGCCACAATGTGGATTGGCTCCCGGATTCATTAGTATTACAACAAATTCATTAATGGATGGATTTGACGAAGTAGATCATGTTAAAATGCGTGTCGGAGCATTGACACAAAATACAAGTAATCCATTACATTATGCATTTACGTGGTCTGTTGATGGTGTTGTGAATGAATATATTCATCCGTGTGTGGTAATTGAAGGTGGCGAAAAGAAATTAACCCCAGCACTTGGTGGACTGGAAACTATCATTGTAAATAATGATACATATGAAGCATTTCACACATCTGGCGGCGTTGGCTCTATGGTTGACACATATGCTGGCAAAGTTAAAAATATGGATTATAAAACAATGCGTTATCAAGGGCATTGTCAAAAGATGAAATTCTTTTTGCAAGATTTAAAGTTACGCGATGACCCAGAATTAGCTAAAAAAATTCTATCTAAAGTTATACCTTATGCAGAACAAGACAAGGTGGTTATTTATGTTTCAGTACAAGGTTATAAAAATGGCAAATTACATGAAGTGAGTTATACCAATACATTGTATCCAGTCAATTATGAAGGTCATACATATAGTGCGATTCAGATGACAACCGCAGCAGGAATTTGTACTGTTGTTGATATGGTTGTTCATGAAAAACGCTTTACTGGCTTGCTAAAACAGGAGCAAATTTCTTTAACAGATTTCTTGAATAATCGTTTTGGTGTATATTATGCATCAGAGAAAAAAGGATGTTTACATGGAACAAAATAATTTTGTGAATATTGGTAAGGTTGTAAATAAGATAAATGTTGGTACTGCATGTGGTAGTACATGGCTTAAAAATGCGTCAGCGAATGATTCGACGTTACTCTCATCATTTTGCCCGACTGACAACAGTTTGATTGGGCAAGTTGAGCAAACAACTGCAGCACAGTTAGATCAAGTTATTGCTAATGCGCATAATGCTTTTTTGGAGTGGCGTCAAGTGCCAGCGCCAAAGCGTGGCGAATTAATTCGTTTGATCGGTGAAAAATTACGCGAACACAAAACTGAGCTTGGCTGGTTAGTCTCTTTAGAAATGGGTAAATCCAAGGCTGAAGGTGAAGGCGAAGTACAAGAAATGATCGATATGGCGGAATTAGCCGTTGGACAATCAAGAATGCTTTACGGTAATACAATGCATTCAGAAAGATCTGAACATCGAATGTATGAACAGTGGCATCCGCTCGGGGTTGTTGGTGTTATTTCTGCGTTTAATTTTCCGGTTGCTGTTTGGGCGTGGAATGCATTTCTAGCTTGTATCTGTGGTAATTCAGTTGTGTGGAAACCATCACATAAGACTCCACTATGCGCAGTTGCAGTTCATGAAATATGTGCGAAAGTGTTGCTAGAACATAGTTATCCAGCTGTATTTTCTTTGGTAACAAGTGACGAGGTTTCATTTTCGCAAGCATTTGTGGATGATGCACGTATCCCATTAATTTCATTTACTGGTTCAACAAAAGTTGGTCGCGAAGTTGGGCAACGTTGTGCGAAACGCTTTGCGCGTTCGTTGTTGGAGCTTGGCGGTAATAATGCCGTTATTGTAGATAAATCAGCCGATTTAACGACAGCAATTCCATCTTTGGTTTTTGCAGCAATTGGAACTTCTGGGCAACGTTGTACTTCATTGCGCCGATTATTAGTTCATGAAAGTATTTACCCGCAAGTATTGTCGAGCTTAGTCAGTGCATATAAGCAAATTAAAATCGGTGACCCAACTATTGCAGAAAATCATATGGGACCATTAATTGACAAATTGGCGGTTGAGGCGTATAATAATGCAATTACCCAAGCAAAAAATGCAGGCTGTAAAGTGGTTTTTGGTGGTAATGTGATTAAATCAGAGGGTAATTTTGTTGAGCCTACAATAATCGAAGCTAATTCAACTTGTAATATCGTAAATGAAGAAACTTTTGCTCCAATATTGTATGTGATTCCATTTAGTACAATTGATGAAGCGGTCAAGATAAATAATCAAGTGCGTTATGGTTTATCTTCTGCTATATTTACTCAAGATATGCGTGTTATGGAACAATTTTTATCGTGTAATGGCAGCGATTGCGGTATTGCCAATGTAAATATCGGTACTTCAGGTGCTGAAATTGGCGGTGCTTTTGGCGGTGAAAAAGAGACAGGTGGTGGTCGTGAAGCTGGTTCTGATGCGTGGAAATCTTATATGCGTCGTCAAACTACAACGATAAATTATGGTACTAAGTTAACACTGGCACAAGGAATTAAGTTTAATATTTAAACCATGATCTCACTTTTTTGATTTTACTCTTTTATAGGATAAGTTACTAATTTTTGCGTTCAAAGATTACAAAATATGAGTTTGTATTAATTCGAAATCTATTTGGCAAAAACTTGCTAACGCTCAAACAGTTTGCCAAATTACGCTTTCTTCATTAACAAACTCTATATTTTTCCATCATTCACTAAAAAATTAGTAACTTATCCTATTTTATGTAAATATTCAATAAAAAGTGAGAAATATGATTTGGAGGAGAGCGTTATGGAGTTAAATCAATTATTCGCCAATTTGTGGCAACAATATACAAGCGAAAGCCCAGAAGCGTTAAAAATTTATAATCTAATTCAACAAAATGGCGAAAGCAATATTTTAAATGATCATGTTGCATTTCGTACTTTTGACGATCAGCGGGTAAATGTTGAATATTTAGGTAAATTTTTTGAAGATTTAGGTTACGAAGCTCGTGGTGAATATGAATTTGCGGTTAAAAAATTATACGCAAGGCATTACGAACACAAGACTGATTCAAATCAGCCAAAGGTATTTATTAGCGAGTTGAAGTGTAAAGAATTTAGTCCATTTTTGCAGAATGTGGCGAAACAATGTGTGGATAAAATTCCAGTGAATCGACTAATTACTCCTGATTTATTGCATTCAGGTATATTCTGGCAAGAGCTGGATTATGATGTTTATCAACAGTTATTGCAAGAATCAGAATATGCTGCGTGGTTGTATGTTTTTGGTTTCAGGGCTAATCATTTTACAGTTTTTATAAATGAATTGCAGAATTTTAATAGTGTGGAGGCGATTAATACGTTCTTGAAGCAAAATAAAATTATGCTAAATTCATCTGGTGGTGAAATTAAAGGCACTCCAAGTGAATTACTTGAGCAATCTAGCACAATGGCAAATAAAGTTGCCGTTAAATTCAAGCAAGGAATTTTTGAGGTATTAAATAGTTATTATGAATTTGCGCGTCGTTATCCACAAGAAAATGGTGAATTATATCAAGGGTTTATTGCTGCGTCAGCCGATAAAATTTTTGAGAGCACAGATGTAAAATCAGTTAATATAAGGTGAAATAAAAATGCAGAGAGCTTATAATTTCGGAGCAGGTCCAGCGATGCTTCCAGACAGTGTATTACAGCGAATTAAAGACGAAATTTTTGATTGGCGTGGTACTGGTGTATCGGTGATGGAAATTGGTCATCGAACGCAAATTTTTCAAGTTTTGTTACAGAATTTGCAAGTTAAATTACGTAGATTAATGAATATTCCAGATAATTACAAAATATTATTTTTACCTGGAGGCGCCCAAGCGCAATTTGCCTGTATTCCAATGAATTTATCTGGTAATAACAAACAAGTTGATTATTTTTCCACTGGAGTTTGGTCTGAGCGAGCAATTGGTTATGCAAAAAATTACGCTAATGTGAATATAGTTACTACAGCGAGTAATGGTTGTATTCCTGAGTCTGATTCTTGGAATTTGAATTCTAATGCTGCTTATGCGTATTATTGCCCAAACGAAACTATAAATGGGATTCAGTTTGCCGATATTCCAGATGTAGGAAATGTGCCATTAATTGCGGATATGACGTCGTCAATTGCTTCGATGGAGCTTGATATTAACAAATTTGGTGTAATTTTTGCTTCAGCGCAAAAGAATTTAGGCATAGCTGGTATTAGCTTGGTGATTATTCGCGACGACTTGTTGGAGCAAGCTATTAATCCAATTTCAACATTGTGGAGTTATAAAGAACAGGCGTTGCAAAATTCGTGCGTGAATACAATTCCTGTATTTCCTGTTTATGTTATGGATTTAATGGTTGATTGGATTGAGTCGCACGGTGGAATAGCAAGCATAGAAGCGCATAATAAGGTTAAGGCGAAGACATTGTATAATTACATTGATAATAGTGGTTTTTATAGCAATAAGGTGCAACCACGATACCGCTCATTATTAAATGTGCCATTTGATTTTCCATCTGATGAATTATTGAAATTATTTTTGACTGAAGCGACTAATCATAACCTTAAGTACTTAAATGGACATATTTTGGTTGGCGGTGCAAGAGCTAGTATGTATAATGCAATGCCACAATCTGGTGTTGATGCATTAGTTGCATTTATGCAAGATTTTGCAGCTAAATCGTAATGTAAACATCAGCCCTTTTTTTATTGAATGTTTACATATGGATAGGATAACTTACAAGTTTTTACGTTCAAAGATTACAAAATATGAGCTTGTACTAATTCGAAAGTTATTTGGCAAAAACTCGCTAACGCTCAAACAGTTTGCCAAATTACGCTTTCTTCATTAACAAACTCTATATTTTTCCATCATTCACTAAAAAATTAGTAAGTTATCCTATAAAAGTAAATTTAAAAAAGTGAAGGCTATGGTGGTTTAGACAAAATAGCTTTTTATGTGTTTAGCTTTAATATTGCAACATTTCGTAGAGGATTACTTAATATACCACACAAAAATGTTACAAAAAATGTTTCATACGCGATAAAATAATGCCTATTATCTTAAGAAGGTTGATTTATTTACTATGAACTACATTTTACGTATGGCAAAATTTGCTGATTTAGAAGCTTTGGTGAAATTAAATTATATGTTGGACGGATATAGATGGAATGAAGAAAAATTCACTGAATTATTTAATCATGATGTGCCAATTATTTTAGCGTGTGATAAATATACCGGAGAATTAATTGGATTTTTGGCATTTATTCTAGTTTTAGATGAGCTTCGAATATTAAATATTGTAGTTCATCCAACATGTCGCAACCAAAAAATTGCGAGAACGTTGATTTATGCTGCAGTAAATTATGCATTAGAACATAATTGCCGTTATGCTTTGTTGGAAGTAAATGTATCTAATTCTATAGCATTGAATTTATACAAAAAATTAGGCTTTACAATTTTGTGTGTCAGATACGAATACTATGAGGATTTTACAGACGCTTACTTTATGGAAATCGTCTTAAGTAAAATGAGTGTTCCGCCTGTTTATGTCACAAGAACGTTTCAAACTTAACCAGAGTTATTACTGTTTTATGAGTATTTCAATAAATAGGATATCTTACTAATCTTTGAACGCAAAAATTAGTAAGATATCCTATATGAAGAGTTAAATTCAAAAAGTGAAGACTTAAGTTAATCTATATAATGGAGCTTGCTGTTGAATACTAAAATTTTGTTAGAATTTAAGAAAGCTCTTGAGAGAAGTAAGTTTGAAGGTGATATTTGCCTTGATATTCCAACTAGATTATTAAATGCGACAGATAATAGTATTTATGAGCTAATGCCACAGGCAGTACTACAGCCTAAGCATATAAATGATGTACAAATCATTTTTCAAGTTGCAAATTTTCCTCAATTTAAACACTTTGTATTCACGCCTCGTGGCGGTGGAACTGGTACCAATGCTCAAGCGTTGACGAATGGAATCGTTATTAATACCAGTAGATACATGCGAAAAATTCAAAATATTGATGTAAAAAATAAAACTGTTTTAGTTGAATCTGGTGTTGTTCTAAGTGAATTGAACAACGAATTGAAAGCGTATGGATTATTTTTTGCACCAATGATCTCAACCGCCGACAGAGCAACAATTGGTGGAATGATTGCAACAGATGCAGCAGGAAAAGGCTCTCTCGTTTACGGCAAAACTAGCGATCATATAGTAAATATAGATTTGGTAATGGTTACAGGCGAGATAATTCAAAGTAATCCATCCTCTCAACACAGCGATAATTTACATGCTTCACTAGTTCAAAATGATTCATCAATTCAAAATAAATTGTCTAGCGATCTCAGTAATTCAATTAAATCTGCTGTCTTAGAATTACTCAATAATAACGATGTACAAGCTGAAATAAATAAGCGATTTCCACCACTAAAGCGCCCATTATCTGGATATAATTTAAAGCAATGTTGTAATGAAACGGGCTTGAATCATTTGCTTTGTGGAAGCGAAGGGACACTTGGTTTTGTAGCGCAGGCAACATTAAAATTGCTATCAATTCCTAAACATAAAGCTATGCTTGTGGTACATTATGCTACATTTCTAGAAGCATTAAAAGATGCTGATTTTTTAATTAGGCATGAAGCTATGGCAATTGAGGCTGTCGATGAAAAAGTCCAAGCAGCCGCAGCTACATTACCAAATTGGCCATTTTTAGCTGGATTGCTTAATTTAAACACTGAAGAAATTTGCGTGTCTAATTTCATTGAATTTGCTGAGGATGATCCGTCTATTTTAGAAGAAAAAATAATTCGCCTGAGTAATGTGTTAAATTCACGTGGTTCTCGTTATGCAATAATCCACGAGACTGCGCAAATCAATCAATTATGGTCAATTCGTTCTCTGGCGGTTGGTTTAGTTGCACGAATGGCTGGATCGCGCAAACCAATTGCTTTTATGGAAGATTGTATTGTTCCGCCTGAAAATTTGTATGCATTTGTACAAGATTTGCAATCATTATTGGATGATAAAGGCTTAAAATATGCGATGTACGGGCATGTCGATGTTGGGTGTATTCATGTACGACCTGCATTGGATATGCAAAATGCGACTGATCGCAAAGAAATTCGTCCCATAACTGAGGAAGTGATTAAACTTACGAATAAATATCATGGTTTATTGTGGGGGGAACACGGTAAAGGTGTACGTGGCGAATTTGTACAAGATGTTTTTGGTTCTACTTTGTACCCAATATTACAAAAGATAAAAGCGATATTTGATCCAGAAAATCGGTTAAATCCAGGAAAATTAGTTACTCCATATGCAAACCTACAAGCGAAATTGTTGCAAATTGATACAATTAAAATGCGCGGGGAATTAGATTCGCCGATTAGCCAAGATCTGCAATCTACATATGTAAGCTCAATGCTTTGTAATGGTAATGGCGCGTGCTTTAATCGTGAAACAGCCAATGTCATGTGCCCATCGTATAAGGTTATGAATGATAGAATTCATTCACCTAAGGGTAGGGCAATGCTAGTGAAAGAATGGTTGCGAAGTGTTGCAAATGGCTCAATTAAAACTGAGCAGAAAAAAATCGCAGATATAGCGCTAAATGCAATGAGCGGTTGTTTGGGGTGTAAAGGATGTAGTGGCAAATGTCCTAGCCAAGTGAGTATTCCAGATTTGCGGACGAATTTTTTATCGGCATATTATGATGAATACCAATATAGTCGCAGGGCTTTTCGTGAATATTTGCTTGCTTATGCTGAACATTTGATACTTATGGCATCTAAATTTCCAAGATTATGGAATTTCGCACAGAAATTTAAGTTATTACCCAAATTTAATTTACAAAATTTGCCAGTATTTCCCACAAGAATGTTGCTGAAGAAAGAATTACACAGGAGTGGAGTTATGCTGTATACTCCGAAAGCTAAATTAGCGGGCAATAAGCCTTTGGTATTGCTTGTGGATGTATTTAGTGGGTTTTTTAATCCAGAGTTGTTGTTTAATAGCATCGAAATATTTAAAAAACTGGGTTTTACGCCATACGTAATTTATCCACAAGCAAGTGGTAAGGCATTAATTGTGGCGGGAATGATAGATAAATTTAAGTTATTAGCGCAGGAAATAGCTTCGCTTGTTAATCCGTTATTGGAGAATAATATTCCTGTTGTGGGTTTGGAAAATAGTATTACACTAATGTATCGTGATGAATACGCCAAATTTGCAACTCCGTTAAATGGTAATATCTTAACATTAGCGGAGGCTATTTCATGCAATATTGACTCATTATCTGCAATCGATTTCAGAAAGCATTTAAATAATAATCAGGTAAAATATTGTTTATTACCACATTGTACTGAGCAGGCTATTTTGCCAAGTGAAGCTACAAATTGGTCTAAAATATTTAAGTATATTGGTATTGAATTAAATGTGCAAAATTTGGGTTGTTGCGGAATGGCTGGTTTGTATGGACATCAAAAAGAAAATATGGCGAATTCACTTGGGTTATACAGAAAGAATTGGCAACCAAATATGTCGCATCAAGATGTTCAATATCTGGCTACTGGATTTTCTTGTCGCTCGCAAGCGGAATTAATTGATGGAGTTAATTTGCTACATCCGTTGCAAGCTTTAGTTAGAGAATTATTGTAACTACTTAGCCGTGGTATTTACAATACATAGAATAAAGTAATTTTTACCGATTTTGTGATAACTCATGAGGAAAAAATTACTTTATTCTATGTATTGTAAGGTATTGTTGCTAAGTAATTGCGAATTATTTCTTGCTAGCAGTATGCGCGCGTTTGCGATCAGTTTCATTGAGTAAACGTTTACGTAAACGGATGCTCTTCGGTGTGATCTCAACTAATTCATCGTCATCAATAAATTCAATAGCGCTTTCTAGCGTTAATTTAATTGGTGTTGTCAAGCGAACTGCTTCATCGGTACCTGATGCACGAACATTGGTTAATTGCTTACCCTTGATTGGGTTAACGATTAAGTCATTGTCGCGACTATGAATTCCAATGATCATTCCCTCGTATAATTTCTCACCTGGGCTTACAAACATACGTCCACGATCTTCTAGCTTCCATAGCGCATAAGCTACAGCCTCACCATTTTCTTGTGAAACCAATACACCATTGTGTCGTCCAGGAATATCTGCTTTTACAGGACCATATTCATCAAATAAATGAGCGATTAATCCTGTGCCACGTGTCATAGTTAAGAAATCACCTTGAAACCCGATCAAACCCCGCGCAGGAATGCGGTATTCTAGACGTGAACGACCTTTGCCATCGTTTGACATGTCGATTAATTCGCCACGACGACGACCAATTTCTTCCATTACGCCACCTTGGTGTTCTTCTTCTATGTCAACAGTTAGTAATTCATAAGGCTCAGATTTTACGCCATCAATCATTTTCATAACAACGTGTGGTTTAGCAACAGCTAACTCATACCCTTCACGGCGCATATTTTCCAATAAAATTGTTAAATGTAATTCACCACGTCCTGATACCAAGAAAACATCAGAATTGGCAGTATCTTCAACACGGAGTGCAACATTGGTTAACATTTCTTTTTCCAAGCGGTCACGAATTTGTCTTGAAGTAATGAATTTACCTTCAGTTCCAGCAAGTGGAGAAGAGTTTACTTGGAAATTCATGCTTAATGTTGGTTCATCAATTTTTAACATTGGCAATGGTTGTGGGTTTTCATTATCGCATATTGTAACGCCAATACTTAATTCTTCAATACCATTAATAAGAACAATATCACCAGCAGACGCAGAGTCTACATTTATTTTGTCTAATCCCAAATAAAGTTGTACTTGATTAATTTTGGCAGCACGTTTTTCACCATCAGGACCATAAGCAACGATAACCTGTTGTCCAGCTTTAATAGTACCTTGGCGAATACGACCAATTCCGATGCGTCCAACAAATGTGTTGTAATCTAATGAAGAGATTTGTAATTGTAGCGGTGCATCTTCATTTACTTTAGGTGCAGCAACGTGATTAAGTACAGTATCAAATAATGCTTCCATATTGTCAGTTACGACATCTTTGTCTAATGATGCAAACCCTTGTAATGCGGATGCAAATACAACAGGGAAATCAAGTTGTTCATCGGTTGCGCCAAGTTTATCAAATAAATCAAAAGTTTGGTCAATAACCCAGTCTGGACGTGACCCTGGACGGTCAATTTTATTAATTACTACGATTGGTTTTAATCCAAGAGCCAAAGCTTTCTTGGTAACGAAACGAGTTTGTGGCATAGGTCCTTCAACGGCGTCAACTAATAATAAAACGCCATCAACCATTCCTAATACGCGCTCAACTTCACCACCGAAATCGGCATGTCCTGGAGTGTCAACGATATTAATTCGTGTGCCTTTATATTCTAATGATGCATTTTTAGCAAAAATGGTAATCCCACGTTCTTTTTCTAAGTCGTTACTATCCATAACATGCTCAACAACTTGTTGATGCGCAGAAAATGTTTCTGTTTGGCGAAGTAGTTTGTCTACCAATGTAGTTTTACCGTGATCGACGTGGGCAATAATTGCTATATTGCGTAAATTTCTATTATTAGAATTTTGTGACATTTGTATCTTTCTTGTAAATTATTTCTACCAAGTATTTTTCTTGGTTTATTATAAGCCTGTTATTTTAGCATATATCTCGCTTCAATATGTATGTATTTTGCATTTTGTATGCGCCAAGTTCATTTTCACGTAATTTTCGCGGAAATTTTACACGAACAAACTGTATAATCCTGTCACAGGTATAATTTTTATGCTAAACTGTAATTTATATCAATAATTTCAATCATATCCTCACCATGTGGAGAGCGGAACAGGAACTCTTGCCCAATGCTTTTTCCAATTAATATGCGCGCAAGTGGCGAAGTCCAACTTATGTGATTTTTTTCTGGGTTTATTTCATCTTGCCCAACAATTACGATTGTTTGCTCCGTATTTTCGTTGCGAAGTAAACTAACGGTTGCGCCAAAATAAATTATTTCTTTACCTTCATGAACTAATGGGTTTACAACTTCTGCGGCTTCAAGTTTTTTTGTTAATGTATGAATTCGTTTATCTATTTCACGTAATTTTTTCTTTCCATATTGATAATCAGCATTTTCGGAGCGGTCGCCATTCCCCGCTGCCCAATTCACGAGACGTACGTATTCAGGGCGTTCTTTCGTCACCAAATTGTGTAATTCTTCTTTTAATATTGTATACCCATTTTGGGTAATGTAATTTTTTTGATTCATAATTTTTATTCGGTTCTTTCGTGATCTAGAGGTTTAGGCTTTATCTAATAACTTTATTAAACTGATTTAGGTATTCTTAGGATGTATCACCTGAAGAGTTTACATCATAACATTATCAAGAATTTATAAAGATGAACATAGTAGAATTATACGTTATAACAGATGATTTTTGCAAGATAAATTATGCTAAAATGTATTAAGTTATTGAAATAAAGAATTAATAAAAATGAGTTAATGCTAATGCTAATTGTGTAGAGAGAAAGTCTGACAACTTAAGTAGTTTTACATAAGTTGTCAGTTAAATGGGTGCATTATAGTGTAAAGTTTAGGTGTGCGTATAGGCTAATTAATTGTGTAAATTGCTATTCCACCAAGACCACCACTTATACCACTTCCTGTTGCAACACAATTTTTATTTGACTTCGGAGATTGTGTTAAATTACATACTCGCATATCCGTATTTGTGTAACCAATATAAAGATAAGTATCACCATTTACATCCAGTGTAGTAATCATATTAGTTGGCATAGAAGTACTGGAGTTAGAATAAACATCTGATTCCGTTGCCTTTTCTGATGCTAGTGCTAGAGTCCCAATAACACCTTCACCTGTACTAGATTGTGCTTTATTATTAGCTGAAACATATAACTTATTACTAAACATAGCAAGTCCATTTGTAATAATAGGATGATTATTCTTAACCCATAAACCCCAACTGTAAGTGGTGAATGAATTAAATGTAAAGTATGTATCATTACATGTTGCACCTTTACCAGTACTGCTATCTAAAGTACAATAAGCAAGATAATAGTTAGCATCTGAATCTGGTCCATAAAGGTAATAAAGAGTATTGCTCTCTGCACTATATGACATCTGATGAATATATTGACCGTTATAAGTTTTATTAGGAGTGATTATATTATCATTCTTATTAGTAACATTCAATGTTCCATCAGGAGAATTTATTGGTAATGATGCAATTTGCCTATTTCCATTGCCAACATATAAATAAGAACCACTAGACAGTGTCACTGCCAGAATACTATTTGCCATATAAGTTTTGGCTGCATACCCAGTATATTTACATGTATCAAGAATATTACCTGTCGACGGATCAATTTTGCAAGATTGTATCCATGAAGAACCACCGCTTGTTATAGATAATACATACAAATAATTTCCAGATACAGTTGCGCCATGCGCATATAGCCAACTTGGATTAGAGCTAGTATCTTGTCCAGCGGCAGCAGAATCAACAGCTGTACATGTGCTATTACCTGATGAGTTTTTAAATGTCATATAGTTAGCAATATTTGAACTATCACCATTGATAGTACATTTATATAAGCTATTTGCACGAGAAGTCTCATTGTTGAAAACATATGCAACTTTAGAAGTCGCACTAGAGTATACATTGTTAGAACCAATAGCAGCACCAATGGAACTGCTTGCCCAAGAATTTATGCTTATTGCGCATAAAGCTATAATACAATTTAACGAATTAGGAAGTTTCATAAATATTATCCTTATCAAAAAAGTTTTTAAACGCGAATTTGGGATAAGCCCAATTAATTGAATTCCAATAAGATTACAAGCTTCAAAATTAATGCTTGATTTCTTATTGGGTGTGGGAGATTATACCATAAATAAAAACTTTAATATCTAGTCAAAATAGCTAAATACACCCATTTTAATTATCAAGTGGAGTTAACACTCGAAGTTATTTAATGCTGTTACACGCAAATTGTAAAGTTCTATGCTACAACACCAGAATTTATAAATTAACCTAGATAAATTTTATATAAATTCTGTAAAGATTGTATCATTTAACAACATTACAATACTTAGGCAAATTGACTAGCAATAATTTCTGTCATTTTAAATTAGTCAATTACTTGCGTTACGCTATTCATTGGCATATTTAAATAATATTATGGTACAATTGCTACCTAATGTTGTTTAAGTGAAATTATAATGAATGATAATTCTGTCTCAATTTTAAAAACGCCACCGCATTCGCTTGAGGCTGAGCAAATGATTTTAGGTGCCATAATGCTTGATGAAGATGCGTATGATAGTGTTGCGGGCGTGATTCATGCAGGACATTATTATCGTAAAGAACATCAATTAATTTATCAGCATGTTGTAAAACTAAAGACGTTGAGTCGAAATGTAGATGCATTAACTGTTGCGGATTCATTAGCTCAAACTAGTGAGCTGGAATTTGTTGGCGGATATGAATACATTAACAATATTGTGGAATCAACGGCTGGCGCGTCGAATATTCGTACTTATGCGGAAATTGTCCGCGAACGTTATATTTTACGTGAGTTAATTAAAGTCGGAACTGGAATTGCGGATTCTGCATATGCGCCACAAGGGCGAAATATTGATATTATTTTGGATGAATCTGAACAAAAAATATTCAACATTAAAGATCTAAATAAAACCAATAAGCAGTTCGCTGAATTTAAACAGTTACTTGATGAAGTAATTGAGCGAATTATTGTCATGTCACAGCGCGAAGATAAAGGCGCAGTGACTGGAATCGCAACGCATTATCATAAATTAGATGAGATGACGTCAGGGTTACAGCGTGGCGAATTAATTATTATTGCGGGTCGCCCAGGTATGGGAAAAACTTCATTTGCATTGAATATTGCGGAAAATGTCGCGATAAAAAATAAATTACCCGTTGCGGTTTTTTCGCTGGAAATGCCTGGCGTGCAATTAGTTCAACGGATGTTGAGTTCTTACGCTAGAGTTGATCAAAGTTCAATGAAGCGTGGCGATTTGACGTATGATGATATGGATAAATTATATTTAGCGCTTAATGATTTAAAAACTGCGCCGATTCATATTGCTGAGACTGGTGGTATAAATGTAATTGATCTACGCGCGCGAGTTAGACGTCTTCGTGAACAAGTCGGCGATTTAGGGCTAATTGTAATCGATTACGTACAAATTATGTCTGGAATGTCAGAAGGTAGTCGAAATTCGAATCGCGCGCAAGAGATTGCCGATATTTCTCGCTCATTAAAAACATTGGCGTTAGAATTAAATGTACCGATTGTTTTATTGTCACAATTAAATCGTGATGTCGAATCTAGACAAGATAAGCGCCCAAATATTTCTGATTTACGTGAGTCTGGTGCTTTGGAACAGGATGCGGATATTATTTTGCTATTGTATCGCGATGATTATTATAATGAAGAAAGCAAAGACAAAGGTTTGGCAGAAGTAAATATCGCCAAAAATCGTAGTGGTTCAACGGGAATGATTAAATTAGTCTTTAATGGTAAGTATACTCGTTTTGAGAATCCAGTATTTGAATATGAAAATCATTAGTAAAATGGTACGTGAAACAAAGTCACAGTTAGCTACGCGTGTTGATGCGATATTTAGCACATTGATGTCGCATAATCCTACGCCAACAACTGAGCTGGAATATTCTACGCCATTTGAATTGCTGGTTGCGGTTGTATTATCGGCACAAGCAACCGATATTGGCGTGAATAAAGCTACTCGAGTGCTGTATCCAAATTATAACACGCCTGAAGCTATTGCATCTCTTGGTGTTGCTGGATTAGAGGAATATATTCGTACTATTGGTTTATATCGGACAAAAGCGAAAAATATTATCGAGTTGTGTAAAATATTAATCCATAAACATAATTCTATTGTGCCAGATAATTTTGATTCGCTGGTTGAATTACCTGGAGTTGGGCGTAAAACGGCGAATGTTGTGCTAAATACGGTATTTGGTAAACCAACTATGGCGGTTGATACACACATTTTTCGGATTAGTAATCGTCTAGGAATAGCCAAAGGCAAGACAGTGCTTGAGGTAGAGAATGGGTTGATGAAAGTTATTCCTGACAAATACAAGCAAGATGTGCATCATTGGCTGATTTTACATGGTCGTTATGTATGTAAGGCACGAAAGCCTGAGTGTGAACGATGCATTATCAATCAATACTGTGATTTTTATAGGGTAACTTACTAATTTTTGCGTTCAAAGATTATGAAATTTGAGTTTGTATTAATTCGAAAGCTATGTAGATCCTAAATAGGTTCTAGCAAAAACTCGCTATGCTCAAACAGTTTGCCAAATTACGCTTTCTTCATTTATAAACTCTATATTTCTTCATCATTCACTAAAATAATTAGTTAGTTATCCTATTTATTAAACATTCAGTAAAAAGTGACGGCTGTGTTATACAAATATGGTAAAATTTAACCTCAAATAATTTTTTGATTAATATTGGTTAAGGAGATAGCATGAAAAATAAAATATTAATTACCATATTATCTAGTGTATTACTACTCAATTCATGTGGTAAAAATGACACAGCAACTGAAGTAGTTTCGTCAAGTCCGGTAATAACGGCAAATACCTCAGCAGTGGTTGCGCCTGCTCCACAAAATCTACCAAATTTTGCAGCATTAGTTAAAAGCGTGGGTAATACTGTGGTGAATATTACAGTCGCTGTGCAGAATAAAGAACCTGACGTATCGCAGCAATTTGGCATAGATCCAAACGATCCATTCTCTGAATTATTTAAACGTTTTGCACCGCAACAGCCACAAAAAACTAAATCCTATGGGTCTGGCTTTATTTTAAGCAGCGATGGATATATTTTAACGAATGCACATGTGGTTAACAATGCAAGTAAAATCACGGTAAAAACTACAGATAAGCAAGAATTAGATGCCAAATTAATTGGATTGGATGCACGCACAGATATAGCTTTGTTAAAAGTTACTGGTAATAATTTGGAAGCGGTGAAAATTGGTAACCCAAATACCCTCGATGTTGGCGAATGGGTTGCGGCAATTGGTGCGCCATTTGGCTTTGATAATTCGGTAACTCAAGGAATCGTGTCAGCAAAGGGGCGCAATTTACCTACGGATAATTATGTGCCATTTATTCAAACTGATGTTCCAATAAACCCGGGTAATTCTGGCGGTCCATTATTTAATCTACGTGGTGAAGTGGTTGGTATAAATTCACAAATATACAGTCGTAGTGGTGGTTATATGGGAATTAGTTTTTCGATTCCGATTGACATTGCTATAAAAATTTCCGATCAGTTAAAGTCAACAGGTAAAGTTAGTCATGGTCAACTTGGTGTACAAATCCAGAGTGTTAGTCAAAGTCTAGCCAAATCTTTTGGTTTGAATAGAGCTTATGGTGCATTGGTTGCAAGTATTATTCCAAATTCTGGTGCGGAGAAATCTGGTATTAAAGTTGGAGATATTATACTTAAAGCAGACGATAAAGTCATTGAAGATTCTGGTGATTTACCGATTTTAATTGGTAGTAGAACGCCTGGTGACAAGGTTAAATTAATTGTGTTTAGAGATGGTAAACAAATTGAATTAACTGTAACACTTAATAGCGCCTCTAAAGATGGCGATGACGCATCTACGAATAAAGATGACCAATCTAAGCAAGAGTCTAACAATAAAATGCTAAAATTAGATAAATTTGGCTTGGTTTTAGTTAACCCAGATGTTAATTCCGATGTAAAAAATGGTGTTGTTGTTGCGAAAAGCGATGGCGTTGCGCAATTAGCTGGTATAACGAATGGAGATATTATATTGTCTGTGGATAATAAACCCGTCAATAATATTTCTCAGGTTGGGAAAATTATTGCAGGCAAAAAAATAGTAGCATTCTTGATTTCACATAATAAGCAGCAAATGTTTGTTACATTAAGTGTTGATTAAATGAAAAAAAATGTAATATTTCTATCGCTGTGGCAACGTCTATTATTGGCGTTGCCATTTATATTGGTAATTTGGTTTCTAATTTATTTTGTATGATAGGCTACAGTCATCACTTTTTCAATTTACTTTTTATCGGACAAATTATAATTTTTATGTTCAAAGATTACAAAATATGAGTTTGTATTAATTCGAAAGCTATTTGGCAAAAA
>CAYWWJ010000023.1:0-32560 GCA_964462055.1 uncultured Neisseria sp. | reverse complement strand
AATTTTTACGTTCAAAGATTACAAAATATGAGTTTGTATTAATTTGAAAGCTATTTGGCAAAAACTCGCTAGCGCTCAAACAGTTTGCCAAATTACGCTTTCTTCATTAACAAACTCTATATTTTTCCATCATTCACTAAAAAATTAGTAATTTATCATATTTATTTAAACATTCAGTAAAAAGTGACTACTATTGTAAAGAGTATATTTAAATCACTTTTGAATAACGCTTTTCATCATTCGACTTATTTAAATACTTATCAAAAACCTTAGCCACATTACGGATTAAATACCGCCCTCTTGCCGTCACCTGTAATTTTCTATTTAATACCAACTCGCACAAACCCAGTTCAATTAATTCTGCTAAATGCTTTAACTCATCAGCAAAATAACTACAAAAATCAAAATCAAATTTTTTGCTAATTTGGTTAAAATCTAACTCAAATTGACACATAATCTGTTGAATTACATAACGACGAATAATGTCGTCCTCATTTAACAAAATCCCACGTAAAATTGGCAGTTCGTCTTTATCAAGCGCTTGATAATAAGCATCTAATTCTTTAATATTTTGATAATAACTATTGCCAATGAATCCAATTGCAGATATTCCAAAAGATAACATATGCACATCAGAAAAAGTTGAATAACCTTGAAAATTACGATGTAGCGTTCCATTATTCAACGAAATAGCTAATTCGTCATCGGGTAATGCAAAATGATCCATACCAATAAACACATACCCAGCAGTAGATAATTTATCAACACACATAGTCAATATATCTAATTTTTCGCTGTTACTTGGTAAATCAGCTTCATTTATTCTAGTTTGTGCCTTAATCATATGTGGCAAATGCGCATAATTAAACAATGCAATTCGCGCAGGACGAAGCGCAACTATGGTATCAATTGTTTTGCAAAATGTTTCAACATTCTGGAATGGTAATCCATAAATTAAATCAACATTAGTTGAGGAAAAATTAAGTTCATTAGCCCAATCAAGTACATTTTTTGTAGCTTCATAACTTTGCACTCTATTAACCGCTTTTTGCACACGCAAATCAAAATCCTGTACCCCAAGCGAAACACGATTAAACCCATTGTTGCGTAATGCTTGCATGAATTCAAACTTAACGTGACGAGGATCTAATTCCATAGCAATTTCTTTAGCATTATTTAAGTTAAAATATTTACGAAGCATTTCCATAACTTGATTAATCTCATCAACTGACAACCAAGATGGCGAACCACCTCCAAAATGTAACTGTACTACGTCTAATTTTCTATTGCCATTTAATTTAAAGTATAGTTCAACTTCGCGTTCTAAATAAATTAAATATTTGGTAATACTTTCCCTTTTATTGGTAATAATCTTATTGCAAGCGCAAAACAAACATAGTGTATTACAAAATGGGATATGGATGTACAAGGAGATAGACTCTTTGAATTCAGGATTAAACACCTGTTGTACCAAAGATAATTGACTTGTTTTGGTAAATTCAACATTAAATCTGTCAGCGGTCGGATACGACGTGTAACGTGGCGCATTTGTTTGGCAACGACTAATTAATTCACGATCAAATACAGGGGCTGACATATTTTATATTTCCAACTATTATTATACTAGATATTATACCGCATAATGAGTAATCTCGTGATAATATTTTATTTACTGTTTGATGTTAGTAACAAATTAATGTTGCGCCCCATGTGAACCCAGCACCAACACCTTCAAGCATAAGCAAATCGCCACGTTTTATTTTCCCGCTTTTGATAGCTTCATTTAATGCCAATGGAACAGATGCAGCAGATGTATTTCCATGTTTTGCAACCGTTACAATTACTTTATCCATTGATAAACCCAGATGTTTTGCAGTACTTTCAATAATTCTTATATTTGCCTGATGTGGAATTAACCAATCAATTTGTTCTTTCGTATAACCTGTTTTCTTCAACAGACTAGTTGCAACAGAAGCTAGATTCTTCACTGCCATTTTGTATACAGCTGGACCGTCCATTTTTACATAAGGATCACCAACGATTTTGCCTTTGTCTATATGCCCAGAAACAGCAAGCGAATCAACTCCACAACCATCAGCATGCAATTCACTGCCAATAATTCCAGACGTATCACTTTTGGATAAAATAATAGCACCAGCACCGTCACCAAACAGAACACATGTAGTTCTATCGGTATAATCTAATATTCGTGAAATTGCATCCATCCCTATAACCAATACGTTAGTTGCCATACCCGATTTGATGTAACAATCTGCAGTGGCTAATGCATACATGAATCCAGCGCATGCGGCTTGTACATCAAATGCTGGAATATTTGTCAAACCAAGTTCGCGCTGAACAATACATGCTGTTGACGGAAAAATCATTTCTGCCGTTGATGTCGCAACTATAATAAGGTCTATACTGTCCTTATCAAATTCACTACTTTTTATCGCATCAAGCGCAGCATTTATTGCTAAATCGCTGCTTTTCTGATTAGTAGCAATAATTCTCCGCTCTTTAATTCCACTACGAGAAACTATCCATTCATCAGACGTTTCCACCATTTTTTCTAACTCTTCATTAGTTAATATACGCTCAGGCAAATAACCACCTGTTGCACTAATTCTTGAATAGTACATTAGAGCTTCCAATCTAAAATAAAAGGCAGATATTCATTCTGCCTTTTTTAGAACCTGTTTAGGATCTTATAACATATTTAAGTCTTTAAACTCAATAAATTCTTTCTTCTGCTCATATCTATCAGAAATTGACTGTTTATGTTCACGTAGATAATTCTCTAATAAACTAATAACACCAGCTTCAACTTCGTGATGAGCCTGCTTTAAGGCGTAATAAAATGCCTCACTATCAGCTCCGCCATGACTCTTAACAACCACACCATTTAAGCCGATTAGAATGGCGCCGTTATATTTGTTAGGGTTTAAGCGTGCTTTCAAACTTTTTAGTACTGGGTATGATATTAATGCAATTATTTTTGTAAACCAATTACGAGTAAATTCTTGTCGTAAAAAGAAAACTATCATTTTTACTACACCCTCAGTAGTCTTTAATGCAACATTACCAGTGAATCCGTCACAAACCACAACGTCCACAGTGCCTTTGTTGATATCATTACCCTCGACGTTGCCATAAAAATTTAAAGCGCTACTCTTAAATAACTCAGCAGCTTTTTTTATATTTTCATTGCCCTTTATATCCTCAGTGCCAATATTCAATAACCCAACACTTGGAGACATTTTCCCAGTGATTCCGCGCATAACTTGTGAGCCCATAACACCAAACTGCAGCAAATGATGTGGTAAACAATCAACGTTCGCACCAAGATCAAGCATACAAACCTCACCTTTTACAGTTGGCAATATTTTTGCAATTGCTGGTCGGTCAATTCCATCCATGGTTCTTAATACATAACGCGCAATTGCCATTAATGCACCAGTGTTACCAGCAGAAACCACAGCGTTCGCCTTACCTTCTTTAACCAGATTAATTGCCACTCGCATAGAAGAATCCTTCTTTTGACGCATGGCAATTTGAGGCTGCTCGTCCATATTAACTACTTGCGTAGTATGTACTACTTCAATCCGATCGCTATACAAAGAAAGTTGGTCTTTAATATGACGATATATAGCATCGCTATCCCCAACCAAAATCAAATTTACATCTGGATTTTGCCTAAGAAAATCAATGCACGCAGGCACAGTGACATTTAGTCCATGATCACCGCCCATTACATCAACGGATATAACTATAGTCATATCTTTATTCGTCTTTACCTTTGATTACTTTCTTGCCACGATATACGCCATTTGGGCTTATATGATGACGCAAATGCGTTTCACCAGTAGTTGCTTCAGTCGCTATTGCTGGAGAAGTTAAAAAATCATGACTACGACGCATATTACGTTTTGACGGAGATTTTTTATTTTGTTGTACTGCCATTTTATTGCACCTTTATATTAAAATTATTTTCTTTAGTGATTAAACAAATTCAAACCATCAATTGATAGGCTGAATAGTAGACTTTATTTTATCAACAAGAGCACCACCGACGCATTCATCATGTCGTGGGGCTATTGGTATTAATAAAATTAATTCATCTTCAAGAAAATTTAAAACATCAAACTCTGAATCAGCCAAAATAGCGTCTTCAACCTCATTATTATCAAATAGTGCTGAGTGCATCATCGCCTCATCATTAAAGATTACTGGCATTGAATAGTGCTCTATCGTCAAAGACATAAGCTCTAAACAATTTTGACACAAGGGACAGATTATACCACAAATAGACACTTTAAGTACAAGTCTATTTGCATCATCGCGACCACCTACAATATTGTATTTGACAACACCACTTATTTTTTCATGTAATTCGGATACTCTGGAGCAATTCTCTATAAGAATTTCGCCATCCAAACTTAAACCATCTAATGCAAACTGCTTATTGTTTATGTACATAAATTAAACCTATAATATAAAAATAGTTTCTATACTTAATCCCAAGCTAAAACGCCACCAGTTTGGTATTCTGTAACTCTTGTTTCAAAGAAATTTTTCTCTTTTTTAAGATCAATCATTTCGCTCATCCATGGGAATGGATTATTCACCCCTGGAAATAATTGTTCTAGACCAATCTGTTGCATACGACGATTGCAAATAAACCGCAGATATTCTTTAAACATACTAGCATTTAACCCCAACACCCCGCGTGGCATAGTGTCTTCTGCATAAGCATATTCCAAATCAACACCAGCTTCAAACAGCTGTATCAATTCTTTTTTAAATTCATCAGTCCATAAGCCTGGATTTTCAAGCTTAATTGTATTAATCACATCTATACCAAAATTACAATGCATTGATTCATCACGCAGAATGTATTGATATTGTTCCGCAGATCCAGTCATTTTATTTTGTCGCCCCAAAGCTAATATCTGCACAAAACCAACATAAAAAAAGATGCCTTCCATGATACATGCAAATACGATCAACGACTTCAACAATTGTTGATCAGCCTCATGAGTTCCAGTTTTAAATTCAGGATTGGTTAATATATTTATAAATGGAATCAAAAATTCATCTTTTGCGCGAATTGATGGAATTTCATGATAAGCATTAAATATCTCACCCTCATCAAGTCCTAAACTCTCAACTATATATTGATACGCATGTGTATGAATAGCCTCTTCAAATGCTTGACGCAATAAAAATTGACGACATTCTGGCGCAGTAATTTGTCTATAAGTACCAAGTACGATATTATTTGCCGCTAAACTATCTGCGGTTACAAAAAACCCTAAATTACGTTTTACTATCAAACGTTCGTCATCAGTCAAACCATTCGGATTTTTCCACAGCTCAATATCGCGCTGCATATTAACTTCTTGAGGCATCCAATGATTTGCACACGCTGCCAGATATTTTTCCCAAGCCCATTTGTATTTAAACGGCACCAATTGATTAACATCTGTTTGTCCATTGATTATACGTTTATCTACTACATTAACTCTAGATGTAGATTTATCTTCATTATTGTTAAAACTCATTTCACACTCCATAAAAATACTCAAAGTAATTGATTCGTAAACGCAAAGTATTGACAAAACGTATACATTAATCGAATAAGCTATTTACATAATCGCTAGCTACAAACTCTTGTAAATCATCAATACTTTCGCCAACACCAATAAACCGCAATGGAATTGCTCGCTCTTTGGCAATTGCTGCGATTACACCGCCCTTAGCTGTCCCATCTAATTTAGTCAAAACTAATCCAGTTAACCCTAAAGCATCATCAAATGCGCGCACCTGATTTAATGCATTCTGCCCAATATTCGCATCCAACACCAGTAAAATTTCGTGTGGCGCACTCTGCAACGCTTTACTAATCACACGTTTAACTTTTTTTATCTCTTCCATTAGGTTTAATTGTGTTGGCAATCTTCCTGCCGTATCTGCCAGAACTATATCGATTTTTTTTGCAGTTGCAGATTGTATTGCATCAAAGCATACAGCGGCGGAATCGCCACCCTGCTGCGAAATCACAGTAACGTTATTGCGGGTACCCCATTCGATAAGTTGCTCGCGAGCAGCCGCGCGAAATGTATCTCCAGCTGCTAACATTACGGATTTACCTTGCAATTGAAAATACTTTGCCAATTTACCAATCGACGTAGTTTTACCAGCGCCATTAACACCAACTAACATAATCACAAATGGTTGATGCGTACCAATATTAAGCTGTTTTTCCAGTGGATTTATTAATTCCAGTAGGCTATCTTTTAGCGCAGATTTTAATTCATTGCCATCTTTTAAACCACGAAGCGTAACTTTTTTTCGCACATCTTCCAATAAATGCGCAGTTGCAACAATGCCTACATCCGAAGTTAACAACGCAGATTCTAATTCATCATACAGCTCATCATCAATTTTACCACCACCAAAAACTCCCAACAGCTTTTTACCTAGATTATCGCGAGTTTTTGCCAAACCTTGTTTAACTCTAGCCGCCCAAGATAATGAATCAGTTTGTGTTTCTTTTTGTTTTTCATCAATAATATTAGTTTGCGAAACTTCATCATTCGCTTTTTTTCGTTTAAAAATACTAAAAACCATTTATATTTATTCCAATAAAACACTATATATAGTAGCAAGTAATGAATTATATCACAACATTTAGTGAATATGTCAAATTAATCAATACGCAGTAAAAGTGATGACGTGAGTGTCAATAGGATATTTACCCTATTTACATTAGTTGCATTATCGTTTATAATACCATCTTGTAACCTTAATTTAAAATATTCAAAAACGTGAATTTTTGGAAAGATACATATGAACTATAAATCAATTCATGCGCTATTACTAATTCCTGGTAATCAAATAAATACAATAGAGAATATTACAAGCACAAAATCGTATCACACTTTTATTGATCTAGAAGATGGCGTACCATTACATGACAAAGATAATGCAAGAAATCAAACCATTAATTACTTTAAAAATAAGCAATCAAATAAAAACTTCATGTGTGGAATTCGCATAAATAGCCTGAGATCACCCACTTGTTTACGAGATATTCTAAACATTATTGATTCCAAAATTCAACCAGATTTCATTATTTGTCCTAAAACTGAATTTGCGGCTGAAATCAATCTATTAGATGAGTTATTTCAATTTAAAATATCTCTAATTGCTTTGATTGAAAGTGAGCTTGGTATATCTAATTCCAAAGAAATTGCATTGTCATCTACAAATCTCAAAGCTATAGCTTGTGGTGGTGGAGATTTAGCTCATGATATTGGTATTATTGCCAATTGGGAATCAATGTTTTCAGCACGATGTGCAATTATTCGTTCAGCAACAATTGCGAAAATTGCAACTATTGATATGCCATTTAGCGGTATATCTGATGATGAGGACGGAATTACAAATGAAATGATAAGAGTTAATGGGTTAGGCTTCACTGGAAAATTTGCGTTAAATTTGCATCAAGCTCAAACAATAGAATCGGTTTTTAATAAAAGAATTACTCAAGCAGAAATAGCTGAAGCATTAGCTATAGTATCAGCATTTGAAAAATCAAACAGTAATATATGCACTGTAAATGGTAAAATTATTGATGAACATGCATTCAAAATTGCTAAAGAAATTTTATCTAAGAACAAAAGTTTATAAAATACTTAACTATTTAAAAGAAAATTTACAATGAAACTAGCAGAATTTATTCTTCATTTAGTAAAAAAACAAAATGTTAAACACATCTTTGGTGTACCTGGTGATTATAATTTGGCATTCTTAGATTTTATTGAGGCAGATCCAGATTTAGAATGGATTGGTAATTGTAATGAATTAAATGCGGCTTATGCAGCAGATGGATATGCGCGCAGAAATGGATTTGGAGTATTGGTTACAACGCATGGAGTTGGCGAATTATCCGTAGTCAACGGAATAGCTGGAAGTTATGCAGAAAATGTCCCCGTATTACATATAGTTGGCTATCCTACAACAAAAATTTTAGAAGCCGAATTACCAGTTCATCATTCATTAGCACATGGAGATAAAAGCAATTTTTTACATTGTTTTGACAAAATCACTTGTAGCAATTCAATATTAAGCACAGCCAACTACGTAAATAAATTATTACACACAATATCAAAAATGCTTGAAACAAAAACGCCTGCAGTTATTGCATTACCTTGTGATTTATTGGATTTAGATGTAAGCGAACAAATTATGGACGTTCAATTTTATCAAACACAATCCGTCACAATCCCTCATGATCTATTATCAAATATTAAAGATAAATATTTACAGGCAAAAAATCCTGTAATCATTCTTGGTTCAGATATTCATAGCTTTTCATGGGACGAAGAAGTACAGGAATTAATAAAAAAATTAAATATACCTGTAGCGGTATTATTTATGGGTAAAGCAATACTAAGCGAACAAGATGAACATTATCTTGGAATGTATGCTGGAGATTTAAGCTACCCAAATAATGTGCAAGAAATTGTTGAAAGCTCAGATTGCATTATATCAATTGGCACACGAAGAACAGACTTTACTACAGGTGGATTTTCAGATAAATATGTGCAGTTAGAGAATAACCTAGTAATTAAGCCAGATTATGTTTCTATAGGTAAAAGTTTTTATAAAAATATTCATATTCCATCTTTGTTGCAAAAGCTAACTGAGGACTTACCAACGAATAACAATTACAAATTAAAACCTATTATTGATAGCAAAATTGATTTAACAAAATGGAATCAAGACAACTTTTGGCCGTATGTTGCGCAAAATATTCTCCAACCAAATGATATAGTTGCAGCAGAAGCTGGTACTTCATTATTTGGTTTATTATGGCAGAAATTACCCAAAAATGTCACACTTCTGTCGCAAATTCTATGGGGATCTATAGGATACAGCCTACCAGCTATTTTTGGAGCTGTATTAGCTAACCCAAATTCAAATGGCGTACTAATTATTGGTGATGGATCATTCCTATTAACCGCACAAGAGCTAAGCTCAATGGTACGCTACAACGCCAATATCACCATTTTATTAATTAATAATAATGGTTATACAGTTGAAAGAGCAATCCACGGAGCAACACAATCATATAACGATATACCAAATTGGGATTATTCAGCATTTGCTCGCTCTATAGGTGTAAAACATACAGCCAAAATACATTCATTTACCGAATTAGAAAATAATATAAAATTATTGTCAAAATCAGGTCCCAAATTTATTGAATGTTTTTTTGACCAATTTGATGCACCTGAATTACTTCAAAAAATCGCTCAAAATGCTCAAAAACAAAATAAATGATAAGGATTAAATAAATTAATTAATTGGTACAAGTTGAACTTGTAACTTGCAACCTAATGCGTGTGCATACTTACGTAATGTTTCTATACTTGGCGAATGATTTTTAGCTCCACCAGAGTTTTCTAATCTGCTAATTGCGGACTTACTTGTATGCATTTCTTGAGCTAATTCTTCTTGAGTTTTGCCTGACCTTAATCGTGCACTAATTAATTCTCTTGCTAAAGTAAACTCTTCTTCCAACTTATCATACTCTTCTCTATTTTTTGAATTAGACAGAATATCTTCCACTAATTTTTCATGTGTATATCTAATCATTTTTAATCTCCTTTTTCCTTTTAATTGCTATATCAAGCTCTTTACTTGGAATTTTATCAGTTTTTTTAATAAAACTATGCAATATAACAATGTTATGATTAATCATAGTGCAATAAAAAACTCTCGCTATACCTTCCTGCCCTTTTAAACGTATCTCAAACAATCCATTACCCAACGATTTTGTGTGTGGCATCCCAAGGTTTCCACCAAACTCCATCATTAGGTTAGATATTCTAATATAACGAACTACCAATGTGCTAGGTAGTTGCATGACTGATTTTTCTACATCTTCATCATAATAAGCAATTTTATATTTCATAACGATATGTTATCATATTTGTGAACTATGAATGCAATTATTTATTAGTGTGTCAAGTAACAATTGTGGCAACATAACCCACCTGTCTGTACATGAAAAGACGAATTTGATAAAGGTTATCAATGGCAAGCTTATGGTTCACATGAATTAATTGCTCCGATGGACAATGGGGTGTTTATTTATTGGTTAGCTATATAATAGGCTTCAACCAGATGATAGAGCTAATTTTTTACAGCGATTTCCCGAATTACGCGTAGAATTCTCTAGCAAGAAGTATAATACACCAGAGAATTACTTTAAAAGGTAGCACAAAATACACAAAAACAAAATAAATAATAAGGATTAAATAAATTAATTTATCAACCCTTACGGCGCAACAAAACAGCGAAAAATCCATCCGTATGATGAATATGTGGCAACAAAGTTAAGAATCTAGGATCAGATAGGCTTAAGTTATCTAACTTAATTCGTTCTAAGACTGGGATTATTACAAAAGAAGGATTAGCCGCTACAAATTTTAGCACAATATCTTGATTTTCGCAATTTAAAATACTACACGTCGCATAAACCAATTCGCCACCTGGCTTAACTAATTTGCTCGCAGCGGTTAATATTTCCAACTGTTTAGTTCGCAACCCATTTATCGTAGCTTCATTCTGGCGGAATTTTAAATCAGGATTCCGCCGAAGCGTTCCCAAGCCAGAACAAGGCGCATCGACAAATACGCTATCCATTTTATCGTACATGCGTTTAACTTTGATGTCTTCCGCGTGGCTGATTAATTGCGGATAAACATTAGTCAAGCCAGAACGAATTAACCGCGGTTGCAAATTATCCAAGCGCTTCTCATTAATATCTATCGCATAAATTCGCCCACTATTGCGCATTAACATTCCCAATAACAATGATTTTCCACCACTACCAGCACAAAAATCCACCACCATTGCACCGCGTTTAGGGCTTAATAGCATCGCAGCTAATTGGCTAGATTCATCCTGAATTTCGATAATTCCATCGGTATACAAGCGATTTTTAAGAAGATTTGTCCGCTCAGCAATGCGTAATCCATACGGCGAATATGGCATTTTATCGGCAATAATTCCATTCTTTGCGAGCTCAAGTTTCACATTTGCCACATTTTCTTTTAATGTATTTACGCGCAAATCTAAACTCGCAGCTTGATTTAATGCGTCGGCTAATTTATACAGCTCTTCTTTGCTGCCTAATTGCTTAACCAAGCGCTCCGTTAGCCACTGTGGTAATTCAGTAATGCTACTATCATCGGACTGAAATTCGATTTCGTCCAATTCATTCCACGGAATACTCTTAAACTCCTCGCGAATTAATTTTATATCAGCAAAATTAGACAATTTGAGACAATATAAGCCTAAGATTCGTGAATAATCGTTGGATTTTACTACTTTACAAATTTTGTAGTAATTACGTAGAATTCCATAAATAATATCGGCAATTAAATTACGCTCCGTAGCGGTTAATTTATTCTTTTCTTTAAAATAATTTGAAAATATTTTGTCGGTAGGTAAATTAAAGCGTAGCACTTCTGGTAAAATAGATAAAATTTCCACCATGATTTTTTTATTTAGCATTTTTTATATTGTACCAATCCAAAACTTTATCAAATACAGGTTGTGGCAAATATTTATTCACCACAGCTTCCCAACCTTTCGGTCCAATTAATCCTCGAATCATACTCGAAGATACTTCTGCATAATCACGCGGTGGCATTAAAAAAATAGTATTAATTTCTTGCGCCAAATCTGAATTAATATAGCGCATCGTTTTTTCATACTCATAATCTGCGGAATTACGTATCCCACGGACAATATATGAGGCATTAATTTTTCTTGCGTAATCAACCAAAAACTCATTTTCAAAATGTGCTATTCGTATATTTGAAAAAGGCTCAGTGACCATTTTTAAAAGCTCCATACGCTCCTCAAGGGAAAATGTATAACGCTTTTCATAATTCTCACCAATAGCAACAACTAAATTGTCAAATAAATGCGATGCTTGTTTGATAACCCACAGATGTCCATTGGTAACCGGGTCAAAACTCCCAGCATACACAGCTGTTTTCATATATATCCTAAAAATATTATTTTCACTCAAACTCATCTATCCAAGACATCTGAATCGCCTCAAGGATTTTTTCTCCACTACGTTTTGGATCATCATCAAATCCGTCTAATTCCACCACCCAGTTATGTAAATCAACAAACAGGATTCGTTTTGGATCAATCCCTGGGTGTTTCTCTGATAGCGCAATTGCTATGTCAGTAATATCATTCCATTTCATAGATAACCCCCCTACTCTTTGTCTTTGAATCTTGGGCTTTGTCCTATTGAGAAAAAAACTCCTGATGTATTTACATACACGTCTTCGCTTTTTTATCAATTACTTCTCGCCTACGAATCAAATACTTCGAGCATATATATTATTTAATTAATTTTAATAAAGTGTCTAATTCGTCAATAGAACCATAGCTGAATGTTAATTTACCACCGCCACCACGTCCATGTCGAATACTTACTTGCATCCCTAATTTATCGCCCAATTCTTCTTCTAATTTTACAACATCATGATCTTTGTGTTTGTCATTCGTTTTGCTAACTTGGTCAGTCGCTTTTTGCTGCAACAAATGTGCAACCAAACGCTCGACTTCTCCTGTACTCAATGATTTTTCTACAACTTTTGCCGCGATTTCAACTTGTTGAGTTTTCGTTAGAGGCAACATTGCTCTGGCGTGCCCCATGTCAATCTCACGCATTAGTAGCATTTCTTGCACAGTATCCGAAAGATTAAGTAATCGCAATGTATTCGTTACACCGCTTCTTGATTTACCCGTGATCTTGGCTAATTCTTCATGTGTTAATTTAAATTCATCAATCAAGCGTTTGTACCCTAGCGCTTCTTCAATCACGTTTAGATCTTGGCGTTGAATATTCTCAATCAAAGAAACAGCCAGTGCTTCTTCATCGCTAAATACTCGAATAATCGCAGGAATTGTCTCTAGCCCAGCAAGCGTACTTGCCCGCCAACGCCTCTCTCCAGCAATAATTTCGTATTTATTATCGACAATTTTGCGCACAACAATTGGTTGAATTACACCATTTTGCTTAATGGAATTTGCTAATTCATCTAATTGCACATGATCGAACATCCGTCTTGGTTGATATTTACCAGGAGTAATATGATTAATTGAAATAATCTGATAATTATTACTTACATTATCTAAGCTGGCAACACTAACATCTGATGCAGCCAATAACGCATCCAAACCACGACCAAGTCCCTTTAATTTTGCCATTTTTATTCACTTTGTATACGGTTAATTATTTCGCTGGTCAAGTCTAGATACGCCTGAGAACCTAAACTTCCAGAATCCAATTCCACAGCAGATACACCAAAACTTGGCGCTTCTGCCAAACGTACATTGCGTGGGATATATGTTTTAAATACCTTATCGCCAAAATGTTCAAGCAATTGACTTGATACTTGTGTTGCTAAATTATTACGTTTATCGTACATGGTACGGATTAATCCCAATAACTCTAAATGTGGATTCAAACTGATTTTTAATCGCTTAATTGTCGTTAATAAATCAGTTAAACCTTCCAATGCATAATATTCACATTGAATTGGCACTAATAAATAATCAGCACAACTAAGTGCATTCAAGGTTAATAAACTTAATGACGGTGGGCAATCAATTAATACAACATCGTATTGCACTATTACTTGCGACAACGCATCTCTTAATCGATACTCTCGTTTATCAACATTAACTAATTCTATTTCCGCGCCTGCCAAATGCCTATTTGACGGTAAGATATCAAATTTACTGGATGTTTGCAAAATAACTGAATTCGTGTTTGTATTATTTACTAATACGTCATAAATTGAATTTTTTAAATTGGTTTTTTCAATTCCTGAACCAGTTGTAGCATTGCCCTGGGGGTCAATATCAACAACTAAAACCTTTTTATTGCGTTTAACTAAACTACTTGCTATGTTAATTACACTAGTTGTTTTACCAACTCCACCTTTTTGATTTACAACTACAATAATTTTTTTCATATTAGACAGTGCTAAAAAAGTTTAAAGATTTATTAATAGATGTCGTCGCTTGTTCAATTCAATTATTTTGCACTTGTTTTAATATAACAGCGTGTAGGATGTATTTTACCACAAAGATACATATCCCAACTTTTTACTATATTTAAATAACTTAAAAATATCATTTTAAGGATAGTTTTGCTATATAGCGCTGTTTATCCAAATGAGGAACATGTAATTCTATAATTTCCGTCGTATATTTATTTGAAATAGATGAGTTAATTTCCGCAATTTCCGTGAATGCTTTTTGCCCCTTCATTGCCAGAATAATTCCATCTGGCTTTACCAAATGCTGGCTTAATTCCAAAAATAACCCAACATCGGCAAATGCACGTGAAATTACCACATCAAAAAGTTCAACATCATGCACCTGTTCCACACGTTTATTTATAACATGCAAATTGGATAATTTCAACTCAATTTTCACTTGCAACAAAAACGATGTTTTCTTTTGATTGCTATCTAGTACGCTAATTTCAAGATCAGGACGACAAATTGCCAAGATAACACCCGGAACGCCCATTCCACTACCAACATCAACAATACGCCGTAAATTTTCTATTTGAGTCAGTTCATTCAAAACACTCATACCATCGAGCAAATGATTATCTATCATCTCCATCGGTTTTGTAATCGCAGTTAGGCTATAAACTTTATTCCATTTAATCAATAAATTCAAATAATTCATCAACTGTGACGACTGAATTTCAGTTAAATTCAATTTTAATTGATTCACTCCGTCTTGTAAATAATTCATCAATTGTGACTCAATTCGCACCATTTTGCTCCCAAACCGCAATATCCTCACCAGACACAAAAAATCCTTCATTGCACATTGTTAACAATTCATAATCACCACGTGAGTTACCATAGCCGTAACTATAGGCGTAATGCAAATTTTTTTCTTGTAAATACTGATTCACCCGTAATACTTTTTGTGCGCCATAGCAATTTCTACTCGCCAAATTTCCTGTGCATTTAGCGGCCACAAATTCGATTTCGGTTGCAATAACGCCAGATAATTTATGCAATTTAGCCCAATATTTCAGATACAACGCCAAATTAGCGCTCACCAAATACACAGAGTGTCCTTGCTCAATATGCCATTCCATTTTAGCATAAATATCTGGTTCCAAATATTTATTTAGATTCGTTTGCGCAAATTTTTTCGCCTTATTCTCTAATTCAGCAATGGAAGCTCCTTTTATCATGAGTCTTAACATCCGCTGTTTCAGATTTTCATTATCAATAAATTTCAACCCGTACAATATCACCCACGGCATAATAATTGGTACCTGACGAATAAATTTACCAAGCCCGCAAACATATATCAAAAATGGAACCAACGTATCTCGCATAGTTAGTGTGCCATCAAAATCAAAATACGCTACTATATTTTTTGGATTGGAGTGCATATCATTCGACATAAATTTCCCCACCTAAAATGTAACTTCTTGGCAACATATCTCACATATACAGAATAAATTAATCACCAATATTTGCCAACATCTCAGCTTGATATTCCGCAATTAGCGTATTAGTTAGCTCGAATAAATCACCGTCCATAATCATATCCAGCTTATACAGCGTAAGATTGATGCGGTGATCTGTCATACGTCCTTGCGGAAAATTATATGTACGAATGCGTTCAGATCTATCACCACTGCCTACAAGGCTCTTACGTTCAGCAGCTTCTTTTGCTTGTTGCTCACGAATCTGCATATCTTTGATTTTAGCGCCAAGAATCGCCATAGCTCTAGCGCGATTTTTATGCTGTGAACGATCATCTTGACACTCAACAACCACACCAGTTGGTAAATGTGTTATTCGCACCGCTGAATCTGTCTTATTAATGTGTTGCCCGCCCGCACCAGATGCGCGATATGTATCAATCTTCAGATCAGCGGGGTTAATATTCACCGCTTCTAACTCGTCAGCCTCAGCCATAACCGCAACAGTACATGCTGACGTATGAATGCGACCCTGTGATTCAGTTTGTGGAATGCGCTGTACTCTATGCGCACCAGATTCAAATTTTAATTTGGAATATGCACCATATCCAATAATTTTGGCAATTATTTCACGGAATCCGCCCATGTCTGAGTCAGATACCGACATAATCTCGATTTGCCAACTATTTCGTTCTGCAAAACGCGAATACATTCGAAATAAATCTCCAGCAAATAAAGCAGATTCATCACCACCGGTCCCAGCACGTATTTCTAAATAAATATTTTTATCATCGTTAGGGTCTTTGGGTAATAATAATTTTTGCAAATCTAATGCAAATCGCTCTAATTTTGATTTTGCATCATCTAATTCAATTTGCGCAAATTCGCGCATTTCAGGGTCAGACAACAAACTTTCAGCAGCTTTTAGATCCTCGCTTGCTTTATAATACTCGTGGAATTTTTCAACTACGGGGGTTAATTCGGAATATTCTCTATTTAACTTGGTATATTGTTCCATATCATTGGTAATATCTGGTTGGGATAATATTCCACCCAAGTCCTTTAATCGCTCAGATAATTTAGTTAATTTTTCTATAACACTTTGTTTCATTTAATATTTTTCCCAAATAAATTGCTTTATCCATAACACAGTCCAATTTATAGGATAACTAACTAATTTTTACGTTCAAAGATTACAAAATATGAGTTTGTATTAATTCGAAAGCTATTTGGCAAAAACTCGCTAGCGCTCAAACAGCTTGCCAAATTACGCTTTCTTCATTAACAAACTATATATTTATCCATCATTCACTAAAAAATTAGTTAATTATCCTATTTATTTAAACACTCATTTAAAAGTGAAGACTGTAATCATCCATATAAACTTGAAATATTTTTTATCTATACTCAAACAAGTTTAAAATAATTGAATTAAACAAGCGACGACACCTATGAATAATAGGTTAGGAGCGCGGTGAAATTCAAGTATGAAGAAATTGTTTGAGTATATCAATACCGTATAAATAGCCAACTAGATCAAGCAAATCATCTTGGCGCATTCCTTGACTAGAACATAAATTTACTGTAGGATTATGCAACATCTTATTCATCAATTGCACGGAAAATTGCCGTAGCACATCATCAGGAGCCTCGCCATTTTGCAATAATTTCTGCGCATTGGTTAATGCTTCTTGACGCATAGATTCGGCATCAGCACGAATTGCTTTTATCAATGGCGCCATTGTACGCTTTTTTAGCCAATGTTGATAATCATTAAGCTTATTCTCTATAATCTCATGCGCTTCGTCTGCAGCTAATTTACGTTTTTCTAGACCAACATCAACTATTTTAGCAATATCATCAACTGTAATTAACTTAATATTTGGATATTCACATAGCCGAATATCACTCAAAAGGGGCACTGACAAATCAATAATTAATAAATTCTTTCTATTTTGCAAAAAATCATTTAATAATTGTTTCGTCAAAATCAGTTCGTCGCTTTCTGCACAGGCAAATATAATTGAATAATCATAAATAACATTGGCTATGTGGCTTAAATCTATTGGCGTGGCATTAATTCTAGCCGCAAGTTTATCGGCATTCTCAAAACTACGGTTTATAACTGATTTACGAACCAAATTAACATTACTAAAATGTGGTGCAATTTTTTGCATCATTTGGCCAGCACCAATAAATAGCAATGATTCTTCATTTAAATTATTCGAATGAGATTCCATCAAATTCACCAACGCATTACCCATAGATATGGCAACATTGTTGATTTCTGTAGTATTGCGTATATCTTTTGCCACACTTAGCGCCATTTGCATTAGACCTGATAAATGTGTTCCCAACACAGCTTGATTGCTTGCAAACTGCATTGCTTGTTTGATTTGTGCAACTATTTCAGTTTCACCAAGCACCATAGAGTCAAGCCCCGATACCACTTGAAATAAATGTTTAACGCAATCTAATTCCGTATGAATATAACTGAATTTAGCCAACGTACGCGGACAAACATTTTGCATATCGCATAATGCATTTATCACTGAATTTATATCATTGGTAATACAATAAACTTCTGTGCGATTGCAAGTTGACAACACCAAAACCTCTTTGGCTAGGCTTGACAACCGTTTTAATGCTAAAGGAATTTTCTCACTAGAAACTGCCAATCGTTCACGTATATCAAGATTGGCGGTTTGATAATTTACCCCAAACATTATTAATTGATACATATTTAACCTTTTATATCTAAATTAATTTCATGCAAAAAATCTTCATTAATGTCACCAGTTAGATATTTTAATTGCAAGCGATATGTCAAATAATCATACCGTGCCTTGTTATAACTTTGTATGGCAGCCGAATAATTTTTCTCCGAATTAACCAAATCAACGCTATTACGAACGCCAACCTGATACCCCAATTTATCTGAATCTAATTTGATTTTAGATGATTTTAAAGCTTGTGTCTGCGCTTTTACTAAACTAACACCATTTTGCACTTGCCAAAATGCATTTTGCACCTGCTGATCGGTATTGCGTTGCGTTGAACTTAATGTTTGTTGCGCTGCCTCATATGTTGCAATTTGTTGTCGAACTTTAGAAGTGATTCCGCCACCATTATATAACGGTAGGCTTAATTGCACACCAACAGCAGTTTGATTAACCCCCCACAAGCTTGTTCCTGAAGAAGCTAATGCTAATTGTGTTTGTGGCGAATCTGTAGCATCAATTGCGGCCTGATCAGAGTAAGTATACGTACCAACTAAATTAATACTTGGCATATGACCTGCTTTGGCAATCGAAATATCTTCTTTAGCCATAGCTAAATTCAAATTCGACATTTTAATATTGAGATTGTTATCTTTGGCTAATGTCGACCATACATCAACTTTATTAGGGCTTGGCGACACCAAATGAATATCATCATTTAATGGCTGAATCAAATCTGGATTTAATCCAGTTAAATTACGAAAAATAGTTTGCTGATTTATAAGATCGTTTTGTGCACTAATTTCCTGTGCGACAGCCGCATCATAGCCAGCCTTTGCATCATTTACATCGGCAATTGTCGTTGTTCCAACAGAAAATGATTTTTCTGCCTGATCCATTTGCTTTTTTAACGCGTCTTTTTGAATCTGAATACTTTGCAAAGTGTCACTCGCATAAAGCAATGCAAAATAAGCTTGTGCAATAGTCACGATTAATTGTTGTTTGGAATTTTTCAGTTGAAAATCAGACAATTGCGTTGCATATTTGCCTTTGGTATAAGTGGAAAATTTGTTCCAGTCAAATAATGTTTGGCTAAGCGAAATACCAGCAGTTGGCTGATGATAAAGATACGACATTCCGCCAGTTGCCAGATACGTTTCATTAAATCCTGCCGTACCAGATAATTGTGGTAATAATCCAGACCGCGCTTGAACTACATTTTCTTGCCCTGCTTTATTTTGCGCAATTTGATTCAAATAGTCAGCATTGTAGCTTAACGCATTTTCATATGCATCGTTCAAATTAAAAGCATTTGCATAACCAATACTCAGACATGACAAAATGCAACTAAGTAGAATAAACTTCTTCAATCTAAAATCTCCATAAAGTGCTTTTATTACTAAATAAAATGCCACAAAGTTTCGTAATTCAAAAATATCATCAATTATAAATGCATAATTATACCTTATTTCACTAATCCTTATCGTCATTAAATTGCAAATAAAAAACCTGAATAATACAAGTTATGTTTAATTCAGGTTTTTTGTTTAGTTTATTATTTGTAATTTTTGTGTTAACTATATACACCACTACTTCTGGATTGTACATTTTACAAATCCAAAACTCTGTGGAAGTAGCAGTCTGCCGTAATTGTTATTTAGTTGCAGATTCAGGAATCACCCCACACACCATCCGCATCCCACCACCGCCAAGTGGTTTAGGGTCATCTGAATAATTATCTCCGCCATCATGAACCATTAAACTATGCCCCAAAATATCACTAACTTTAAGTCTTGGTGCTACTACTGGCAATGATAATGTGCCATCAGCATTAACATATACGGCTGGTAAATCACCCAAATGCCCATTGATGTTATATGGCCCTAAATGCTTTTTGGTATTGGCGGGATCTAAGTGTCCACCTGCAGCCATTCCCATATTAGCACACGATGGATTAGTATGAATATGAAACCCATGAACACCAGTAGGAATATATGGGACTAGCCCAGTTAAAGCTGGAGTTAGCATTAACCCATATTTAGTGTCAGTTGCAGTAACATACCCAACTAATGTTTGTGATTCATTAGTCAAATGCATTGGAATAGTAACGCTTTTAGCATAACAAACTATGAATAAACCAGATAACAATACGCATAAACTTAATTTTTTTTGCATTATGAGTCTCCTATAGTTATTAGACAAAGTGTGATTGAACAAGGAATTGTACCATAATATCTTGCTATATTGTAAGTTAAAACACGACATAATTTGAGCAATATTTCCCAAAATCATCACTTCTATTATTTATAATACATAAATTTTAAAACAGACATGCTCAATTAATTAATATCTAGTATAATACTTACATGAAAAATAAAAAATGAGATTGATGAATTTATTTGAGTATGTATTGGAAGATTCAAAATATTCTAAATAAGGATTACTAAATGTTACAAAAAATAATTAGCCTATTTATAATAATTACGCCGTCCCTTTATGCTGCAACTCCACTATGGGAACAAGCGGATATTGCGTTCAATCAAAAAAATAATACTAGTTTATCAAAACTGCAGATAAACAATCCGAATGATGTAGTTATAGCTTATTTAAATGCGGTGCAAAAATTAAGCCAGAATAATCCGCAATATGCAGAACGCTTACTCAAATCTGGTGGAGATAATTCATTTGTAATCTCAATTGGTCACAAACTTCTAACATATTATTATAATAATGGATTTTGGTCTAGTTATCAAAGCATTTACAATAATATGCCAATAAAGCAGATTAACGACAGCGAACGATGTGGATTTGACATTAGTAATCTAAACACAAGTAAAACAGCGCCTGTTATTCAAAGCGACATAAAAGATATAATCACCAACCCTAGTTCATTATGGTGCCTGCAATTATTGTCACAGACAAAACAAGCCAAACCTAGCGAAAAAAATATCGCGCTTGTTGGACTGATTATTACAAGCAAAATTGATACATTTAATCAGGTTGCAAGCTCATTCAATTCCAAACCAATTAACTTTAACACAAAATCTAAAAGCAAATTGGTGAACCAATTTACAACTATTTATCAGATTACCAAGCAAGCAAGAAATTCTCCAGAAAACGCCCTTACAACGCTAAATAAAAACAAGAGCCATTTGGACACCACAATGGTCAAATACCTAAGTAATTATATTGCAACGAGATACGCAATTCAACAAGATTTTAATTCCGCAGTCAGATTATACGCACAAAATCCATCGAACTATTTAAGCGACGAAATGCAAGAATGGAAGGTGCGAAGTTACCTCGCCACCAATAATTGGAACAACGTACTAAGCATAATAAATTCTATGCCACAAGACTTGCAAAAGAAAAATGTGTGGTTGTATTGGAAGGGAATTGCTTACGAAACATTGGATCAAGAATCAGCCTCTAAACAGACCTTGGCAAAACTAAGTAATGATTACTTATATTACGCATTATTAGCCAAAGCAGAATTAGGGCTTGATGCAAATTTTAAGAAAAATCCGATTACTAAAAAAAATATAAATCAATTGCAATATTCTGACAATATCAAAAGAGCGCTTGAACTATATAAATTATCCAAACAATACAATAGCAAATTATTGTTAGGGCTTGCAACAAATGAATGGAATTATGCGGTAAAAAAATCCAATGATAGTGACTTGATTTTGATCAGCAAATTAGCCCGCGATAATTCTTGGTATGACATGAGTATTTATGCCGCCAATCATATGGATATACGCTATGTAGAATTGAGTTTTCCTGATTATTTCATTGATAGCTATAAGAAATTCTCATCTCTTTATGGCGTTGATGTAGGGTATCAATTAGCCGTCACCAGACAAGAAAGTCGCTTTAAATACGACGTAGTTGCATTTGATGGCGGAATCGGCTTAATGCAAATAATGCCAGGCACCGCTAAATATATTGCAAAAAAATCAGGCTCTAATAATTGCGTCAAGGATTATGCTTGCAATATAAAACTGGGCACTTGGTATTTAAATTCATTGTTAGATTCATTCAATAATAATATTATTTACTCAACTGCTGCGTATAATGCTGGACCTAATCGCACACATAAATGGCAAACTAATTTATCACATTTAGATAATCGGATTCAAATTGAACTAATTCCAATTGCGGGTACTCGTGATTATGTACAAAAAGTTTTGAGCAACAAAGCGATTTACGATAGCCGATTAAATAATCATCCAGAAATAAATTTATTGAAGTATATTCAAGCGATTAATAAAACAAAGATTTATAATAAAACAGGCGATAATACCGATGCATACAAAATGGAAAGCTACTAAAAATGCAAATTTACAAAGTTGGCGGATGGGTGCGCGATAGATTATTGGGAATAGCTCCATCTGACTGCGATTATGTTGTGGTAGGAAGTAATGTAGATGAAATGCTTAAATTAGGCTTTAAACCTGTTGGACGCGATTTCCCCGTGTTTTTACACCCGATAAGCAATGAGGAATATGCGCTCGCTAGAACTGAGCGCAAAACATCACTCGGCTACCACGGTTTTTCATTTTATGCCAACCCAGATGTTACCCTTGAACAAGATTTAGCTCGGCGAGATTTAACTATTAATGCAATGGCACTTGACGAATTAGATAACGTTATTGATCCATTTGGCGGTAAATTAGACCTTAAGAAAAAAATTATTCGCCACGTATCTATTTCATTTAGTGAAGATCCATTACGAGTGATCAGAGCAGCGCGGTTTTGTGCGCAACTTGACTTCACAATTGCATTTAGTACAATGCGCTTAATGAAAATTTGCGCCATCGAATTAATCCATATAAGCAAAGAACGTATTAGCATTGAGCTCCACAAAGGACTAGATAATAATCAACCAATGAAATTTCTAAAAGCACTACATATTGCAAAAGCGTTAAATGTTATTAGCCCTAATTTAGCCAAATACATGAATGATTCTTCATTTAAAAATAAATTACATTTTCTGCTGGATAAATTACACGATGTACATGAAAAATTAGCTATAATTGGCTATTTGTTAAATAATGATGAATCACTACAAGAATTAATGCATCACGAAAGCAACGAAATGTCCAAATTATTGGTAATGAATTACCCAAAAATACTGCAATTAAACACGTTATCAGCAGAAGAAATCCTAATTTTGATTACTAATTTAGACTATAGACGCAAACCACAACGCTACGAAACATTTGTACGTTTGTCGAATCTTATTGCCGAATGTAATTCTCACGAAAACGGCAATCCTGAGAAAGTTCCAATATCAAAATACGAACAACATATAAGCAAAAATCTAGAGAAATTAAGGCAAATAACGCAACAAATTAATTTACTCAATTGGGAACAAATATGTGGCTCAATTGATGGTATACAAAATAAAATAGCACACTTTAAACAACATCAACTAGATATAATCAGCAAAGGGAAGAAAAATGATTAATAGCCATGAATACGTAGAACACATTAGCCAATTACTAACGTTTTTTATAATTGGAATTATCGCCTCCAGTATAAGCGGCGTTATTCGCGCAATCGAAGCCAGAATGGATATAACTGGTGCTATATTACTGGCATTCATCGCCTCAAATGCTGGTGGCACCGTGCGCGATATTATTCTTGGTGTACGAGTGTTTTGGATACGTGATCAATACTATATTTGGCTAACAATCATTGTTGGCGCATTAGGCTTTATGATTGTTTATGTCAATCACAAAGTAATTAATAGCCGAACACTTTATAAAGTACTAATATTCACCGACGCTATGGGACTTGCTGCATTTAGTTTGGCTGGAGTTGAAAAATCGCTTAATATGGGACATAATTACACAATCGCGATTATAATGGGAATGTGGACCGCAATTGGTGGAGGTATTGCTGCAGACATTATTACAAATAGAGTTCCACTCGTTTTATCTAAAGAATTTTATATCACCGTTGCGTTAGTTGGCTCTATTTGTTTCATTTTATTTAGCTACATAATGCCTCGCACTTATGCAAGTGGACTTGCTGCTTTAATTATGATAACTTTCAGACTATATAGCGTAAAGTATGGTTGGAAACTGCCTATTATCAATAGCTAACACACATATTATTAACTTTTTTGCATTTTTTTTTGAAAATAAATACCCATATAAAACAGTATGTTACACTCATTACCGTAAAATATATTGAAAATATGTTGAAAATACGTTGACAAACACTGAAACTCTCTGGTATAACTATGTCTGCATAACACTGTTTTTATTTTCTTTAACTATATTTTTGGAGTACCATCATGAATAAAGCTCAACTTATCGACGCAATAGCACAACACGCAGATATTTCTAAATTAAAGGCTGGTGAAACCTTGGATGCATTTGTTGCAGCTGTAACTAACGCATTGAAACATGGCGACACTGTAACCTTAGTTGGCTTTGGTTCTTTTTCAACTGCACAACGTGCTGCTCGCACAGGGCGCAATCCAAAAACTGGAAAAGAAATTAAAATAGAAGCAACTACAACTCCTAAGTTTAAAGCTGGAAAGGCATTAAAAGAAGTTGTGTCTGGCAAAGTTAAGACTATTGCAATTAAAAAAAAGGCAGTAGTTAAAGCTGTTGCAAAACCTGTAGCTAAAGCTGCGGTTAAGAAACCTGTAGCTAAAAAGAAATAATTAGCTAAAATGGCACAAAGATGTCAGCAATAATGTCTTTGTGCTCTACATTATAAGGTGCAAAATATGAAATTAAGCGCCTATATTACTGCTATAACCGTTATATTCATAACTAGCTGTGCTAGCGTAAAAAAATCAACAACAAAAACTCAAGCTATAAGCAAAATTCCAAAACTTCCAAGCAAAACATTACCTGGAGGCGATAACGATAACTGGCGATATTTGGGTACAAACCAACAATTAGTTATTGAAATAAGCGAAAGTAGCATCACACCAACATCTACAGCACAAATATATTCATTCATTGATCGTAAACGCATAATTGATATGAATAAATTCAAATATGCAGACTCAACAAAATATAAATATATTCTTGGCACATGGCTAATTAACTGCGCAGAAAAGCAGTATCAAGCTGTGTCAGCAAGTTTATACACTAATCTTGGCATAAAAATAAAAGACATTGACTATAAAAGAACAAACCCAGCTTGGGTAACAATTCTCCCTGCGTCAATATCCCAAATGCAATACAATTACGTATGTCTAGGTATTAACCGTAATCTAGGGTATTGATAATTTAGTAACTACTTATAGCAACATCTCTCATATATAACAGGATAGTAAAAATTAATTTATTCTGTATATTATGAATATCACTACTAGATAGCTACATCATTCAATAGAGTGAGCAGTCTTACGAGTTAGCCACTTACTTAATTTGTCGACATAGACGTAAATAACTGGCAAAACAATCAAAGTTAAAATCGTGGAAGTTGTCATTCCGCCAATAATTGCAAACGCCATCGGTTTCCGCGTTTCGCTACCATCGCCCACCGATAAAGCCAAAGGCAGCATTCCAAAAATCATTGCTGCTGAAGTCATTACAATTGGTCTCAACCGTGTTTTTCCTGCGGCAACAATAGCCTCGTACAATGGAACATCTTCTTTTAACTGTTGATGAATAAAATCTACCAATAAAATACCATTTTTAGTCGCCAAGCCCATGAGCATCACAATACCAATAATTGAAAACATATTTAATGTGGTGCCAGATAAAAATAACGCAACAAATACACCAACAAATGATAGTGGTAATGCAATCATAATAACAATCGGCAATACAAAGCTTCTAAACTGCGCAGTTAAAATCAAATAAATAAAGGCAATACCAATTAGAAGCGCAGATATTGCATAACCAAATGACTCTTCCATATCTTGTTTACTACCACTTTGTATAAAAGTATAGCCATCTGGCAACTGATATTTATCTAATATATTTTGTACTTCAGCAAACACAGCTTGGTTATTGTTGCCAACAATATTACCCGTAATAGTAACTTTACGTTGCAAATCAATATGATCAATCTCACGAGGAGCTTCGCCCTTAGTGCTTGTTGTAATACTTGACAATGACAACATTGCTGGAGAATTATTCTTTTGCATGGTTTTACTTGGCACTTTCAACATATCTAACGCATCGACATTGCGCAATGCTTCAGGAATCTGTACCATTACGTCGTAATTTTCACCACTAACTGTATCTTCCCACGTGCCAACCTTATTACCCGCAAATAATGTGTTTAATGTACCGCCAATATCCGCTAAATTTACCCCAAGATTTTTGGCTTTTTCGCGATCAAGTTTTATATCAAATGCAGGATTTGCGTCCTGAAAGCTACTTTGTAAATCCGCTACATTTGACACTTTAGCCAATTGCAGCATTAAATCATCACTAATGCGTTTTAATATCTCCGTATTTGCACCTTTTATATCAACATTTATCGGCTTTTGGTCGCCACCAGGTCCACCTAAAAGCATTACATTAAGAATTTGTATCCCACCAACTTGGCTAAGCAATTCTCTTGTTTGGCTGATAACCTGATTAATCGAACGTTTCCGAGTGGTTTTACTGCCAATATCAATTGATAACGAGGCATTATTTGTGCCATCACCAAAATTTTTATTTACACCACCAGTAATTGATACAATCTCAGGAATATTATCACGCAATATTTTACTTAATTGCTCAACTTTCGTTGAAGTATATGCTACATTTGACCCAACTGAAGTTCTAAAATCAACCGTATATTGTCCTTTATCGGATTGCGGAATAAATTCTCCACCAATAAATGGAATCAACATAAAACTGCCGATTAAAATCGCCACAGCACCAGCTAATGTGGTTTTTCTTTTTCTTAATGACCAACGAATTATTTTTTCATACCATATAATTAATTTATCAAACCAAGCTTCAAATTTATCTAAATAACGACCAATCCAAGACTTAGCCAACCAACCGCCATCTTTTGGCTCATGCCAAATACTAGATAACATTGGGTCAAGCGTAAAACTCACGAATAAAGAAATTAACACCGCAACCGTTACTGTTATTCCAAATTGTAAGAAAAATTTACCGATAATTCCTTGCATAAATCCAACAGGCAAAAATACAGCAACCAATGTCAATGTAGTTGCAAGCACCGCCAAGCCAATCTCATTCGTGCCATCCATCGCAGCAGTATAATGATCTTTGCCCATATGTAAATGGCGCACAATATTTTCTCGCACCACAATAGCGTCATCAATCAATAAACCAATTGATAGAGCCAATGCCAACAGCGACATCATATTAAGTGTAAACCCACATAGATAAATCGCAAATAACGTACCAATAAGTGAAATCGGTAATGTCAAACCCGTAATTACAGTAGAACGCCATGATTTAAGAAATAAAAATACAATAATAATTGTTAAAAATGCGCCCTCAAAAAGTGTATCGCGAACGCCTTTTAATGAGGCTTTAATTTTATTTGATTGATCATAATTTATTCTAATATTAACGCCAGCAGGTTTAATTTTGTCCAGCACATCCATCATTTTGTATACACCTTCGGATACTTGTACAACATTTGCCTTATCTGCTGCACGAATATCAACCCCAACCGCCTTTTGTCCATCGACAATAGTAACGCTTTTTACTTCTTCCTGACCATCCTCAACCTTTGCCACATCCGATAATTTAATCGGCACATCATTACGATACGCAACAACAATATTCGCGAAATCCCGTGACGTTTTTAGTTTACCGTCAATTCGCACACTGATATTTTTGTTCTCAGTTCTAACATCACCAGCGGGATAATTTTCATTTGATTGCTGTACAGCTTCTACCACATCATTAGCCGATAAACCTAATGATTGTAATTCGTACGGCTCAATATTAATCCGTATTTGTCGAGCGGCGCCACCGATTAATTTTATATCACCAACGCCAGCAACGGTTTGTAATTTTTTCTTAGCAACTTGATTAATCCATGAAGTTAAATCGCGCAATGGCATAGTTGACGAAGAAATTACCAATGACATAATCGGTTGGTCTTGCATATTTACCCGAGAGACAATTGGCGCATCAACATCTTTCTTAAAAGTTGGCGTTACGGTTGCAATTTTATCGCGGGCATCTTGAACTGCCGTATCTGGATTTATGTCTAGATTGAATTCAGCAACAACAACAGATTGCCCCTCAAATGAATATGAGCGAATCGTTTTAATTCCATTAATTGTATTTAATGCTTCCTCTAATGGTTTAGAAATATCAGTTTCGATAACCTCAGGAGCGGCGCCAGTATAATCAGTTGTGACAACAACAACTGGAAACTTAATATCAGGAAATTCTTCTATTGGAATATTTTTTATAGAAGTTAGCCCAAGTAGCACCAAAGCCAACATTAATACGGCTGCAAAATAAGGATTTCGAATAGAAACTCTAGTTAACCACACGACAAATCACCTTCATTAAAATTTTTGTAATTACTTAGCAACATCTCTCATATATACATAACCTGAGTGCTAACTTTTTCAATTTTACTCTTTTATAGGATGATTTAAACATTTATTTATTATACACAACACTGCGTAATACTGTTTTATCACTGTCATTTAATTGCAACAATAGATTTTCCATTGTACAGCCGAGCTGAGGATGAATCCATTCCTTCGCAATATCTACCAACGGCACGAGCACGAAATCACGGCGTGCCAAATCCTTATGTGGAATGTGCAAAAATTGATTACTATAAACCAAATCACCAAATAATAGCAAATCAATATCAATTGCGCGCGGTCCATTAACGAAAACTTCTTGCTTATTCATTAATTTTTCGATAGTCTTGGTTTTCGCTAGCAACTGATGCGGCAATAAGCTACATTTACCAGTAATTGCGGTATTATAAAAATTATGTTGCTCCGTAAATCCATACGGCTTAGTTTCATAAAAACTACCAACTTGAATATCATCGACGAATTCAGTAATCAACTCTATTGCCGTAACCAATTGTTGCAATGGCGAATTTCCTGTATTACTACCCAATGACAACGCAATTTTGAATTCGCGCTCCACCGTATAGTTAAGCTTTATAAAATCTGCCTTTACACCACAAATTACTGGCTTGGTCAATATTAGATCAATCTTAGCGATTAGTGGATAACACTCGAATAATTTACTAGTTAGGTATTGCGACAAACTCTCCAACAAATTAAATTTTGTTTTATTGACAATTTGCTTAACATCGTCAATCAATTCATCGTAATTTATTGTGGTATTTAATTCATCTAATTTTTGCCAGTTATATTGATATAGATGCACATTCAAATCAATAACTATTTCTTGTGTAGCAATTTTTTCATGTGGATAACAACCAATTATTGCGTTGCATTTTATCCCATTAATTTGAATTTGAGTGTTTGCTGTCATTCATTAACCTGTTAAAATTGGTTTACATTAACTTAAACCATGATCTTGGTATTCACGGTTAGCTTTATGTGCGGATAGATATATATTTAAAGATTTTGTTGTTTTTTCTGCCACAAACTCTATAAATTTACTATAGTCTGATGTTACACATCCAATATCCAACATTTCACAATAACGTCGTTTATCTTCGAGTTCTATGATTACAATTGGGTAACCAGATTTCATTAATTCTAAATTCATTATCAAACGAGCAGTGCGACCATTTCCGTCTACAAATGGGTTTATTTTTACTAATTCCGCATGCACCATTGCTGCACGAACAATAGGATGCATTAAGCTAAATTCTTGTTTTATTTTATCAATAAAGACATTCATTTCATCAAACACTTTATTTGGACTAGGTGGCACATGAGTAGCACCACTAATATATACTTTATTATTACGAAACCTACCAGCCCAATCATCATTTATAGCTGCCAATATTATATAATGGTAATATAATAGTAGTCTAAAATTAATTTTATATCTAATTCGATTATTTTAAACTTGTTTGAGTACAGATTTTACCATATATCGTGGTGAATAAAACTTATATTTTAGAGAGTTTTAGCAGCATAAAATACGCCATAACACACAAAAATGTTATAGACAAATAACTACAAAATAGATTAAACTCTTGCCTTGAATTATACCACATGTATTTTAAAATTACATTTTACACAATAAACAATTTTTAAGAAAGTTTAATAATGGCAAGCAGAATATGGCACGGAAATAATAATTACCCAAATCCTAAAGTACCAGTTTCACAAAACACAAAAAAAATCAAACTAACAACAACTCGCGTAACGGATGAAGCAAAAAATAATGGAATTAAAGATTCAATAGATAATGAAACACAAGAATATGAACCAGAATATTTTACAGCATCTGAAGATGAAAAGTACTTTTCAACATCTGAAAATGAAGCAAGTGATGATGAAATTAACGATTCGCTAGAGCATAAACCTCAAGAATCTGAATCACAATATTTTCCGGCACTCAGTAATGAAAATAAGAATTATAGATTTTTACCAAATACTAGTCTACGTAGATCATTTGATATTAATCAACGTACGTCATTAATGAATATTAAACAGAATAATCTACATACATCAATAAATCAATCGCAACGTGATATTGATAACGCTTTTAAGCAGAATATGGATAAGCATATAAGATATATAAACGCAAGAGAAAATATCATATATTATAAAGATGCATTGCTTAATGGTTTTACTACACCTTTAGAAACTTATAAGGATAATTTACTTAATCAGACTAGGTTTACTTTCTCTTCATTTGGTAAAGGATATTGTTACACTGGAAATAATCCAGCTAATGCGCTAAAGCTACTATTAAGCTTCAATCCATTAATTATTGAATGCGCACAGGTATTAAATTTATGTAGATTACTTGCCTTTCTTGATATTGTTGGAGATGACAAATTCAATAGTTACATTACTACTAAATGTAATAGAAAATTATATTTAAACTCAGATACGATAATCAATCTACCATTATCAGTAAATACATCTACATACTATACAGCTCCATCTGAATATCGTGGTAATGCTCCTGAGTTCCAGATTGGTGATCACGTTTATGTTGGAATCCCAAACGGCATGATTCATTCTACAAGTTATCTTAATGGCCACAATCTGATATGTGTTGGACATAATGAATTAGGTGAAGCACTATTTCTTGGTTTTGAAAACAAAGAAACTCAACCATATACTTTAGAACAAATTCATGAAAGGATAGAAAATGAATATAACAATAATTTAACATATGGTGATTTATTAACTATTTTTACTAATTGTGAAAAAGATGAACTTATAACACAAGGTACTTATACACATCGTCAAATTTATAATCTAATAAGAACAGACCATTATTTTTCTAAGGAAATAGGTATTGCATTTAAAAATAAAAATAACACCCAATTTTTATACTCACAGCACTCTAAAGTTAAAATGCCTATATTAGCAAAGACTAAAAGTCAATTGCTTGTGTATACAAGCTGTAGTAACGTAAATTTAAGAAGCTCAATTTCTAGTAACATAGTCTATAAATTGCCAATTTCTAATAATAATGTAATTGAAGGTTACCAACCACAAAATGAATCGCAACTCCAGCTAGTTTCTTATATATGGGAATTCATACAGCAGTGCAATAATAATCAACCAAGATTTAAAGCTTTTTTAGTTTTTGGTCCATCTGGGACTGGCAAAACGCATTGCTGCAATTTCGCAATTGATACATTATCTACTGACGGAAAGAATGTTTGGTGCTACCATAATTTTGCCAATGAATGTGAATTAGCCATCAACGAAATCTACAAAACTTCAGGTGCAGTATTATTATCAATGGAACAAGAAACCATAAATACTTTTTTTAGTAACAAATTAATAGAGAAATTTCAAGAGACGTGGTCCAATGTGGATGTATTCTATATTAATCACACTGGAAATAAAAATTCTAATAGTGCGATAATTACACATGCCTGCCTTGCTTTTGCTAGACAAAATAATAAGCAATTACTAATCACTAGCAACCTTGATCCAGTTTGCCTTGAAATAATTAGACCTGGTACTATGATCGGCGATGTAGCTATACTCCAAACTGAAGGTGAAGATTATCGTAAACATTTACCTAAATGGTGGCAAATCAATAATGAAAATTTACAGCCTTTTAATCAAGATGAATATATACCATTGTTTAAATTGCATAATCGTTGTGTAATAATATCGAAAGTGACCACTAAATTGCATTTAAAAAGACCAGTTATT
>CAYWWJ010000022.1:0-34553 GCA_964462055.1 uncultured Neisseria sp. | reverse complement strand
GGTATACAATGGTTTTTATCATGAATACCCCGATGGCATTAAAATTATTTACGAATATGTTTTTTTTGTTCCTATAATAAAATGATAATGCTCATACGGGCATATAATTAATGTCACAAATAATTGCATATTATTCATTGCATTTGAATCGGTAATGCCAAATATTCTATCGCGAATATTTGGTGTTAATTGATCAAGTAATAGTTGAATGTCTTGTAATACAATTAGCACATCTGCAATATCTATATTCATGCGTAAGCACTTCTCAAATAGTTCTAGTGTGCCAATTGCTGTGTTATGAAACATATATTCTACCATCATGCTAATTAATAATATGGTGTTGTCATCATTTTGGTTTTGTATTAATGTAATAAGTAGTATTGGTTGACTATTATACAATTGTTTAGAGCCTAATCTTAGCAACTTTACTGAAAATTCTCTGGATATATTTTCTCTAGGCGATTTGATATATAAAGCTTTTGCAACTTCTGTGTCATATCTAGTTCTAAGATTTGTTAGAAAATTTTGCAACTCTAAATGCAATTCAGAAAAAACACGTATTGTGGGCGTTATTATTGTTTCTGCTTTTGATTCATTGAAATTATTAGGCTCTAGCCTACGTGTATTATATGATGACACTGAAAAATGATGATTTTTTATAACATCTGAAACCATAATAAGCTCCTCATAAATATACCTTTTTGCTTTTGAATTGTCGACGCTCGCGTCTATTACTCAATTACCTCGGTATATGTTGAAAATAATTTTACGAAATGTCTAAGTTTTTAAATGTGTAATAAGCATATCAGTGCAATCTCGAAGCGCTATAAGCTTAGTAGCAGTACCTTGAAGATTTGTAGGATCATTTGCCCCAATTCCTTGTTTAATGCGTTTTTTATTTGTATTATACACCAATAAGCATATTGCTTCATATATCTTGGTCATAACACAATGTATTTTATAGTGTGCCCATTGTGTACGACTATTGGTATTATCTTTTATTATCTTTATTATACACATAAAAAATTTGTGATTAGACGCATATTGTTCGATTTCAACCGAGAGTATAGGAATTTCAATTTTTTGATTACACCATTTAATTAGTTCGTTAAGTGTTGTTTCGGAATTCTGATTTAATTGTGTTTTTATTAGCAATCTTTCCAGATCTTCAGCTACTTCATGTTGAGCGTCATTTGGTATGCTTGGTGCTCTTTGTATTGCAAGATTAAAATTTTCGTAATCTTTGCGTTCTTCGTAATCTTCTTTAATTTCATCATCCTCTATTTTAATGATAGTTGTTCTTTCTATAGGTGTAGTAAATAAATGTTGTGTTTCATCATTTTTACAAACACTTATAATAGAAGATTTTCTTTCATCTTCTACAGGTGTAATAAATGGGTGTTGTATTTCACAACGTCCAAGGATACTAATAGTAGCCGTTATTTTATATCCCCCTGGAAGTGGCTTTACTAATCGGGGGTATTGAATTGTCTGGGGTTCGCCTTTTTTCCTATCCATGGCGGTGTTGATTATTTCAACTAATCGCCGAGTAACAAATGTAATATCACCATAATCACCATTTCCTTTTAACCATTTTTGAGCTTCATTACTAATTATTAACATTTGACGTTCACCTACCTTGTGGATAAGTTCTTCTAATCTCTTAGGAACTTCGCTATAAAACAATGGAAGTCCAAATATTTGCGGTCTTAATTTTATTAAACCGCTGATTTCTATAAATTGAAGACCTAACACTTCACAACCTTTCTTGGTGTCGTTTAGAAGTGTTAAAATATTGCTATCTATATCTTCATCAATATATTCAAGTTTCTGAGTTGTCATGTGCGCTAGTATTTCTACAAGATTTGAAGTAATAGATGTTACAATTTCTTTGCCAGTTTGACCATTCTCATAAATGTGATTATCAAATTTTCCCATTAGAGCTTCAAGGAGTTTTATTTTATCATCTTTTGTTAATTCGCTGGGCTTGATTAAGTTAAATTCTTTCGAGATATTGTTACAATTATCATAATAGACTTGATTGTTAGAGGTTTGTTTTTTAGTCAGTGTAAATGTTGGTAATTTAAATGGTAAGCAGCAGATTGTTGATATTGTCATGATAGATTTCCTATAAAGTTAATATTACGGATTATTACCAATGCAATTGTCAGATTTATTAGATTAGTCGTATTAAATATCTGACGCATTGCCTATTGTAGCATCATGTATTATCGTTTGTCTATAACATTTTTGTGTGGTGTGTCTTTATACAACAGGTTTTTACGGGTGATTTTATGACGCAAAAATGTTATATTAATTTTAACTCGAATGAGTGTATAATACAGCATGTTTGATTTGTAGCTTCGGGCGTAATTATATACACGAAGTATTTAGAAATTTTTTTTGTGAGGATTTTATTATGGGTCCAGTTAGTAGGACAGAAAATGTTGGGGGTTTCTTTTTTAGAGGGGCAGATAAGTCGGAAGAAAAAATTCAGGAACTTACGAATAAGTTTACTACAATTATAAATGCAGGAGGCAATACAAATGAAAGTGAAATTAAACGGAAAATTATGTACGTAACTATTTTCCTGACTGCTAAATATGAAATATTTAATGATTCAGATCTTAGGGTTGAACTTAACGAAATAAATTTATTTTTGTCGATTAATAAGGGAAATGAATTGACTATCGAACATTTAAAAATATGGATAAATATGGCTACACATAGACATACACTTCCTCCAAGCAATCAGACAAGATTTACACGTTCTATAGATACATTGTTTAATAGGCTAGATATAAATAATAGAGACACACTATGGAGTGATTCAATTATTGCAAGTAATTTTTTGCATATGAGAGGATTTATAGAAATAAATCAAGATTCCTTAGGGTTATATAAAGCGATTCAGAATTATCATATACATAGATGTGATGATCCTCTTATACTTAAAGGTTTAATAAATCGAGAACTTCAAGAACAAATAAATAAGCCCAAAAAAGATTTTCAAAATACTGGTAATAGTAATAAGTACTTTATGGCTTTTTTGCGACTAATTAGTTGTCCAACAAATTTTAAGGGTTCTCGTAATAATGATCATATTACAAACAATAACAATTCAAGAGGTGATAATAATCATATCAGAAGTAAATCGCCTGATTCATCTTGGAGTAATATGATTAAAGTTGTTGGTATTAGAAAGATGCCAACTGTATACGATTCTTCTGATGTTTGGATAAGGATAGACTTAAATAATGAGTATGAATGGCCTCAAATTCTTGATTCCATTTATGATAGATTATTGCTGCAAGAAAATTTGTTACCCTCTCATGAAATAAAAAGCTCGTATGATCACATAAAGGAAAAGATAAATGAGATAATTGTTCAAGATTTAATTTTAGTTGATGAGAAAACATGTTTAATTGAGAGTGAAAATATTAAATCATGTGATGGATTTGAATTGGTCGAGAAAGAAGATGAAAAATTAACTAATGATGTTATTAGTGGTGATGAACAATCAACAGGCAGTGATTTCGAGGTTGTACCAGATGATTACTATAATAAACTTTTTGAGTTAGGAGGACCTAATTCAGCAGAACAACCTGAAGAAATATGTAGCGAGCTGTTTCATCAAAGAAGTGAGGGTGATTTTGTTGAAATCGAATACAACGGTATCTACGGTATTTATGATGAGATTAAACGCGCTGAGAAATATTTTGAATCTTATGTTGTTGTTCCTCCAGTTTAAAAAAGTCGCCCCATATTTTGTTATATGGGGCTATTTCTTAACTAAAGAACAGCTGTATAATTACGACTGCAGAGCCTAAAGCTAGCGATAAATACAGAAATACATTATTGTTGATGTATGGGATTTTGAATTCGTGGTTTTTTGATTTTAGTTTGCGTATCATAAAAAACGGCATTATAATTAATAATACGCTACAACATAAACCTACATAACCAAGCGCTTTGATAAATATGTTTGGAAATGCCCACACAACAACTAGTGGTAAAATAAAAGTTAACATGGTTGCAACTGCATTTTTACCAAATGTTCTTAATCTTTGTAATTTGAATCCATCGATTAAGAAATAATACAAAGCCAACGAAACGCCTAAGAATGACGTAGTCACGGAAATATTCGAAAACCATGATACAGGCTTATAAAATGCATCGTGATTCAGATTCGCTTTCATTAGCGTTAATATATCGCCGACATTTGCTTGTAATCCTTTGCTTGCTATGTCTTGAAAGCTGTTAGCGCCAGTGAATGGAACAACGCCGATGATTCCAATTATCCACAATATATATAAAACAAGCGGAATAGCGCTACCAATTAGAATAACTCTGGTCAATGCTTTTACATCGGATTTTAAATAACTACGAATCGGTGGAATTATCAAATGCGATATAAATGAAGTCACAAAAACAGGCAAAGATGCTAAAAGTACTACATGATTAAATGGCGATACTAGTAAATTACTAGCGTTTATATGTGGTAATAATGTTATGCATACATAAAGGAGTAGCAATAATTTGGAGCTTAATAATATACGATTAATCCAATCAACTGTTGCGGTACCCATTACTACAAATAAACCCAGCAATAAAACAAAAATTAACGATACCGTGTTGGGTGCTATGTTAAATGATGTATGAAATGCAGATCCAGCAGCTGAAATATATGCTGTCATAATGCTATACATGAGAAAGAGAAAGCTAAACCATACGATAATTTGTCCGCTTGTGCCCAATAAATTTTTTGCCATCGTGGCAAAACTTGCGCCATCTTCCATTGCTAGATTGACTTCGCAGATTAATAATGCTGTGTACGTTGTTAAAGCCCAAGCGACTAACATTACTAAACAGCCAAGTGGAAATCCAATGTGGGAGATAAGTATGGGCAGAGCAAGTATTCCTGCGCCGACTTCAGTGCCGATTACTACAAATGTGCTGCCGATTTGGCGGTTAATTGAAACACTCATTATTTTGGATCCTTTATTAGTATTCTCTGTAAAAAATTAAAATTCAATTAAACATAAGTAACTTCAGTTATCACTTTTACTGAATGTTTAAATATAATAGGATAAATTAATAATTTTTTAGTGAATGATGGAGAAATATAGAGTTTGTTAATGAAGAAAGCGCAATTTGGCAAACTGTTTGAGCGTAGCGAGTTTTTGCTAAATAGCTTTCGAATTAATACAAACTCATATTTTGTAATCTTTGAACGTAAAAATTATTAATTTATCCTATAAAAGATAAAATTAAAAAAGTGAGAACTGGAGTGTAAGTAATTATTATATATGAAATAAAAAAATTATGTTAGTTAAATTGACTAGAATTAAATATTTCGAGTATGCTTGCTAATTGATTTATGTAATTTGGTGTTTGATGATTTGCTTGAGCCATAATCTATTTGGATGCAGATTATTTAATAGTAATGGATTATATGTGTTGTTTTGTGCATCGATTTGGCTGGCAATAATCTCGCCACAAATTGGCGCAGTTAAGAGACCTTTTGCACCATGTGCGATATTTAAAAATAGTCCTTCGTGATAGTTGCATGGTGTTTCGATCCAATAATTAGAATCAAGAGCTAATTTGCCGTAATTTTGCAAAAAATCATTATATTTGGCAATTGGACCAACAAGCGGTAAATAATCGGTTGTTGTAGTACGATAATTAGCTTGTCCAATTATTTGTGACATATCAATGTTTTTCATATGTGTTGCAATTGATTGTTATATTTTTATTCACCAATAATTTTGCGATTAAATTGCGTGGACGTAACCATATACTTTGTGGAAAATGAATTGCTTGCTGGCAATTGATTATGCACCCAATTATGATAAATAGTTCGCTCGCTACTTAAGATGTAGCGACCCAGAGGCTCGTGAAGCATCCATTCTTGTAAATTATTGTGTAGCATATTAACCCATTTATATTTTGTATCAGGTATTAATTATACTGTCATTATAGTGTGATGATAAGACAAAATGTATTAATTTGCAATTTCGTTTTTTTCGCCAGACGTTTTGATTATTTAACATTTTAATTAAGCAAGTCAGAATGACTTAATTTTTTAAAGATAAATGTCGTATAATTACGTCATTTATAGTTTGTTTTAAGTTTTGTGTATCTATAAATAACTTATTTTTATATATTAACACAACTGATTCAATAATTTTATCTAGGATATGAAAAAATGAATGCTATAGGCAGTATATCTTCAGTGAAATATCTAAATCCTACTCATGCAAGTAATGTATTGGTTTTAGGAGGAAATAAATTTTCTTCTAAAAGGATTGCTATGATATTAACTGCAGAATCTGGAGTTGATGCATGCAGGATGGGAATAAAAGATGCATGGGAACATAGGGATTGCAAAAAAGCAATCTTAATTATGGAAATTTTTTCATTGTTTGATAGATGCACTAAAGAACAGAATGGAATAATAACTATACCAATAGTGATAGAAAGATTTGCAAAAATAATACTATATTTTAATATACCTCATGATATAGAAAATAATCAAGACAAGATAATTTTTAGCATTGATAATGTGATTGTATTAGAGATCAATTTTGACCATAGTAATATAAATTTTGGTGTTCACGAACGTAGTTTATTAGGATATAAATTTAATACTTTATATCAGATATTTAATGCCGATACACCTGGACAGGAATACATCAATAGAATTATTACAGAAGTCTTCGTCAGCCCTCAAAACCATCTTATTGAGGTGCGAAGCGAGAATGAGATAGAAGCTTTAGAATATTTCATCGAACAAAAAAAAGAATTAGATTCTTTGTTAAAAGACTTAAAAAATGCTCAATATTCAGCGGATTTTCTAACTTCAGATTCAATATATGAAAAAATGTGTGAAATTCAAACTGAAGATCAGTTTGTTATAGCTGAACTTGCAATACTTATGGAAAATCTTTCAGCGCGTAGAATAAAATCTGCAAGTGGGATACCCACTGAATTTGTTTTTTTACCAAAATTTTATTCCCCGGAAATATCTATAAATTTCTTTAAAAGGCCTACTTATTATAATAACGAGCAAGCAAGGTTATTGCATCTAGTAATCATAGATCATATTAGTAAAAAGAAAGAAATTGTTGTTCCTATAATAGTAGATACAAGTGGGCAAATACTTTCTGAACATCCGGAAAATGCCGAGTTTACACATCGTGTAGTTATTTTTATACATTATAACCCAAATAGTAATAAATTGCGTGCATTATATGTGAATAGTGTATCTAAACATGATGTTGATGTAGTTCATGAAAATGCAGAAATAACTGATAGTTTTTTATCTGAGCTTTATCAAGAAGCCATAAAAATTGATCCTTCTATAGAATTTACTCATATGCAACTTAATACTGGTTCACAGGGAGCTCATGTTGGCTGTTCATTTTTTTCTTATAATGCATTGAAAAAGCTTACAAAAGAAGGATTAAATGCCGATCCAGAAACTATATATGCATTGTTGCAAGAAAACTCGCAAAGTTCACAAGAAATAAAAAAAAGAATTCAAGGAGTAACGGGAAATAACTTAAGGGAAGTTGTTGATAGCAACCAAAATACAATATTGGGTTCTACTGCAGTCACAAAAAGAGGAGAAAATATATTAGATACGATTCGTGCAGGGCTTATAGATGTGGAGGATAAAAAGGGGAAACATAAAATATACAATATGGGAATCTTTGAACAAAGACTTAAGGAGATTGGTCGCATACTTAATTGGATGAGTGATAATCCTGGTAAATATGAAGAAGTATGTCAAAAAAGAACAGATGTAAATACATTGTTTAAAAACTCTTATGTGATAAATACAAATGATGAAGAGTCTAAAGATAACTTGCAAGGAACATTTTGAATGCGAATTAAAAGCAACAGAAATAAAAAAAGCCAATCACATCTAGCTCAAATAAGTTATTTGATACTAAAGAGAAGTATATCCTAAAGTAAGAAAGGCTTATTTTGGGTGATTGTAAACAAATAAAAAATTTATGTTAGTTAAATTGACTAATGTTGTCAATTGATTTATGCAATGTGGTGTTTGATAATTTGCTTAAGCCATAATCGATTTGGATGTAGACTATTTAATAGTAATGGATTATATGTGTTGTTTTGTGCATCGATTTGGCTAGCAAGAATCTCGCCACAAATTGGCGCAGTCAAGAGCCCTTTTGCACCATGTGCGATATTTAAAAATAGTCCTTCGTGGTATTTGCAGGGTGTTTCTATCCAATAATTAGAATCGAGAGCTAATTTGCCATAATTTTGCACAAATTCATTATATTTGGCAATTGGACCAACAAGCGGTAGATAATCTGTTGTCGTAGTACGATAATTTGCCTGACCAATGATTTGCGACATATCAATATTTTTCATATGTGTTGCAAGTTGTGGCACATAAAGACTCATTTTATTGATGTTATCCTGATGCTCACTCAGCCTGATGCTAAGGTCGTCGTCATTGAATTTAAACGTAGCGCCACAACAGAAATAGCCGTCAACACTTGGTGTAATATATGTATCGTTACAAATAACGCTTTTAAGTCCAATATCTCCCTGAATAATGCTAATCTGCCCACGAATTTTGCGTAGCGGTAGATGTTTTGTCTGCTCGAATTGATTTATCGCATGCGCATTACACAGCACAATATATTGAGCTTGATCAAGAATAATATTATTCTCGCCAAATATATTCCACGTTAGTGTCGATGGATCTTGCTCCAATTTTGTAATATTTGTGTTGCAATTGATCGCTATATTTTTATTAGTTAATAATTTTGCAATTAAATTGCGTGGACGCAACCATACACTTTGTGGAAAATGAATTGCTTGCTGGCAATTTATTGTAGTTCCTGCGATTGAATTCAGCTCGGGCTGTTGGATTGCACACATAAACTCATAATTAGCGCGCAATAGATTCTGATGTTTCTGTAATTCTCGAGCGTTATATGACAAATCACATAAGCCACTTTTGCCGTAATCAATTCCCTCCGTCAATAAATTTTCCACTAAACTCAAGCTGTATGGATAACCCAACATGCTTAATTCTTGCATTGGTGATTGATGTGCGGAAAATGTGCCGTAAAGCATTCCTTGATAATTGCCACTGGCTTCTAAGGCTACATCATGATTGCGTTCGTAGACAGTGACATCGTATCCGCGTAATGCCAAACTGTATGCAGTACTTGCGCCACTTATTCCAGCGCCAATGATAATTACCTTTTTGGTATTATTTTTTGCTGTGGGATATGCAAACCATGGTGTCGGTCTAATTTTTTTCATGTATTAGTCAAATAATGATGGTTGCGATAATGCAATATTTTCGGGTTTGATTTTATTTGCTTGTTTATGATTCCCGTCGTATTCATCAATCGCTTTGTTAGCAAGTTGATCGGCGCGTTCGTTCATTTCGTCGCCGCTATGTCCACGAACCCATTCCCATTTCATATTGTGTCGTGAAGCCAACGCGTCAAGTTCTTGCCATAAATCAGGATTTTTTACATCTTTCCACGCTTTCATTTTCCATTTAATTATCCATAAATTCATGCCTTTTTGCACGTATTGTGAATCTGTATAAACCGTAATATTATGAGGTTTTTGAAACGTTTTTAGCGCTTCAATAACTCCACGTAATTCCATACGATTGTTGGTTGTATTTAATTCGCAACCGTATATTTCTTGGCAAATATTGTTGTTATTGATAATAGCGCCCCAGCCGCCAATGCCTGGGTTTCCGCGACAAGCGCCATCTGTGTGAATTATTATTTGTTGTGTCATTTACATATTTCCTAATTTTGCGGTTAATGGGTCGCTCGCATAGTTAATTTGCGGTAGCGGTTTTATTGGCGTTGGTGTAGCAATTTCTTTGCTGGCAAATAGTGCGTAACTATTGGAAAAAGTTGGAAACCAGCGATCGCCAATTTTATCTAAAAGATGTAATTTCGCTAAAGTTGCTTGCGTTTTAAATGGTGGTCGATAGCAGAAAAATTTGCCACCTTCTAAGCTAAAGTTTAACTCTTGTAATTGTTGTTGTAATATTTCTAGTTTAATGAGATTTGCGTTTTTTAACGGCGTAATTTTTTTATGCATTAGCCCCAACATGCTTTTGGGATTAAAGCTGGTAATGATTAGTTTGCCATTTGGAATTAGAGCGCGATAACATTCTTGCAAAAACTGCGGATAATTCGGCAAAAACTCCAAAATATGTGGACATATAATTAAGTCAATGCTATTTTCCGCAAATGGCAGGAAATGTAGATCACATTTTATATCGTTGTCAATCACATAGTGTTTATTGATTCTATTGCCTTGTAGGAAATTTATTTTATCAAAACCGATTTGTAATGAATAATAGCCAAAAATATTATGCACCCAATTATGATAAAGTGTTCGCTCAGTACTTAAGATGTAGCGACCAAGGGGGCTGTGGAGCATCCATTTTTGTAAATTATTGTGTAGCATATTAACCTATTTATATTTTGTATTAGGTATTAATTATACTATCATTATAGTGTTGTGATAAGACAAAATTTATTAATTTGCAATTTCGTTTTTTTCGCCAGACGGTTTGATTATTTAAAATTTTAATTAAGCAAGTCAGAATGACTTGATTTTTTGAGAGCAAGTGTTGTATAATTACGTCATTAATTGTTTGTTTAAAATTTTATATATACATAAATAAGTTATTGTTATATATGATAAATATTGTAAAGTTACTTTATGAATAAATAAAAATAAATACATTTATACATAATAATTGTAGATTTTTATATATTCATGCCTTACGCACATAATTTCAAGAATTTATTGTACACGATGAAATAATTTGCTTATGTTAATTATATTTATAGGAAAAATATTATGTTATCAGGTATTGATCAACAGCCTCCTCGTTATGATAATACACTTGTCACACATGGTCAAGAAGAGAAAAAAAGTTGTGCAGAAGATGATACATTTGCGGAAATGTATTTCAATATATTGGATGATAGCGAAGAAGATTCTAATAATTCTGATAGAAATGAACATGTGCGTAATAAAATAATTAATATATTCAGGGGGTTACCATCAGATTCACCAAAAAGACAGGTAATTATTCAAATGGTTACTGCACTCGCTAATATGCAATATCACAGATTTAATAGTGATTGTCCTCGGGATAGCATTGAACATCCGCTAACTGAGATTCACTGTTTATGTGGAGAATTAATGCCTGAGTTAGATTGTAATTCTCATGAAGAAGCATTTGAATTGATAGTAAAGCTCAACCAAGATTATAGTTTTTGTTTTAGCAAAATTCCAGATTGTATATCTTCTCTTATTGGTGAATTAAATCACGAAACTACATTGCCACTGGACGGTAAAGTTAAGCAGTGGTTAATTAGCCAAAAATGTGATCTTTCAGAAGTAAAGTTGGTAATTGAAACGGTTAGCGTTTCAGAATTTAAAAATACAACAGTTGGACGTTTTGCGGTTTTTCCTAAAACATTATTTAATAATGATCCGAAATGCATTGAGCTTTATGAGTTTTGTCAAAATTTAACAGAGTCTTTTTATCCAGATAAAGAAATTGTAAGTATTTATTCTGATACAATGAAGATAGAGCGTCATGAACTTGAATTTGATCGTCTAAATAAAAAAGAACAATTTATTGTACAAGTAATTTTTACTGATAATGCTGACATGTGTGGGTTTTTAGAATTTTATAATAAGCTTGAAACAGATATACCAGTTGCTATCCAACTTTTTCAGGAATTATTTGATGGACAATTATCTCATGCAGAGACTTTTTTTATAAGATCCCAAAGTGCATACATGATTACTACTGGTATTCATTTTAATGGCTTCAAAGAGGAGTGCGAATTTGCTGGCTATGATGTATATTTACCAGCTTCGTGTGCGTATTCATATTCTGGTCAAAAGGTAGAAAATCAAAAAGGAGCGGGATCTTGTTCAATAATAGCAGATTCTGTTTCTTCAGGCTTAAATCATTTGGCTCAACATAATGGTGGTGTTATGCCAGAATTTGAATTTATATCTAATAAGAATATAAATATGCTGTCTAATCAAGTAATGGCGCTGGATCCGCATATTACTTTATCTAGTAGCTATGCAAAAGAGTCATATTATTGTTTACCTATTAGGCTTATAACACCGCAAGCGAGAATATTTTTTAAGGTAAATAAATTATATTTAGATTTGGTTCTTAATGATAATCCTGATTATGGTTCACATCAATATTATAAAAGTATGAATAAAATTACACAAACTGATATTAGTGAGAATTATCTTAACAAACAAAAGAGAAGTGGGGAAAAGTTATTTAACGCTCAAGAGGTGGTGTATCCTAATGCAAGAAAAGATTACCTTAGATAATTACTTTTTTTTATTGGTTGTATAATTACGTCATTTATGGTTTGCCCAAAATTTTGTGTATACATGAATGAATTAATTACTGTAAAAGTACAAAAAAGCTTGAATTATTAAACTCAGCCCCTTTAATCACTGAGCCAAAACCTCTCTCTGAAAGGCTTAATAAATATTTTAGAAAATATCCGATAAAAGAGTGTAGAAACCCATGAAATCATCTTAGTATCAACTTAGTCAATAACGAATGGGTAAATTATCGGAATGCTAGGAAATAAGCGTATTTAGTCAAAGTCTATTTTTAGGGTAAGCAATAATTGCAATGCATAAGTAAGCATTAGGCTTGTATTTTTATATTTCACCGAGGTTACAAGTCCTGCTGCAGGTAAAATCAATGGTCCACCATATGCGACTTTGTTCATTACTCCCAGCATATAGCCGTAGCCCCATTTCCAATCACCGGAATTATTTATATTTAGGAATTGTTGGTACATATAACCAACGTGTGTTTCAGGTTGCCAATATGAGTCACTAAAAACCAAGAAGAATATTGAATATTCGGAGTTATAATTTGGATTATAATAGCTACGTGTGTAACCAGCACCATAAGCGAATTCATTTAGCATTCCTGCGCCATCTTGCCAAAATCCAGATAGAACATGTGGTGAAACCGATAAATGATAGGCTAATCCACTGAGCATTATTCCATTTTTACCTTCATCACCAGTTGCCATTGTAAGACCATATTTGACATCACACCACCATGAAGTTTTCCAATCGGCGCATTCGGCAAAAATTTTGCTTGTTGAAATTAATATTATAAAAATAAATAAAAAACGTTTATACATTATTCTCTTCAATAAAATGGTTAAGTAAATAAGTAGAGCCACAGATTAAAATCATTTGTGGTGCACGAATCTTTGCCTCTAACAACGCTTGTTTAGGGTTATCCACAGATATTACACACTCAAATCTGTTTAAATTATTTGCAACTTGATATAATTGTTCAATCGGAGTTGCTCGTGGCGTATTTGTTATGCTCGTTAAAATTAATGTTTCGCCAATTTTGCTAAGGATTTCAAATATCTGCGCAATGGCTTTGTCTTGTAAAATTGAGCAAATAATCACAACATCTTGAGGTGCATAAACATGTGAGATACTCTGAACCAATGCCAGAGCGCCTTGAGTATTATGCATTGCATCGGCAATTACTAATGGATTATCCTCAATTATTTGTAATCTTCCAGCCCATTTAGTATTTCCAGCCGTATATTTTATACTTTTTTCGTCTATATTTAGATGTTTTAATGCTGTATATGCACATAGAAAATTAGCAACTTGAAATTTACCCAGCAACCCAAGTTTGTATATTTCATTTTCTATATTTATAATACTTTGTAAACCGATTATTTCTTCAGTATATGAATAATCATCCACACAAATATAATAATTTGTGCGCGCCTTAGTTGCGGCAATCAACTCAGGAGAATTACTTCCCAATATAGTATAGCCGTTATGGATTATTCCAGCTTTGGCACGAGCAATATCTTCAAGCTGATTACCAAGCCATTGCGTGTGTTCCAAAGATATATTGGTAATAATGTGAATTACGGCATCAACAACATTTGTTGCGTCATCCGTTCCACCCATTCCACATTCTAGCACTAAAAAATCAATGTTCTTTTTTGCAAAATAGTCGAACATAATCAGGCATAGCATTTCGAAAAAGCTTAGTTGTAGATTATGTTTTGCCAAAATTGCTTGGAGTAATTCATATTGCGAAGCTAATTCTTCGTCGCTAATAAATTCGCCATTTAGGCTTATCGTTTCGTTTATCCTGTGTAAATGTGGGCTAGTGAATTTGCCAGTACTGTACCCAGCGTGGATTATACCACATTCTATGAAAGATGCGGTAGATCCTTTACCATTTGTGCCAGCAATGTGAATTACTTTATATTTGAATTGTGGGTTGCCGATTATGGATAATGCGGCTTTGATGCGTTCTAATCCTAGCGTAATTTGTTGTGGATTAAGCTCCATAAGTTGTTTAATTTGTGGTGGTTGCATATGTTCCTTATGTTATTATCTATGAAAGGTAATTTTTTGTGTAGTGATATTATTATCTTTGCAAGCAAATGATTTACTGGAGCATTTGCCAGCGCTACATGTACCACATAAGCCAGTTTTATTTTTTCTTACTTTATTCCATGTGTATAATAGCCATATGGCAGTAATTATGCCAATTATGCTAACACTTAATAAATCTAAATTTTTCATGAAAAGTCCTTTAAAATCTAATAACATACAACCACCCTCACTTTTTACTGAATGTCTAAATAAATAGGATAAATTACTAATTTTTTAGTGAATGATGGAAAAATATAGAGTCTGTTAATGAAGAAAGCGTAATTTGGCAAACTGTTTGAGCGTTAGCGAGTTTTTACCAAATAGCTTTCGAATTAATACAAACTCATATTTTGTAATCTTTGAACGCAAAAATTAGTAATTTATCCTATAAAAGAGTATATTAAAAAAGTGAGAACTTTGGTGTTTAACTACAAATAGTATACACAACATATGACATTGCATATGCAAGCGCCATCTGATACGTAAATAATACCCACATCCATTTCCATGAATTAGCTTCGCGTTTAATTGTTGCAAGCGTTGCGATACATTGCGGAGCAAACACATACCACGTTAATAGTGATAGCGCAGTTGCCAGCGACCAAGAATGTTGCAATACGGTTGTTAGGCTCTGGCGAATTGCGTCACCTTCGCCACTCAATGCATAAATAGTCCCCAAAGCAGCAACTGCAACTTCGCGCGCTGCCATTCCTGGTATTAATGCAACTACGATCTCCCAGCTAAAGCCAATCGGTGCAAATATTGGGTGTAAGAATTTGCCAATAGTACCTGCGATACTGTAATCTATTGGCGGTAATTGTGCGCCTTGTGGCGGTAATGGGAATGTACATAGAAACCACAGCACAATCATTACTGCAACGATTATTCCGCCAGCACGGCGTAAAAATGCTTTTGCTGGTTTAATTAATTCTATCAATATATTTTTAATGCTTGGGATTTTATAGCTTGGTAATTCCATTATCAATGGTTGTCTGTCGCCCTTGAATAACAATTTTTTAAAGAGGAATGCCATCAACAAACCAAAGAAAATTCCAGCAAAATACAAGGTAAACATAACCAAACCTTGCAAATTAAAAATGCCATATATTTTGGTAGCAGGAATGAATGCGCCTATTAATAATGTATAAACCGGTAATCGCGCAGAACACGTCATAAGTGGGCTAATTAACATTGTGATTAATCGATCACTGCGATTTTCTATGGTGCGTGTTGCCATTATTCCTGGAATTGCGCATGCAAAACTTGACAGTAGTGGAATGAATGCGCGCCCGTGTAATCCAACGCCGCCCATTAATTTATCCATGAGAAATGCGGCTCGTGACATATAGCCTGTATCTTCCAGTATAATTATAAAGAGAAATACAATTAAAATCTGTGGAATAAATACGATTACTGCGCCAGCGCCAGCAATTACTCCATTGCCAAGTAAACTGCCGATGAATGTATTTGGCAATAAATCAAGAACGTATCCTTGCAAATTATCAGCGATTCCTTGCAATACGTCTTTCATTGGCTCTGCCCACGTGAACACAGCTTGGAACATAACAAATAAAATTGTAAGCAAAATCAATAACCCAAGAACAGGGTGAAGCACTAGTTTGTCAATTCGTTCTGACCAAATCGACGGAACTCCATCACTTTTCTTGATTTTTGCAACTATTTCCGAAACTTCAGCATGGTAATGACGAATCTGTGCGCTACTAGCTTCTTGCCAGGTGTTTTCCCCAGTTGTTAAATTGTGTGCCATATTATCAACGGCATTAACTAGCTCTAGAATACCGTGTTTTTTTATAGCTGTTGTCGGAATTACATTGCAACCAATTAAACGCTCAAATTCTTCGATATCATAATGATAGCCCTTGTTTGTAGCTACATCCATCATATTAAATGCAACAATTACAGGCTTACCAGTTTGCTTTAATTCTAAAACTAATCGTAACCCATTGTGAATATTGGTCGCATCTATAACACAAATCACCAAATCAATTTCATCTTCGTCTTTGAATTGGTTTAATATTACATCTCGAGTTACTTTTTCATCTGGGCTTCTTGATCGTAAGCTATATGTGCCAGGTAAATCAATTAATGTACAATTCACATGTTTTTGGGTGGTGAAATAACCGTGCTTTTTTTCTACAGTTACGCCAGCATAATTCGCGACTTTTTGCTTACTACCAGTTAACGCATTAAATAAAGCTGTTTTACCACAGTTTGGATTGCCAACTAGTGCTATATTTATATTACTCATTAATTAAACCTTTTCTACCATAATAATTGAAGCTTCATTGCGTCTAAGCGCTATTGTTGATGTATTGCTATTGATTCGTATAGCTATAGGGTCTTTATTCCATACGCCAAAATGCATAATTTGTACACGTGATCCCTCTATAATTCCCATTTCAAGAATTCTAGTTTCTAATTCACCAACATTTAAGTATGTTTTAAATGGTAACACACTTTCGTCTATGGCACGAATTATCCCGCACTCATGTTTATTTAAAGTCGATAATGAGACTAATTGCATTTAAATTCCAATTGTAAAAATCTATTTCATACCGTAATTATAAATGAGAATGGGTTGCAATTGCAAATTTATTTTTGCGATAGTTTTACGATGATTATAGCATATAAGGTAAAATATGGTTCTCTTTAATTTGAATAAAAAAAGTAATATATTAAATGGTGAAAATTGCGAATATAATGTTGCCAGGGAATTTGGTTTTATCACCAATGGCTGGTATTACCGATGCGCCAATGCGACAAATTGCGCGCCAATGTGGCGCTGATTACGCTATATGCGAAATGATTAGCTCAGACGCTTCATTGTGGAATAATCAAAAAACGCAGATTCGTTTAAAGGGAGGTGATACACATTTGCCACGTATTATACAGATAGCTGGTGCAAGTGCTGATGTTATTGCAGATGCAGCAAAAAAATGTCAAAACATTGGTGCTGATATTTTAGAAATTAATATGGGATGTCCAGCAAAAAAAGTGTGCAATGTGCTTGCTGGTTCTGCGTTACTTAAAGATGAATTATTGGTTAGTAACATTTTAAATAGCGTTGTAAAATCAGTACAAATTCCTGTTATATTAAAAACTCGATTAGGTTGGAATAACGCAAATAAAAATATATTAACGATAAGCAAAATAGCTGAAGCTGCTGGAATTGCTTCTATAACGATACATGGTCGTACGCGTCAGGATTTGTATAATGGATGTGCTAGTTATGATTTAATTGCTGAGGTTAAACAGCAAAGTAGAATTCCAGTTTTTGCTAATGGTGATATTACGACTCCTGAAATTGCAAAATATGTGTTAGATTATACAAAGGCTGATGGATTATACATAGGTCGTGGCGCATTGGGTAACCCGTGGTTATTTCAACAAATTAAAGATTATTTGGCGCATGGTTCTTATTGTAAACAAGTTGATTTCACGGTTATTATGGAGTTGATTCAGCAACATCTCACCTTAATTTACACTCATTATGGCGAGATAATTGGAACAAGAATGTCACGCAAACATATAAAATGGTATTTACAGTATATGTTTGCAAATGACAAAGCTACATATCAAGAAATGTTGAGTAAATTTAGCGTTAGTGAATCAAAATATGAGCAAATGGATTTGATTAACGACTTTTTTATTAAGCTGAAGGCTATTTAGTTTTTTTAAATTTCCCAAAATGTTATTTGATTCATATTAAGATTAAAAAAATTAGTACATGTTCTCAAAATAGTGTATAATAATGTCATACCATAAGATTTTGAAGAAAGTGAGCCTATTGAGGCTCGCTTTTTTTTTGTTCAAATATACTCAAACAATTTCTTCATACTTGGATTTCACTTCGCTCCTAATCTATTATTAATAGGTGTCGTCGCTTGTTTAATTCAATTATTTTGAACTTGTTTGAGTATAATATTTAAAGTTATAAAGGTGACCAATGTTACTAAACAATATTTTAGAGCAAACCATTCCGGGATTGGGGTTTGAGTTGGTAGACGTTGAAATTACGCCTGCTAAAATTATTCGTATCTATATAGATAAAGAAGGTGGCGTTAATGTTGATGATTGCGCATTAGTTTCTGACCATATTAGTAAATTATTCTTAGTTGAAGAAATTGATTACAATAGATTGGAAGTTTCTTCGCCTGGGGTAGAGCGCCCATTAAAGAAATTAGAAGATTTCATACGTTTTAGTGGTGAATCAATCAAACTAAAAGTTCATCATGCGGTTAATAATCAAAAAACATTTCAAGGCTATTTGCTTGGTGTTAATGAGAATAATCAAATAAAACTTGAATTGGCAGATAAAAGTATTATGCTAATTGATTTTGCAGAATTAAACCGTGCGCGTTTACTGTTTGAAATTAAAAAAGGGAGTAAAAAATAATGAGTAAAGAGGTCTTATTATTAGTAGATGTATTAGCCAAAGAGAAAAGCTTAGAAATGGAAGTCGTATTTCAAAGTTTGGAAAAGGCATTAGCTATTGCTACTAAAAAGAGTTTTGAAGGTGAAACTCCTGATATTGAGGTTGTTATTGATCGACACACTGGTAAATACAAAACAATCCGCAAATGGACTGTTGTGAGCGATGTTGATTTTTACGATGATGATACTGAATTATCCCTTAGTGATGTTACTGAAAAATATGGTGTTGGTGAAATTGGTGATGTAATCGAAGAAGAAATCCAAAATACTGATTTGGGACGTGTATCGGCACAAACAGCAAGAAATATAATAACGCAAGGCATAAAAGACGCTGAGCGTGAACAAGTTTTAACTGAATATTTATCACGTAACAACGGTATCGTAATGGGAAAAGTGCGTAAATTTGAGCGCGGTAATGTAGTTGTTGATTGTGGTAAAATCGAAGCAATAATTATGAAGTCAGATGTCATTCCACGCGAAGTACTAAAACCAGGTGATATGGTAAAAGGTTATTTAAATAAAAATGATTATCAAGTAAAAAATGGCCGTTTATTAATCAGTCGTGCTAGTAATGAATTTCTAGCTAAATTATTGGAAAATAATGTCCCAGAAATTGCTTCTGGTAAAGTTGAAGTTGTATCAGTTGCTCGTGAGGCTGGCATTCGCGCAAAAGTTGCTGTGATAGGGCATGATCCTCGAGTTGATGCAAAAGGTGCGTGTATTGGATTTAGAAATCAGCGAATTGAAAGTATGACACGAGAATTGTCTGGCGAAAAAATTGATATTATCGAATACGACGAAGATTTGGCACAATATACCTTGAACGCATTGGCTCCAGCTGAAATAGATAGCATCATTGTTGATGAAGAAAAACGTTCTATGGATGTTGTTGTTGATGACGATAAACTTGGTTCTGCAATTGGTCCTGATGGTATTAATGTGCGCTTGGTTAGTCAATTAGTTGGCTATGTGCTAAATATTTTGAGCAAAAGTGAGGCTTCAAATAAACAATCAGGTGAAAAATCTAGTCTGATAATGATGTTTAATGAAGTGCTTGACGTTGATGATGATATCTCTGAATTATTGGTAGAGCATGGATTTACTTCACTGGAAGAAGTTGCATATGTTGATATTAATGAATTACTTGAGATTGAAGATTTTGATGAAGAAATTGCTACTGAATTACAAGAGCGTGCAAAAACTAAATTATTATCAAAAACATTAATTCATAAGGATGAAATGGATAAACTAGCACTAGAACTTAATCATGTAGTTAAGTTCTCAAGTGATGTATTGCTGAAATTGGTAGAAAATAACATTTTCTCAATTAATGATTTTGCAGATTTAGCTGCTGATGAATTGATTGATGTTATTAGTATAGACATGGATACTGCCAATAAATTAATTTTAAAAGCACGTGAAGTTTCTGGCTATTTTAATGAGTAAGGTGGTAATATGTCAACAATAAAAGAATTTGCACAAGAATTAAATATTTCGCAGAATGAGTTAATGGATAAATTAAATCAAGCTGGAATAAAAAAAACTGCTAATGAAGAATTATCCAGCCAAGATAAAGTTAAACTAATTGAGTTTTTAAGTAGTAAGGCTGTTGCACAGCCCAAAAAATTATCATTAGGCAAGAAATCATCAACTAATGAAGTTAAAAAAGAGGATGTTGCTACTAGTAGTGGCAATGTAAAAGTTGAAATAAAACGTAAAAAAGTTATTCGCCGTGATTTGAGTAGCAATAATGCAGTTAATCCGGAAGTGGAAAAAGATTCTGTAGTGCAAGAATTAGTTTTAGAAAAAGTTGTAACTCAAGTTTCAGAACATGTTGAATTAAAGAAAGAACAAAAGCGTGAACCTTCAAGTACCGTTATGGATTTAACTAAAATTCATGATCATACTGAGAAAGTTGAAGAACGTGTTCCATTGAAAAAAGCTGATCCAAGAAAAAATATTGAACCTAAAGTAGCCACCTCAGAAGAAGGGGATACAGCAGCTGCCAAACCATCAAAGGTAAAAACTGTAAAAGAGTTTACTAATGATGATGATAGAAAAGCTTCTGCAAATAAAAGTGGAGCTGGCAAAGTAGTTAAAAAACCAGCTAAAATGAAGGTTATTGGCAAAACTGATTCAAGTTTGGATGATGTGACTTCTGATGAAGAAGTTGTTGTTAATATTACAGAAATAATTGCTGCTGATACACGTATCCCAGGGAAACCAAAGCCATCAATTAGTACGCATCATAAACCGCACATTCGTCAATATAAGCAAGTAGCGGCTAAACCAAAAATACAAGAGTTTCAAAAACCAGTTAAAGCTTTACAAATTGAGGTGCAGATTCCTGAAACTATTACAGTTAGTGATTTATCGCATAAATTATCTATCAAAGCAAGTGAAGTAATTAAGCGTTTAATGAAAATGGGAATGATGGTTACAATTAACCAATCGTTAGATCAAGATACGGCTATACTCATTGTTGAAGAACTTGGGCATATTCCAATTGCAGCAAAAAACGACGATCCGGAAAGCTTTTTGGATATTACTGGGCTAGAGAATGAAGGTACTAAAGAAGAATCAGTTACTCGTGCGCCGATTGTAACTGTGATGGGTCACGTCGATCATGGTAAAACATCGTTGCTTGATTATATTCGTAAAGCAAAAGTTGCATCTGGTGAGGCTGGTGGGATTACACAGCATATTGGTGCGTATCATGTTGATACTGGACACGGGATTGTCACTTTTTTAGATACTCCAGGTCATGAAGCGTTTACGGCATTGCGCGCACGCGGTGCTAAACTTACTGATATTGTAATTTTAGTTGTTGCTGCAGATGATGGCGTTATGCCGCAAACTATCGAAGCGATTAACCATGCAAAAGCTGGTGGTGTACCTATTGTTGTTGCGATTAATAAAATGGATAAACCAGGGGCGAATCCAGATCGCGTTAAACAAGAACTTACACAACATCAAGTTGTTAGTGAAGAATGGGGTGGAGATGTAATGTGTATCCCCGTGTCGGCAATAACTGGTGCTGGAATTGATAACTTACTTGATGCTATTTTGCTACAAGCTGAAGTTTTAGAATTAAAAGCGCCTATAAATGCTCCAGCCAAAGCTGTAGTAATCGAATCGCGCTTAGATAAAGGGCGTGGCGCTGTTGTGACAGTGTTGGTACAGTCTGGAACCTTGAAAAAAGGCGATATTGTACTTGCTGGTACTTCTTACGGACGTATCCGTGCGATGTTTGATGAAGTTGGTAAGCCTGTTACGAGTGCCGGCCCTGCTATTCCTGTTGAGATATTAGGCTTGTCTGATGTTCCAAATTCTGGCGATGATCTAATTGCACTTAAAGATGAAAAGAAAGCACGTGAAATAGCTACATTCCGTCAGGATAAACAACGACAAGATAAATTAGCTAAGCAACAAGCGGCTAAATTGGAGAATTTATTCTCTGACATTGGTGAAGGTGTTGTTAAGAATTTACCAATTATTATTAAATCTGATGCACAAGGCTCATATGAAGCATTGGCACATTCATTACAACGTTTATCTAATGATGAGGTAAAAGTGCAGGTAGTTCATGCTGCAGTTGGTGGAATTAATGAGTCGGATATTAATTTGGCTATAGCTTCAAAAGCTATTGTAGTTGGGTTTAACGCTCGTGCTGAAAATAACGCTAAAAAATTAGCCGATGAGGAAAATATTGAAATTCGTTATTACAATATTATCTATGAAGTTGTTGACGATGTGAAAGCTGCTTTAAGTGGAATGCTATCTCCTGAACAACGTGAAACTATTACTGGTAATGTTGAAATACGTCAAGTATTTAGCTTTGGTAAGTTATTTATTGCTGGTTGTATGGTGCGCGATGGGGTGATTAAGCGTAATTCTAAAGTTAGAATTATTCGTGATAATATGGTGGTTCATGATGGTGAATTAAGCTCATTAAAACGCTTCAAAGATGACGCAAAAGAAGTCAAAAATGGCTATGAATGTGGTCTTTCATTAAAAGATTACAATGACATTAAGGAAGGTGATGTGTTAGAAGCTTATGAAATTACTGAAGTGAAAAAAACCCTTTAAACTATGACTATGTTTTTTTAAAAGCTTGATTTAGATAATCAAGCTTTTTTAATTAAACAAGTTCTTAGACAAAATGCCTTAAATATTAACTAATTAATTCAAAAAATTGTAATCTTTTAGGGTGTTTTTATAGTATAATAACACTAGAAAATAGTAGAAATATACATTAAATAAAGTACCATTGAGTACAACTACATGAAAATGTGACATGAGTTGAATGTATTGATAAATAGGTATAGGATTGTACAATATGAAAGTTTTAAAATTTGGTGGGACTTCGGTTGGTTCGGTTGTTGCCTTACAACATGTACTTGATATAATTAAAGATAGTATTATTACCAATAATAATAAATTCCCAGTAGTAATTTGTTCGGCACTGTCTGGAGTTACCAACAAATTAGTAGAAGCGTCAATTCTTGCCAAACAGCATAATTCAGAATACAAAACAATCGTTAAAGACATAGAAAATTTGCATCTAAATATGATAAATGAGCTGATTAATATTGTAAATCAAAGTAATCTTATTTATGAAATAAAATTATTAATAAATCAATTGGAAGATGTCTTGCTGAGTGTTTTTTTGTTAAAAAAATTATCTACAAAAACTGAGGCTTTGATTTTAAGTTTTGGTGAACAAATATCTTGCCAAATAATTGCAAAATATGTGTCGCAAAATCATATTAATGCACGTTATGTAGATGCACGTAACCTAATTAAAACTAACAATAACTTCACTAATGCTAGCGTGGATTTTGTGGCTACGAATACAAATTTGCAAATATTTCTAGACTCTTTGGTTAAAGATCCATATTTACCAATTATTACTGGTTTTATCGCTTCAACTATGGATAATGAAACTACAGTATTAGGTCGTGGGGGGTCTGATTATACTGCGTCTATAATTGGTGCAGGAATTAAAGTTAGTGAAATTGAGATTTGGACAGATGTTGATGGAATCATGACAACCGATCCAAAGCAGGTGAACCACGCGTACACAATTCCAGATATGAGCTATCAAGAGGCAATGGAATTATCACATTTTGGCGCAAAAATAATTTATTCACCAACAATATATCCAGCATTTTTGTGGCAAATCCCGATTATTGTCAAAAATACATTTAATAAAATGCATCGAGGTACGACGATTAGCCACAAATCACAAGTTAATTCTACAATTGTAAAAGGTGTGTCGTCAATAGATAAAGTTGCTGTATTGAATATTCAAGGATCTGGTATTGTCGGCGTTACTAGAGCTTTAGAGAGGGCAATGAATGCATTGAATGTTGCCAACGTAAGCATTATTTTAGCGACGCAAACTTCATCTGAGTGTGCACTTTGTATTGTAGTTGTGGCGCAATATGCATTGAAAGCAGAAAGTGCTTTAAATACAGAGTTCGATGCAGAAATTACTGCTGTTAAAATTGATAAAATAATTGCAAATACAGATTTTTCGCTTATTTCTATAGTAGGCGATGGGATTCGCCATAATTCGGAAGTTGTTGGTAGATTTGTATCTAACCTTGGAAAATATGGAATTAATTCAACAGCTCTAGCTCAGAGTTCACTGGAAATAAGTATTTCTGTTATAATTGTACATAAACTACTAAATAAGGCGCTAAATATTGTGCATGACGAATTTTTTACTAAGAACTTATTAGGATCTCAAATAAATATACTCAAACAAGTTCAAAATAATTGGATTATACAAGCGACGACACCTATGAGTAATAGGTTAGGAGCGAAGTAAAATTCAAGTATGATGAAATTGTTTGAGTATCGCAAATTCGATTGCGCAAATAAGCGAGCTACTATTTGCCTTACCGCTACCCGCTAAATCAAGTGCAGTTCCGTGATCAACGGACACACGTAAAACTGGCAGACCTAACGTTATATTTATACCATTTGCAAAGTCAGCATATTTTAGTACTGGTAATCCTTGGTCATGGTACATTGCAAGCACCACGTCAAATTTATCTGCATATGTAAATAATGTATCAGCTGGGTAACTTCCTGACACATTGTAGCCATTTTGTTGCCATTTTTTAATTACTGGGTTAATTATCTCAATTTCTTCCATACCCAAATAACCACCTTCACCAGCATGTGGATTAAGCCCACAAACGGCAATTTTGGGGTTATGGTTACCTAGTAATTTAGCAAAACTATCAATAATAATTTGTATCGTTTGATCTAAATTTACCGCAGTGATGTGATTTGCGACTTCTCGTAATGGCAAATGTGTTGTTAATAATGCGACATTTAGTTTTGTATTACGTAACATCATAACTACTTTAGGCATATTAAATGCTTGAGCAAAATATTCTGTATGTCCAGAAAATTTCACTCCGTATTGATTAATTGTCTCTTTATTAATTGGTCCAGTAACAATGGTCTCGCTAACTCCTTGTTTGCATAAATCTATTGCCGTGTCTAATAATTGCAATACATACGGCGTATTTTGTATATCTATTTTACCAATTGAGCTTGGGTTTACACATGGAATATCTAATACAAGTAATTGATTCACTTGATTTTTATATTGCTGCATATCATTTTTATCAACACGAATAAATTCTATATTGTGTAGATTCATTTGCACGGCTCTAATTCGTAGCACACGAATATCAGCCAAAATTACAATAATATTTTTTTCAGGAGAAAATTGCTTATATGCAAGATCGAGACAAATATCAGGGCCAATTCCTGCTGGTTCACCACTAGTTAATAAAATGATCTTTTTCATTTTTAATTATCGTTAATTTTTACATATGCTGCTTCGCGTATATCACGAACCCATTGCACATAAAGCAACTGCGATTTATTTTCTCGAATGTCTTGTCTTACTTCGGATTTTTCTTTTTCATCGGTGAGATTTGAATCTCGTGTTGCGAGTACTTCTATAATATGCCAGCCAAATGGTGAGCGAATTGGTTCACTTATTGTGTTGATCGGTGTATTTATAATTGCGCTTTCAAATGCGGGAACCGTATCGCCTTTGCTAATCCAACCGATGTCGCCACCTTTCGTGTTGCTTGTATCATCTGAATATTCTTGAGCTAATTTAGGGAAATCTTGATTAATTTTTGCTTGATCATTACCATCTTGATTTAATTTATTTTTTACTATCATAATTTTGTGATATGCTTCACTGTCGCTTGTTAATTCATTAACTTTAATCAAAATATGACGAACATGATATTGCTTAACAATTTGTGGTGTGCCATGTTTTTTTATATCATTTAATTTGAAAATAAAAAAACCGACTGGTAACGTTATAGCACTTGTATATTCATTTGGCTTGAGTTTTGCTATTTCGGCGGCTATTTGTGGTGGTAGCGTTGCAGCGCTTTTCCAACCCAATTCTCCGCCACTTAATGCATTTGGCGCATTTGAGTATTGGACTGATACTTGACTAAATGACTTCCCAGATTTTAATGCTGCATAAGCCTGATTTGCTTGCGTTTGTTTTTGTGCTGCAATAGCTGGGTTATTTTGCTCTGGTATGCTAATCATAATATAAGATAAATTATAATCAGTTTTGTTTTTATAGGCCTCACTATCTAAGATGCGATTAACCTCTTCATCACTAACACTTACTCGCGAATCTACGTCTCGTTGTTTTAATTTATCAATGATAATTTGGTCTTGAATCTGTTTTTGGAATGCCTCAAATGTTATTCCTTGTTTATTTAAATTTTGCTTGAATTTATCTGGCGTTGTATTATTGGTTTTTATTATGTTGTTTATTGCGTCATTTACTTCTTGATCTGTTGCTTTTATTCCAGCTTTTTTTGCTAGATCTAATTGTATTTTTTGTAAAATTAATTGATCCAGAATCTTGTCGCGAATTTCTTGTTCAGATGGTAAAGTTACGCCTTTTTGCTGTATATTTAGCATTATTTGTTTAATTTGTTGATCTAATTGATTAGATGTGATTACGTTTTTATTTACAAATGCGACTATTTTATCTATAGTGATAATCTTGCTATTGTTTGCTGTGGCAATTTTACTTTCCTGTACATTAATCAATGTTTTGCTTGTGGCGCTTTCTATTGCCACAGAATTATTTGCATGTGTAGCAATTATTACGCTAAGCATAGACAGTGTGAAATATCGTTTTAACATGTTGTTTATTTACCTGTAAAATTTTAATCGTTATTCAAGTATGAAGAAATTGTTTTAGTATAGCATTCGTTATTGTATCATATTAGTCACTGGCATATATCCTGGAATATTAACTTTTAGATTAGTCTGTGGATCTTGATTGCCAAAATTACCTAATCCTTTCAACTCTATTTGCAGAAAATATGCTGTATTGGTTTGGTTAATATTGGTTACATAATTTTGATAAACTAAATGGGCGATCCAGCATCCGCCATTATATTGAATTCCAGCCAAACGATTTAACCACATATACCGTGTAAGATCATAATTCGCACGTACTTCAATGAACCAGCGATTTGCATATATAGGCCATTGTCCTGATAAATCAAACGCATATTGATTAATGTATTCAGTTGGTTGATATACTTGTCCAGGTGTCCAGTCGGTAATAAATAATGGTAATTGATATTGATATGTATAATTTAAATTTAAGATTTTATATTCTTCTGGGCTATAGCGCATTCCAGCAGAATACCCTGGTACGTTATTGTAAGTACTACTATATTGGAATGTTGCATTCGTAGTTAAACCATTTGCCCAACGATTATTTAATTCAGTAATAAAATCTGGTGGCGGTGGGCTGTATAACTGTTGATATTGATTGTAATTACCGTAAAGGAATGAGTTTGGTTTATCCATGTAGTAACGATAACCAACACCGAGGTTCGCTATTTCTATACCATTATTGTCATTAATTAAACGCTGTGTTATACCCAATGTAAGATCATTGGCTGCATTAATTCTATCATAACCAGAAAATCTATTTTCACTAAACAACTGATTTAGATTGTAAGTTGCAGGCGAAGTGTCAAATAATGGAATATTTCCTTGATTTACTTGTGGAATATATAAATAATACAGTCTTGGTTCAAATGTTTGTGAATATAAATTATTCCTTAGGCTAATTGGTCTATCAAAAATCAGCCCTGAATCCAGTGATGTAATTGGTAATCCACGAATAATTGTATTAGATGTAGAATTATTATATGGATCTAATTGATAATTAGTAAAGTTGTACCCAGCTTTAGGTTTAATGAACCCCCAGCTATTTTCCATTGGTAATGTGAGGCTAGGATATGCTACAAAACGTTGTGCAGTTTGCAGTGCAGATTGACCATTGCTTAATATTCCAGAGGTAAAGTATGTATACTGACCAATCATTCCTGCCTTAATGCCAAGCTCAGTATCTGTCGGATTTACTGTCATGTTTATTTGTGGTTTTACTGCATAAATTGCTGCAGTAGTTGGTTGTCCTGTTGGTTGTAGCGTTTGGTATTGTTGCGCTTTGATTCCTAAAAATCCCCATGTTGGTGTGTAATTTGCGTATACCATCTGATTTAAGTTCGCATTGTCTGTTGTTGAATAAAAATTACCAAAGTCAACAAAGTAGTTGCTATCGGATACTTGATTGTATTCAATTCCTGCATGTATATCTTTTGTGATAGTATGTGTTTCATCGAAATGCCAATACCAACGATAGTCTGGATTATTAGCGGCATCCCAGTTGTTATCCACTTGTTCTGTATAAATACGCCCCTTGTCTTTATCTGTCAAATAACGAAATTCGGCGCCAAGCATTGTACCTTTTTCTGAGAATATTTTTGGTTCTAGCGTCATATCATAGTTTGGCGCAAGGTTAAAATAGTATGGAACTCCCATCATTAATCCTGAATTGCTACTAAAGCCATATTCAGGCATTAGGAAGCCACTTCTACGTTCACCTAAAGGAAATTGAAAATATGGCATATATAAAATTGGGATCGATTCCACATAAAAGGTAGCAGCTCTTGCTTTACCTTGACTATCTTGGTAATCGAATTTTACTTCTTCGGCACGAATAAACCATGCTGGATCATTTAAATTACAAGTTGTTAAAAAGCTGTTGTCAATAGTGTAATGTTTTTTATCATAAATAGTGATTTTGTCGCCACTTGAAAACATTGTGGTTTTATTTTGATAGATAGTGGCTTTATTGATGGTTCCTTTATCTAGATTCAGATAATAATCAACCCATTGACCAGTAATTACATCATACTGACGAGTTAGTACGACATGATTCCCAGCCGTTGTTTGAGTAGTTTGTTGATTGTAAATCATCCAATCAGCTATTAACGTCTTATTGTCTTGATAAGCAATAACATTACCAGATGCGTAATGTGTGCCACTTTCTTGCCCATCTATTTGATCGGCATTCATATAATCAGAACTTTCTTTTATTTGTGGTATTGTTACTTTATCTGGACCGCTTTGTTGATACCAGTAATCATCTTGTATACTACAGCTTGGGTACGTTGTATTTGATTGATTAAATATATCATTTGTACTTGCCGCATACGCCGATATGGATGCAAGGTAAATTACAACAAAGAGGAAGATGATTTTTTTCATGTATCGGCAGTTACTAATAATAATGTTATTTAATGATCTGAGGCGTTATTATATCATAAATAAGCCTTATATATTTTTGGATTTGGATTGTCGACAGTTGCGTCTATGACTCAAATACTTCGAGTATATATACAAATGATTTTTATTCTGAGTTCTGTCCAGTTGTAATTGTAGTTGTTTTTATGTAAAAGTGTGAATTTTATCTGATAGTCGTCATTTATCTGACAACTTCTGTAAGATTACTTAAGTTGTCAGATTTCCATTATAGTATACCATAACTTTTCTCAATTGTGACATGCTCACTACCCAAAAAAGTTTGCATAAGAATTTTTCCGTATTAATATCTTCAATAGTTTAAATATGACTGAAATGCATGCTATATTTATCGAATGTCAGATTTAATATAAACTATAAACTTGGTGTATACTTACACCACATTCCACTTACTTTCCTATACTTATTAAATATCCAAACGATATTATTGGAAGTTTCCCTGATTTAATTGTAACGTTCTCTGGATGATATTGTATTCCAATAAAATTACTTCCTCTAATTTCACGTAAATATCTAGCATTTATTGGATGTGGATGTGTTTCTAATAAATGCCTTTTATTTTTATTTACACTTAATCTTGTGTGATGATAATAATGATAAGCTTTTTGTTTTAAATTTCCATTTCTTAAAGAAAATTGTTGCTCATCTAATTTTACTTGATTATATACTGTTTTTCCGCGAGTTTGTTCTGCTACTTGTTCTAGCGTACCTCCATTACATATGTTTATAATTTGGCTTCCTTGACATATTCCTAGAAATGGCTTATTATGTTTTATGGATAAAGCATAAATAAAAATAGATAAAAGATCATGCATTAGTGAATCTGGATTTCCATCTGTAGTTTTTTCATCAATACAACCATTCGTATTTTTGTAAAAAAATTCATTGATATTTTCTACAGATCCTGGAATAACATATGCATCAAAATGTACAAGCATACTTTCCACATGCTCAAATATTTTTTGCAAAGTTGGTGATAAATCTTCTGAATTAGAAACAATTATATTAGTTAATTTTGTTGCTAATGGTTCATTTGGATCTCCTTCTTGTTGTAACTCACCCAACTCTGTATTTCTGTCTGAAATTTCCTTATTAGTTAATGTTAATCCTTGTAATGCTATACTATCACTTTCTAATTTATTACGTTTTGTCCCATTTTTACTTTCTAGTGTTGGGTGCTCACTAGTAGAAACTGATAAAGAATCTGTAGTATAAACAGTTGCACCTGTTAAATTATTTAGATCTTTGTATAAAGGAAGATTAGCAGAATAAGTAGAAAAATTTGCTGCAGTATTGAACATAAAAATTTTTTTCTCGTTGTTTTCCAATTCATTTTGTTCAATATTATAGTCAATTTGTTGACTTTCTTTGATTATATTATTAATTTCTTTAGTTGTCATTTCTGTTTGAATTTTTATTGTATTTTGTCCAAATTTGAAAACAAAAAATTTTGCACCGTCTACACTGCTATGTTCAATTTTAAATGAAATAAGCTCTTTATCTGCATTTATAATCAAGGCTTTAATTTCTAAAAATAATTTTAATTTTTGCTCAGAAGAACTGATATCATCCCCAATTCTACCTTTAAAATAATTTGTAATTGTGTTACTTTCATTGCCTACTAGATTACTTAATGTCATAATTTCCTTTAATTTTACTAAATCAAATGATCCAAATGAATCTAGTGTAACTTTAGTTTTATTATTAGTAGACGCAATATTAGTATTGTTGTTTGTTAAACATCTTTTTAAGTCTGATATAACAGAAAAACATTTTTTAGAACCATCCAAATGAATTTTAATCAACCTGTCATACTCTTTTTTGTCTTCGTTTTTATTTAATCCAGTAAGTAGTTTGTCACAAATCGTGATAACATTCTTCTGATTTAATTTGATGCCAAGTTTGTTATATGACGGTTGATACATAACTATTTGAGCTAGAGATAAATAAGCCATTAATTCTAAAACTTCATCTTTAGACATATTAGTTACATTATCAATATTTATCTCAGAAAAATAATCATTTAATGTATTAACCATTTTGGAAATAGATCTATATATTATTCCGTCACTTAATACCTCATAATGTTCTGTATGATCTACTATTTTTTTAAGCATCAACCCAGAAATTTTTATATCAATATTCTGTTCACTTCCAGCACTAATTCTTCTTCTACCTAGATTAGTCATATAATTAAACCCAAAACTGTTCCTACTTTGCATAAAAGGAGTCTGGTAAATTCTCAATGCTTGGTTAACTTTTTTATTCACTAAAAATGGTCCAACTTGTTGATTATCTTGATTTCCAGGAATCATATCGCGTAAAGTTTTACCATTTTCAAAATTAAAGCGCTGATATTGGTTGCGTTGCAGTCTACCTTGTAACAAGCTTCCTATTTGCTGATCAAGTTTAATAATATCTAATTCCGCGGCAGCATTCAATTGATCCAATTTTGCTAAATTTTCTTTTTTAGTTACTACAAATACACGACCATATTGTGCTTGATCTGTTCCTAATAACCCAAATTTTTGCCCACTTTCCCAAAATATTAAAGTTAATTTACCTTCATTAATTAAGCTTTGAACATTCTCATCTAATTGTAAATTATGATAATCTGCATTAGTGTTGTCTATTACAATAACATTATGTGGTTTATCTAATTTTTCATCTTGTTGCTGTTTCTTAACATATTCATTTATTGAATTACCTTGTATATATGGAGTAAACACATTCATAACTGAACCATTTATTATATGTATATCTGGTTTATCATTTTTTCTTAAACCTAATATATGTGATCTAGTATCTTCTGTTTCATGATATTGTTGGTTTATATTTGGCTCGTCAAAGCTAAATTGATCTTTATTTTTGTTATTAACTCCTAAAATTAGTTTGCTTATTAGCAATCCCAAAGTATGTGCATGCATACCTGAATTAGCTGGATAACCAATTACATCTATATCTGAAAATGCTTTTTTATTGAGATTCAAATTGCCCTTAGATTGTTCACTTAATTGATATGATTCTAATCCATAATTATCTAAATAACTTTTTATAATTGTTATATCATTTTCAGAATTACCAGTAAGCTCGGAATGAGGGAAATCATAAAGTTTCATCGTATTTATGAGGAGTCTATTTTGTTTTGTATCTGAATAAAAATATAAATTATAATTTAGTAGATTTGTAATTTCATATGACTTAAATTCTTCACCATCTTCAAATTGGTCTATGGCTGGGCAAAGTTCTATTCCAATTCTGTTAGATTTATATTTTAAAGATTTATCAGTTACTAATTCAACATTATGTCCAGTACCTAAAAGTTCATCTTTTAAAGTACGAATAAATTCTTTATGGTTCACTAATGGCAGTTTTGTGATTTGTGTTATTTCATAAACTAAAAGACTCAATTCATGTAAAACTGGTTCAAGCATTGCCGTAAATTCAGCATAATTGTTATTATGTAAAGATACCAACATAGATAAAAACATATGTAGTCTAGCAATATTATCCCTTATTCTATTGGTATCTTCTAAATGTAAGTCGCCCAAATTACTTAAGCTATCATGCGAGCACACACTTATCATTATGTGAGATATTTCACTAGCATGTAGAGAAAAATTAGAGTTTTTTCGTAATGTCAATTCCCCTAATTTTTTAAATTCGTCACTTTTTAATAGCATCTCCGTAGAAGATGTAAATTGCCTAAGAATTGAAGTTGCATATTCAGATTTACTTAATTGATATTGACGACCATTTTTATTACTTCTTTGTATTGCTTCCTGCCATCTCGAAAGAGTTAATCCTAAGCGAAATCCTGGTATTGTGTTGATCGGCAAGCCTGGTGAGGTGTGAAAGTCGCCAATGGGTCGCATAACGGAATTTCTAGCATAAGAAGACTGGTAATTTGTATCTCTTGATATATATTTATTATTCTTGCGTACCAAGGTATTATTTTGGCGGATTCCAACAGCTGCAATATGTCTACCAAACATATCAACTCCAATTCTGTCAGTGGTGAATTGTTTATATAAATCTGGATTGCTGGAAAACTGTCTTCTCAATCTTTTTAATTTGTACATTTGTTGTATTTTTTTATATGCAGGTTTTTGCTCATCAGTTAATGTATCGTTATGTATCTGAGATTGAGATGAAAAACATTCATTTACTTTTATTTTAATTAATCTCAAGTCATAAGTTGAACCACCATAACTTTCAATTACCCCACCCCTATCACTAATATATTCATTTAAATATTTTTCAGTATCATTTGAAAATGAGAAATCTTGTTGATTAAAATTTCTTTTAATAAAATTTTCTACTACTTCAATATTTTTTGGCAAAATTGCCCTAACTATTGTAAATATTGCACACCATGCAAATACTTGACCTCTTGTAGTCGAATTAAAAAATATACTATTATTATGTGAAATACCATATTCGTTAGAATCTTGGATATAAGCAAATACCATACTTTTATTATCAGTATCACTAATCCATGTTGGATTATTTTTTATTGTTTTTATAAGAGTTATTATTTTGGATTGTTTGATTTCATTTTTATTTGTTATTGAATTTGTATTATTTAATTTAAAAAGATTTTTAAAGTTATTATCTAGCGTGTTATCCGATAATCTTACATTATTATCTAAATTTAAATTATGCGACAGTTGGCTTATCATTATATTATCCTATGTTAATGTTTTAACAAAATTCATTAAATTTTTTTATTTGAGTTTTGCTACCTATAAAAGATGGTAAATTCATTTGATATAAAATTTACTGCATTTATTATGAATAAATAATGTCAATAATGTATTTAATTCGGATAAGCCACTGGCGTTACCGCCAGTCACTCTCCTAAGAACAGTGCTTGC
>CAYWWJ010000021.1:0-35448 GCA_964462055.1 uncultured Neisseria sp. | reverse complement strand
CCAGGTTTTGGCGACAGAAGAAAAGCAATGTTACAAGATATCGCTATCTTAACTAACGGTCAAGTGGTTTCTGATGAATTAGGTTATAAATTGGAAGATACACAAATGGATCAGTTAGGAACTGCTGAAAAAGTAGTAATTGATAAAGACAATACAACTATCATCAATGGTACTGGTAAAAAAGCAGATATTCAAGCACGTGTAAACCAAATTAAAGCACAAATTGAAACAACTACATCTGATTATGATAAAGAAAAATTACAAGAGCGTTTAGCTAAATTATCTGGTGGTGTTGCTGTATTATATGTTGGTGCTCCTTCAGAAGTGGAAATGAAAGAGAAAAAAGCTCGTGTGGAAGATGCATTACACGCAACTCGTGCTGCTGTTGAAGAAGGTATTGTTGCTGGTGGTGGCGTTGCATTACTACGTGCACGTAGTGCTATTACTGAGTTACGTGGTATTAATGCTGACCAAGATGCGGGTATCAAAATCGTACTAAAAGCTATCGAATCTCCATTACGCCAAATCGTAGCCAATTGTGGCGATGAGCCTAGCGTTGTTGTCAACAAAGTGCTAGAAGGAAAAGGCGCATTTGGTTATAACGCTGGAACTAATGAATTCGGCGATATGATTCAAATGGGTGTATTAGACCCTGCAAAAGTAACTCGTGCAGCATTGCAACATGCAGCATCTATTGCTGGATTAATGCTAACAACTGATTGCATGATCGCCGACTTACCTAAAGCTGATACAGCACCTGCTGGCGGCGGAATGGAAGGCATGGGCGGAATGGGTGGTATGGGCGGAATGTACTAATTCCACTACTACTCGAATGCACTAAACGAAAGACCCTTGGAATAAACCCAAGGGTCTTTTTATAACTAACCACTTAGCAAAATATCTCATATACAGAATACATTAGTTTTCCCCTCATGAGTTATCACAAAATCGGTAAAAATTAATGTATTCTGTATATTGTAAAAATCACAGCTAAGTAGTTACTTCAATCTTTAATTACACTGCCTCAATATCTTCTGTGTGTTCACATTTAGGACACACATGTTGTGTACCTTTGCGCTTAGTAATTTTTTCCATCATTAATGGGTAAGCACATTGCGAACAAGCTTTGTCGATCGGTTTATTCTTAAAAATAGTCTTACATGTTGGATAATTATTACACGAATAAAACACGCCAAATCGTCCTTTTTTGCTAACAATTTTGCCTTGCTTACATTCTGGACACGTAAGCGCATTTTCGTCACCAGGACCCGTGATATTTTCTATATGCTTACATTTAGGGTAATTTTTACATGAAATAAATTTACCATATTTACCAACTCGAATCAACAATTGTCCACCATCCAAAGGACAAACGCGATCAGGAACAATCTCTGGTTCAACGATTTCCACAGATTCTCCAGTGGCTTTATCCACTTTACGCATGTAATTGCAATCTGGATACCCAGAACAGCCGATGAATTTACCATATTTACCCAAGCGCAATAACAAATGCTTTCCGCATTCTGGGCAATTCTCCTCAAGCTTCTCCGCGGTTAATTCAGTCCGCGCAATCCCTTGTTTTTCGGCAACAATATTCTTTAGCTCTTGCCAAAATTGCTCCAGAACAGGCAGTTTCGCTTTGCCGCCATTAGCAATAATGTCTAGCGTATCTTCCAAATGCGCAGTAAATTGATAATCAACATAATTCGTCAAATGCTGCGTCAGGAATTTACTCACAATATCACCAATATCCGTCGGCGTAAAGCGCTTTTTATCTAAAATCACATATTCACGTTTTTTTAATGTAGAAATAATTGATGCATATGTTGACGGGCGACCGATTCCTAATTCTTCCAGCGATTTCACCAATGACGCCTCAGTATAACGTGGCTTCGGTTCAGTTTGATGCTCTAAGAAGTTTATTTCTTTGATTGGCAATTCTTCATTTAACGTTAATTCTGGCAATTTCGCTTCTGCATCATCATCAGCGCCATCTTCATTACCTTCCTGATAAACACGCATGAATCCATCAAAATTTACCATAATTCCATTGAGACGGAAAATCGCTTTTGCCACCGATAAATCGATAGATGTCGTATCAAGAATTGCTGGCGCACATTGGCAAGACACCGTACGTTGCCAAATTAATTCATATAATTTATATTGATCTGGCGTCAAATACGCTTTCAAAGATTGTGGTGTACGCACTATTCCCGTAGGGCGAATCGCCTCATGTGCTTCTTGCGCATTTTTCACTTTGCTGACATAATTCACTTGTGTTTTAGGCAAATATTCCGCCGGATAATTATTCGCAATGTAGTCACGAATATCCTCGACTGCTTGAGTCGATAAATGCACCGAATCAGTACGCATATAGCTAATAAGACCCACGGTTTCATTGGCAATTGCCACACCTTCATATAAACCTTGCGCTGTTTTCATAGTTTTATCGGTCGGAAAGCCAAGTTTACGCGCCGCCTCTATTTGTAGGCTGGAGGTTATAAATGGCGGCAACGGATTTTTCTTCTTTTGTTTCTTGGTAATATTACTCACCAATGCCGTTTTATAGCCAGCTAAATCATGGCAAATAGCTTCTGCATCTTCTTTTTTATCAATGGTTCTGACATCAATTTTTTTATCGTTAAGCAAAACTAATTTTGCGTCTAATTTAGTTGTGTTTTTGAGCGTATGCAAATGCACTGAATAATAATTTTCTACCACGAAAGCTTTGATTTCATCTTCGCGCTCACAAATCAACCGTAATGCAGGTGATTGCACGCGTCCAGCCGACAACCCCGGGCGAATTTTGCGCCACAATAGCGGAGAAATATTAAATCCCAACAAGAAATCCAAAGTCAAACGCGCTTGTTGTGCGTCAACTAAATTCGCATCTATTTCACGCGGATTCTCAAGCGCGGCAATAATAGCTGGCTTGGTGATTTCATAAAAAGCGACGCGGGTAATTGGTTTCTTATCTAATTTCTTCTCACGTAAAATCTCAGCGATATGCCACGCAATAGCTTCACCCTCACGATCGGGATCGGTTGCGAGAATTATCTCATTAGCTTTTTTCGCCTCAGAAATAATTTCATCCACATGTTTTTTACTTTTCGCACTTAATTGATAATCCGCTTTGAAATTATTATTCACATCAATTGAACCATTTTTTCTAGGTAAATCGCGTACATGTCCAAATGATGCTATCACCATATACTCGCTACCCAAGTATTTATTTATGGTCTTCGCTTTTGCTGGAGACTCTACTATTAAAAGTTTATTTGCCATTTTATTGTCTTTCTAATTAAAAATGCGCTGGTAGCGACCATGTCCACAATTAACAATTTTACCGTCTAGTTCAAATTCCAATAATTTTGCGCAAAGTTCGGCAAAATCCAACCGCGAATTCTCTGATAATTTATCAATGCTAATTGCATCAAATCCCATTAAATGAAGTAATGGATCTGTATTTTCATCATCTTGTATAATATTTTTTGGTTTATAAATTAATTTCAACTCTTCTAATACGTCATTTGCAGTTTCGACTAATTTCGCCCCTTGTTTTAGTAATTTATGGCAACCACGGGCAACTGGATTATGAATCGACCCTGGAATTGCGAAAACCTCGCGACCCATTTCCAGCGCGAAATTGGCGCTAATCATAGAACCACCGTCAATTGCTGATTCAATCACCAAACAACCCAATGATAACCCAGAGATAATTCGATTACGCCGAGGAAAATTCTGCGACAATGCCGCCGTTCCCAGAGGAAATTCACTCAGTAGCAATCCAGAATTATACATCTGTTGGAAAAGTACGCGATTACTTTTTGGATAAATTAAATCAATCCCCGTACCTAAGACGCCAATTGTAGCACCTTTTGCATTTAGCACGCCTTTGTGTGCATAATGATCGACGCCACCAGCCATACCACTAACAACGGCTAGCCCATTATTCGCTAAATCACGGGCAAATGCAGCCGAATTCTCTATTCCATGCTGTGATGGATTTCTCGTGCCAACTATCGCAATTTTTGGCATCTTCAACAAATTAATATCGCCAAATGCAAATAATAATGGCGGAGGTGATGCAATTTCTGCTAATGATTCTGGATAGCGCTCATCATCAAGCGTTATAATATGTCGCATTTCCCCAGAATTTAACCATTCTAACGCACGAACCACGTTTGGCTCAGAACTTCTTGTGTGTACCAATTTCGCAACGCCATGCGGCAAAATCTCCATTAATTCATTCACCGACGCAGCCAAAACTGCATCAATGCTACCAAAACGCTCAATTAAGCGAAGCAAGCTAGTACCGCCAACTCCATAGGTTAAGCTAATCAATAACCAATTATATAATTTAATGTTGTCTTTATTGTTGTTCACTTTGCACCATTGCATTTAAATAAATTGGACTAATCGAATCGGTCACTAAACCAAACGACACCTTCGGATAAACTTTATACACGATCATTTCACCAATTAATTTTGGTGGTAATTGTACAGCTTGAGAATTAGGCGCATCATTCTTCATTAACGTACTTGAATTATCAACGTTTCTGTTGGAATAAATGCGCATAACTTGCCCAACTTCCACGCCATTATTCGCGCCTCGGTTAATAGCAACAGTATTATCTTCTGCAGTAAATGTTGCGTCATCGTCCATAGCAACAACTTTACCCGTGATTGTTGTTTTGCTATATTTCAAATTAAAATCATTATTAGCTGTATTCAACATAGGCAAAACTTTATCACCACGCCTAATTTGCTGATACATTGCAACAATATGTAGCGTGGCAATTTCGCCAACTGCATCCACAATCGCAATGCCATTATATTGGACCGACAACCCCAAAGCCTCACCAGAATCTGGGTCATAAATAGTTTTTATTGAGCTAAATAGTGACACGATATCACCCGTTTGCCCCGTAAAATTAATTGCATAAATTGTGTCGCCAAGTGAATACATTGTTTGTCCATCTGGACCAGCAATTAATTGCGGTGCATTGTTAAATGTGCTACTTTCCATTATAAATGGCTTACTCAATAAATTACGCAATTTGTTCAAACTAGTAATGTTGGTTGATTTATTATTGGGTAGCTCACGTATCTGTGGTTTTAATTTCTCAACATTTTGTGTTTTACCTTCTTGAACTTCGGATTTTAACATTAAGTTGGTAGATAATGTAGAATTTATTGTGTTCGCAAATGAATTAGTATGGATAAAAATGTTGAATAATGCTATACTCAACCAGGTTATTCTGGGCATATTTAAAAAATTTTGTTCGCTCATCGTCATTCTTTGGTAAAATATTGTATTGTTAGGTAGATATTATATATTTATATTGCACCTTCCCGTTTAATTTTTTGGATTTTATTATGCCCGCACTAGAAATTTTACATTACCCAGATAAACGCTTACATTTGAAAGCCGCTCCGATTAAAGTTATTGACGAAACTATAAAAACCTTAGTCGCAGATATGGCTGAGACTATGTATCAAAATAATGGCATAGGATTAGCCGCAACGCAGGTAAATGTGCAGCTTAGATTGTTTATCATGGATTTAAGCAAAGATGACGAACCTAAGCAATTGTTGACGTTTATTAACCCTGAGATAATTAGCAAATCTGGAGAAGTGGTTGGCGAAGAAGGCTGCCTATCGGTACCAGGGATCTATGAAACAGTGCTTCGTGCTGAGAATATTACGGTTAAATATCAAGATTTGGATGCAGTTGAACATATAATTGACTGTTCTGACTTAATGGCTGTTTGCGTACAACATGAAATTGATCATCTTGATGGTAAAGTATTCGTTGAATATCTAACATCATTGAAGCAAAATTTCATTAAAAAGAAAATGAAAAAAATCTATAAACCAGTTTAATTTATTCACTAGCGCGCCATCTGTTTTATTAGCGCACTAGTAAAATATATTGTAACTTTAAACAAATTTAGTTATAACTGATTTAGCTGGACGAACCTTTAGTTCTACAAGTTTCAGAGAAACTTGACCATTCTTGACAATATCATCCTTGGCAACAGAAACTGTATATTTAGTTGCACGTTGCACATAATAATAGCGATTTTCTCTATTCTTATCCACAATAGGATATTCCATAACCATATTAACTTCCCCTACTATTCCTGCAACTTGATTTTCTAACTGCTGATATTCATATTTAGTAACCCGACGATCGGCATCAGTAACAACTAACTGATTTTTAACCATATTTGATGGTATCTCAAGTGGTAATAACATATTCTGCATGCCCAACAAAGACAATTTCACCCTATCTTCTACCGAGATTTTCTCGGCTTCTTCTTTTAATTTGTTCAAACTTTCTTGAGGAATTTCTATAGGATCCTCGTATAAATTTTGTGCACCGAATGCAGTAATTAATTTATCATATTTTTCTTTTGCGAATTGACGAAATTCAATCTCAAAATCTGGTTCACCATTACAGCCTTCACAGCCAAGAGGTCTTTCGATTGTATCTTTTCGCAAACCCTTTAATACCTCAAGATCAGAAAAATCGCATTCAACGGAGATATTATATTTGTTCATCTTATCTAGTGTGTCTTTATATTGAGTAAAAAAGTCCTTGCGCTGTATCTCTAACCTTTGTTTAAGTAGCCCGTTAAATTGTTGTCTCAAAGGCTGAATAGCTACATCATTTTTCCATTCTGAAGAGATTCCTTCTTCATTCATAAATGGTTCTTTTAGCTTAACAATTTGCTCATCCAAATTTTTAATTTGTTGATTCAATTCTTCAAATTCACTATTGAGTTTTTTAAATTCCTGTAATGCGTTATCTGATTCAGTTTGATAAATTTTATCATTACCAAAGAAATTACTTATATCGCCTGTACCCAAAATTCCTGCTACACGCTCCACAGCAACGCACCATTCCTGAATTTGAACAGGAATAAACTTACAATAGTCAGATAATAATGAACTTTTACTTCAATTTTTACATCACTCCAAAGTAAAATAGGTTCATTACTTGCAGTTTTTAAATGCTCTGAATGAATTATTTCATCTTTGCTTTCATAATCTTTTGTTTCTTTACCATCATAATTAAATGGCGTATTCGTCGCTGACATTGATTCAGATTTCAATTTATCAAATACTGGAAAAGTATTTATACCGAGATTACCATCCATTTCCTCACCAGTCAAGTTTTCTGTACAAAGTGTATAATCCCACCACTTTGCACTTGATTATTTCTCTCGATCCCACAAAAAAATCTAGCTTTCTCTTTTTCATCCACATGGCACACTATAGACTTAAAAAGTTTCATTTTATCTGCTACAGTTCTCACTGGAAAACCATTATCACCATTACAGGGTTTTATAATATTATCTATACTTGTTTGCAATTTATCTTTAGTCGCATATGTGGCACCACCAAAAAATTCCTTTATTGAATTCCAAACACTACGACTAAAGCTGATATTTTTTGCACCATCAATATCGCCACGCATTAACATAGCTAAGTTATTTGTAGAAATACTGTTACCATTTATACTAAGAGGCATAATAATTCTCCCATAATTTTATGATAATTGAATGATTTTAGCATATTTGAAAAAGATCTGATACCACATTTTTGCGTCTAAATAAATTTACATTGCTTTTATGCTATACTCAAACAAATTCAAAATAATTGGGTTATACAAACGACTATACCTATTAATAATGGATTAGGAGCGTAGTAAACAAGTATGATGAAATTGTTTGAGTATAACTCATAATATTCTGAAAGATTGCATTAATAGATACATAAAGAAAAATGATATTTTATTGTAAAGTTCATAGAATATAATAAAAGCGTTTTTTTATTAGAAAAATATATTAAACGTATTTGAGTTAAAGGAGGAGGTATTAGCAAAATGCAGGCTTCAAAGACAAATAATATATTAGATATTAGCGATGTTTGACAACTAAATAAACACGTTTATCGATTGGGCGTCTTCCTTGCCACAATATTTTCCACTGCGTATGATCAAAATCATGAATATCATCAACCGCTAAAACAGCTTGATTACACAATGTATTATTCAAACCAATAAAACTTGGCAATAAATTAACATCCGCATAATAATACCATAAAGCACTATGCGTAGAACTACCTTGGGTATTGGTTGTTACACAGTCTTTTGGATTGATATATTTCAGACTTTGTTGCACCAATGGTTTGAAACTTAAAACAGAATCAAGCCACGGTAAGCCAAGAGCCATAAATAACACAATAACAAAGCTAGAACCAGACGCCCAATTAGTCACCATTTCACGTCCGCGTATATGCTTTCTAGTTACCATAAATAACCAAATAACACTAATCAAAAGCGCTAATAACAGCTGCCAGATATTAAAATTATACGTAAAATTCTGACTAATTCCATATAAAAATGTTACTAATTCCGGTGGATAATTAAAAATAAAAGCCAAATAACCAAGCCAAATACAAATACCAAGAGAAGCACTAAAAAATACGCTAAACCAATTAAACAACGCAACAATGCTAATACGAATTGAATCTATTTCAACTGAAGCTATCAACACTAGCGGTATAATAATCGGGAAAATTAATATTTCACTTTGTTCACCACTTAAACACGCCGAAACAAATAATATAACGCTAAGCAATGTACACAACTGCAATGTCGGGTCTTTAAACAAAGATAATTTGCGTCTGTAAAAACTCCATACCGCTAATATCCATGCAGGTGCCGCATACCAGAATAATAATTGCACATAAAACCAAGCGGGCGATAAAAACATTGAACCGCGCCAATTGATTATATTTGTGTACCTATGTTGCCATGCCAAAAAGAAATTATAATTCGCCTGTTGTAGCTGATACACATAAAACATGAAACTTATAAAAAATAATGCTACACCAATAACTACCGAAAATAAATAACGTTTAGTCCGCCATACTTTACCAAACATTGGCAATAACAATAATGATAACAATGCTATGCCCACGAATTGGTCGGTAAAATTAATCGAAATTAAAATTAGCCCAAAAGATAGAATCCCAGCAGCCACTCCTGGTAATTTGCTGTGAATTTGTAATGCGTATATGTATAAGCTAAAACCTAGCAAGATTAATATATTTGGAGAAAGTAAGTACGAGTTATTGATAAATCCAACACAACTAATTAATATCAACACAACACTTCGTCCATTTTTATACGCACTAAGCCCAGAGCCGATTCTAGCTGCTACAACTATTGTGGCAAAAATAATTAATGTATTGATGATTCGAATGGTATTTGCAATATATTCAATATTATGAATGCTGAAAATTTTGATAGGAATTGCATAAAGCCAAAAATAAAATGGCTGAATGTCAAAATAAGCTATACCAGAAACGATAGGAATAAACCAAGAATTATTGTTGATGATACCCTTGACAACCGCAAAAACTATTGGCTCGTAAGGCTCCCACGGAGAATGAAAAAAGACTGTACCAAGCACCCAAATCAATACCAACAACGCCAGCAACCATGGTCGATCTTTGCGTTTTGGTTTTATATTTGGATTATATGTTAACATATTCTTGTCTCACAATAAAAATAGGTAGCACAAATGCTACCCATTTTATTTACTTTATACAATTACTTAGTAGTTTTTTGGCTAAACGCTGCATATTTTTGACGGAATTTGTCCACACGACCAGCGCTATCCACAATACGTTGTTTACCAGAGTAAAACGGATGACAAACTGAGCATACTTCAATATGTAATGAATCTTTAGCCAAAGTTGATTTAGTAGTAAACACGTTACCACAACTACAAGTAACTGACACTTCTTTGTAAGAAGGATGAATATTTTGCTTCATTAAACAGTTACCTTAAAAAGATTATGCGATATTATACCACAACACGCAAATATACTCAAACAATTTCTTCATACTTGAATTCTACTACGCTCCGAACCTATTATTAATAGGTGTTGTCGCTTGTATAATCCAATTATTTTGAACTTGTTTGAGTATAAATTTTACACACTATGCATAAAATCGCGCAATCGAAATCCAAGCATAAATAAGCTCGCGAAATAACTAATGCATGCAATTAGCAAAATCAGAATCAATGACACCACTCGGATCCAAGTTTCACCAGTAAAATCCATCGGTAAATAAAGCAAACTCAGCTTAATTATAACCCCCATTATTACAATTGCGATTAATAATCGCCCAATGAAATTCCACCAGCCAGTTCCCGGCTGATAAACATTACGCCTAATTAAAAAATATGCTAATAATCCAGCATTTATAAAAGCGCCAAGCCCAATCGACAGTGCTAATCCAGCATGTTTTAATGGGCCAATAAAAGCTAAATTCATAAGTTGGGTACAAATTAATGCTACAATCGCTATTTTCACTGGCGTTTTGATATCTTGGTTGGCAAAAAATCCTGGCGCTAATACTTTAACCAAGATCAAACCAAGTAAGCCAACCGCATATGCAATTAACGCGCGCTCTGTCATTATTACATCAAATAAACCAAATTTACCATGCATAAACAATGTCATAGTCAATTCTTTTGCGGTCAATGCAAGACCAACGCTGGCTGGCAATGCCAACAACAAACATAGCCGTATTCCCCAGTCAAGAGTTTTCGAGAAATCTTTCTTATTTGCGGCACCAGCATACTTAGATAAACTCGGCAATAAAATAGTTCCTAAGGCTGCGCCCAATAACCCAGTTGGGAATTCCATTAACCGATCGGCGTAATACATCCATGAAATACTACCACTTGGCAAAAATGATGCAAATATCGTGTTTATAACTTGGCTGACTTGCGCAATTGATACAGCAAAAATTGCTGGACCCATTAATTTGATTACCCGCCAAACAGATTTATTCTTTAAATCAAGTTTAGGCATAACTAACATATCAATACTGCGTAAAAATGGCAGTTGAAATAACAGCTGAATTATACCGCCGACAAATAACGCCCATGCTTGGGAAGTTATACTCGGGTCAAAATAATGTCGAAAATAGAGGATTGCAACAATAAAGCTTATATTTAGAAACGTCGGCGTAAATGCCGCCACAGAGAATCTACCCCATGTGTTTAATACGCTGCCCACCAACGAAGATAAGGAAATAAACAGAATATAGGGAAATGTGATTCGTAACAATTTCACCGTTAAATCAAATTTATACGTATTTTCAGAAAATCCTCCTGCAGTGATTAACACAACACCTGCCGCAAAAATAATTCCCAATACAGTCAAAATAAGCAAACTAAGCCCCAAAAGACCAGCAACTGAAGCTACAAATTGCCGAGTTTCCTCATGACTACGTTTGATTTTGTATTCAGCCAACACAGGAACAAATGCTTGCGAAAACGCGCCCTCCGCGAATGTTCTACGCAATAAATTTGGTAATTTAAATGCCACATTAAACGCATCAGTTGCAACACCAGCACCAAAATAACGCGCCATTAACATATCACGTAAAAACCCCAATATCCGCGATATTAGGGTCATCGAACTCACGTTCAGCAAAGATCTAAATAAACTATTTTTATTCATCAGCTTTCTTTGTCATAAATTTAGGCAACATTCTTCTTAACACTTGATTACGATTTATATAATGATTTTTTAGCGCACCCAGCACATGCAATATTACTAACGCAATAATGCCATACGCCAAATACTCGTGAACTTCTTTAAATTGATGTGACACAGTCTTAATTTGTGGTTGAACAAACGTTGGCATTTGTAATATCCCAAAATACTCAAGCGGGTGTCCTTTAGCCTGAACCATCAATATCCCAGAAATCGGAATTGCAAAAATCAGCACATATAATAAAAATTGAACAACTTTTGCCGCGCTTTTTTCAATAAATCCAGTATCAATTTTTGCTGGATATTGGCTAATAATTCGCCAAATCAAACGTAAAACAGCGAGAGTCAAAATCAATAATCCGCTTTGTATATGAATAGCATACAAATGATGTAAATCCAGAGTTATACCACCAATAAAATTGCATATTATTAATAATGCGATTGCCCAATGAAAAAATTTTGCTACCGCATTGTAATTATTACTGACATAAGCCATTTTTGCACCTCCAATAATGATTTAACTACTTGAACGACCACCCTTAACTCTTGAGAAAGTAAATATCTTCTGCATTTTAGAATATTGTAAATGTGCTAAACCACAAGCCAATGCGTCTGCTGCATCACTTTTAGGTTCACCATCTAAATTTAATAAATATTTAACCATTTTTTGCACTTGCTTTTTATCTGCATGTCCATAACCAACAACAGCTTGCTTAATTTGTAATGCAGTATATTCATGAACTTCTAAATCAGCTAATACACAAGCAGAAATCGCAGCCCCACGAGCTTGACCCAATAATAATGTGGAATTAGGATTGACATTTACAAACACTTTTTCGATGCAAGCTAAATCTGGCTTAGCATCAGCAATAATACTCCGCAAACCAATAAGTATTGTTTTTAATCTTAATGACAGACTCTCAGCAGAATTAGAGCTAATTATACCAGAAGTAATGTAACACGGATTTTTATTTATAACCTCAATTATACCAAAACCCGTGTGACGAAGCCCAGGATCTATCCCTAAAATACGCATAATATTCCAGTACAAGATTCAAAGACAAATATTATACTCAAACAAGTTCAAAATAATTGAATTAAGCAAGCAACGACACCTATTAATAATAGGTTAGGAGCGTAGCGAAATTCAAGTATGAAGAAATTGTTTGAGTAGTTAGATCATTTTTTTGCTTTTTAATAACTCATACATAGTACTACCAATTTCAGCTGGTGAACGAGTATACGCAATACCTGCACGCTCAAATGCCAAGAATTTCTCTTCTGCAGTACCCTTACCACCAGAAATAATTGCACCAGCATGTCCCATACGTTTACCCGCAGGAGCTGTTACTCCAGCAATATAACCCACAACAGGTTTTGTTACATGCGCTTTAACGTATTCGGCAGCTTCTTCTTCTGCAGTTCCACCAATTTCACCGATCATTACAATCGCCTCAGTTTTTGGATCCGCCTGAAATAACGCCAAGGCATCAATATGTGATGTCCCTGGAATAGGATCGCCACCAATACCGATACAAGTTGACTGCCCCAAACCAAGCTTTGTGGTTTGCGCAACTGCTTCATAAGTCAATGTACCAGAACGAGATACGATACCAATTTTACCTGGTAAATGAATATGACCTGGCATAATTCCGATTTTACATTCCCCAGGGGTAATAATTCCTGGACAATTTGGTCCAATAAGACGACTACCAGATAACTCAACATAGCGCTTAACTTTAAGCATGTCCAATGTTGGCACACCTTCGGTAATCACCACGATTAATTTAACGCCTGCATCAACCGCCTCAATAATTGAGTCAAGCACAAATGGCGCTGGCACATATATAACTGTGGCATCGGCATTTGTTGCAAGCATTGCTTCATTCATTGTATTAAAAACTGGCAACCCTAAATGCACCGTGCCACCCTTACCTGGAGTTACCCCGCCAACTACTTTTGTGCCATATGCCAAAGCTTGTTCTGAGTGAAATGTACCATTTTTACCCGTAAATCCTTGCACCAAAACCTTGGTGTCTTTATTAATTAAAACGCTCATTATTTATCCTTTTGTAATTATTTAAGTGTGGCAACAACTTTTGCCGCTGCGTCTGCCAAGCCATCTGCGGGGATAATTTTTAACCCTGATTCAGTCAAAATCTTTGAACCTAATTCAGCATTATTACCTTCCAAACGGACAACAACTGGCACTGTTACATGAACTTCTTTAACTGCAGCAATAATCGCTTCAGCTATCATGTCACAACGCACAATTCCACCAAAAATATTAATCAACACTGCTTTAACACTTGGATCAGCAAGGATTAATTTAAATGCTTCAATAACACGTTCTTTAGTCGCGCCACCACCAACGTCAAGGAAATTTGCTGGTTGTCCGCCGTACAATTTAATAATATCCATAGTTGCCATTGCCAAGCCAGCACCATTTACCATGCAACCAATATTGCCTTCCAATGCAACATAATTTAACTCGAATTCTGACGCTTTTAATTCGCGCTCATTTTCTTGTGATTTATCACGCAAAGCTAGTAAATCAGCGTGGCGGAATAAAGCGTTGGAATCCAGATTAATTTTTGCATCAACACATACCAAATCGCCATTTTCACGTACAGCTAAAGGGTTAATTTCGAACAAAGCAAAGTCATTTTCCACGAAAGCTTGATATGCACCCATCATCAGTTTAGCAAATGCATTAATTTGACCACCAGTTAACCCAAGCTTGAACGCAACTTCCCGCGCGTGACACGGTTGCAGCCCAACTAATGGATCTACTACAACTTTTAAAATTTTCTCTGGCGTTTCGTGAGCCACTTGCTCAATCTCAACACCACCTTCGGTTGATGCCATAAATGTAATACGCCGACTAGAGCGGTCAACAACTGCACCCAAATATAGTTCACGAGATACAGGGTATAAATCTTCACTTACATACACAGAATTAACTGGCTGACCAGCTGCATCTGTCTGATATGTAACTAAATTCTTACCAATCAAGCTATTGGCAACATCTCGTGCTTCATCACGTGATTTCACAACTTTAACTCCGCCAGCCTTACCTCGACCACCAGCGTGAACTTGAGCTTTTACTACGGCAAATTTGCCAGCTAATTTATCGAAAGCAACTGCAGCTTCTTGGCCATTAGTTGCAAGCACACCACTTTGTACTCTTAACCCGTAACGCGCCAATAATTCTTTGGCTTGATACTCATGTAAATTCATTTTTAACCCTTATAAAATACGAATAATCTGCGTTATTTTAACATATATACACTGCTAAAGTCCTCATTTTTTGCAGAAGCTTTACTTTTTAAACTTGAATTACCAAGGAGTATACTCAAACATGTTCAAAACAATTGGATTACACAAGCGGCGACACCTATTAATAATAGGTTCGGAGCGTAGTAGAATTTAAGTATGAAAAAATTGTTTGAGTATACACAAAAATGTTATATACAAATTTAAATTCTATATGTTAAAATAACATTCTCGAATTTGCAACCAGTTATTTCTCTAAAAAACAAATTCAAAATAATTGAATTATACAAGCGAAGACACCAATAACATTACTGCACACTTTATGAAATTTAGACTTGCACACAACTTAACAAACAATAAATTGTATAAGGAGTTCTCAAATGTCTATAAACTCTACCATTACCAATCTACAGACCTATAAAAACATGTTTATTTCAACTAAACAACAAGATAAAATTGATACAAAAAATCAAATAATGACCATATTTAATGATCCAATCAACCATGAAGATAAAGACAAAATTACTAATTTAATATCATTACTTATTCGATTTATGCATCAACAATCATTCTTCTCATTCTTTACAGCAGAAAATAATATTCAACATACAATAGACGCAATCAACAATCTGTGCAATGAACTTAACCTTAATGCAGAAAAGGTATTTGCCTTGACAAAACATCGCAAAATAGGGGTTGGCATTCCTGAAACATTAGCAATCTTAATTCAACGAATTGGTAGCAAATTTTATTATGAACCTAGCTATACTGGCTATGCAGATATGCGTCATGGTGAAAATCAAGCATTACGAATAAGTCCAGAAGAACATAGATGGTTAACTGGATTTTCACTTCATGAGTATAATATTGTACGAATTATATCCAACAGATTAATAAAAACATATAAATATAGAAGTGACAATAAGATTGTAGTCATTGAGAAAGATGCTACAGATGTAAAAGTGACAACAAGCGGTAAAAATGTAAAAATCACAAACTTTGGAAACTTTACAAAAATAACCAGTAATGGTGAAGGTGCGAGGCTAATAAACCGAGAGATAAGCGCTGAATTTACCATCTCAGGCAAAAACTCTGTAGTGAAGATTCACGATTCAGCAACAATAAATGTAACAAATTCTGCTGACAATACAGAGATATATGTTTATGGCGGACACAATAATAAAATAAATATTAATAATCCAAATACAACTATAATTATACCTAATAATGTATACAAAAGCACTAATATACAAATAAATTATTCTGGATGTTTTGGTAGACCAAAGATAATAATCAGCAATAATATCCACGCCTACACCACAACAATTACTATTATTTACAATGAGCAACAGATTACTTATAACCCAGAAAATGATACTTACACAGATCAGGAAACTGGTGAAGTTGTGACAAAGTGGGCCACATCTTCCACCGAGGGCCCCAATCTAGAATCTGCTGATATTAGTTAATATTAAGCCCTTGACATGTGCTGCATATATTTGAATAGCATGACAAATTTGTATAAGCTCCTGATCAGTTATAGCGTTTCTATTGATTAATTCAACAAAAGCCCCAGCATTTCTCAAATCTTCAGATGCCGAGCTTAATTCTTTTTGCTCGTCTACCGCTGTTGAAACCGTATGCAATTGACCTTTATTTTCAGGTTCATGCTTCCTCAACGATTCTTCTGTAGGAAATGCCGAATGTCTAATATGAAGAGGTTGAAAATCTGCATTAACTGTTATAGTTCGTTCGCTAATGTTAAGCATTGAAAAAATATTATCTACGGGAACAACAAGTTTTTGCTCAGCTGGCTCATCATATTCCTCAGCTAACCCTATAATTTCAGGTTCTTCTCTATGTCTTTGTTTATACTGTTGAATATTAAGAAAAAATGGAACTTGAAATCTATAGAGTTTTCTCGTTTTATCGAGAAAATCTTCTGATATTTCAGCTGATGCAGATACAAAATGAGCATTTGGTGATATTTCATGCTCATGAATATCGGCATTCTTCCCAAGATGATTTCGAACTCTAAACCCATCATATTCATCAATTTTGGGAAAGTCTCTATTATCACATCTATTTAAGAGAGAGCTCCAATAATCATCCTCATCTGAGTATACCGTAATAGATCCACCAAGAAATTTAACTTGTATTTTGCCATTACGCACTATTGTCTGTGTATTTTGTTTAATTCTATTTATATTCTGTATTAACTTCAGCTTTGCATTTTCTTTAGTTTCTCTAGTAATAATACTTGTATCAAGAATGTTACTTAAAAATAATATCTTATTACGCATTTGCTCAGATTCTAGTGGCGTAATACCAAGGCTGACCCCAAACGGACTTGACAGAAGAGGAGGAACTGCTTCTTGAAGAATAAAAGTATTTTTTAACGTAATTCTACGAACTAAACCAGAAATATTGCTTTGCAAAACTCTAAATGGCGAACCACCTAACATTCCTTTAGTATTAGTATTATCCAGATTTCCACTTGGAATGAATTCTGGATTAAAACCACTTCGATCTGTCAAGATGGCAAATGTAATATTATTTTCTAACGACATACCAACATCACTAGATGCTAGTTGCGAAATAAAAAATATTTTATGAGTAGTTTTTCTATCATCAGAATAAGCATAAGTTTCATAAACTTTGCAATTAGGAATAGATTCCTTTATCGAATCAATAGATATACCAAAACCAGTAGAATTTCCTATTATTATTTCAAATAATTCTTCTGGTGTTTTTAAAATATTTACTTCTTGAACTTTATTTTGATTGTGAGAATGTATAACTTGTGACTTAGGATAGTTACATATTTGACCTGAGCTTGACATGATGTTCCTTTATATTAAAAATAAAAATATTTAGATTTAATATACTCGAAGGATTTGAGTCATGGGAGCGGAATATAAATAAAAAAAGCGACAACATGTATGAATAATACATTAGGCGCTTTTTTTATCAGTACGACAAAGTTCAATATTCAAAGACAAATAGTATATATAAATCTACACTTTCGATATTATATTATAAACACATGTCTTCTGTATATAACATTTTTGTGTGGTGAAATAAATTAATTAGAAAAACAACTATATACTCGAAGTATTTGATTCGTGGACGCGAAGTATTGATATAAAAAAGCAACGACGTGTATGAGTAATACATTAGGAGCTTTTTTATATCAATACGACAAAGTTCAAGATTCAAAGACGATGAGTAGATAACCCACAATATTTAATTTGTGCACACGGTTAATATTGTTGCACCAGCTGTAAACCCGCCACCAAATGCGCAAAGTGCCACTTTCTTAACAATTGCAACGCCCAGTAATGTTTCGCCAAGTGCGATTGGTATTGTACACGAAGATGTATTACCGTAGCGTGCAATATTACTATACAACGAACCTTCTGGCATCGACAAACGATGTTCAACTGCGCTTAATATTCGTTGATTAGCTTGATGCGGGATCACCATACCAATATCCTCGACTGCAACACCAGCTTTTTGCGCACATTTATTCATCACCAGCGCCATAGTTTTTACGGCAAAGGTGAATAATTTTTTACCCTGCATTGTAATTCCAACTTTAGAATTTTCATCACTCGGAATATTTAATACATCACCATTTTCAGCTATCGCTGTGACTAAATTTTCATCAATAGTCGCATTACAACTGGAGATATAATCATTGCCACAGACTACGGTACACGTTGCTGCATCACCAAATAAAAATGCCGTTTCGAAATCTTTAGGATTAACCCGACGTGACAATGATTCGGCGGTAATTATTAACACACGTTCATTTGGTCGTGTTTGCAAATAATCTTTTGCATTCTGCAATGCATAAATATAGCCACTGCACGCTGCATTTATATCATATGCTGGAATATGTTGTTCACCATATGTAGCGTATAATTGGTCTAGCACAAAGCAAGCTAATGACGGCGTTTGATAGTCCTCAGGCGTACAAGTTGCACAAATTATCATCGAAATATCGCTCAATTGTAGCCCTGCTGCTGTCAAAGCATTCTTGGTAACATCAGTTGCAATTCCAACAAGTGTCTCATTTTCCGCTAGCCAATAACGCGTTTCTATACCTGTGCGCTTAATAATATCTGCGGAAGTTAAGTCAGGAAAATTCACTAGAATCTCTTGATTTGTAACCAAGCGCGAACCTGTTTTGTATGTTGGTAAACAAATTCCTACTGGATAAATTCCGCCACTTTGTTTGACATTAACATTTGTTACAAAGCTTTTACGTTTTAATATAGGCGTGCTAGATTTCTTTTGGGTTAGTGAATTCATCGCTTGAGCTAACCGTATTTTCACTAATGGACCACCCACAAATGCAGTTTCCGCTTCCTTAACCAATATTTCTTCGATAACGCCACTGCATGGGGATAAAATCTCGCCAGCAGATTTACTCGCCTCAATATCAACTAAAATATCGCCAGACTCAACCTGATCCCCAACTTTCACGTGAATTTTATTAATCAGAACGCTTTCATCCGAAGGGCTAGCACCAATTACTTCTACGATATAAGCTGTTGCGTCAGTATTTTCATTATGTTGCCAAGTTAATTCTATATCCAATAATTTGGCGCACGCAGTTAAAATTTTCTCATACGACGGCAATACTTCCAATTGATTAGCAAAATTACACGGTGTATATGTATCAGCGCGCGTAACTCGACTCATTTTTACAGGGAATTTTGCTAGCTCAGCAACAGATGCTAGAATATCGCCACCAACGCCACAAGTGTGATTATCTTCGTGCGTCACACACAAATGCCGAGTTTTTTCAACAGACGCTAAAATCGTTGCCAAATCATACGGCTTAATCGTCCGCAAATCGATAATTTCTACATCAACGCCAATTGTGTCCAGCGTGTCGGCAACTTGTTTACATAAAGCGACTGTATTGCCCCAACCGATCAGAGTAATATCGCTACCAGCTTTGGCAATTCTAGCTTTACCAACTGGAATTAGCTGTTGCGCTATATCTGCCGATGTTGTATCTTCAACACTTCCAGCATTTAATAATTTCTTTGGATACAAAAATAAGCTTGGACGACCAGATTTAAACGCCGCATTCAACATTCCTACCGCATCGGCAGCATTTGACGGCATATACACATCTAATCCAGGAATATGCGCATAAGTTGCTTCATTGGTTTGCGAATGAAATGGACCCAATCCTGGGCGATACGCACCACAAGCAGCAAATACAATTACGGGACATTGCCACCTACCATTACTGCGCCAATACATTGTGGCTAATTCAGAGAAAATCTGATTATACGCCAATGGCATAAAATCCGCAAATTGAATAAATGCAACAGGGCGCATACCAGCCAATGCCATTCCGCCAGTTAAACCAATGATAGTTGATTCACTTAGCGCGCTATTTTTTACTTGATTCGGAAATTTAGTTGAAAGCCCACGCGTGATTCCGAAAACATCGCCTTTTCCATCCTCAATATCCTCACCCAATAAACACACTCTGGCGTCAGCTTCTAGCTGTGTATAGAACACTTGGCGCATCGCTTCTAGCATGGTCAATCGATCTGTTGCAGCAAAGTCACCTCGATATTCGGGACTCGTTGCCATTAACTCTGTGGGTAATGGTTTTTCAGCGGCTAATGTAGCCACTGGTTCGCTTCCATGACGCGCCACATCAATTGATTCGCGAACTTGATAAATAGCATCAGCTTTGGCGCTCAACAAAACAGCTTTGCTCACACCATCTTTTAATAAGTAATCAAATCCATTGGTTAATGGATCATTGCTCGCACATTTAGCTAATTCAGCATCTTTTCTGTATAATTTTTGATCATCGGCATTGGAATGATTATCCAGCCTATCGACATTAAACACGACAATTTGTGGCGCTCTATCTACGCGCATTTTAGAAACTAATTGCTCAAGAATATCAAACCCTGTGAATGAATCACAACCATCTAAATATGTAATTGGAATATCATAAAATGAATCGGCTAATTTACCATCAGGCAATGAAAAAAATGTTTTGCCAGCTGTACGTGTAGAAATCGCTAGATTATTGTTGTGAATAAAAAATAAAACAGGTAAATTACTCCGTTTCGTCTCAGCAATAGCCTCAAATACCTCGCCTTGTTGCGAAGTTCCATCACCAATAGCACATAGCACAATCGGGTTGTGTTCGGTATCTTTAATTACCGATGCAACACCAGCCGCCTGCAATGCGCTATTACCAACTGGCCCAACGATACTCATGATATTTAATTCAGGCGCGCTCATATGTGAAACCATTTGGCGCCCGTGTGAATGAGATTCTGCTTTAGCCAGTGCGCTATAAAAAAACATCTCGGATGAAATACCGCGAGCAAGCATCAATGCTTTATCGCGATAATGGCAGTGTAACCAATCTTGCGGTTTTAATAATGGCGCCAAAATAACGCTACCTTCATGCCCTTTGCTTGATGCTAAAAAATTGGCCTCACCACTGTTAACTAATTCTGATTCAACAATATCTGATTCTCTTGATGCCACCATGTATTTGTATAAATTAAGTAATGTGCTTTGTCTTGAAGTTAACTTATTCATAAATTCCATTCCTTTTTATGTAATTACTTAGCAGTGATGTTTAAAATATACAGAATAGATTAATTTTTACCGATTTTGTGACAACTCATGAGGGAAAAATTAATCTATTCTGTATATATGAAAAATGTTGCTAAATAGCTACTTTATTTTATAATATCACAGCCCATGAATTGACGCAATACTTCTGGTACAGTTATTGAACCATCAGCATTTTGATAATTTTCGAGCACAGCAACCAACGTGCGTCCAACGGCCAAACCTGAGCCATTTAATGTATGTACTAATTCATTTTTACCTTGTGAGTTCTTAACTCGCGCACCCATTCTTCTTGCTTGATAATCCGTCATATTTGATACAGATGATATTTCACGATAAGTTCCTTGCGATGGCAACCATACTTCCAAATCGTAAGTTTTAGCCGAACTAGCGGTCATATCACCCGTGCATAAACACATTACCCGGTAAGGCAGGCCAAGTTTTTTTAGAATATTTTCAGCATGTGACACCATTTCTTCTAGCGCATTGTATGACTCTTCTGCTGCTACGATTTGCACAATTTCAACTTTGTCAAATTGATGCTGGCGAATCATCCCTCGCGTATCGCGACCATAACTACCAGCCTCACTTCTAAAGCACGGCGAATGTGCAACGTATTTGATTGGCAATTCATGTGGCGTCAACAGTGTATCATTCACCAGATTAGTCAAAGATACTTCTGAAGTAGGAATAAGATACAGCGCAGCTTCATCGTGCTGCGTCTTAAATAAATCTTCTTCAAATTTCGGCAATTGCCCTGTTCCAAATAATGCATTGGCATTCACCAAATATGGCACATACGTTTCCATATAGCCATGTTCTTCGATGTGAGTATTTAACATGAATTGCGCTAATGCGCGATGCAATTTCGCGATTTTATCTTTTAGTACAACAAAACGACTGCCAGATATTTTACTTGCAGCTTCAAAATCCATTTGCTTATTTAAATTAGTTCCTAAATCCACGTGATCTTGTACTTCAAAATCGAAAACACGTGGCGTACCAACTTTCCGAACCTCTTGATTAAATGCTTCGTTCTCTCCTACAGGAACCGATTCATGCGGAATATTCGGGATAATGTATAGCATTTGATTTAATTCATCGGCAATAGATGAGAATTCATTTTGCGTTAGGGATAATTCCTCGCCGATTTGCGACACATCTTGCATAATCTGCACAATATCCTCGCCTTTGGACTTGGCAATACCAATTTGCTTAGACATGCTATTGCGCTTTGCCTGCAAAGCTTCCAGTTGCATTTGTAAACTTTTGCGACGAGATTCTAATGCATTAAAATGAATTATATCAATCTGCATTCCCTTTGTTGCAATTGCAGCAGCTATTTCATCTATATTTGTACGTAATAAATTTATATCTAACATTTCCCGAACCCTTAATTAAATAATCTTATATATTTACTACCTCAGTCATCACTTTTTATTGAATGTTTAGATAAATAGGATAACTAACTAATTTTTTAGTGAATGATGGAGAAATATAGAGTTTGTTAATAAAGAAAGCGTAATTTGGCAAACTGTTTGAGCGTTAGCGAGTTTTTGCCAAATAGATTTCGAATTAATACAAACTCATATTTTGTAATCTTTGAACACAAAAATTAGTTAGTTATCCTATAAAGTATAAATTAAAAAAGTGAGGACCTGGGCATTTATTTAGCAAAATATGGCACGATACCTTCAATAGGTCCTGCAACAATGATTTTACTACCATTCACATCATAATCGCTAAGACGATTCTCTTGTATTTTAAATGGCTCATTGTAAGTCACAAAATACATCACTAGGTTTTGTGGATCCCGCACCACTGTTAGCATAGTGTAATCATATACTGTTTTACCATTTTCAATAGACGCAACACTTCCTGCTGGAATATCAAATTGATGCAATAAATGAAACATTTGTGTGATTCCATGCTCTAAATCAGGCGCAGGTATCGCAGCTTTACTAAATGCAACGGCACGCACAAATCTTGACGGTGGTGTAAAATCACCCGGCAAACCAAACATTCCAGATCCTTGACCAAATGGATTCACCGTAACTCCATCATATATAATAGATTTTGCTGATAAATTCGATAACCCAACGTAATTTTTTAGGTTCGTCATCTGCCAAGTAAAATCGGGAGAATTTGTCAACACGCCAACTGGATTATCATACGCAACTAAACCATCTTTTAATGGCTCAATTACAATACTTTTGCCAGTTTTATCGTAAATTACATAATGAAATGGCGGAGAAAATGACCAACCATCTGGAATAGCATTAACTATAGTAATATTATTTATATTTTGTTTAACTTCATCAACAGTCGCGAATTGGCTTAAAACCCAATTAGTAAATTGACTAGGTGATAATGAATTAGCTGTCGATTTTTGCTTTTTATAATCTGGATAAACAGCATAACCAGGGAAATAAAACGCCCCAAGTGATAAGCCTTTTTCATTGACACCATCACTAACATTGACATCATTATACATACCGCCGCCGATAAATGCATATTTAGACTTATACGTAAGCCCATTCGTCTTATCATCTAATTTACTAACAAACTTATAATTCCGCGGTACAAAAACTTTATTCATCGTAATTGGCGCGGCAAATTCTACCGTTCGACCATTAATAATGTTACCATCTTTGGTTTTAATCTGCATGCCTGTACAAGCATTAGCAACATTAGAAATAAATGCCACGAAAATAGTTAGAATAATTAGTAAATTTTTCATAATAAGCATCCTAAATAAGTTGTAATTTACGTAGCACGATCTCTCAATATGCAGAATAAATTAATTTTCCCCTCATGAGTTATCACAAAATCAGTAAAAATTAATTTATTCTGTATATTGTAAATATCGCTACTAAGTAGTTATAGTGAATTAATCCATTAATTAAAGAGCTGACTACCAGCCGAAATTGTACCATATGTTAAAAACTAAAAAATAATTTATTAAACGATTTTGGCAGATGATTTCACTAAAACATCTAAATCATTATTGAAAAAGTGCTTGATATTTTCCGTTGTTATTTTTGCTATCTCAGTTAACGCTTCTTTAGTAAAAAATCCTTGATGAGCCGTTATCAATACATTTGGATACATCATCAATTCTAGAATTAATTCATCCTTGATTATATTAGCACTTAAATCGTGGAAAAATAGATTTTCTTCTTGCTCATAAACATCCATAGCTAAATAGCCAATTTTGCCATTCAATAAGGCATCTTTGACCGCATTGGTATTAATTAATCCACCTCTACCAGTATTAATTAAAAAAACACCAGGTTTCATCAGATTAATGCTTTTTTCGTTTATAATGTGATATGTTTTATCATTTAATGGACAATGTAGCGAAATTATATCCGAATTCGCAAATAAACCAGCTAAATCAACATATTTAGCTTTAGTGGCTTCTATTTCAGGATCTTTATTCGGATCATAAACAAATACATTGCATCCAAACCCTAGCATAGTATTTATAAATGCTTTGCCAATTTTTCCACTACCAATTACCCCTACATTTTTTTGATATAAATCAAAACCCAACAACCCATCAAGCAGGAAATTACCTTCACGGACACGATTATACGCCTTGTGAATTTTTCTATTCAGCGCCAACAACATTCCAACAGCATGTTCCGCAACCGCATGTGGAGAATATGCCGGAACACGTACAACTGATATATTGCAATGCTTTGCATATTCCAGATCTACATTATTAAACCCAGCGCAACGTAATGCAATTAATTTGATTTTAAATTCCACTAAAGTATCTATAATTACCTTATCCACTATATTATTTGCAAACACACAAATCACATCATGATCTTTTGCCAATGCAATTGTCTCTGAATTTAAATCACAATCTAAATACGTATATTGATAATCATATTCATTATATAAATTAAAATACTCTTTGTCATAATTATGCGTCGAAAAAAAAGCTACCTTTATCATTGTAATCACCAAACATTAAAATTATTAAACCCCATTATTATAACACGCCCAATTTGATATGAATAGCTCTTAATTTATGTCGCATTGTTAACTGAGTATACTTCTGAGTAAGGTGAATTATTTAACATATAAGAAAATATGTTTTGATTCTATTGTTTTTGCATGTTGATTATTTTTTGTAATTGCAGATTCAGTAAATAGCTTAGGTGATAAAACACTTAACTCTTCTTTTACTTTTTGTGCATATTTTAACTGAGTATCGCTACCATTATAACGTTGTATTGCAACCCAATTAAAACCATATGAATTAATATTTTGCGCAAGAATCCAAGTGCCAACCATAATATTTTGACATGGTTGATATAATGATTGTTCTGAAATTCCAATTTTGGCTAATTTACCAAACCAAGAAGAATTAATTTGCATTACACCTAAATCATAACTTCCATTTTTATTTCTATTAATGGCTGATGCCTTAAACTTACTCTCAACCCCTGCTATAGCAATCAATACCTGTTTGGGGACTTTATATTTTTGAGATGCATTAACAAAACACTTATCTAATTCAGCGTTATACCCTATTGCAAAACTTAATTTTATTTTTGAAATAGATATTGCAATTAAAAGTAATATTATAATCCTCATGCTAAATCGTTAATCCTTAACTTAATAAATGTGTACGTATCGAATAATTTAGTTATTAAGCAAACATTTCCAACAATACGTTTTTGATATTACTATTAACTTGTTTAGGTGAATTACCAACAAATTTATGTAACCTGCTTTTATCTAATGTTCTTAGCTGATCTAATACAATATAACTCACTTTGCCTTGCAAAATTATCTCTATTCTTGTTGGTATATTTTCATGGAATTGACTAGTTAATGGTGCAATTATTACTGTCTTTAAGTATAGATTCATTTCATTTGGTGAAACAATAATAACTGGTCTTGTCTTTTCTATTTCTATACCTTGAGCTGGGTCTAAGTTCGCAATATAAACTTCAAATTGTTTCATCAAGCATTTCATCCTCAAACACATCAGCAATCAACAATTCGTCGCCATTACTTACATGCAATGATTTAAATGATTTTGCCCAATCATTTCTTATTTTTGTATCTGATTTCTTTATTTTAATTGTTTTTTCAATCTCTGAATATTCTATATCTAAAACATCATTAATATCAATATGAGCCTGCTCTAAAAGATTACTTGGTATGATCAACCCTTTACTCGTTCCTATTTCTCTACATTTTGTATGTAACATTTTAAAAACTCCACTAAAAATGACATGCATACCATTATAATATCATTATAATAATGTGTATGTCAAATAAATTTATTGTATGCGCCAAAATATATTTCAGCAGTTAGTCAAATTGCCTAAAATTTAATAATTTGTCTGTATTATAATTCTCTATGCATCATAACTCACCCATTGTGTGTTGTTAATAATAAACTAAATGAAAGAAATAAAAAATGAGTAACAGAGTAACATCATTGACAAATCTAACACAATATAAAAGAATATCTAGATTTAATTTGAAATTTGATAAAAGTGGAAAAGAAAATATGTGCAATTATTTACTTGGCGAATATGGTACGAATAAAGAAAGTGTTAATAAAATAGTTAATGCACTCGTGAAATTTAAATACGAAAGAAGTAATAATTCGCTGTTTTCTGTAACAAATCATGAAGCGCAAGAAAGTGCATTATCTGAATTGCGAGAAGGTGTTGCGCAAATTGCATCTGGAATGGATGAAATTACTAAACATACTAACATAAATGATACTACATACGAGTTAATGTCATTAGTAAAAAACGATGGATTACTATATCGAGAAGAATTGCCTGGACATTTTAAGGGGTTACTTGAGGATCTACAAAAAACAGATAAGGATTTTTTTGCAAGTCTTGATGAAAAACATAAAGATTTTTTGGAAAAGAATGGTGTTAATATAAATGATCTAGCCCAACAAAACGATATTAATTATCAACCAATATATGTTAATAAGATTCCAAGTGGTATGAATAATAGAAGGAATGATTGTTTTGCAATTTCCGCGTTGCAATTAATTTTAGCAAACCCACCAATGATCAACGCATTATTGGATTTAACGTTAAAAAGCTCATCATATAATAATGACAATGAGTTCAAAGTCAAATGTGGGCAATTAATTAGGCTAAAATGTTTACTTATTGCATATATTGCAAAAGATGATAAAGCACCTGAGGATAGTGACAAATTAATCATTCAATTGCGATTATTTACGGATTTCGCAACTGGTCAAGACACTGCTTCAGGACTTTTGAGTAGACTGTATGGTAATAGTGACAAAGTTGAACCTATTACGCCACACAAGAAAGTAAATCTGGATTTATTGAAAAAACCACTTGATGGTAATTTATCTTTTGCTAAGATAGGATTGCAATTAATTACTGAAACTGTGATAACTTATCCAAATCATGATAAATTGGTTAACTTTCTGAATAATACAAAAAACAATAAGATAATATCTTCTGGGCTTAAGGAACGATGCACTCAATTGCTAGATAGCTTTAAAGAGAAAGAAGGAGCGTATTCGCGGATTAATGACGAGATTATTACAAAAGAAATTAACAATAAGGGTAGTGTAGATGATTTATTAAATAATGAAGAATTATCAAAATTAGCCGATCATGCCGGTGTTGGTAAAGAGCTGATACACGAAACAACAAAGGTGTATGAGAGTGACTATTTAGGCAAAATAAAGATGTTTATGCAACAAAATAATCTGCAAGCTTATTATCCTGATTTAAATGTTGCTAGCATGGATAATTTGATTCATGCAAACACTGTGTTACAAGAGATAAATCATGCAGATGAGATTCAGGAAATATATTCAGACGAAGAAAAAGAGAGTGCCCCAACTCGTGCAAGGAATCAAAAACTAAATCAAGCTGATATTAATCTAATTAACGAGACTGCGTCACAAAAAATAGATTCAGACGAAGAAAAAGAGAGTACTCCAACTCGTGCACGCACTCAAAAACTAGATCAAGCTGATATTGATCATATAATTCAAATAGAGAATGCGTCACAGCTAATAAATCAGTTTAATACACTGGTTAATAGTGATAAGTTTCAAAATTATATCAATGGCATATTTACATTTCATGATAAGTCGACATCGTCACGTGGTAACCAACTGAACGAACTGATAAACAGCCCAGATTTTGATAATATTAATGCCATTATACTTTATAGAGGCAGGGTGCGCAGCGGACACTATATCTCATACATTAGAGGTGAAAATGGAAATGGTTATATTTACGATGATGCAAACGTACAAAAGATTACCACAGATGAGCTGAAAACTAATTATGGAAAATGGAGTGCGGTTACATACACTATTGTTCCTAGAGCTGTTGTTGCTAGAAATAACGACAACGAATGTAAATAATATGAGATTGTCTTGTAGTTGGGGGCGCTCATTTTGACTATTTTACTCGCAGCTAACTGCGCCCAGATGAATTCGAAGACGTTACTCCGCTAAGGTAGCAAATGATATGGAGCTAGATGCTTATTAAATAAACATTTAGAAACCAAAATGCATTGCTACCTTCCACAGTACCGACTAAAATAAAAAATATGCAAATTTCAAAATTTGATCTTGATTAATGACACCAAAATAACGAGAATCAACACTATGTGGACTAGCACCCATCACCCAAAACTCGCCATCCTGCAATAATTTATGATAGCCAACTAGCATTACCTGCAACCCTACACTGTCAGCATATGCGACAGGTTTAGAATTTGCCAGCAATTTATTATTAACCATTACCCCAGATTTAGTAATATCAATAGCATCGCCAGATTTTGCAATAACTTGTTTCAATAGCGTACCAGAATTAGCATGATAACCTAATTTTGTGAGCTTATCCATATATTGCGTAGAGATAGTGATTACATATAGGTGATTAACCACAACGTTTTTTGTATCAAAAACTAAATAATAACCAATCGGCTCACTAATCGTATCATTATAATATATGAATTTATTGCATAATGTAATCAATCCCATCAAACACAAAAAAGATACGCAAAAAAAGGTGGTCGTGAGTATTAAAATTCTTGCTTTCATGAATAAGAAACATTGCAATAATCTAGCCAAGCGCTTATAAAATCATCATTACTTTGCGCTTTAATTTTCTTCGCCATTACCGCATCATCTTTGATGTCCTGCTTAGAAAGCATCTCGCCACATCAAAATAAACCATGTCTAAATTAAATAATCTGTCGCCATCATGATTTGATATATAATATTCGCTCTTCATTCTAGCATTTTTTAGTATTTCAATCTGTTTATCATTCAAACCAAATTCTTTGTAGGCGTTGTATATCTCGCTACTATTCAAATCTGGATTTGGGGTATATAATCGTGTGGCACATTGAGTTAGTAATGTATTTTTAATCGGAGAATTCATTATTTCACCAACTTGTAATGTCACCATAACTATGTAAACATTCAATTTTCTTAATGTTTTTAACCATTCATCGAGTTGTCTTGAAAAAACTGGGCTATTGAACGCCATCCATGCTTCCTCAATTAGAATTAGAGTTGGGCGACCATCTAATTTACCCATAATTTTATAAAATATATATTTCAGAATTGGCACAAGGACTTTTTCGCCTTTGCTGATTAATTCTGACAGCTCAAACACATTGAAATTATTCAAACTTATTCTATCCTCATTATCAGCTAGAATCAATGCCTGCATGGTGTTTATTCCCGTATATAACTGAATTACATCAGCTAATTGTTGATTTGAACCTTGTGCATAATGATGTAAATTATCCATAGTTCTGTATTCTCTATCTTGCACCGACAAATTATCCAAAACGCCACGTATTGCTTTAGATACATCGGTTGTAATTGGAACATGATTCACCTCACACAACGTACCCAACCAATCTACCGCAAAATCATAGCCACGAACGGTATCAATATCTGCCAATGGTTGAAACGACGTGCTATCAATACCTAAATCGTAATGCGCACCATTTACGCCATATGTCAAAGGTAGCATCGAATGTTTATTATCCAACCCAAAAAATTGCGCATTTTTATATCGCATATGGCTTGATACAATAAAATTAGCCAACGTTGATTTACCTGCTCCATTTCTGCCGATAATCAATGTATGCCCCATATCATGGCTAAATAAATTACCTTTAAAGCTTTGATAGCTATTGCAATCTACCATAAACATGCTATTAGATTTTTCTGGATACAATTGGCTTGGATGATGGTCTAACCCGTGCCAAAATCCACTAATCGGCAACAAATCCGCCAGATTCTCGGTAGAAATTAATGCGCGTCGCTTATTTTTATAGATATTGCCATCAATCGTAGATAAAAAAGCCTCTTCGGAATTAATTGTCTCATTTCTCGTTTTAAATCCCATTTCTTCCAACGTAGTAACCACAATCTCACTTCTGCGTTTTACTTCATTTTCATCTTCGTGATGTAACACTATATTGCAACTATATTTACCGTAATTAATATTGCTAATCATTGTATTAGCTTTTGCTTCCTCAGCTTCATCAAATAAATGCTCCGCGCCTCGATTATACTTCCTACTCTCCATACCTGAGCCAGAAACCGCCGCACCCTTAATACCACCAATATTTTGCTCATGTAAATCAGATAAATAATCGATATTTTTTTGTGCTTGTAATTTGGTTAAAAAGAAGAATCTTGTATTCCAGCGAAACTCAAACCCCGAGTTATTTAATCTCTCTAGCATAAGCGGCTTTGATTCATCGGGGAAATAATTATCAATCGCAATAACCCTAATATGCTTACTGCCAATCTTAGGCTCTAATCCTGATATATAATCATCACCGAGTAAAAAGCGTAAATCCACGTATGTTTTTGTAGGTAATTTGAAATTAATCCATTTACCTGAGATTAAGCAATTTAAATAACTCACAGTTTCATTGTCTGACATAGGGCGCAATTTAATGACTCGATCTATTAATTTTATTATCTGATTAAGTTGAGTTTTAAATTCTGCCAATGACAAATCAAATGTCTTTTGTGGAGCAGCTGTTTTATTAGTTTTTTTAAACCATGAACCAATTTTTCTCATCGCTTTATTTTGTGCCGTATAGGTAAATGTGAGGGGGGTTACACTTTTGAATATATTGGCTTGTTTGGTAAAAAAATACTCACGTTCACGGTCTAATTTTTGGAGCAACTCACTATCAAAGAAGTTTTTTGTAGAATCTAAATATCCATTATCTCGCATTCTAATATTATTAACCGACAATACCCATCCTGTTTGTATGCCAGCTAATAATAAGTTTAGATATTCCACCGCACCATAGGTGATATTATCTTCCACACTCTCGAAGTCAATTCCGTCAAACCAATATGATTTTTGAAATGTAAAATTTGCATCTTCATGATAAATAATTCCATCATCCACAAAGCATTTGTAGGGTAATTTATCGCTAAACCCAATCTGTGTCGGGCTATTTAATTTCTCTGTATAATAATTTTCCATCTATAAAACCTGTTTTTTCTTTTTAAGTTTACGCTCTTTGGTGTGGGCGATGTAGTAATCTTGTTGCGATATATAACGTATTAAAATAGTAAAAAATATATAATCATATGCATTTGCAGCTTCCATCAAAACCCAGATTGCAATTATAAATATAAAACCTATGATTCTCTGAGTTACATCGCCAAAAAACATTACCAATACAAAACTTAAGCCCAATATAATTGCGTACAAGCGCTCAATGCCCCCCATGAGGTGAGGCGCATATAAAGATTTATTAATTTTTGCCATCTGCTTTATTGCCTTTCATAAACTCAGATTTATCGCCTTTATCTGCCATTGGTTGTTGTGATTTGTCACCTCCTGATGGAGTTGATTTATTCGAATCCGACGATGATGGTTTTGATTTATTCAAATCCGATGAAGTTGATTTAGATTTACCTCCTGCTGATTTAGCACCTTTACTCGCCATTTTACCAGCCTTTGCTGCAATAGCCATTCCTGCCAAAGCTCCTGCAACTACTTTGCCACCCAAATCACTTGCACCAGCGCTTGATACCATTCCTGCTATTTTACTTGGAATAACTGTAATAATAAAGGTACATATTATAGTATTAATTATTTGATTCCATACATCAATTGATCCAGTTATTGTATGCCCAGATTTATAACTCATTTCAGCTTGAATAGAGGCGTATAAAAACATAAACATCATAACTTTTATACCAAGACTTACGACTGCACCTAAATAACTATTCCACCATGATTCAGTCCATTTTGAAGCAGCACAAGAGGTTAAAATTAATCCACCAAACAAAGTAGCTTTAGCTTGCACTTCTAGCATAATAATTAAAAATGAAATCCAGCAAGTACATAATAAATATACTATACTACCAATAGCCATACTAAGTTGCGTGCCAAGTTCTGAAAGACCTTTTTTGAGAATCGCTGGAGTATAATCATTTGCAAACCACGCCGTATATTGTTTCCAAATCCATCCTGCATCAAGACCTGTTACATTACCACTGCCACCAGTACTATCAGTTGCAAAATGCAATTGTGTTCGACCTACACCGCCTAAATATTTCACAATGCCAAGATAAAACTCTGGATATAAAAAAATTGATGAAAAAAATCCAAAAAATATTACCCTAACTATTACAAACCGTAATAATTCTTGTAACTTACCAACTTGAAATAGCTGATGAAATAACCCTTCTCTAAACGTATCAAAGAACCATAAAATTGTAAATATTTGTATCGATGCTTTTAATACAGGAGTTTGCCAAGAGGCTGCATCACTCAAAATTGTAGATACATAATGTAAATCCATTGTGCCTGTATTAGTAGTGCCAGCATTAGCACCATCTGCGTTGACACTATACATAACAATATATAGCCCAATAAATAATAATATTTTTTTCATTTATTTATTAACTTTCATTTTTATTTAAATTCTCCAAAATAACCTCAGTCCTCACTTTTTTAAATTTACTCTTTTTATAGGACAAATTATAATTTTTACGTTCAAAGATTACGAAATTTGTCCTATCTATTTAAACATTCAATAAAAAAGTAAGGGCAGTGGTAAAATAAATTAGGATACACACAATTACTGAATATGGCTTAATCCAGGTAAAGCTAATCCAGCTCCTACAATAAAAAGAGGAACCCCCACAATAAAAACTGGGGCATACACAAAAGTATACCAATGCTTATTATCATGTAATTCGAACCAAGAGCCCATTGCAGGCCACATCATAATAACACCAGTTACGAAAGCGGTACAAACTAACACATTCTTTACTGAAATATTGAAACCATCTGATGATTTATTAACAACCTTCTTATCATTAATATTACCTTTAGCTGATGGATATAATGCAATAGCACTTTCAATTACAGACTTACTTTCTACAATACTGCCATGTGATTCTGTAGATTTTTCTTCATACTTACTTGTGTTTGCACAAGAAAATATCATAATAACAATCACAAAAGTACTAATTAACGTCAGTGGCTTCATTGATTCACTTTCATTCTTAATAAGCTCTCATCGCTGATATTGTCGCTTGATTATTAGCTTCTAATTTTTTTGTAGCATCTTGTTCTTGCGCAATTGCTGCTTGTTGATAGGCAATCATAGCATTTTGTTGCGCTTGCATTGCTTGCAATGTATTTTCTATTTCTACTAACTCCATATTAGTCGCTTGCGTAAGCTTTATACTCATTGACATAGCAGTTGATGATGTAGATAACCCACCTATTAGTTGTTTTAAATTAGTAAAGCTTGTACCAGAATTTGTATTAAGCGATCCTAGTAATTTTTTCACAGCATCATTGACCTGCGATACAGCTCCACTCGGGTTTTTCTGAAAATCACTCAAATTTGATAAAGCCTTGATTTGTTGTTCTAATGATTGAGCGCTACTAATTGAAGACATTAAACCCTCTAATGTTTCTAGCGATTCCGCCCTTGCTACAATTTCTTTAGTTACATCAGCAACATTATTTGTAATTTCAACAGGTAAGCTATAACAATTTATAGTAACGAACATTATTAATAAAAACTTTTTCATAATTACCTCACTTCTGTTTGTTTAGTATACACATATGGTTTTAACACCAAATCTGCAGTAGTTAAAATATTAAATTTATATCCCGCACTAATAATAATTGTTGGTGGAATATTCACACCTTTTTGTATGACTTGCAAGCCTGCTTGTGACATTTGCGCACCGACTTGTGACGCCATTGTTGCACCAGCACTTAGTTGATATGGATTAGTCGCTTGACTACCTGTTGCCATTGTCATACCTCCAAAAATTAGCCCCATTAGTGCGGAAGTGCCAAATTTTTGCATCCAATGATTATCAACATCACCAGTAAACCCACTCGCTCCCTCCAAATCAGTACCAGGCTGTCCACGTAACAGAAAATTCGTTCCATTCGGATAAATAATTCTATTCCATCCAGCCATTAACCGATTTTGTCCATACGCAATATCGTGATTATATGTACCAATTAATCGTGAACCCTGAGGAATTAATAAATACTTACCTGTAGTGCTATCATAGATGTTATTTCTAACAGTCGCAACTATCTCACCGCTACTATCGCTATTTAATGCCGTAACCATAGTAGCAGGTAAAAATGTTCCTGCAAAAATGGTATATGGACTACGTTGTGCACGTAATTGACTATTTATTTCACCTGTGCCAATGCTTGTATTGGTGCCTGATATTGCATTTGTAGGATTTCCATCACTCAAAACATTATCCGATACTACCAACATATTTGGTTTTTTATCGACCGCAGATATTGGTGCAATCGGTTGCTGTACCAATTGTTGCACTGCTGGTTGTGTAACTGGCTTCTATGATAACTTGTCAACTATATTTTGCTAAATAGTTAAAAAAATATCAAA
>CAYWWJ010000020.1:0-36737 GCA_964462055.1 uncultured Neisseria sp. | reverse complement strand
AACTGGTCTTTTTAAATGCAATTTAGTGGTCACTTTCGATATTATTACACAATCAATGCCAGCTGGACGCGTGTAAAGCGCTGGTCGCTCATTATAAGAGTCAATAGAACCCGAAGATTTTTGCTCGTAATCTTTTTCTTCGCTAAAACTTCTTTGACTCTGTTGACCATTGATTTTATATGATTTTTCACCTGATTCTTTCCCCTTCAAGAAAGACGAACCTCTTAAAGTAACTAAATTATTGACTTCTGGTTGTATTTTATTTTGCTTTAAAGTTAAACAATATTCTAACCAATCACGTATATGATAAAACGCATTATTCTTCCTTAATGAATTTATAGAGTTTTTACTCAAGGAATCAACAAAAGACATTAATACTTCATTTGGGACTTCATTTGGGACTTCATTAGGCGTGGCAACAATATTAAGTATTAAAGTATTTCCATTAAATAGTTGAAATACCAAATCCACAACAGGTTCTGTAAAAGTGTCTTTAAATAATAAGCTAGGATTCTTTATAAGTTTATAAATATCGGTTATTTGTATTTTTAGTGCACATGCTGTATTAAAATCATCTAATGCAAAGCTAAGTAATTCTAATGCTTCATCGGCATCATCTCCTTTGCCATTACTAGATAAAACAGCTCTAGCATGAGCAATTGCGCCAATTAATCCCGCGGCGAATTTTCGTTGTTCAATAGGTGTTATTACACCTAATCCCGCGGCTAATCTTCGTTGTTCAATAGGTATTATTAAACTAGTTAATTTACTTACAATTTCTTTGCATGTAGAATTATTTTCTTCGCTATTTATGGTTGAGCGATCAATTGCATCATAAGCATGCAGATATTTTTCATTATTTGAATCTGCTTGCCTACGTTCAATTTGGTTATTTGTATTAGTATTAAAGTCTCTGTAACCACCATATCCATGACCTATAAGTTTTGATATATTCATTTATTAATTTCCAGTTTTAAAAATTGTTTAATTCAACTAGTTATATTTAGAGAATGATTGTAGCATGGCATCTACAAATTTGTATATAACATTTTTGTGTGGTGTGTGAAATATTTTGTAGATATGTTTTTGTAGACATGCATAAACTGTAGCTTTTTATTTACAGTATAAAAAGTAGTTATTTTGACTTAATAAATGTGGAAGATTAAGATATTAGTAATCGACTTAGAACTTGTGTGTGATTTTTGTAACAGATTGGAAGATTCTAAACAGGTGTTACGCATAATTTTGTGATAACTTCGAGGAACTTGAGACGTAAATCCCCTGATTTAACACCTTTTATCATTAAATCAATATTGGCAATATCTTCCAATAATTCAAGTAATACGCTATAACTAAGGCGTTTATGCGCTTTGGGTAACGCAGTTACAGCCTCTCCCCATAAGCGTAGGTTTTTAATCGCCTGTTGTTCGGATATAGATTGCTTAATATCGCCTTTAAGCTTTAATAATTTACGTAAATCTTCTACGATCACCCAACAAATTAATACTGCATCGCCAACTGCTTGATAAACATTATTTAAAATCAGCAAACTAGTTTTTAGGTCACCACGCAAATAGGCAGGAGATAATTGAAAAATACTATATAAAGCATTATCAACCAAGTGTTCTTCTAAATTTGCGACTGTCAATTTACTATTTTGTGGATATAAATAAGATAATTTATCAACATCTCCAAGTAATTGCACTGGATTGCCATGATTCATATTTAGCAACATTTCTTTCGCCGTAAAATCAAGTTCTAATTTGTATTGATTTAATTTAGCTTGCAAAACTTCATTCATATTATCTTGACTCAAACCACAGACAAAACCACCGATTGATAGCGCTTCTTTTATCCATGACGCAGTCATATCTTTTCTATCTAATTTTCCAGTAAGTAATACTAATGTATCAGCAAAACTTAGTTTAGCTAAAATTTCCGTTAATTGGGATTGTTGCTCCAATGTTGGTTTGGTTTTATAACTAATTTCAATTAAATTATGCGTGGTAAATAAATTGCCACTTTGTAATATATCCAACACAGTATTAAAATTAAAATAACGGTCAGCAACAAAGTTATGCCGAATTGTGTCCATCGGTAATTTATCTTTTATCAATGAATTAGCAAAATTCAATAGCGGATAATTTTCTTCATCTGCAGATAACATATAAAATTTAGCTAGCTTGGCAGATTGTAATTCCTGTAAATTAATTGCCATTACTCACCTTATTTTTAAATGCAACTAAGCGTCTCACTAATTGACTCGCTGTATCTTGATGCAATTTATCCCAAATATCAGCCTCCTCTTGATCTTTCGACAAAATCAAGCTGTCGTTATAATTCATTGTTGCTGAATTGTAAATAACAATATCATCTCCAATTTGTTCACCAGATTGCCATACTTCTGCAACGGCTTGGTAGGTGAGTAAATATGAAGAAATTCTACCTGCAGAGTTAAATCCATTGGCATCTCGAGTTGTTTCTTCTTTTAATAAGCGAATTGTAGCAACTGCATTTGTTGGCTTATTAACTATTTTGCTTAAATTTTGTTTCGTAATTAATGAAGTCAAATTCGAGCAAATTACTACATTATCACATTGAATGTAGACTGTTTTAAAAGGTAATTTATAATTACTTGATGTATCATAACCACGCAAATGAAATCCACATGAACTTAATAATAATATCAACGGTAATAATAAATGTTTAATTATTTTCATTAACTATTTTCTTTCTTAGTCCTAGATCGACGCCTTGGCTTATCCTCAATTACAATCGGTGGCGTAGATGGTTTAACTCCATTTACCACTACTAAACCAGGCATTGTAGCTGCCAAATACTCAGGTGGTTCAGCTAATTGTGTGATTAATGTGGTTTGTGCGGAAATTTTCTTTTTTCGTTTATCATGAATCCTTACATATGTTCCGTCACTTTGTAACGCCCAAGCCTCTGTATTGTCTTGCAAATATAATTTTAGCCCTTCATTGATAATTCTACGTTTTATTTTAGAATCTAAAATCGGTACACAAGTTTCTACGCGTTTAAAAAAATTACGTTTCATCCAGTCAGCTGATGAAATATACAAATCTTCATTTCCCGCATTATAAAAATAAAATACACGATGATGTTCTAAAAATCGTCCAACAATTGATCGCACATAAATGTTATCTGATATTCCGCTAAGTTGTGGGCGCAACGCACAAGCACCACGTACGATAAGATTAATTTTAACGCCAGCTTGAGAAGCTTTATATAATGTGCGAATAACTTGATTATCCATTAGTGAATTCATTTTAGCAATAATTTCTGCGCGATTACCATTTAATGCATTAAAAATTTCTCGTTCAATGCTCTTGATTATCATATCGTGTAACGTAAATGGCGCTTGATAAAGTAATTTTAGCATTCCAGCACGCCCAACGCCAGTAATTTGCGCAAAAATATTATCGACATCACGAGCAATATCTGGATTGCTAGTTAAAAGCCCGAAATCTGTGTAAACTTTAGCGGTTGATTGATGATAATTGCCAGTACCTAAATGCACATAATAATTTAATCCAGATGGCTCTTTACGCACAATAAGTAGCATTTTCGAGTGAACTTTATAGCCCATAACTCCATAAACTACGTGTGCGCCAGCCTCTTCCAACTTGTGTGCAAATTCAACATTTGCTTCTTCATCGAAACGAGCAAATAATTCGACTGATGCAACAACTTGTTTACCTAACTTGGCTGCTTTGATTAGATTATTAGCTAATTCTGAATCTTGACCAGTACGATACACCGTCATTTTAACAGCAAGCACATCTGGATCTTCTGCCGCAAGCCGAGTTAATTCTACAACTGGATCAAATGATTGATATGGAGTATGAATTAAAATATCGCTACGACGTATTGATTTAAATAAGTCTTCGCTACCAATTAATTCTTTTGGTATACCAGGTTTAAAATTGGGAAATAATAATTCCTTGCGGTTAACCAAAGAAACAATATCCAATAATCTAGATAAATTAACTGGACCAGTGGCAAGATACAAATCTCTTGACGTTAGATTAAACTGCTTTAATAAAATTTCAATGAATTTCATATCTGGTTTACCATCCGAGATATCTAATTCCAATCGTGAACATTGAGCTGTAACTCGCTTATTTAAGCCCTCCGTAACCGCAGAACGCAAATTCTCTTGGTTGGATTTGACGGTTAATTCTGCAGAACGTGTAACGCGAAATGGATAACATCCACAAATATTCATTCCATAGAAAAATTCATTTACATGTAGTTTAATAATATCTTGTAGCAAAATAAATGCATCAACTCCTGCCGACAATTCAGCTGGAAATTTAATTACTCGCGGTAAAATACGTGGCGCCTCAACTATAGCAATTTTTGATTCACGACCAAATTGATCAGCTCCATCTAATGCAACCGCAAAGTGCAAGCTTTTATTTGGAACTCGCGGAAACGGTTGTGCTGGATCAATTCCAATAGGTGTCAAAACCGGTTTTAATTCAGTCATGAAATAATTATACACCCATTGTTGCTGATCACGAGTCCATAAACGTGGATTTAAAATGAAAATTTGTTCCTGTGCCAACGCAGGCGTGATTACTTCACGATAAACAAAATAAATTTCATGATACAAACTTTCAAAAGCACTACGAGCCTTAGTTAAAGCCTCACTAGCATTTAATCCATCTGGTAACACTTTACTTGGATTATATTTATCCCACTTCAATAATCGAGCGACTCTTACCTCAAATAACTCATCGCAGTTTTTACTTACAATGCATAGGTAGCTTAATCTCTCCAACAATGGAATACTTTGATCAACCGCTTGCGCAAGAACTCGTTTGTAAAATTGAATTAGTGCAAACTCGCGATTTATCATTACATCTTTGTCATTTAGTAGATTAGTTGACATACATAACCTTTAAAGCACAATAATTTATTCTGTTATATGAGGGATATTGCTAAGTAGTTATAGTTATTTACAAGTTAGTTTTTTAGCCATTGATATCCTGAACAGTAACAATTGGAATTGGTCTTCCATTTTCCCCGATTGCTACATAAGTAAATATGCCACTAGTAACTAATTTACTAATATGTGTGACATAATCATATACCCATGTTTCCATTTGAATCTTCATCGAAGAACGCCCAACATTAATGATTTTAGCATAACAAGACACAGCATCGCCAACATGAATAGGGTTATGAAAAGTCATTGTTTCAATACTGACAGTCACGACTCTTCCACTTGGTGAATAACATTTTGAATGCATTGCACCACCTAAGTCCATTTGTGATAATACCCAGCCACCAAAAATGTCGCCATTGGCATTTGTATCACTGGGCATAGCCAATGTTTTTATAACTAATTCACCATCGGGAGTTCTTTCAGCTAGTTTATCAATCATTTTCTATTCCTTTTTATGCACATTCCATGTTAGGGTAAAAAATAATGCGGCTATAATACAAGAAATAATCAACATTATAAATCCACTTGCCCAGCTGTAATGCTGTACAAGGAATCCCATTAATGCTTCAGCTCCCATTGTACCAAAAAAATACCCAAATAAGCCAGTAAATCCAGCAGAAGTTCATCCAGCCTTTTTCGGTACAAGATCAAGTGCCGCAACACCAATTAACATTACTGGACCATAAATTAAAAACCCAATCACACCCAAAGACAACATTGTAACTAGTTGTGATTGCGCTTGCCAATAAGTGATAATACCAAACATAATTAATAACATAGTAATAACACCCAATGGTGAGCGCCGTCCTTTGAAATATTTATCTGAAAGCCAACCCACTAAAATTGTACCAGGAATTGCTGCTAGCTCAAAAAAAGCAAAACCAAAGTTACTAAAAGTATTGCTAAAATGTTTCTCTTGCGTTAAATATGTTGGCGCCCAATTTAATACACCATAACGTACACAATAAACAAATACATTAGCCAAAGCCATATACCAAACGTTTTTATTGCAAAGCACATAGTCAAATAAAATCTGCTTAGTTGTCATTTCTTTCTCACGGTCAACCAAACCATGCTCAACTTCTTTTAGTGGATAATCATCACGATGCTTCTCAATCGGTGGCAAACCTAATGATTGTGGAGTATCTCGACCAAATATCAGAATTAAAAGTGAAATACACAATGATAATATTGCTGGTAAATAAAATAATCCATGCCAAGAAGAGAAAAGAAATATACCAATACTCACAAACAAAGGTAGTAATCCAGCGCCTACATTATGCGCCGTATTCCAAATTGACATTTTTGTACCACGCTCAGAATCAGAAAACCAATGCAACATAATTCTTCCACATGGTGGCCAACCCATACCTTGCGCCCAACCATTCATCAGCATCAGTAAAAATAACGCCGAATAAGTCATGAAACTAGGCACACATAAATTGATTATTGCAGACAAAATCAACCCAATAGCTAAAAAATAGCGTGGATTGCTTCTGTCGGATACAGTTCCCATTATGAATTTAGACAATCCATAACTAACAGCCAATGCAGAACCTAAATAACCAACTTGCGAAATAGTTAAGCCATCTTTGATTAAAAATGGCTTAGCTAAAGCCAACGTACTTCGCACAAAATAATATGCCATATATCCAAAATATGCAGTCAGAAAAAGCTGTAATCGATAACGTTTATATGATTTTTCAATCTCATCCTCTGGTTTTTCGTTAATAAATTTAGCTGGTCTTAAGAATCCGATCATTACACACCCTTTAAAATATTAAATATAATTTATTGTTTAATTGCAACTGTACGATACATCAAATGAGAGCAAAGTTATTTATTTAGCGTGAGGATAATTTTGTGGAACAGGATAACTCTTCGCTGCTAAAATGGCATTCAATTGCGCTGGATCGTCAGTGATTATACCATCAATTCCCCAATCAATTAATCTATTTACAACAACTGGATCAAATACTTTACCAGAATGTTCAGGCCATGTCCACACAACAACCTTTAATCCAAGCCTATGTGCTTCATTTAATTGGTCTTTTGTTAATGTCACATCTTCTGGGCCATATATTGAGCCCCCCAATGCTTTTACCATTTGTGGTAATGAATTATTATAATCTTTTAATAATTTTCCGCCGCTCCATAATCCTGCAATTTTAGAATCTGTACTTTGCATCTCTACAATTGTGTCATATCCAACTAAATATTCTGTTTTAATATTCTTATCTAATTTTTGTAATGCATATAAATATCGCCAATCAAATGCCTGAATTTCAGCTCGGGCAATGAGATTATTTTTTTTAAGAATTGTATATAATTTTTGAGCAAATTCATCGGGATTAGCCGTCCAATTATCATGTTCAGGGTCACTTTTAATTTCAAACTGAAAATTTACCTGATTATTAGAGTTAGTATTTGTATAGTCAATTACTTGCTGTAACGTTGGCATTTTAGCACCAGAAACCGCAATTTGCTCAGGAAACCATTTCGCATATGGGCTATCAGGATTAATTTGACCCGCATTATATTGTTGCAATTGCGCCACTGTTAAATTGTATGCCAAATAATTGTTGATGTATTTGGTATAACCATCTTGACTCACTTTTTGCATAAACTCTTGATTACTTTTTGCCCAGAATTTACCATCTTGAGTGCTAATTACATCTGGATTTAACCATAAGTCATGGCTTGCCATAAGCACTCCATCACGGCTCATAATAACATCTGAATCAACCCAATTAGTTCCTATTTTTAGTGCCGTTCCATACCCAGCCAAAGTCATTTCTGGAGAAAAATATCTAGCGCCTCTATGGCCATATACCTCGACATATTTGGCTTTATCTATAGAATGCGGGACTCCCGCAAGTAGCTTTAAAGAAGAATTAGCAAAAGTCATGGTTAAACTCCCACATAATAATAACGACAAAAAAATACGCATAAATCACCTTTACAAAAAATTTACATGCTCGAAATATAATCATTCTAGCTCATTAAAAATAGTCTTAGGTACACTTCTGAAAAAATCATCACCCAATAAATTTAATTTGCAATAAGTATCAATACTTGCTTTTGCTAAATTTAGAGAGGTATAATATGTGCTTAGACTATTATATTTAACGTCATTAAAAACTTTCCATGTATCAAATCCGCCACGAGACAATACATCATAAGCAAAGCTCCACGCAGTACATTCCTCACGAAATACTAACCAAGTGAATTTATCGCTACCAGCAGTATTTACCTGTTTATTATGAAATAAATACAACCCAGTACTCAAATCTCTATCGTGATTACCACACACAAATGATAAATAATGCCCCAACTCGTGCGATGCAACCACCAATAATCGTAATATTTGTTCATCGCTTGAAGACATTAAAATTTTATCTATGTATCTGATAAGATCTTCTTTAGTTGAAATATCTATCACTCCACCACCTCTACGCGCAACAAAAATATCGCGTGCTACACCACGTAATGGAAGAATCATTGTTGGTTTGCTATATTTATCTTTTGCGGGGCGAAATGATGCTTCTACAATATAAGCGCCATGGTCCGATGGTGGTTTTGGAACAATATCGATACCTTCTTCGTGTATTTTTACAAAAAGACTAATTAATACTTCACGATAAACTCTATCCTCAAGAGCAATACCGCCAGTTGATCCATCTTCCATCTCAATAGCTGGAAAGGCGAATCTTTCATTAAAGGAAACTGGCGTGGTTTGTTGTTGAGGCGCAGACCTCCCGACTTCACTAATTCTGGAAGCAGGATTTGCCACACCAATACCTGAAACTTTACTCATGATTACAACATTAAGCGACGAATGTCAGCCAACACTTGTGATAAATACGTTGTAAATTTTGCAGCTAATGCCCCATCAATTATCCGATGATCATAAGACAGTGATAATGGCAACATTAATCTAGGTGCGAATTCTTTGCCATTCCATTGTGGCTTGGTGCTTGATTTTGACAGACCTAAAATTGCAACTTCTGGCGCATTTACAATCGGCGTAAATGCAGTACCACCAATTCCACCAAGGCTTGATATAGTAAATGTTCCACCTTGCATATCAGTTGGCTTTAATTTACCATCACGAGCAAGTTTTGCCATATTTGCAGTTGTTAATGCAATATCTACAAGACCCAACTTATCTGCATCTTTTAAAACTGGCACAACTAAGCCTTGAGGTGTATCTGCGGCAAAACCGATGTTATAATACTTTTTATATACGATATTATCACCATCAATAGATGAATTAAACTCAGGAAATTTCTTCAACGCAAAAACAACTGCTTTTATAATAAAAGCAAGCGGACTAATCTTAATATCTGATTTTTTGTATTCCACATTTAATTGCTGTCTAAATTCTTCTAATTCAGTAATATCAGCCTCGTCAAACTGGGTTACGTGAGGAATCAGCACCCAATTACGTAATAAATTTGCGCCTGATATTTTTTTGATACGCGACATTGCTTGAACTTCAACTTCACCATATTTAGCAAAGTCAACACTAGGCCAAGGTAATAAATCTAAGCCAACTCCATTACCACCAGAAGAAGCTAATGAAGTTTGTCCAGACATTACGCCCTTGACAAATAATTTTACATCATCTTCTGTGATTCTATTTTTTCTGCCTGTACCAATTAATTCACCCAAATTTACACCAAGTTCGCGGGCTAATTTACGTATTGAAGGCGAAGCAAATGCTGTTGCAAATGAATCTTCATCAACGATATTCGCGCTTGATTTTGCTGGCACTAGAATAGCAGTTTCAACAACCTGCGCTACTGGCACATTATTAGCAACAGCAGGCTCTACAGCTGACGCTACTGGTACATGAGTTTCCACTTTAGCATTTGCTGGAGCAGCTGCCACATCGGCTACCTCAATTTTTGCTAGTATACTACCTTCACTGACTTTAGCTCCAACAGTAACAATAAGCTCTGTCACAACGCCAGAAAATTCCGAAGGAACTTCCATTGTTGCCTTATCGGTTTCTAACATTGCTAGATTGTCGTCTTTGTTGACTTTGTCACCAACTTTTATGTATACCTCAGTAACATTTACATTGCTACTTCCACCGATATCGGGTACTTTTAATTCTATTATCATTTATCATTCCTTAAATAGAATAATTAAACTTGCCACGGATTAGATTTCTTTGTGTCTATTCCATATTTTTTAATCGCATCTGCAACAACTTTTGCTTCGATAACGCCATCATCCGCAAGTCCCTTTAATGCAGCAATTACTACATAATAACGATTCACTTCAAAAAATTCACGTAATGCAACACGTTTATCAGAACGCCCATAACCATCTGTTCCTAAGCACACATAACGTCCAGGCACATATTCACGAATTTGCTCCGAGTAATTACGAATATAATCTGTTGCAGCAACTGTAACTTTAGCTTTTGATTTTTCCAATAGCGTAGTTATAAAAGATTTTTTCTGGGTTTTTACCAATGGATTTAACATATTAAACCTATTTGCATCCATTCCATCACGGCGCAAGCGATTAAATGAGGTTGCAGAAAATATATTTACAACTATATCAAAATCATTTGATAAAAGTTCAGCTGCAGCAATAACTTCACGTAATATTGTGCCACTTCCCATAAGATTTACACTAATTTTACCCTTACCAACTTGTTTGAATAAATAACATCCATTGATAATATTTTGTTCTACATTATCAGGCATTGCTGGATGCGTATAATTTTCATTCATCAATGTAACATAGTAAAATTTATCTTTATTTTCCACATACATTTCATGCAAACCATGACGAATAATTACTGCAACTTCGTAAGCAAATGTTGGATCATAACTTTCACAGTTTGGAATAAGTCCAGCTTGAATATGACTATGTCCGTCTTCGTGTTGCAACCCTTCGCCATTTAATGTAGTTCTACCCGCAGTACCACCAAGCATAAATCCACGAGCGCGCATATCACCAGCAGCCCAAGCCAAATCACCAATACGTTGAAAGCCAAACATTGAGTAATATATATAAAATGGAATCATCGATATTCCATTATTCGCATAACTAGTTGCAGCAGCAATCCATGTACTCATTGCGCCAGCTTCATTAATACCCTCTTGGAATATTTGCCCTTTAACATCCTCTTTGTAGAACATTAATTGAGAAGCATCTTCAGGTGTATATAATTGTCCTACATGTGACCAAATTCCTAACTGACGGAACATTCCTTCCATACCAAAAGTACGCGATTCATCTGGCACTATCGGCACTATATGTTTGCCTATTTCTTTATCTTTAACCAATGTATTTAATAATCGTACAAATGCCATAGTTGTTGACATTTCACGTTCGCCAGTATCTTTTAATAAAGCATCAAATGCGGATAATTCTGGAATTGATAATGTAGTAGTAATTGGTTTCCGTACAGGATAATATCCCCCCAATTGTTCGCGTTTTTCGTGTAGATATTTGTATTCTGCAGAACCGATTTCTGGACGGATAAAAGGTAATTCTTCGATCTGAGCATCTGTTAGCGGAATAGAGAATTTATCTCGCACGACTTTTAATGTATCTGTCGATAATTTTTTGGTGTTATGCGCAACATTTTGACTTTCGCCCTCGCCTTTTAAACCAAAACCTTTGATAGTTTTGGCTAAAATTACTGTTGGTTTACCATTATTATTGTTGTTTACTGCATCATAATACGCTGCATATATTTTATCTAAATCATGACCACCACGAGTTAAACGCCAAATATCTTCATCAGATAAATGATTCACCAATGCCAATGTCTCTGGCGTTTTGCCAAAGAAATGCTCACGAATATAGCCACCATCTTTTGCACGATAAGTTTGATATTCACCATCAACAGTATCTTGCATAATTTGTTTTAATTTACCACTTACATCGCGCGCTAGCAAATCATCCCATCCACTGCCCCAAATTATTTTTATCACACGCCATCCAGCACCAGTGAACAAACCTTCCATTTCTTGAATGATTTTGCCATTACCGTTAACTGGGCCATCTAAACGTTGTAAATTACAATTAATTACAAAAATTAGATTGTCTAATTTTTCACGTGAAGCTATATGAATATTACCCAATGTTTCTGGTTCAGACGTTTCGCCATCACCGACAAAACACCAGACTTTACGCCCAGAACAATCAGCAAGACCTCGATCATGCAAATATTTCATAAATCTGGCTTGATAAATTGCCATTAATGGACCCAAACCCATAGAAACAGTTGGAAACTGCCAATATTCTGACATCAACCATGGATGCGGATATGAAGATAAACCCACGCTAGCTGATTCTTGACGAAAATTTATCAATCTCGCATCATCAAAACGCCCTTCGACATAGCTACGCGCATAAATTCCTGGGGATGAATGTCCTTGGAAAAATATCATATCACCATAATTTTTATCATTTGGCGCATGCCAAAAATGGTTAAACCCCACTTCGTATAAACTTGATGACGACGCGTAAGATGATATATGTCCGCCTAATTCGCTATTTTCTTTATTGGCTTTCACAACCATTGCAGTTGCATTCCACCGTATATAAGCAGCAAGTTTTTGCTCAATTTCTTTATTTCCTGGGTATGCAACTTGCTTGTCTAAGCTAATACTGTTAACGTAATCGGTAGTTACACCACCAACAATATTTTTCCCAGTCTTTTGTGTAACTCTGCTTGCAACTTGCTTAATAAGAAATTCTGCTCTTTCAGCATTTTCGTAATCCAATACGTTATCAATTGAGTCTAGCCACTCTCTGGTCTCTATAGCATCTAAATCAGTAAAATCAGTCACAACCAACTCCTAAAAACTCTAATATATAGTTAATTACCTACACTTTTATAACAAATGTGGCGAAATTCGCGTAATTGTACCACAAATCTTAAAATCATGTGTAAAAACCAACCAAGCGCAGTTTGCGTTTATCCGCTAAATTTCATTTTATGACGCAGAATAATCAGGTTTAATCGTCTTTATATATGACTCCATAGCTTTATTCACATCCATGCCTTTAATCGCATTCCATGCTTGCCATTTTGCTCGATCAACCATTTGTATAATTGATGGACATTCGCCTTTTACATCGCCTACAGTTGCTTGTTTAAAAAATGCGTATAATTTTAATTTTTGTGAATTATTTGGCTGAAAATCAATTTTGCTACTTTTAACCGCTTCAATTATGTTCTCAAAATCTTGTTTTAAATCTGTCATATTAACACTCCTATATAAAAAATATAAATTTGTATGGAAATTATCTACTACAAAACAGGTAATTCTACCATATCTCAAGATTATTCGATGAATTTAATAAAAACTTTATTAATTAATAATTAGATTTATGCTTAAAACTCAAGATTTTCAACGAACCTGGGCAATCTCTTTATCGCAAAAATGGTAGTCCTATCTGTATATAATCTTATTTCATAACAATATCTTGTAACTCTGGATATTTTAATCACACCACACAAAAATGTTATAGACAAATAGCTACAATTTAAGTTATAATATGCAACTTGTGTTGTATAATATCTACTATTTATATTAGCAACTATATTATAACTATTCATATGCTTATAAGCAACAAATTTATTTTATTATTAATTTATATTAGTCGTAACTGAATTATTAGCTTATATCATATATATTAAGGAGAATTTTAAGATGAATAAAATTGGTGTAATGAACGGAATAAGCAAAATTGTCACAATGACCGGAAGTGACAATAAAATGAAGGGAGAGAAGGTTGGCTTGAACGGAGTTGGAGGTACTGGTTATAAAATTTATAACCTATTTCAAGATCTTAAATTACCAAATGAACCTATGGAAGAATATAAGCCTATAGAAGGACATAATGAGATTATACTTTTTCCTCATGATATAAATCAAAATCAACTCCATGAAGAAATGAAAAATAAAAGTACAAATCAGAATAATAATGAACACCTAAAAAAACAGCCTGATGCAAAAATAACACCCGAGGAATCACAAAAATGGAATGCTTTTGTAACCACTGCTAGACCAAAGCTGGAAGAAATTATCAACTTAAAAAGAAAATGCGAACCTGATAACCAAACCAATTTACCAATGAAGAAAAGGATAAAACTAGAAGAAACAGAAGAAAAAGCCAAATATGTTAATAACGAATATAATGAGCAATTCAATAAAATAACTGTAAAACAAGAAGAGGTAGAAGCAAAAGAAGAATGTGTTAATGATGAATACCATGAGCAACCCAATGAAATAACCATAAAAGTAGAAGAAAAAGAAACTCCGAAATTATATGATCATACAGGACCAATTTTACGATCCGCTACAGATCCAAGTAAGAGCGTCTTAAACGAAGCTGAAGGGCCAATTGATCGGATACAAGCAAGCACTTGGGGATCTCTAGATAAGGAGTTGGGACATTTAAATAAACAAGAAATAAAACAAATAAAAAAACAAATTACCATGGATGTACGTGCGTGGTTAGCTACAGAATGCACGCCACAATACGCCGAAAAATTTAATGAATTAATGCATGTAGCCATTCCTTTAGATGATGGTCCATATAGAGGGGCATCTTGCTTTGCCAATAAGGATATGAGAATAGGCACTGTTCTTGGCATATATGGTGGAATATTGCATCCAACAAAAGATTCTCTCTTAAAAGAAATGGAAGAATTAGGCGAATCAAAAGTCAAAGCATATTTATTTCAAACAAAATCCAAACAGCGAACTGTTAGTGCTACTGAAGGAAAGAGCTCAAATATGTTGCGTTTAATGAATACAGCAGAATTGCCAGGCGCTGAAAAATATAAAGAAAACAATGTTATATCAGTTAGATTTGGGAATAATATTAATGTTTATATAACAATCAAACCCATAGAGGAAGGCGAGGAATTACTTGCTGATTATGGAGTAGACTATTAATTCTTACAATAATTGTTAAATAATTATCAGCTACGTAAAACTAAAATTTTATATATAACATAGTAGTTTTACGTAGCCACCATCTTCAATAACGCACGCTATTAGAAGAATCAACCACAACTTCGCCAATTTCATAACACGTAATTCCATGCAAGCGAGATAAATCATTCACACTATTAACATTATTCGTATCAACTATAATCGCGTATCCAATTCCGCAATTAAAAGTTTCTAACATTTGTTCATTAGTAAGATTACCAGCTTCTTGCAACCACTCAAATAATTTCACCTTAGGTAGTTTACTGAGATCAATCTTCGCGCCTAAATTAGATGGAAACATTCTGGTTAAATTACCAGTAATTCCACCACCAGTAATATGGGACATTCCGTGCACATCTACGGCGCGCAATATCTCCAATACAGGTTTTACATATAATTGAGTTGGTGCCATTAATGCATCAGCCCAAGTCATACCATTTGAATATTCGCTATGTAAATCTAATTTACTGTGGGAAATCAATTTGCGCACCAATGAATATCCATTAGAATGTATTCCGCTACTAGCTAAACCAATAATCTTGTCGCCAGCCTTTATTTTTTTACCATCAATAATTTTATCTTTTTCGACAATGCCAACTGCAAAACCAGCCAAATCATATTCTCCACTTGGGTACATTCCTGGCATTTCCGCTGTTTCGCCACCAATCAAACTACAGCCAGATTCTTCGCATCCACGAGCAATTCCCCTGATAACGTCTGTCGCGATATCGACATTTAATTCACCACAAGCAAAATAATCCAGAAAAAATGCTGGCTCAGCGCCTTGCACTAAAATATCATTCACCGACATTGCAACTAAATCAATGCCAATTGTACTATGAAAATTTAATTCAAATGCGAGTTTTAATTTGGTACCAACCCCATCAGTGCCACTAACTAAAACAGGATTAATGTATTTTTTGCTAATTTCAAACATTGCCCCAAAACCACCAATACCAGCCAGAACTTCTTTACGCATAGTCTTTTTTGCATATGGCTTAATTCGCTCAACCAACAAGTCCCCAGCCTCAATATCAACTCCAGCATCTTTGTATGTAATTTGCATAATCTCACCTAAAAAATTAAATTGGTATATAATTAACCCCTGTAGCATTAAAAAAAGGAAACATATCATGTTAACGCCAATTAAATTCAAACCGCTAATCAGCCTAATATTGGCTGTAATACTAATTTTTAGTGGCATAATTATGATAGGTAAAGTATTAATTCCTTTTATAATAGCCCTTATTTTAGCCTATATCCTGAATCCTCTGCTGGAAAAAATTCAAAATAAAATAAAAATCAAGCGGAGTATTATTTGTTTTATCGCAGCATTAATCGTTGCTATTATGATATTTTCATTGCCACTTTATTTATTACCAAGCCTTGCATTACAATTAAAAACGGTTATAAATAAAATTCCTGATGCGATAAATGCGATCAACAAAAATATTCTTGATCCACTAAATATAAAATATGCAGTAAACTTTCATATACAGTTAGATCAAATTAAAGTGTTGATATTATCCAATATGCAAGGAATTTTTCAGAAACTAGATTTATTGCCACTGCTTGCAAGAAATGGAATGCTTGCAATTGAAGCGCTTGTTTACATGATACTAACGCCATTTATTTTGTTTTATTCACTGATTAATTGGCAATATATCCTGAAATTTTTTGAAAATTTAATTCCACGCCCATATTTAACCAACATGTTAATGATCTTTAAAGAAATAGATTTAATGCTTGCATCATATTTACGTGGGCAAATTTTGGTTATGTTTATTATGGCAGTTTATTATGCAATGGCGCTACATTTTGTAGGACTTTCTTCTGGAATTGTAATCGGAATTTTAACGGGATTATTGGTATTTATCCCATATTTAGGGATTTTAACTGGATTCATTCTTGCATTATTAATTAGCCTTGCGCAATTTAACGATATGCATGAAATCATTGCTGTGCTGGTTGTATTTGGCATTGGACACGTGCTCGAAGGCGCATTAGTTACGCCATTTTTGGTTGGTGGCAGAATCGGATTAAACCCAATTATGATAATTTTATCGTTAATGGTATTTGGTCAATTATTTGGTATAGTGGGCGTATTGCTCGCTTTGCCATTATCAACAATTAGTGTAGTATTAATCAAACACATCAAATTATATTATATGAAATCAAGCTATTATGGAGAACAAAAATAATGCAACAACAAATCTTGGATCTATTTGAATTTAAGCCAACGTTTAGTAATTTTATACCGATTAATAATGAAATGCTCTGCGCCAATCTACAAAGCTTTAGTAGCCAATTCACCCACATTGTAGGCTCTAGCAAAACTGGCAAAACACATTTGCTTACTGCTTGGATTAATTTAGCGCACGATGAATATAAGAGCGCATTATATCTTGATTGTACACGAGCTGATATTAGTGAACAAATACAAGAAATAGATTTAAATGCTACTCGATTTATTACACTAGATAATATTGAAAATCTAGATAATGACGGACAAATCGCGTTATTTGATTTATTTAACCACATTAAACTAAATAATCTAGCAAATTATTTATTAACTAGCAGTTCAGCATCTTTGAACCACCTGAATGTACGTGAAGACTTGAAAACACGACTTCTTTCTGGTATAAATTTACATTTGCATTTACTTAATGACGATGAGCTATTAACCGCGCTTCGAATTTATGTTAAAAAAGAAGGAATAAATTTTAATGATAGCGAGCTAATTTATCTGATAAATCATTACGAACGCAATATGGGTAAATTAATCAAAGTTATCAATAAAATCGCCAAACATGCTATTACACAGAAGAAAAATATTAGCACAAGCCTAATTCGGCAGATTATTATAGCGTAAATAATGTGAAATATAATTTACGCTATATACTAAACACGTGCTATTTTAAATAAAAAACTGCTTAAATAAATTTAGTTTCTACATATTTTCTGAGCTTTAATCCATCTGGATCATTTGAAGTTTTTATTTTACATAAATTTTCTGACCATTCAGAGGTGCGAATTCTCAATGGAATTACTTGTGGATTTATAGCTTGTTCTAGAATTATTTTAGCAACTTCCGCTGGAGTCTGATAAGCGGAGGCATCTACTCTAGTAGCCGCATTACCAATGTATGAATTTAGTAATGATTTATATTCATCATCATATATCCCCCCAGTGACTTCAATATTATTAAGAGCACTTTTTACAAACTCACTTCTAATTCCACCTGGTTCAATTAAAGTAAAATTAATATTAAACCCTTTAGTCATATAACTTGCCATTGCTTCTGTAAATCCTTCTACTGCAAACTTAGCTCCACAATATAATTCATTAAACGGTTGTCCAATCAAACCACCTACAGATGAAATATTTATTATATGACCTGATTGCTGTTGTCTCATTTGTGGAATTACTGCTTTAACACATTTTACAACACTCATATAGTTAGTTTCATTAACCCAATTAATTTCATCTAAAGTTGACTGCTCTACACTGCGAATAAATCCTGCGCCAGCATTATTTACCAATAAATTAACTTGCCCTGATTTCTCAATAATTTTATTAAAACATTTTGCAATACTTGTATCATTAGTTACATCTAATTGAACAACTTCAATATTATCAATAATTGACTCTGATTTGGCACGATTTAATAATACATCTTGTTTATCTAAGTTACGCATAGTTGCATACACATAATAATCATGCTTGGCTAAAAGTAATGCCAATTCTAAGCCAAGCCCTGAAGATGTTCCAGTAATAACTGCAATTTTCTTATTCATATTTAAAATTCCATATAATTAAAAATTTATTAAATATTAATTTGGTTGTGTCACAAATCAATTCTTATTTTTGTATACTTTTACATAACTCAATTAATTTAGTTGTGGACGAATCATGCTCACTAATTTGTCCACTCTGAATATCAGACAACACAGTCTTTGCTAATTGCTTGCCTAACTCAACACCCCATTGGTCAAATGAATTTATTTGCCACACAACACCTTGCACAAATGTTTTGTGTTCATATAATGCAAGTAACATACCTAAGTAATACGGTGATATTTCAGGGACTGTCAGCATATTAGTCGGTCTATTACCCTTGAATTCTTTGTGTGGCGCTAATTTTGTCGCATCAGCTTCGTCCATTCCTGCAGCAATTAATTCAGCTTTTGCAGCAGTCACAGATTTACCACGCATAAAAGCTTCTGCCTGAGCGATTGCGTTTGCTAGTAAAATATCTTGATGCGTCTTATTGCTATATTTATCGGATAATGCAACAATAATATCCATAGGAATAACACTAGTTCCTTGATGCAACAATTGATAATATGCATGTTGCCCATTAATTCCGCTATCGCCCCAAATAATTGGGCAAGTTTTGTATTGTAGCGCTTCACCTGCTAGATTTACAGATTTACCATTGCTTTCCATTTCTAATTGTTGGATATACGCTGGCAGACGAGTTAATCTTGTATTATATGGCGAAATAATCTGACTACTATAATTATGAAAGTTAGTATTCCAAATTCCAAGCATCGCCAACATAACTGGCAAGTTCTTCGTAAAATCAGTCGTATTAGCAAAATGCTCGTCCATTGCCCTAGCACCAGACAATAGCTGACTAAAATTATCAAAGCCGATATACAAAATAATCGACAAGCCAATCGCAGACCACAGACTATAGCGCCCACCAACAAAATCCCAAAATCCGAACATATTGTGGACATCGATCCCGAATTCTCTAACAGCTTTTGCATTTGTAGAAACAGCCACAAAATGTTGTTTTATTGCAGCTACATTATTTTGTGTATAATCTAAAAACCACGAGCGAGCTGTATTGGCGTTGGTAATCGTTTCTTGCGTGGTAAATGTTTTCGACGCAATTATAAACAATGTAGTTTCTGGATTCAAGCTACTTAACACATCAAAAATCTGATACCCATCAACACTTGAAATGAAATGCACATTTAAACCCGCCGCTTTATACGGTTTTAACGCTTGACACACCAAAACAGGTCCCAAATCTGACCCGCCAATGCCAATATTCACAATATCTGTGATTACTTTACCAGTATAACCGAGATGTTTACCAAAATGTAAAGCTTGACTAAATTTTTTCATTTGCGTCAATACATTATGAATATCGGTACTAATTTCATTATTTTTCACTAAATTAGCACGTAAAGCAGTATGTAAAACCGCCCGATTTTCCGTTGTATTTATTTTATCGCCATTAAACATTGCTGTAATTTTATCTGCCAAACCAGATTCTTTCGCCAAGTCAACAAGTAAATTTACGGTTTCATTTGTAATATTATTTTTTGAGAAATCGTAATACAATCCATCATATTCTAAGCAAAATTTTGCTACACGATCTAGATCTGTTGCAAATAAATCATTTAATGTTCTGTCTTTGATTTGTTCATAATGCTTAACTAATTTAGCATAGCTTTGTGTTTTTATCATTTATATATACCTTTTAATACCTGAGTCCTCATTTTTTTGTTGAATGTTTAAATAGATAGTACAAGTTATAATTTTTTAGTGAATGATGAAAAAATATAGAGTTTGTTAATGAAGAAAGCGTAATTTGGCAAACTGTTTGAGCGTTAGCGAGTTTTTGCCAAATAGATTTCGAATTATTACAAACTCATATTTTGTAATCTTTGAACGTAAAAATTATAACTTGTACTATAAACAGAGTACCTATTTGAGTATAGGAATCAATTTTTCAGCAGAAATATAACCAACAACAGTGTTTGAGTTATCAATAGCGCCATTAGCACGAAGAAAAATCAAGGTTGGTGGCGCAAATACTTCGTATTTCTTCATTAGCGTTTTGCTTGTTGTGTTATTATTACTAATATCTGCGGTTATAAAAGTAAACTTATCGTTTAGTAATTCGATTACGCGTTTGTCGGTAAAAGTCGTTAATTCCATCTCTTTACAACTACTGCACCAAGATGCAGAATAATCAATAATAATCGGTTTACCATATGATTTGGCATTCTGCAAGGCAATTTCCAATTCACTTACATTATTTACAGTCGTAGAATTAATTTTATTTATATTTACTTTTGGATTAATGGCATACATAATTCTTTGTCCCAATAAACCAATTCCAGCACCACAAATAATTACAGCAAGCAATGTAGTAATAAAAAACAAACGTTGCTTTGGTTTTTGCAAATAAAATACAAATATTCCGAAACTAATTAACCAAACAGATGCTAAAATGTATGCCCAAAAATCACTAATAAATCGTGAGCTTAAATAAACACCCATAGCTAACATAATAAAGCCAAGAACATGTTTAATGCGCAACATCCATGCTCCATTTTTGGGTAATATACTATTGCCAAATGTAGCTATTAATAACAACGGCAATCCACTACCCAAACCCATGGCGAAGAGCGCGCTACCACCAAGGATTACATCGCCATTACTTCCGACATATAAAAGCACGCCAGCTAATGGCGCTGTTACACATGGAGACAATATCAAAGTCGAAATTGCGCCTGTTAAAAATACACCAACAACACTATGTTTTTTGCCTATTTCGCGCGTAAAATATTTTTGAATACGACTAGGTAATTGCAACTCAAATAACCCAAATAATGAGAGGCTAAATACCACAAATATTGCCGCGATTATACCATTTAGCCAAATATTTTGCAACATTCCTTGTATGTTATTTCCAAATTTTGCAGCTATAACTCCAGCGATTGCATAGCTAACGCTACTCCCGAAAATATAGCTACTTGAGAGAATTACTGTACGTCGCATGCTTAATTCTTTACCAATTACAATCGAAAGTAAAATTGGCAACATTGGAAATATGCATGGTGTAAATGAAATTAATAAACCAATTATAAAAAATCCAACAATTATAAATGCATAATTTTCATTAAATAACCTAGCAATATCATTGCTATTATGACTATTTAACAATAAAGTTATGGTGTTATTTTCATGATTCTTATCCGGATTAACATTCGAATCTAGTTTACTATTTTGCTCGGCTGAATTAAAATCAGCTAATGACAAATCTTTTTTGCTATATGCAATAACTTGTTTAGGGATTAATTTAGCATTGGTAATTAAATTTAATGCTTTAGTATATTTAACCGGTGGTAAACAAAATGAATTGGCTTTACATCCTTGATAAGCAACCTTAATTATTAGATGCCCATTATCTAATTTGGTGATAGGCAGTATAACTTCAAAATCATTATCGTATACCATGTAATCGCCAAGCGCTTGATTGTGCTTTTGTATTGCTTGCGGAAGTTGCATTTTACCTAGATGTACATTGCTATTTACTGCATTTACAATTTTAATTTTATCCTGATAGATATTGTATCCATTGGCAACTTTAAATTGTACAGAAATTTGAGTTGGGCTAATTTGCGACACCGTAGAATGAAATGCATTCGTTGCCGAAGTAAAATCTTGCGCATACACCAACGTAATATTTATGATTAGAAACAATATCCAGCGAAGAATTGCCACATTTAACTCCAAAATTTAAAGACAAAGAGTATTATATTGTACACTATTTATGCAATGTGAGTCAAATTATAGTACAATATTGCTTTTACAATAATAATGCTCAAACGAGTTCGAAATAATTTAATTAAACAAGCTACGACACCTCTTAATAAGAGGTTATGAGTGCAGTGAAATTCAAGTATGATGAAACTGTTTTGAGTATAAACATTCAAAGGCGCAATATAATGTTAGTTCGATTAAATAAATACTTACGTGACTCAGGGCTTTGTTCTCGCCGCAAAGCAGATGAATTTATTGAGAAGGGCTACATTAAAATAAATGGGAATATTATTACCGATCTTGGTAGCAAAATTAATCCGGAAATTGATAAAATTGAAATACTAGATGGCGCGCATAAAGAAAAATCGCAATTCCGTTATATACTTTTAAATAAACCAAAAGGCTACGTGTGTAGCAAAAATCATGAGGATGGAATTCCTATCTTCGAATTAGTCCCCCAAATTGATGGGCTAACATATGCTGGACGATTAGACAAAGAAAGTCACGGATTGGTAATATTATCGAATGATGGCGAATTTGTCTATAGAGTTGCAGGCGCAGAATTCGGTAAAGAAAAAGAATATATTGTACGAGTAAAACAAGAATTAACCGCCGATTTTATAAAAAATCAGTCAAATGGTAGCTTAATTATTGACGGCAAGCAAGTAAAGCCAGCAAAAGTGAAGCAAATTGGCACACATGTGTATAAAATTACGCTAACTGAAGGGATTAATCGGCAAATCCGTAAAATGGCTGAGGCGATGGGTTATAATATAATTGATTTAAAGCGAATTCGTATTGATAATATTACCGATAATGACATGAACTCAGGTCAATGGCGTGAGATTAGTGTTGATGAAATCAATAAAATAATGGTACCGACTTAGCAAGATATATCATATATACAGAATCAATTAATTTTTCCCTCATGAGTTAGCACAAAATCGGTAAAAATTAATTGATTCTGTATATTGTAATTACTGCCAAATCGTTACTAATAATGAAATGAGAACACAAAAATGAAAATTCCAAAAGTAAAAGAAAATGCGAATAAATACTTGTGTACAATTAGTTTTGCTACACATAAAAATCTAACAAAAGTTTTTAATGAGCGGAAATTTCTAAGAATTATCACGCTGAATAATATGGTCGAAGGGCGTAATAATATTTTTATTATTCGTGATGGAGATGACATTGAGGCAGATGTTAGCGAATTGCAATTAGATTGTGCGATTGAAAGCAAAGCTCGTGAAAATAATTTGGCATTAATCGAAAAAGTAAAACAATTAGAAACAGAAAATAAGCGATTGAATAGCTTGGTGAACAAGATACAGAAACTCATTAGTGAATAAAGGTAGTATTAAAGATTTATGGGATATGCGTCGTTTCTACTTGGAGTATAATTGTGGGAATTTCTGAGGTAAAAAATGATACTTGTTATTGATAATTACGATTCTTTTGTATATAATTTAGCTCGCTATGTAGAAATTAGCGGACACGAAACGTATGTTGTTCGCAATGATAAACTTAGTCTTGCAGAAATCAAAAGTTTAGCGCCAAGTCATATAGTAATATCGCCAGGACCTTGCACACCGAATGAAGCAGGAATTTGCTTAGAATTAGTCAAGAATTTCTACACGCAAATTCCTATTTTAGGCGTTTGTCTCGGACACCAAGTAATTGCGCAAGCTTTTGGTGCATTAATCACCAAAGCTCAAGAGCCAATGCACGGCAAGGCAAGTGAAATTACACATAATCAACAAGGCATTTTTAACGGAATTTCATCACCCATAAACGTTGGACGCTATCATTCTTTAATTGTGGAAAACATACCTATTGACTCGGGTTTAATTGTCACAGCAAGAAGTTCTCAAGGTGAAACAATGGCATTAGCACATGAGAAATATCCATTATTCGGCGTGCAATTTCACCCCGAAGCAATATTAACAACTCATGGACAAACAATGATCAATAATTTTGTAAAAACTTCAAGCATTTTTTAGTTGCAAGTATTCACGATACGAATTAATTCGCAACGGCTTATCATGGTACAAAACTAAGCTCTGCAACAACATTTCGGCTAATTGAAAATTCGTAATCAATGGCAAATGATAGTCAATTGCCAAGCGCCGAATAATAAATCCGTCGTTATCCTTATTTGTAGTAAACATATTTTTGGGTAAATTGATAATCAAATCAACCTGTTTTTCTACAATGCTACGCTGAATATTTGGCTCAATTTGCTCGGATACTTTAAATACACACTGTGATGATATTCCACGTTGCACCAGAAAATCATGCGTACCTTCTGTGGCAACAAATTCCCACCCTTGATTACTCAAATCTGCGATTACGGATAATAATTTTTCTTTATAGCGTGAGTCCAAACTAAGTAAAATTTTCTTACCCTTAATTTGTTGTCCAACTGATAGCCACGACATATAAAACGTTTCTAAAATATCGCGTCCAATGCATGCAACTTCCCCAGTTGATGACATTTCAACTTGAGCAACAGGGTCTGAACCCTTAAATCTATTATACGAGAACACAGGGCTTTTAACGCCTACAATATTAGTATCTAGCGTATTGTAGATTTTATCGCTGACTTTATGTAAAAAACTTTCCGCAACAATTTCAATCAAATTATGTCCAGTTACCTTAGAAATAAATGGAAATGATCTTGATGCACGAACATTACATTCGATAACTTTTAACTCGTTGTTTTTAGCAATAAATTGCAAATTAAATGGACCACTAATATTTAAACTTTTAACAATTTGTTTGGTAATTTCTTTGGCTTTTAAAACTGTCTTGATATACAAGCGCTCTGGTGGAAATACAATTGTAGCATCACCCGAATGAACTCCAGCATTTTCAATATGTTCGCTAATTGCATCAATAATGATTTTACCGTTATAAGCAACACCATCCATTTCTAACTCTTTGGCATTTTCAATAAATTCTGAAATCACTACTGGATGATCTTTAGAAATTAAAAATGCATCTTTTAAATATTCTTCCAGCGTATTTTCATCAAACACAACTTTCATGGCAGCGCCAGACAACACATAAGATGGGCGAATTAATACTGGCAAACCAACTTTTGCAATAAATTTCTTGACATCGTGCATATTTTCCGCTTTTATCCATAACGGCTGATCAATATGTTTATCGTTTAGTAATTGAGAAAATTTTTCACGGTTTTCAGCTTTGTCAATATCAAGAGGAGAAGTTCCCATTATTGGATAACCTAAATTATACAATGGCAACGCCAAATTATTCGCAATTTGCCCACCAACGCTGACACAAACACCAGATGAATGTTCAAAATCCAAAATATCCGACACACGTTCCAAGCTTAGTGGTTCAAAATACAAACGATCAGATTCATCATAATCCGTTGACACGGTCTCTGGATTTGAATTGATAATTATAACCGAATGCTTGTATTTACGCAACATGCGCGCTAAATTCACCGTACACCAATCGAATTCAACCGATGAACCAATTGAATATGGTCCAGACCCCAAAATCGTTAGACTTTTAACCGATGGCTCTAAATCATGATATTGTCCATGATATGTTAGATATAGATAATTCGTTTCCGCGCTAAACTCACCAGCCAGCGTATCAATTTGCTTAATTACTGGACGGATATCGAAGCTGTGGCGTAATTTACGCACTTCTAGCTCGGTAATTCCTTTAATTTTAGCCAAACTAATATCACTAAAACCTAATTTCTTGGCTTGTAATATTATTGCTTTTGTCCAATCTAGTTGTGATAGCTGTTGCGCATAGATTGCAATTTCTTGAATTTGCGATAAAAACCAGTGATCAACCCTAGATAATTCCAACGCTTTTTCTAAGCTACCACCTTGATGAAACCATTTGAATAGCGCAAAAATACGTCTGTCGGTGGCAAATTCTATTTCTTTTTCTAGATCATAAATTGGCCAAACATAATCATATAATCCAGATGCACCAATATTTAGCATTTGCACAGCTTTTTGAAGTGCTTCAGCAAAATTTCGTCCAATTCCCATTACTTCGCCAACGCTTTTCATTTCTGTGCCAATCGTACGTTCCGCTAAACGTAATTTGTGCGTATCCCAACGTGGAATTTTAACTACCACGTAATCAAGTGCTGGCTCAAAAAATGCCGTTGTTTTCTTGGTAACCTGATTAGTTAATTCATTTAATGCATAACCTAAGCATAATTTCGCAGCAACGAATGCCAACGGATACCCAGTTGCTTTTGATGCCAATGCGCTAGAACGCGACAAACGTGGATTCATCTCAATCACACGATATTCGCCATTAGCTGGATTTAATGCAAATTGAATATTGCATTCACCCAGAATATTAAACATTTCGGCGCATTGTAATGCAACGTTACGTAGCATTTGATGTTCTTGATCATTCAGCGTTTGAGCTGGAGCAATCACAATACTTTCACCTGTATGAATCCCCATTGCATCAAGATTTTCCATATTACAAATTGTCAGACTGTTGCCTTTTACATCACGAACAATTTCGTATTCAAACTCTTTCCAGCCAGTCAAATATTCCTCAATCAAAACCTGTGGCGCACCGCTTAATGCTTTACCAATTTTATCACGAAGATCAATTTCATTAATTACCTTACCCGAACCCAATCCACCGAGTGAAAATCCAGAACGCATCATTAACGGATAGCCAAATTCATTGGCAATATTCACTGCTTCTTCGATGGTAGTGGCTAATTTGCTTTTCGGTGTTAAAATTTTGTGTTTTTCTAATGTATCCCGAAAAATATCTCGATCTTCGGTCGCCTCAATCGTTTCAACCGAAGAACCCAAAACTGTAACGTTATTTTGCGTCAATACACCCTGATGATATAATTCCAGACCAAGATTTAACGCTGTTTGTCCACCGAAACCTAACGCAATTAAATTAATTTTTTCACGAATAATGATCTCCGTCACACTATCAACTTGCAATGGCACAAAATAAATTTCATTCGCCATTGTTTCATCTGTTTGCACCGTTGCTATATTTGGATTAACTAAAATTACCCGATGACCTTCTTCCTTAAATGCTTTAATCGCTTGTGAACCAGAATAATCAAATTCCCCAGCTTGTCCGACACGTAATCCGCCAGAACCTAATAACAATATATTTTGCTTATTTTTTAGCATTTGATCCAACTCCCTTCGCTATACTTGAGAAAAAATCTTCAAACAGATAAAATGTATCATGTGGACCAGCCGATGCTTCTGGATGAAATTGCACCGCAGACAAGGGTAATTTCTCATGGCGAATGCCAGCAATTGTACCGTCATTTAAATGCTTAAAGCTTACAACCCAACCTACTGGCAATGTTGCTTCATCAACTGCATAGCCATGATTTTGTGACGTCAAATAACATAATCCGTTATCAAGTGAAATACATGGTTGATTTTGTCCACGATGCCCAAATTTCAATTTATACGTATCAGCACCAATTGCCAAACCCATTAATTGCGAACCCAAACAAATTCCAAAAATTGGTTTGTTTAATTTTAATGCTTTTTGTAATATGCTTATAGTTTGCTTACACATCTTTGGATCCCCTGGCCCATTTGATAACATTACACCATCAAAATCTTCTTGTGTGTAATCATAATCGAACGGAACACGTTTCACTGTCACGTCAAATTTTAGCAAACAGCGTAAAATATTTTCTTTTGCGCCACAATCAACTAAAATTATTTTGTATTTACCATTACCGAATGTTTGAATCTCAGGATTAGATACTTTTGCCACCCAATCTATATTCATCGTATCAGAAAAATCTATATTTGCCAAATTATCATTACAAACAATTGCGCCACTAATTACTCCGTGGCTACGAATTTCCTTGGTTAATTCACGCGTATCAACGCCACAAATAATCGGTGTCTGATTTACTTCCAGCCACGTCAAAAAATTTTTTACGCTAGCATGATGTGTTGCATCATTATACAGTGCCTCACAAATAACACCATTCACATGAATGCGTTTTGATTCCCATAATTCACCCGTCGACACACCATAATTACCCAAAATTGGATATGTAAACGTTAAGATTTGCCCAGAATAAGATGGATCAGTCAATGTTTCTTCATAGCCCGTCATTCCAGTATTGAATACAGTTTCACCAGTGTATAATTGATTTTGCCATTTTGGTGAATAGCCGTTAAACTCTCGACCATTCGCTAAAATTAATTTTGCTGGCAACATATTAGCCGTCACAAACATATTATTCCCCCTCAATCAAATTCATCGCTTTTATCTTATCTTCATTGCTAATTTTCTTATTCGCGGTCAATATCTCTAGCACTTGACGTAGATCTATGATGCTATGTAATGTGTAGCCATTATTGATTAGCGTTTCTCTGCCACCTTGATTGCGATCAAGAAATATAACAATATCTTTCACAATTAGCCCATGCTCTTCAAGAACTTTGCTTGTCTCTAAAATACTTGCGCCAGTTGTCACCACATCTTCAATAAGCACACATCGTTGCCCAGCTTGATAATCGCCTTCTAAAACCTTCTTTGTACCATATTCTTTTGCTTCTTTACGTTTTAGTAGTTGTGGTATCGAATTCGCATAAGCAATTCCACTAGCAAATGTGAGTGCAGAATATGGCACGCCACAAATAAATTCATATTTTAAATTATGCATTTTGCTATAAATTAGATCACATAATTGCTTATATATCGCAGGGTAAGATATAGCAGTTCGTACATCTGCGTAAATATATGATTTACCGCCAGCTTTTAAGGTAAACTCGCCAAATTTTATCATTCCTAATTCGAACATCTCCAATATAAGTTTCTCTAACATACATACCCTCCAGGCAAAAAAAAATCCCACCAATACGGCGAGATTCAAAATAAAAAAATTCTGTAAATATTCAAAAACATAGAGTACAAACTAGATTTTTCATGAAATCTAATTTTATTGCAAAAATAATCAAAGTAACGGAATTGCATTAAATACCAAATAAAAATAATTAATTAACATACGGAATTATATCACATTTACTTCAAACTTAACTTTTATTTACAATCCAATGAAAATGGTCATGGAAAAGAACTTGCTAATATGCTTTATCATCGGATATGTGGCAATACTCCAATTCTCATGTTACATTACCTAATGATTTGAATCCTTGAAGAGCTATTTTACGTGACTCTTTTAAATCCACTATAGGGCAGGGATAGTCCTCCCCTAACGTAACTCCAAATGCAGATAAAATTTCAATAGGAGCTGTCCATGGGCTAAACAGATACTTATTGGGTAAATTTTTTAATTCTGGGATATATTTTTTGATATAAACCCCATCTGGGTCAAATTTTTGACTTTGCGTTACTGGATTAAAGATTCTAAAGTAAGGAGCAGCATCTGCTCCTGATCCAGCTACCCATTGCCAACTAGCACTATTACTCGCCAAATCAGCATCAAATAAAGTGTTCCAAAACCATTTAGCTCCATACCTCCAATCAATAAGAAGATTCTTAATTAAAAATGATGCAACAATCATCCGTACTCGATTATGCATATACCCAGTTTGCCATAATTCACGCATTCCAGCATCAACTATAGGAATTCCAGTTTTGCCAATTTGCCATAATCCTAGATTACTAATGTTTTTTTGCCACGGAAAATTATCAAATTTCTTTTGCCAGTTTTCTTTATGCAAATTAGGAAAGTGATACAGTAAGTTATATGAAAATTCTCTCCAACCTAATTCACTTAAAAAATTATCAATATTGTTATCAAAACCGCTATATTTTGCAACATACCAAGCTGTATTTGGGGATATCTGACCAAAATGCAAATAAGGAGATAACTTAGAGGTAAAATCATGAGCTGGACAATCACGCCCTATTTTATAATTATGAATCTTATGTTCAATAAAATTATGTAGCGTTAATAGAGCCGCATCTTCACTAACTTGCCAATTTGCAATTATATTTTTATACCAAGGTATTTGTGGTAATAAGTTTATATCATTAATTTGAGTATCATTTACAGTCTCTATAAATTTTATATCTTGCGGTTTAGGGAGTGGATTACGAGGCTCTTTTTTAGTTAAACAACCATTACGATAGAATGGTGTAAAAACTTTGTATGGGGTACTATCAGATTTAAGTACTTCCCATGGTTCCCAGAGAAGTGAGCCATTAAAACTATTAACTAGTATAGATTGTTGTTGTAAGATTTGCTTAATGTTAGTATCTCTGTCTACTTGCCATTTTTCATAGCAACGATTCCAATTTATTTGCGTAATATTATGTTTTTTTATAAGTTTTAATAAAATATCTTTAGGATCACCAATGAAAACTTGTAAATAAGAATCTAAAGATTGATTAAGAGAATTTAGGGCATAATGTAGCCAAACTTTTGAGGCATCACCGATAATAAATTCTTCTGGAGTTGTGGTATCATATATATAAACTGGTAAAACAAAACCAGAATTAACAGAATCTAAAAGAGCTGGATTATCATGTAATCGTAAATCTTGACGAAACCACATAATAGTCTTATTATTCATATTGAAACCTCGAAATGTAATTTTAAAACAACAATATTTAAACATTTTACCAATAAATAATTAGCCAATTTCACTATTATCTCGCTAATACGGACATTATTCTCTACGTACTAAGCAAATATTATCATTAGCGTCAATATCAACGGCACCAATTAAGCCTCTCATCATATTTTACTTCCAGTATTGTACCAAATTGAGGGGGGCTGGATTCAATTGTTTTATTTTATCAATGGCTACATCATGCAATTTGGATAATTGATTCTGACGAAGATCAGTATACCTAAATAGTTCCCCCACAGTAAATTACAAGATTCAAAGACAAAGTGTATATTTAAACATCAACAAAAGTGAAAGTAGTGGTCATTTAATAGCTTTATATGTCTTCAAATTTAATACAACTCATGCTATAATCTCGTGTGGACAAAGATTAAAATGATACACTTTTTTGTTATCCACAAAACCTGTGGATAACTCTGTGGATAACTTTTATTGTTTGCCATATCATAAATTAATTACTTTGTGTTAATTATTTTTCATTATTTTTTTATTTAAATGAAAGCTAATAAATACAATGCTTACATCATAATTTAGAAAAATTACATAAAAAAAGATAAAAAAATATCTTGACAAAATGAAAGGTGTTTGTTTGTGGATAACTCACAAGGGTTTGAGCCGATTTTACCCAATAATGAAGATACAATTTCGGTTAGTCAACTAAATAAATTAGCCAAAAATTTACTTGAAAATAATTTACCAATTACTTGGATAAAAGGTGAAATATCTGGAATAAAAAAATATAGTCACGTATATTTTGATTTAAAAGATGAAAGCTCTAAAATTTCATGCGTGGTATTTGCTAAGTTATTAACATTGGTAGATTTTTCCTTAGAAAATGGGCAGCAAATTGAGGTTAGAGGTAGAGTTACGATCTATCCTGCAAATGGTAGTTATCAAATAAATGTTGAACGCATTCGCAAAGTTGGGCTTGGAGCGCTATGGGAGGCGTATAATCGTTTGCTTGTCAAGCTTCGTAGCGAAGGTTTATTTGACCCAATCCATAAGAAAAAAATCCCTATATTTCCCAAAGCAATTGGGCTGGTTACGTCAAAAGAAGGATCCGTTATTCGTGATGTAATCACTACTCTACATAGACGAATGCCAAATATCCCTATCATTGTGTATCATTCTGCCGTACAAGGAAGCGATGCCAGTATGCAAGTAGCAAAAGCAATTCGTACCGCAAATTCACGGCAAGATGTCGATGTTCTCATTGTATGTCGCGGTGGTGGCAGCATGGAGGATCTATGGTGTTTTAATGAGGAAGTTGTTGCTAGAGAAGTTTACCAGAGCCAAATTCCAATTATTAGTGCCATAGGACATGAAACAGATACAACAATAATTGATTTTGTTGCAGATTTGCGCGCACCCACACCAACTGCAGCCGCTGAATTGGTTGCTAGAAGTCGCGATGAATGGCAAAATCTAGTTAATAAATTGCATTATAAATTAAAAAACAATATTAATATTTTATATAGCAATAAACAACAGCAATTAGATCTTGCTTATGCTCGACTTAAGTTGTTGAATCCACTGAATCAGTTGAAGCAAAATCAAAATTTAGTATTACATAAAAAACAATTGCTGGACAATGCATTACGACAAATAATTAATCGCTACAAATCCAAATTAATGCTTTATACACATAAGTTAGATATCAATAAAATTAATTCTAACCTAACTAAAGAACAGCAGCATTTGAGTAGGCTTGAGCAATCGCTGAAGAATAATTTTCAGCGCTTAATTAATTCACGCTCCAATAAATTAGTGAATCTAACTAATTGCTTGAATTTACTGAATCCACAAGGCGTTTTGTCGCGTGGTTACGCTATTGTAAAAAACGCAAATGGTAAGATTATCCAAACTAGCAATCAACTAAAGCATCATGAGCGGATAGAAATTATCCTGGAAAATGACTTGGTTGGCGCAATTGTGGATAAGTCTTATAATAGCCAACAGGGTGAATTACTTTGATTTTTTCCTCTTACCCACAGTTATCATGAATATGTATGTTATCAGTATGTTAGTTAATTGTGGGTAAGTATTGAGCGTGATTTTATCTGTAGATTAAAAATCAAATCACAAAAAAATTAGAAAGGAATTTCCATTTTATAAATCTTACCCATTGTTTTAACATAAAAGCCCATTAAAATAAATAGCATTATTTTAACTAATTTTCCAATATGTGTTCTAGCTTTTACATTTAGTGTTATTTAAAAATGCAAAAATTCGTAAAAGTGTGGAAGCTCTAATTCTTCTGGACAGTGAAATAATTACCATGCTTTTAATTGAGTAATTCCTCGGCATGTCAGAAAATAAGAAAATTTGATTACATTTTAAATATAATTATTTATTTTACTTCTCTAATTTGAGTATTGTAAAATACAAAATGCATAGTGGTATCGTATTGAACATGAAGCCAATTCTTCTTGAGTTTTGCCACATACCTTAATCGTGCATGAATTAATTCTCTTGTTAAAGCAAATTTCATCAATCATAACAAGCAACTTTATATTTCATAACTTGTGTTATTATATTTGTGAACAACGCCTGCAATTATTTGATAGCATACACGCATAATTTATTCAAATTGAGTTTAGCCAATTTGCCTAATTTTATGACGTGATTTAATGCTACAATTTTGACTTATATTTTTTATATAAGGAAACAAAATATGCCAACAATTAACGGCGTTAGTAATTTGCAAATAATTTTTTCAAGTGAGAAAAAACTTCAAAAATTAGCAATTCTCAATGGTATAACCGATGAAAATTCTGATGATACAACTGGTCTTATAGATGAAATAATATCTCTGATTGATTCTGTGGGTGGTAGCACTTCGGAACAAAATAAAAATAAGTTACAGCTAATTACAATAAGAACGCTCTTAGAATTAATTAAAAATATACAGAAAAATCTAGATGATAACATGGAAATTAGTTATAATAATGTTACTTATTTATTTCAAAATGCGATAAATAATTATAATAATTCCTCAAATAATAAAATTAATGCCAATTCTATTATTTGTGATGTTGTCAGAAAAATACATACATTCATTAATAAAAATAGACAAAACATTCATGAGCTTAACAAACATCGTTATCATCTATTTGACTACGGCAGTGATACAGATTCAATAAAAAAAGTTAAGAATACTTTGAAACAATTGGAAGATTCTAAATTAAGAGAACTTGATACTCCACCACAAATTGAGTTTTATGATGGGGTTGGTGCTAATGTTCTATTTAAACCAAATGGAAGGTTAGACTTAAATAATTCAATGTTTACAACATATAATACTAAAGTGTTTACCTTTGTTACCAACCGCAAAAATAATGAGAACCATCAAAAACAAGCTAGCCATATTAAATTAAGAGTAAATCTAAATCTTGTGGCAGTAACCAAAGAAGAGGATAAGTGCCCTATAATACAAGATATTGCGTATTTAACAACATGCTTTTTTGCATGCAATTTACCAAATAAATTTATGGCATTAAAGATTTTAAAAAATGACCAATTCAAACTCCCAGATCCACGTTGTAAAGACAATAACCAGGTGACTATATATTTGACAAACGATGTTAGTGAGACTATGGCTAAAAAAATAGGAACAGAGTTAGATAAATTTATTATACATAATCTTCAGTATAATCAGCACAATAATTACCAACCAAATAAAAGTAACTTTGAATATGATTGCAGAATAAATAATTGCTACTATGTAAGTTACCGTAATGAATACCGTAGTCAAGATGGCAAAGTGAATCTAGATAATGTTTTAATAACAACTTTAACCCAAAATTATAAAGATATGCAAAAATTTTTTCAAAGTAACAAAATAAAAACGAATTTTCCTTGTGATAATATAAAATATAACATAATTAAGTGGTATGATTATTTAGATAATAAAGCTCAAGCCGATCTTCTTAAAAAGTTCCCTTTTTTAAACTCGACTTTGTGAGATTTTAAGAGTAGCAAGCAAATTGGTACGTAAATATACGCTAAGGAATTGTTGCACCGAGACTGGCTTAAATTTTGTGTAAATTGAAATTGTTAAATAATTAGCTAATGAATAGTAAAATTGTCACTTTATTAAAAAAGCAGTTATTCTAGCTAATTATTTAAGACTACCGATTTGTACACCTGTTAAGGGTGCATTGACAAATTTATTTAGATCGTAGCGCCTGAAACCCCAATGTACATCAATGTCATTATAACACTGATAATAGTGATATTTTAAATTAAAATATGCTTTAAGTAGTTTAAAGCTTCCAAATAAGGAGGCTGCTACTACAGATAGCTGTGTTTACAAAGCTTTATAAACAATTTCGGGAAAATCTGGGATTTACGCATGAAACCCCTTCTTGTAGCGCATTTTCCATAATATATTTTACATTCTATAAAACACTCACAACATGGAATAACCGCGCCTATTGGTTACCAAAACTATATTTAAAAGAATACTGTAAGAATACTGATTTATTCTCAATGGATTCAGCAAACTTTTTTGATAAAAGCATACAATAAAGTTATGAACGAAATTTTTCACCATTAACTATATGCTTTTCACATTCAGTCAAAAAATCCATAGGTGCACTTTTTTCTACAACTCCGTCTTTTTCTTTAAAGTAGTCAATTGCTTGAACTAAATTACAATTTGAATGTGCTTTATCTAGCTCTAACACCTTAGAAATATGCTCATTGCTTGCTGTTGTTGTTAATGCATTTTTCATTATGTCCTCCTTATATAAGATGTAATAAAAATGGCAGGATTATTATTGCTATTAACCATACAATTCCTGCTACTAGAATTCTTTGTTGATATACTCTAGACATATTTCTACGGCTCGTTAGTTCATGGTTAATTTCATATCCAGTTAATCCTTGTTCTTTTGCTTTAGTAAGTTCACCTTCTAATCTATATATTAATGAATCATTACAGCTAGCGTAAGCATTACTAGACCCAATTATATATATTGAAGTAATTAATATAATAATTAATATTGTTGTTATCATGATAGATCTTTCTTAAATGTTAAATAAATTCATAGGTGCTACTCATAAAGTAACATCTAGTATTTATTTAATTATCATTTCGATTAAGTGTATGAAACTCTGTAACTATTTGCCCTAAAGGTAATAGCAGTATATATTTACATTCTCTATTTTTGTTTACTAACTTGTTAAAGATCTTTTTAATACATCAAACATACCCTCATCTTTAGATTGTTTATATTGTTTTTCAAGAGCATTACAGAATATCTCATACTCAATTTCATTATAATTTTGTAGATTATCACTTTGTTTTACTTTTATTTTATCACCATTTTAAAAATAAAGCTATCACACCACTCATAATCACTCAAATCCCGATATATTGAAGTGCACCCAATCCCAAACTTCTTAGCTATCTCAACTTTTTTATACCTATCAGCTACCATTTGGTGCACCTCAGCACTAAGTATTTTGCCACGTCCACGATATTGCCATCTTTCTTAGCTTATCATGATATTTGAATATATTTTATGTTTTTTGTGTAATAATATCGAAAGTGACCACTAAATTGCATTTAAAAAGACCAGTTAT